>CAYRFE010000011.1:0-97867 GCA_964423645.1 uncultured bacterium | reverse complement strand
GCCTTGACCTTTTTGTTACTTTTTGTGGCAAGACAAAAAGTAAGGCAGGAGTTTTGAAGCTGTGCCATCCCCAAACCCCTTCCGTTGAATTCGGAAGGGGCTTCATGCATTTAATAATGGGGACTTCGTCTTTCCCCCTTTTACTATCTAAGGCCAAAGCAAGCTTCAAAGAATCAAACCCATTGAGATTAAAAAAAAGGGATGCATACGCATCCCTTCGGTTTCATAAACATTCATTCGCTCATTTGGATTTGATCCATCCAATTAGCTCTTTCATGGTCGGTTTTTTACCATAGCTAAGTATGCCGATGCGGTAAATTTTCGTTGCAAGCCATAATTCTACTGCAATCGCAAGAAGCTGTAGCACAATTGACAACACGATCTGCCACGTCGGCACTTCCGAAATACCGATACGCATAAGCATCAATGAAGAAAAAAACGGAAATTCCGATGCCCATAGTGCAAGCGTGGATTGCGGAGCTTGTGAAATCGGTGCAAACAAAATCATCGGCAATACTGCAAGCATGATAAATGGGGTCATCATATTGCCGGCATCGCGCATATCGGAAAACATCGCACCGATCGCTGCGAATGCTATTGCATATATGAGATAACCCAACACGAAATACAACACAAAGTAGGCAAATATTATCGGATTTATCTGACTAAATAAAGCGACAAAATAATCTTTTCCTACAAAACTGATAATTGAGGCTGCCAATCCGCCCCAAATTAAGTATTGAAAAACTCCCACAAACGCATTTCCCACAATCTTGCCTGCCATAATGTCTGATGCCTTTACGTGTGAAACCACAACTTCGACTACGCGGTTGTTTTTATCTTCTACTGTCGATTGAACCATTCTTGGCGCATAACTCAACACACTCATATACATCAAAAACACCAGTATAAAGGCTATGTTAGTGGCTGTATCGGCATCTTTTGCCTTTTTCCCTTCTTTGGAAACTGAAAATGTTTGTGCCCGAGCTTTTTTGAGTATAATATCTACATCTTCTTTTTTTATATTCTTCTCGATCAGTTTTTTACTGCGAATTATTGTTGAAATCGCATTCTCAACAAGCGCTATCGACTGTCTGTCTGAAATAGTTTGTGCCTGAAAGTCAAATGAATACGTTTCATACACATTTGCAGGAATATAAATAAATGTCTCTATCTCTTTACTTTTAATTGCTGCAGTCCCCTCTTCTTTCGTACCTTCCCAGGTTTTCAATCGAATAACTTGAGGAAGTTGCTCTTGCAACGATGCTGCAACAAATCCGCTGTCATCCTTAATATGGTAATCACGCACAATTTCTGCATTTTTTTTCATCAAAAATACCGGTAAAACAAATACCAACCCCATGATAAGCGGCGTAAGGATAGTACCGATAACAAAAGCTTTTGTCCGAACTGTCTCTAAAAACTCTTTTTTCAGTATTATCAACCATTTATTGCTCATTATTCTCACCTCCGGCAATATGCAGGAATATTGACTTCAAACTGGGAGTATCAAGACGAAACTCAACTATTTTCACCAATTCAATTATTTTCTTGAGATATTCCTGATATGTCTCCGGATTTTTCAATGTGACCTCCGCATATTGACCATAATCATCAATCGTTTCAACCATATCATTATTCAAAACCGCGCCGTTTCCTTCGTAACGTACAAAAACCGTTCTTTTACCGTATTTTTCTTTGACGGTATTTAACGAGCCGTCGACAACTTTCTCGCCTTTGTTGATGATCATTATCGAACTGCAAAGGTTTTCAGCATGTTCAATAATGTGTGTCGAAAAAAGAACCGTCGTTCCTTTTTTACGTAATTCAACCATCGAATCTTTCATAAGCTGAGAATTGACCGCATCCATGCCGGAAAACGGTTCGTCCAAAATAAGTAAGCGGGGTTCGTTTATTACCGCGGTAATGAACTGCACCTTTTGCTGCATACCTTTTGAAAGATTCTCAATCTTTTTAGTATACCAATCTTTCAATTCAAACTTTTCAAGCCAATAATCCTTACGTGCATCAATTTCTTTACGTTTCATGCCTTTAATTTCACCGAAAAAATACAACGTATCCTTCAGTGACATTTTCGGATAAATCCCGCGCTCTTCAGGCAAATAGGAGACCTCATTTTGCGTGTAATGACGGATTATTTCCCCTTTTTCAGGTGTATACACATCCATGATCATACGAATAGTGGATGTTTTACCCGCACCGTTACGCCCAAGAATTCCATAGACGCCGCCTTCTTCAAGCGACATGCTGACATCCTTCACGGCATGAAAATCACCGTAAAATTTGTTGACACCTTTTAATTCCAGCAACATAGTACCTCCATTCACTACTTGTGCAGCTTATTACAACCATAAGTAAAGCTTGCTTTACATGAGTATACCGACAAAATTATATTTGTCAAGCGAGCTTTACAATTTTATGCTGCTTTATTTTTCATCACACATGATGTTTTCACCGCGGGTACTATCTTAATACGCCCGGGGTTGAGTGGTACAATGTTTCCCTTCAACTCTTTTTTGATATATTCGATCACGACATCACGTTGAAACTTTGACGTATCGTCAATACGTAGCGACTCTTTAAATACTCTGTACTTATCACCGCCGTTAGCCATATATGAGTTTGTCGCGATACGATACATTTTATTATCATCAATCGGTTGTCCGTTAATAAGAACATTTTCACATTTTCCGAGAGCATAATTAAGCGTGAACGATACTTCCCGTGAAACCTGAGGAAATGCACCGGAATTTGGAGGAACGGTCGCCAAAAATGCAAATAATTCCCTTACTTGACTTCCTTTTAACACACACACCACGACAGAATTATCAAAAGGAAGAATCTCATAGATGATCCTTTTTGTGATATCACCTTTTGGCATTGTAGAGCGCACACCGCCGCCGTTTTGAATTGAAAAATCAACCGCCCCGTCAATGGTCATTATTGATGTATACCATTGCATTGCATCTGCAACAAGATTTCCCAAGGGTGCTTCTTCCTGACGAATTTTCTCCTGCAATAGTGCAACAGGAGCGTTACCGATTTTCTCTCCGAGAACCGCATCAACTTTATCGTTAAATGGTTTCAATAATGCAGACAAGGCGGTATCTTCAGGGATTTCTTCTCCGACAAATACTACTTTTTCTTTTCCGTCGTCAGTTTTCTCGATTCTTTTATCGTTGATCGGTACTAACTTTCCGTTCACAGACGTGATCTGCCCTTTTTCAAGGGTGATGGTGACCATTCCCAAAAATATACCCCAATCTCCCGCCTGTACAATTCGCGTAGTCCCAATCTGCAGAGGTGAATGAAGTATGGTATGTGAATGTCCGTCTACAATAAGATCTATACCGGGAACTTGTGCGGCAAGGCGACGAGCACCATACTCATTTTTATCGTCATCAGGATCTGTGCCCATATGCGTAAGTGCGATAATAATATCAGCTTTTTGTCGCAATTCAGGCACAAGTTTTTGTGCGATATGAATCTCATTATGTACCTCAAGTTCGGTGAACATTTCAGGATTTCCCACCGAACGCACCGTTGACGTCGTTAATCCGAAAATGGCGACTGTAAACCCTTTAAATTGTTTCAATATATATGGCTTTACAAATTCTTCTCCACCTTTTTTCTGAATGTTTGCGGATATAAAAGGAAACTCCGCCTGTTTGATTTGTTTTTTTAATACGTCCAGGCCTGCATCAAACTCATGATTTCCCAATACCATCGCGTCATATTTCATATAATTCATACTTACAATATCCGGTTCTGCGTTAAAAAATACCGACTCGGGACGACCGGTATTCATATCGCCTGCATCTAATAAAAGCACATTCGGAAATTCACTGCGAATTCGCGTAATAAGTGTCGCACGTGCAGGCATACCGCCGATTTGCTTTACGGGATATTTATCAAATCCGACCGGATGACCATGGTGGTCATTGGTATGAAGCACGACAAGGGTATATGAATCCTGTTTAGGTGTGTGAAAGGAGCATGAACCCGTAAAGCCGATAACAAAGATCATTAAAACTATTCCCAGTAAATTTTTCATAATTCCCCCTTTTGTTTCAGTAACAGTATAGCAAAAGTTTTTTCGGAAACAACCGCAAAATGAGCCCTATTGCATGTTCAAGAAACAAGAAAATATGCCCTTCATTAATTTTTGTTGATTTATTTTTCTCGTCTGTTATACTGGCTAATGATATAAAAACGAAAGGGGACTACTATGTCACTTATTACATGGTCTGATAAATACGCAGTTCATGTGAAAGAGTTTGATCTGCAACATCAGAAACTGGTCACACTTATCAATGATTTACATGATGCAATGAAAGCGGGAAAAGCAAAGCAAATAACCGAATTGATCCTTGATGAATTGATCAGTTATACCGATTATCACTTCAAAGCAGAAGAAAAACTTATGAAACAACATGCCTATACTGCATTCGATGCTCATGTCGGTGAACATAAGGCGTTTGTGTTAAAAGTGACAGACTTCAAAAAATTATATTCTCAAGGAAAAGCGACATTGTCATTGGATATTGCTACTTTTTTACGTGATTGGTTAGTCAATCATATCAATGGAACAGATAAAAAATATTCAGAATTTTTTAAAGGAAAAGGTGTACAATAAAAACATCGTGCATATGATGTAATTTAAAAATACGGTGTTTGGTGACTGACATCAATATCCGTACCGGAAACCATAGCGATGATACGCATCATTGTTTCTTCATCGACCAGTGTGTCGTTTTTCAGCGCGAGATTGATTATTTCCTCGGTCTCTTTTCCGTTGATCAAACCGAGGTACTGATAGCGAATCAAATGTTCCCGTGCAGATTCGGTCATTGCAGCACATTCATAAAGTGTGAACATGCGCACACCGCGTAACTCATACGGCATATCTGTTTCAAAAATTGTTTCTTCACGAACGCTTGGCGCTTGTGAAAAAAATGACACGATCTCAGCAATGGCCATTTCATCGAATCCTTCTCGCACCAACAATTCGACAATACGTTCAGTTTTATCGGGTGAGCCCGCATATCGTTCTAATAATGCAATAATTTTCAATATAACCTTTTGGTTATCACTCACGATACGACCTCTTTTATAAGCATATACTGTTTCCCCTGTACCTCATCTATCACTTTTTTTAGTGACAACAGCATTAACGTTGACATAACACCGCTTAATGGCATTTTTGACGCAACCCTCCCATAGATATCATCTATGGTCATTGCAGTTCCCTGCGATCCCGCAAGGACATCTATAATGGTTTTTTCATCAGAAGTCAAATCATTTATCACTATTTTCTCAATTGCACTCCCGATTGAGGTAATATTCCACTGTTTTAAAATATCATCCGGCTTTTCAAGAAGGATCGCCCCCTCTTTAATTAAATAATGTACTCCGGTTGACGCATCCGAAAAAATACTTCCCGGCACTGAAAATATATCTCGATTATGTTCAAGTGCGTATTTAGCAGTAATGAGTGCGCCGCTCTTCATGGATGCTTCAACAACCACAATCCCGCGTGATAATCCGCTGATAATCCTGTTCCGCAACGGGAATGTAAAACGTTCAGGCCTTGCTCCGGGCAACAAATCACTCACAACCGTACCGTTGTTACATATCCTTTCATATAAATGTTTGTTTTCATAAGGATATATGATATCAACCCCCGTACCAAGAACTGCTATCGTATACAATCCGTGATGAAGCGCGGCTGTATGCGCAACACTGTCAATCCCTTTCGCCATCCCGCTTACAATCACACCTTGTATCGTAGCCATTCCTTGCACAATCATTTCAGTCGCACGTTTCCCATATACAGTCGCACGTCGAGTACCAACTATCCCAAGAGTATATTGACGGTTAGATAAGGGTTGCCCACGTGTAAATAAGACAAGAGGAGGGTCAAATATTTCCTTTAAAAGCAAGGGATAATTATTATCGATCAATGATGTAAATCCGATTTCGTGCTCGTGCAAAAAACGTAATTTCTCATCAATATCACAGGCATCTCGTTCCGTAAGAAATTTTCTGATCCGTACGATATCCAAGCCTTCTATATCAGTCAAATCTTTTTCTGAAACATTCCAAAGATTTTTTGCGGATTTAAAACGCGATATAAGCTTAACGACAGCTCTTGCGCTGAAAGCCGTTTGATATTTCAGCGCAAGGTAGAAAAAACGTTCATTCATTATTGCACGACAATACGGTCGCCTATTGAAATCGTTTCATTATTATTCACACCGATCACAATACACGTCGCTGTGTTTTCACGCGCACTTATGACTTTGATTCGCCCCTTAAGTTGTGAGGGAATATCACGTATGGTACCATCCATACCTTTTGAATATTTTTTTTCTGTCATAACATCAAAATACATTCCTGCGCGTACACTTTGCTTCAAACCTCTATCAATAAAAACAATAGCATGAATGCCGGCATTGTTCGTACCTTCTGCCATATACACGATGTATCCCTCGTAATTGGCTTTAATATTTTTTTCATTTAAAACTATTTTAGGATATTCATACACAATGCTTGAGCCGATCGGCATTGCATTAATCAATGAAATAACCTCACACTTACTGGTATCTTTATAGGTAATAATAACTTTCAATTTTCCGCTTGGAGTAACCATCGTTCCTATATTATTGTAACTGATCGGATGTTCGACCTTGTTTTCTGAGAGAGTATACGTTAAAAACTCATCTCCTTCACGCACGCCGTTCTTTTCTCCTTTATTAATAAAAACGATTCCTTTCATCATTGCGCTATTGCCGTCATTTTCTATACGAATCATTTTTCCGAATTCTTTATTGCCCGACTCAATGATAAACGGACTCATTTCGCTTTGATATTGATTTTTCTGACTTTCTTCTTCGGCAACTGATTTCGGTGGAACAAATTCGACAGGTGTAGATTTATAAGAACTTGGTTGTTTTTTAGTCGCTGGACTCACTGTATCATATTCATCGTCAGAAGTATCTTTGAA
Organism: uncultured bacterium; assembly: GCA_964423645.1. Lineage (GTDB taxonomy): Bacteria > Macinerneyibacteriota > Macinerneyibacteria > Macinerneyibacteriales > CAYRFE01 > CAYRFE01. Next base: position 90,840 of record CAYRFE010000011.1, on the reverse strand, counting down.
TGTGAATTGTTTGACCTCACCATCTCTATTTGTGTCTTTGATAAACGCGTCTTTAACAGGTTGGTCAATATTGAGATCAATTTTATCTTCAGGATATATCCAATTCGGATTGGAGATATGCGGATTCCTCTCCCATACTTTCGGCCACAACCAGGGTGATTTCAACTCCCGCTCACAAATATCCCACATTGTATCACCTTGAACAACTGTATATATTTTATCACCAGTCAACTCGGTTCCTCGCGGCTTCCCCGGATGCGGAGGCACTTGCGCAAACACTGTCAACCAAAATGCTGCAACAACAACACATAACATAAATACTTTCATACTATTCCTCCTTAAAATGCAACTATCTTCATCTGAATATACCATGTGTTGACAATTTTCGCAAGGAAAAACAACCTCTTTCAGATATTTAACATCCTTGGAGTACATTTTTCAACGTAGTACCGAGTTGGTCATGTCGAAACAAGCATCTTGTATGATTTGAAAGGTTTGAGAAAATATTATTTTGGAAATTGTGCCTCCCCTCAAAACTTCCGAATGAGATCGTGAAGAAAAAAAATGAACTACCCCGCAGCAAGCTACGGGGTATCTCCCCAAAAAATACTATATTTGTTTGCCCACCCCAAACCCCTCCCTTTGAATTTGGGAGGGGCTTATTTTCTAATATAGTGGGGACTTCGTCCCCACACCCCTTATAATAACAAAACTATAATAGCAAAGCCGAAGCAAGCTTCGGGGAATTTGACCCATTTAGATTAACTTATTTTAGAGTGCTGACGACCTCCTCAATCCCCTGCTTTGAATGTAGGCAAAACAGAGTGTTGTACATTGCGCAAAGCTTGCGAGCGAATGATTTCAAACATAGCGCATGTATATGCGCTCCATACATACGTATTTTTTCGTTCTCATAATGAAAAACCCGACATGAAGCCGGGTTATAAAAATTTGTGTTCCGTTTGTAATTATTGTTTTTTATCCTGCTCGGTATTCCATTTAACCCATTCATCGGTCTGTTGTTGCGCGTTCGGATCAAATTCTTTCGGTTCAGTCGGAGTTCCGTCAGCTGAAATATGAATGACCATTAATTCTTTTACGATCTCCGTCCATTCCTCCATACTCACTTCCGAAGGCCCGCTTACTTCTTCAGGTCCGTCGATCTCTTCTACCGCTCCGTCTTTTGGAGGCTCTTTCTTTTGCGGAGGATTGCTTTTCACTTCGACACTGCCTTCATATACAAAAAGATCGGCCGAATTATCTTTCATTTGATCGATCCTGTACACTGTCCCTCGAACTCCGGCTGTTCCGGTTCTAAAACTTACATTATATTCGTCATTTCCGGTAAGTTTTTTTACCTTCGTCCAGAACTTTCCAAGTGCAACCCTCACACTTACTGTGCGTTTTCCCTGATTCTCATTGAGCTTTTCAAAGTGAATAGCAGAGTTTTCGCCAACGCGAACAATCGTACCTGTCGACAACGTGATTTCAAGTTTACCGTTATTTGTAGTAATATAATCTTTCTCTTTTATTTTTTGACGTAATTTTACCGGAGCATAATTCACTTGTGCTTTTCCATCAATAAATGTCACAATACCTTCTATCGCCCATATTGAGCTCCATGAAAAAACAAGAAACATAACAACAACCAAATATTTCATTTCTGCCTCCTTTAAAAAACATTCCGCGGTACAATTATACCCTTTTTTTTCTATTTTACAAGGCTCATCAATGTATATCGCCCTCATATAGAATCTTTTTACGTATATAATCGTTCAATTCATCAAATCGATCGACAGATCGATGGAGACGCATCATTTCATCACCTTGATAAATATGTATTTCTTTTTTATAATCAACAATGTGACACTCTTTATCCAAAAAAATCGTTTGATGAGTACGATTTTGAAATATTTTCTCCAATTTTTCATTCTCAACAATAAGCATGTATCGAAACGATTTGATTTTTTTATTCGCCCATGAGGTCATCGGATAATAAATCGCTAGAACGGTAAAGGGAATAAAAAGCGAAAAAGAAGTGTCGCGTAAATACAATACTATGGATCCGATAATGACCGAAAATGCAAATACGCCCAAAACTGACGCAAGAATAATCATTTGCGTCATGGCACGGACAGGTCCTGAGAATCTCATACGACTCACATATACTCCTCAAGCATACATTTGAGTTTCTTGCGTGCCCTATGAATCCAGACTTTAACCTGCCCCTCGGTTACCGATAGTTCTTTCGCGATCAATCCGTAGGAATGCCCTTCCACCGCATATTTCACTAATGCAGTGCGATAATTCTCGGGTAATTTGGCAATTGCAGAAGCGATACGATCATACACTTCTTTTCCTTCGAGGATTTCGGTCATTTCATCTTTTTTCATAGGATCATATGACATGATTTCATCGCCGTATTCAGTGGTCGCTACCTCATTGACACGATTTTGTTGACGCCATTCGTTAAAAACAATCGCCGCGATCCACGTTCGCAAGCTTGATTTTCCCTCAAACATATGAATTTTATTATGCACATTTAAAAAAACATTTTGGAATATCTCAGCTGCATTCTCTTCATTTCCCGACAACTTTCGCGCCCTCCCCATTACAAACACACCATACCGTAAAATCAGTTCATTGAATGCTTTTTTATCGTCCGCCCGCAATGCTTCGATTAATTCAGTCTCGGCCAGAGAATGATAAAATTCTCTAACACGATCCATACGTTTCCAGGTGTTCATAGATAAGGGGCATCATGAGAAATGTACCATGAATAATGATAACATCTTGGGGATCCGCGTGATCAAGTGCAAAGCAAACGGCTTCCTTGAAATCATTAATGATCCTATATGGTGTACAATATCGTTTCATATACTCGCATGATTCTGATCGAAACGACGCATTTTGCGTGAGGATTGTCGTCATTCCGTATCGAGACTCCAACGCGAGCATTTCTTTGATTCGTTTACCCGAAGAATACGTAACGACAGACCAATAACGCTTCCCGGGATACAGCTCGTGCATTGTTTCAAACAACATTTTTACCGATTGTAACGTGTGCCCGGCATCAATAATCACTGTTTTCCCTGCAATGACCAATCGTTCAATTCTTCCTGAAAGTTGAGTTTTTTCGACCTGTGATCGTATGCGATCCTGATTAATGGTAATACCTGCGGCATAAATAGCCATTATCGCTGTCGCCGCATTAACCCGTTGGTGTGCACCCGGCATTTCACACGTAATATGCGATAAGGTGACACTATCCGCTTGAATCGTATCCGCATCCGCAAAAAAATCAACACCGTAACGAAATGCCTGCGCATTATGCTTAAGCGCCATGGCGTCTAAAAAAGCGGCAATACGAGGTAGTTGTTTGCCTATAACAAGTGGCGTGTTTTCTTTGATTATTCCTGCTTTTTCTGACGCGATCTTCAGAAGTGTTCCACCTAACGTATCCATATGATCAAGATCGATAGTCGTAATAACAGCCACGCGCGGAATGACAACATTAGTACTGTCCAATCGCCCCCCCATACCGACTTCATACACGGCATAATCAACTTTTTTCTCAATGAAATATAAAAAACTGATGAGTGTCATCAATTCAAAAAAAGTGCGATATTTATGCTCTCGATTCTCGGTGATCGGCTTAATACGCGTTGTTATTTCCGCAAAACAGGCTTTATCGATCCATTCGTTATTGATACGTATTCGTTCGCGAACATCATGAACATGCGGAGATGTAAATGTACCAACTGAATAGCCGCTTGCTGCAAGAATATTTTTTATGTATTCGACGGTTGATCCTTTGCCTTTTGTCCCGGTAACATGAATCGTTTGAAGTTTTAAATGGGGATTGTCAAACCGCGCAAGTAATGTACGAAAGGATTCAAGATTATAATGATCGGTATCATACACATTTTTCTTTTTCTTCTCGTAATTGACAAACGAGTTGAGATATGCAATGGCCTCTTCAAAGGTCATAAATACTTATTCTCCCTCGGTAAGGGAGTAAATAGTCACTTCAGCATTACACGATTCCAATAGGATATTACGTAATTGCACGAACGCGTCCATATTATTTTTCAATTGAGTAGCAGACGGAGTGATCATAAAAAATGTTTTCCCTTTTAAGGTACGAACGATGAGTGAACTCGCATTGATGGAAATTGACCGTATATCAGTCAACAAATATACACGTTTATTGATATGAAGAGTTGCATCAATGATTGTAATCCCAAAAAGAAATTCAATTTTCAAAATAAAAAACACATCAATTGCCGCAAAAACAAGAGATGCGATAAGCAGGAGAGGAACATGAAACACCACACCTATAACAGCACCGGCGAGCGCAGAAATACAGGTTGCAACTATAATGGCAATTCGAAGCACTTGTAATATTTTGGCATCTCCAAAAATCCATGTCCGTTCCATTCTGCCTCCCTTATTGTATAAGTATACGTCACTTTTTTAAAATACGATACAATGTACGTGTTCCTTAAGAAAAATAGGGCGATTTTTTGATCGCCCTTCACGTGTACAAACAATTATTTAAATGCTTCCTGCCCCGTGAACTCACGATATAAGGTTAAGTCTCCAAGAATTTCCTTATCACCGGGTTCAATCGTTCCCACGATATCTTTACTTACATAATACCCCATTCCCGGTCCCAGCATAAAACCCTGACCGCACATGCCCGCCAGATTATAAAATCCATCAACGTTCTTTACGCGCCCGACAATCGGGAATCCGTCAGGCGTCATAGGATACATACCGCGCCATGTACGACGTATTTCTATATTTTGCAATATTGGCATAAGTTTTACCATACGCTTCGCAACTTGTGGTAAAAACACAGAGGTATGTTTGTCATCGATTCCCCAAATCGGAGGATCAGGTGTGATGCAAAAAACAATTTGTCCTGTTGCATGCTGATAGAAGTAATAATTCTTCGATCCCGGTTCAGCTCGCATATCGACCACCATCGGTCCTAAGAATGGTGCGACGGGAGCACTGATTCCACCCTCGTGGCAATCGCTCTTCACCGGAACATCGACACCTACCATTGCTCCGATATCTTTCGCATACGATCCGGCAGCGTTGACGACCAACGGAGCACTGTATTCGCCTTTATCGGTTTTTACCGCCGTAACTTTTCCGCTCACAACAGAAATGGCTTCTACTTTTTCACGAAAATGGAATTCGGCACCGCGTTCACGTGCTTTGAAGTAAAATGAATTGACAGTCAATAGCGGTGAAGCAGAACCATCATTGGGAGAAAAAGTACCTCCGCGCAATCCTTCCGGATTAATGTGAGGCACAAGGGCGCGGTATTCGTGTGCACTCAGCCAATTAATATTCAATCCGAATTCTTTTTGAGTAACCAAAAGTTTTTTAAATGTAGTTTCTGCAGCGTCCGTATACGCAGGGAAAGAATACCCATTGGCCTTCCATTCAATCTCATCGCCGGTTTCTTCTTTCCAGTGGCTGAAAATGTCGATACTCTTTTGACATATTTTTATTTTAGCCCGATCCGAATGCGTTGCACGAATACCGCCGATTGCGCGTTTATTCTCGCCTTGTCCCGGTGAAGGAAGCGCTTCCAGAACCAATACACGCAAGCGTTCCCCGGCCAAATTGTATGCAAGAGGCGTTCCCACACTCCCTGCGCCGATTATTATGACATCATAGTTTTTCATTCTTCATCACCGCTTTCTATACCCGCAAATGTTTTAAATGGTGTATCAAAAAACATCGGTCGCAATGTGTTTGGTGTAATATCGGACAAAGGCACCCCTTCTTCACGCATAATTCGCAAGATCATTGTTTGACATGTTTTACCACCGCAATCACCCATGCCGGCACGAGTAATCTCTTTGAGTTGATTGAGATCATGCACCCCGAGTTTGATCCATTTGCGAATCTCGGCAGCAGTGACTCGCTCACAACGACATACGATCGAATCATCACGTATTTCACGAGTATAATTATTCATTTCAACTGTCTCTCGAGGATCCTGAACGACGATACCCGCAGCTTCTTCCGCTTTATCTGCAGGCATTTTAACCTGTACCATATAGGTCTCGGATACTTTTGCAGCTTTCTTTACTGCAGTCACTAAATAATCACCGAGTTTTTCACCGTCACGATCAACGATCTGCACAACGTCATGTTCTTTCAACGCCTCACGACCAAATTCATACGGAATAGTGACGATAGGATTGGCTTCATCTTTGCGGTAATCCACAAGCGTACATGATAAACCCGGACAAATTGCCACACACTGTAAACAGCCGATACATGCTTTTTCATCTTGATATACAGGCAGTTCCAACATATTTTCTTTGCTGATAAATATTGCGTGTTGAGGACATACGGATGTGCACGGATTACACGGAATTTCCTGCACACAATGAAATACCGGGTACACCCCCTTACGGATACCCGGCTTTTTTTTGATCTCGGTCTTTCCGGGTTTACTCTTTAAAATACGCATTTTTTCATGCCATTCAGCAGGAATTTCGGTTGATACTTTGCCGAGATGACGCGCTATCTCAATACCTGAAATTTTTCCGCTGAACATTGCAGCTGATGCCTCTGCGATCTCTTCGGCATCACCGGCAACAAAGCTATTCATGCCGTATACAACCGCTTGCTTGTGAAATTCATCGATCGGATCCAAACCGACGGCGATAAGGATCGTATCACATGCAAATGTTTTCTCTGTTCCGGAAATAATTTTAAAATTTTCATCGATCTTTGCTATGGTAACGCTCTCAACTTTATCTTTCCCGTTTGCACTGACGATCGTGTGTTGCGTATATACCGGTACGCCCATACGTATGATCTTGTCCTTATGAACTTTATAACCGCCGACCTCTTTCATGGCTTCAATAATCCCGACAACTTTTGTACCGGCCTGCAACGCATGATACGCGCCTATCAAACCGACATTACCGCCGCCAACAACAAATAATCTATCGGATGCACGAATAAGATCACGGTTGACCAATGTTTGAAATGCTCCGGCACCATACGCACCGGGCAATGAATTACCCGGGAACGGCAAACTTTTTTCACGTGCACCTGTTGCACTCAGCATCACTTTCGGAGATACCAACACATACCGTGCATTGTCTTTCAGAACCCCGACTTTTTTGTCGCTGTAAACAGAAATGACCGCACTGTTAAGCCATACTTTAACGGATGGATATTTTCCCAATTCTTTTTCCAGCAGCTCCCCTATCTCAAAACCGCGTGTCCCTGCATAAGAATCTTCGACGGAACCGAAAAATTTATGCGTTTGAAGCACAAGCTTACCGCCAAGTTTATGTTTATCATCAATAAGAAGGGTTTCGATACCAAGTTTTCCCAATTCAATCGCAGCGGACAATCCCGCAGGACCACCCCCGATGATTAATACTTCAGCAGTTATTTCTTCGATCTCGCGAATCTCGCCCTCAAGAGAATCAGCTTCAGGCAATACCGGCAGTCCACGCAATGGTTCTATACGCATACCGTCGCGCACTTTTATCATACATGCTTTGACCGGACGCCCGTTTGCGACAACAGTGCATTGTCCGCATTGTCCGTTTGCACAAAATATTCCGCGCGGCGAATCATCTTTATGATGAAATGAAAACGTCCGAATACCATGTGCAAATAACGCCGCAGCGATCACTTCGCCTTCCTGCGCCGTGTACTCTTTACCTTCCCAAAAAAAACGAATGGTCTTCCGTTCTTCAACTTTAAGAACCGGATGTTTGGTCACACGAAAATCACTCATACAGCCTCCTTATTGACGTACTATTTCTGTAGCCGAATAATAATGCAAAAGAAAAATAAAAGCAACAGATTGATACGAAAAAGTTTGTAGTTGATGGCGGAACGGGTATATCGTTCATCGTCAATCCTTTAAAAAAGTGCTCCGCTATTGTATCATGTTTTTTGACGTATGCAATATATGAATAACAAAAAAAACAAAATAAACTTGAAATTTTACGTGAGAGGTCTATACTCACAGCATGAGCAAAATCACATCATTTTTAATCGCATTATTTTTGCTTACTCATATGGGCGCATGTCTCACTCTTCGTGTCGGTATTGCTGAAAATGAACCCCTCGTGTTCAAAGACAAAAACGGAACGATTCGAGGCGTTTTTGTTGATCTTTTGGAAACCGTCGCCAATCAGGAAGGATGGAAGCTGGAGTATATTTATGCAGATTGGGATGATTTGATGATGATGCTTCAAACTGCAAAAATTGATATACTTCCCGATATTGCCTACACTGATGAGCGAGCGAAGATTTTTGACTACAATAATGAAGTTATTTTTACCAATTGGGGGCGTGTATTCTCTTCCCTTTCATTTTCTCCTAAATCTCTTTTTGATCTTCGCGGCAAACGGATTGCGGTCATGAAAGGTGATGTGTACTATACCGGAACCGACGGTTTTATGAGTATCGCAACGCAGTTAGAACTTAATTGTACCTTTATCGAAGTCGCTGATTATAAGACAGTATTTTCCATGATCGCGGAAGGAAAAGCAGATGCAGGCGTCGTTAACAGAATATTCGGAGAATATAACATTCGCGCATACTCACTACAAAAAACATCGATAATATTCAGGCCGGTCAATCTTCATTACGGATTTCCCAAAAATGCGGCGATGAATTCGTTAATTATTGAAAAACTCGATAAGCGTCTTGCAGCGATGAAGAAAGATGAAAATTCTCTCTATTATCAGTTTATTGATAATTATTTTGTTGAAGTAAAAATTGTTAACAAAATTCCCCGTTGGCTTCCCCAGATACTGGTCACGCTGTTAGCCGTCAGTTTATTGATCCATTCAATGATCCTTAAGTTTCAAGTAAAACGTAAGACAGCGGAATTACGTCTTGCCAACGAAGAACTGAATCGATTGGCTATCACCGATGTACTGACCAATTGTTATAATCGACGTTTTTTCATGGAGGAACTTTTAAAGGAAATAATTCGAAGCAGGCGTTATTCCACCACGTTATCACTCATTATTTTAGATATCGATTTTTTCAAGCGAATTAACGATACCTTCGGGCATCTTACGGGTGATATAGTCCTCTCGCGAATTGGGACAATTCTGCGTTCAGTGACGCGCGAAAATGACTGTGTCGCACGATACGGCGGCGAAGAATTCGTGGTGCTTTTACCGGAGACGACACTGCAAAAAGCTCTTGTTGCCGCCGAGAAAATCCGAATCACCCTTCTGAATGAACCGTTTACATTCGGTGATGAAACATTTACCGTATCGGCGAGTTTTGGTGTAGGGGCCTTCGACGGTTCCACCGTGAATGAATTTATTGCACAGGTCGATAACGCATTATACGCCGCAAAAGAAAATAGAGGAAGTATTGTGTATAGTGAAAAAGACTCTTCAGGTTCCGTTGTATTCGCAACGTATACACACAAAGAATAATATTTTTAAGCGTTGATTAAATGAACGACTCCGCAGCAAGATTCGGGAAATATGACCCAAGGAGAATGAGATACCCTGTAGCACGTTAGGGTGTATCTCCCCAAAAACACTCTCTTTGTGTGCCCACCCCAAACCCCTCCCTTTTCGTTTTGGGAGGTGCTTCATTTCTCATATAGTGGGGACTTCGTCCCCACACCCCTTATAACAACAAATCTATAATAGTTAAGCCGGAGCAGGCTTCGGGGAATTTGACCCAAGGAGATTAAAAAAAAAGAGACAGGGGGTCAAACCTGTCTCTACAATAATTGAATCAATCATTCATTTATTTTGTGATCCCCAACGCATCAAACATAAACGCATAGGTAAAAGCGATGTCCTTCAAAAAATCATAGCGCCCTGTAGAACCCATATGCCCGGATCCCATATTGGTTTTTAAAAGAATCGGATTCTTCGATGTCGAATTCTCACGCAGTTTGAGAGTCCATTTTGCAGGCTCCCAATAGGCTACGCGGGGGTCATTGAATCCTGCCGTTATCAACATATACGGATATGCTTGTGCACGAACATTATCATACGGCGAATAGCTGCGAATATACTCAAAATACTTCTTTTCTTGAGGATTACCCCATTCTTCATATTCTCCAACCGTTAATGGAAGGCTTGCATCCAGCATAGTATTAATGACGTCTACAAATGGCACATCAGCAATAACAACCTTAAACAGGTCAGGACGCATATTTACTACCGCGCCCATAAGCAGACCGCCTGCGCTTCCCCCCTCAATGACCACACGCTCCGCTGAAGTATACTTCTCGCGGATCAAGTATTCTGTACATGCAATAAAATCGGTAAATGTGTTTTTTTTGTTAAGCATTTTCCCGTCATCATACCACTGTTTACCCTTATCATTGCCACCGCGAATATGTGCAATCGCACATACAAAACCACGTTCAAGAAGGCTTACTCGCGACGATGAAAAATACACATCAGATGCACTGCCGTATGCACCGTATGAAGTGAGGTATAATGGAGCGGTTCCGTCACGAAGTGTACCTTTTTTATAGACAAGAGAGATCGGTATTCGTTCCCCGTCCGGGGCGATCGCATCGATACGCTCGGATATGTAACGAGATGCATCATAACCGATGCACATGCGCTGTTTCAGTTGTGTTTTTTCCTTCGAATTCATATTAAAATCAAACGTGGTATCGGGTGTTACAAGAGACACATATGAAAATCGTACCGTTTCAAGACCATAGTCCTTATTCCCCGATAAAGTTACACTGTAAACGGGTTCCTCAAACGGGATATCATAGGCCTCGCCGGTATCGGGATATACCGTAAAATGAATAAGTGCGTTTTTACGTGATTCTACAACCGTATACTCTGAAAACGTTTCAACATTGTTTATTGTTACTTCGGGATCATAGGCAATAAACTCTTTCCAAGATGATCGTTTCGGCTGAACAACCGACGTTTTCATCACTTTATATGACGGGGCATTTTCATTGGTAATGATATAGAAAAAATCGCGGTGATGCGTGATATAATATTCAATACCTTGTTTGCGTGGTTCAATAAGGGTAAAGTCACCCTCCGGAGTATCGGCACGTAAAAAACGAATTTCACTTGTCATTTTACTTGCAGCACCGATCAATAAATAATCCTGACTTTTAGTTTTCTCAATCCACATCCAGAATCGACCGTCTTTTTCTTCATATACGACAGGATCATGTGCCATATCGGTACCGAGTTTATGCCTGAAAAGTTTGGATGGTCGTTTCGCCTCGTCGTACACGGTATAGAAATAATAATTCCCGGTTCCTGCCCACTCAAAACTCCCAATATTGTCGCGTGTATCGTCAAAAATCGCTCCGCTTTTAAGATCTTTGATAAATAAACGGTAATTCTCTGAACCGTCATAATCAACGGTGTATGCAAGAAGTGTGTGATCGGGATTTTTACGTACAATATGAACATCACAGTAATCTTTACCCTGAGCGAGTACATTTTCATCAAGTATTATTTCTTCGACCGCATCCGGAAGATCTTTTTTGCGACAATGTACTGCATATTGTTTACCCTTTTCGTAACGAGTATAATAAAAATATTCGCCCTCACGAACGGGTACGCTTTCATCATCCTCGGCGATACGTGCTTTCATTTCTTTATATAATTTTTTTTGGAGAGATTCGGTATGTGCCATAATTGCATCGGTATACGTATTTTCGGCATTCAAATACTCGACAACTTTCGGGTTGTCCTTTTCTCGTAACCAAAAATACTGATCGGTCATTGTTATGCCGTGAATTGTTGTCTCATGTATTTTCTTTTCAGCGACAGGAACAGGTGGAATTTCAATCTTTTTCGCACAACCAGTTATCGCCGCTACTATTAACAGAACCCATAAAATAACTCGCATTCTCTCAGTCCTTCCTTTCGCCGACAGGCTGTATCCACACATTCCGTGAACGCGGTCCGTCAAATTCACACAAAAAAATACCTTGCCATGTTCCCAATTGTATATCGCCGTTTTCAATAATAACCGTTACGGAAGTTCCCACAGCTGCGGTTTTCATATGTGCCGCAGCATTACCCTCGCGATGATGATATGATCCGTTCCACGGAAATACCGTGTCAAGTATATGCAGCATATCTCTCGCGACATCGGGGTCTGCATGTTCATTTATAGTGATACCGCATGTCGTGTGCGGTGAATACACAACAACGGCTCCGTTGTTGATCCCTGTCTCATGAATCACTGTACGAACTTGTGCAGTGATATCACACATTTCGGCGTGATTTCTCGTTGCAATACTGAGTGTGATCACACATTCTCTCCTGCGCGAATACGCTGCATAAGCATACGAAAATCATCGGCCCCGAATCGTTCCATACAGGCCTTGAGCACCACAAATGCCGCCAAGTTTTCGGCGATTACACCGATCGTATCGACCACACAAATATCTGAACGTTCGTGACGTGACGGAACTTCATGCATTGTTGCCATATCAACACTATGCTGTGTTGTCGAAGACGAAGGAATAGGCTTCACAAACAGTCGCATTTCAATCGCTTCACCGTTGGTCATACCGCCCTCGATCCCGCCTGCAAAATTCGTCTTTCGATATATCTGTTCATCTTGAACAAAAAGTTCATCCTGTGTATACCGTTCGGGATCATCGGCACTTCCGAATACAATCCCCTTCACTGAGGGAATACTCATAAGCATCGCAGAAAGTTTCCCGTCAATACGCGATTCCCAATCGATAAAACTGCCTAAACCGATCGGAACTCCCGCGATCTGAATAGTTACCACTCCCCCAAGAGAACGCCCTTCCTGTGTAGCTTTATCGATGTGTGTCTTAATGGTCTCATCGTATCCGGTGACGGCAGTATTGAGAATACCGTCGACCTGGGCAGGACGAGATGAAAAGGTTACGCCAAGTGTCTCGAGTAAATGTTTACAAAGAGCTGACACAGCGACATATCCTGCAGTAATACGCGCACTTGCCCGTTCCATAACAGGCCGAAAGTGAGGATATCGATATTTTAACAATCCTGCAATGTCCGCATGCCCCGGACGAGGTATTGTAACAGGTGTGAGAATTGAATCCGCCCAATTCACATAATCGCGATTGGGGATTTCTATAGACAACGGTGCGCCGGTCGTAAGTCCCGCATAAATTCCCGAAACGATTGAAAACGCCTCGTTCTCAATTGTCATGCGTGCACCACGCCCGTATCCTGAGCGTCTGCGTTGCAATTCATGCACGATCACATTTTCGTCAATGGGGAAATTTGCAGGAAATCCAACAATTGTCCCGATCAATTTTGGTCCGTGAGATTCACCGCTGACGAACATTTCCATATACTACCTCTTTCATTTGTGCAACCGGAGCAGATCGTCCCGTCCACAATTCAAATGCATGTGCACCTTGCCATACCAACATGCTTTTACCGGTATCTGAGCGCAGATAATTACAATCATAATAACAGCCGTCGGGTTTGACCATATTTGACAAGTCCGCGGGTGTACAGTTTATCACAAGATCGGCATCATGAAATATACGTCCTTCGTCAAGAGATGTTGCTCCAACGCCGAACTCATGCGCGACAATTTGTGCTTTGCCAATAGTTCTGTTCGCAATCGTTACTTTTGCTCCGACAGTTTTCAATGCATACACGATCGCACGTGCAGCGCCTCCTGCTCCCAATACAACGCAGTGTTTGTCGGTCGGTATAGTGCAGTAATCATTCTTCAATGATGCCAAAAATCCGCTCCAATCAGTATTGTAACCGGTATATCCGCTTCCGTTGAATACTGCGGTATTGATAGAGCCTATCGCACGCACTGCGTCGTCTCCAAACGGAATATAGGGAATGACTGATTCTTTAAAGGGCATTGTGATATTGAATCCCGGCACCTGCTCGACGGTAAAACTTGAAATAATTGCGGCAATATCTGTCGTCTCCGGTAACTCCTTACACGTATACGCATAAGGAAGCGATAACGCTGCAAATGCGGCATTATGCATGGCAGGCGACAACGACTTCGCGATCGTGCTGCCTATAAGATAAAATGTATTCATAGTCTATCACCTGCCGTATTGTGGGTGATTGAGGGGGGAAAGTCAAGGAAAAATACGCGAATGAGCATTCCATCATTGACATTGCATATACCATGATATATACTTACTCGAGGTGATACTATGAAAACTGCAAAATTATTTATAAACGGCCGTAGCCAGGCGGTACGTTTACCGAAAGAATTTCAATTTAAAGGCAACAATGTTTACATTCAAAAAATCGGGGATGCGGTGATTCTAATACCGCATGAAAAAGCGTGGGAATTGTTTCTAAAAAGTCTAGACACGTTTTCAGAAGATTTTCTTTCCGACGATCGAAACGACCTGCCTGTGCAAGATAGAATAGAGTTGTAATGTATTTGCTTGATACAAATATTTGTATTTATATCATCAAACAAAAACCTCAACAAGTCCTGGAAAAATTAATGAAAATCGATTGTAATGACATTGCTATTTCGACAATAACTATTGCAGAATTGGAATATGGTGCAGAAAAAAGTCTTCACAAAGAAAAAAACAAAATAGCCCTTTTGGAATTTCTATCCGTTTTTCAGATAATTGAATTCGATGATAAAGACGCAGTTGAATATGGAAAAATCAGAGCAGATCTTGAGAAATGCGGACAACCTGTCGGTGCAATGGACATGCTCATCGCCGCCCAAGCCCGTGCACGTGATTGTACCCTGGTATCAAATAATATTAAAGAATTCAAACGAATTGCAAACCTGAAACTTGAAAATTGGGTATGATCTCCCTGACAAAGAAAAAACCGTTAGAATTGTATTAATCAATTAATTTCAAGTTCAAAAATATCATCACATATACTATCATAAAAGACTCCATATCGAAATTCGATGATTTGTTCAAATACTATATCTAAAATATATCTTTTTGCCTGTTGATTTGTTTCTTTTCTCAAATTATAGACATAAAGATTAAGCTTTCCCTCATCAAGATCTTTTAAATATGAATTAAAGTTAGCAGCATTAATGTGAAAATTCATGTTATCAATAAGTGCTTTTTTAATATTCTTAGTAATATTCTTTTTTTTATACTCTTTGAGTATTTCTTTTTGCATATCTTCGCTAAAATTATTCCACATGTTTTTTTCAATTGGTCCTCTTTGTTTAATTAACATTTCAGTTAATAATATCCAATCTTTAATATCTGCTTCACTATATATCCCGGAATCATTATACATTGGCACATTATTACTATATAATGAAACATTATTAGATTTCAAAAATTCATCAATAACATGAAATGATATTATATAGCCAGAGCCATCATTTATATCAATTTTACCAGTTTTTCGTGTGGTATTAATACCCAAAATTTCACCACTAATAGTTAACAGCGGAAATCCCCCTGAATGTACAGGTGTATTAAAGGCAAGACGGCTTCTACTTAATAAAATAGGAGGATTAGTATTTGTCGAATTTTTGCTTACATTCAACTCTCCAACAGTTAAATAATTTGGTTGCCACCCGCAAAGTAAAAAACCCGTGCGCTCCTTATTATTAAAATCGATAAATCTAAAGTTAATTCTTTTTAATGGGATTTTTGCTGATATAATTTTTAGCAACGCAAGATCATGATCAATATCGACAGCAACTATTGCCGCATCGAACGACTCATCTTGAAAGTCTGCTATTGGAAAGCGATTATCCATACTCCACCATGAAATACGATTTTTTCGTTTTACTGTTATGTTTTTCATATTTTTTATCAAATGATAACATGTTATTAAATATCCCTCATCATTAACTAAATACGCTGCTCCTGTTTCTTTTTTTGATGAGTAATATTTTTCAAGAAATTTTTGTTTATATTTTTCAATATTTATATCTTTATATTTATACGTGTCATATCGATAATCTGTGGGGATGATCTCTCCGTCATCTTGAAAAGCATACACAACAAAGCCTGTTTCGGGATGTATCGCTAAGACATGCCCTTTTTTATCATGATAAAATGAAAAAAATGCATCGCCGCTCCAATACAGTTGAATTTTACTACCATCAGGTTGCGCATACTCATACGGAATATTTCTTAAATATGATGCATGTAATTCTTTTCCAAGTAATATCACAAATAATAATATACATATTTTCCTCATACCCCATTATATCTATTCTTTCGAACATCTGTCAATGATTTTTATTATCTGTGATCACTAAACAGAGGCAAGGCATTGCTTTGTCTCCATAAAAAATCTTATATGTTCTATTTACCATCATGAAAAACAGCAGAGACAAGGCAATGCCTTGTCTCTACAGAATATCTATCAAATAGAATCCAGTGTTACGAAAAATACTCATCATCATTCCAATATAGAGGATTATTAACGATGTAGTCAGATATTTTGCTCAAAGAAACTTCGTTACGAATAATATGTTCATAAAATCCCGCTTGCCAATTGAAATCACCGTCAATCATTCTACATTGCTTTGTAACAATTGATTTATACGAACCAACAATGGATGACACCGTTTGTTTTCCCTGATTTTGAAACCGTTTTTCTCCCATTTTTTCCGTAGAGACAAGGCACTGCCTTGTCTTGCTATCATCATCCGATTTATTGATTATAATAATTCCGTGCATATGATTGGGCATACAACAATATTCGCCCAATTGGATAAAAGGAAAATGAACCGTGATCTGATTCCAATACAACACAGCCAATTTTCCCTTATCTGATAATATTACTTCCCCTTCATTACAACTGCCAAAATACGGAAATTTTTGTTTTGTACAAATAGTAATGAAATACGCAGCATTCTGAGCATAATCCCATTCTTGAAGGCGTATACTTGAAGTTCTGTAGGTATCCCTATACAAATCCTTGAACACCTATTTCCCCGCCATCCCCAGACTGAAATTATCTCCGAAGTTATACATTACCGGCGATTGATCGGTTTTCAAATATTTGAACGCGGTTTCTCGCGTTTCTCTGCTTACGTAATCCAACAGTCCGCTTATCGTAATCACACCGTTTTGAGCAATGTCTTTTTGATGCACGGTAAGAGCATTGATGACACACCACGTGAAAATGCCGTGCCCCAGTTCACCGATCTCATACGCCGCCTGCGATTCACTCGATGCAGAGAATACTGCGATCCCTTGGTCCTTTGCGAGTGTTGCCACCAATCGTCGTTCTTCCACGCTTCGCGTCATCGCCACCACACCAAGATCTCGTACTGCACTCCCGCTTTGACACGTATCCATCAGCAATGCTATCTTTTTGGCCGCTATTCCTTGTATAAACCCGCTTAAGTCATCAGTGGTAATAGAAGAGGTCTCGACCTGAGTTATATCCGCCTCATACGGCAAAAAATAGTATTTTCCCTCTATGGTCACACCATGACCCGCAAAATAAAGAATCACCGTATCCTGTGCTTTCGCTCGCGCCACAATATCGTTGAGTGCTTTCATAATCCCTTTTACGGTCGCTTCATTATCAACCAGCACGCTCACATATACATTACCGTAGATCCCTGATGCGATACGTTGAAAGTGTTCCGCGATCGCACGTGCATCATCCTTCGGTGAACGCAAACGAATATTCACATCTTTATATGTACTCACGCCGACTGCAATGATATGCATGGACGGTTTTTCGATTGTTGTCGCACTATACTGCACAATGATCGCATCACTGCGTCCTTCAACAGTTCCATCCTTATCGTATGCTGCAGCAACAAATGTATTCTGTCCGTCTACCAACTCCACGGTAAATTCTAATCCGTTTTGTTCTTTCCGCACTGAAATACCGCGAGTTTTTTCCGTGATCGCCTTTCCGTTATGATACAAAAAAACTTGGCCGATACCATTCGCTCCGGGTTTTGCCTCCACACGAATGGACATGATCGGGGATTTCGCATTGAACTCATTGTCCGGACTTATGATTCGAACAACCGGTGCTTTGCCCGATACGTCGCCGATCGATTGTTGTTGTAAAATTTTTTTCCCTGAGATAAATTCCGGAAGCATTCCCGGTGTGAAAAACTGTTGCCAGAACTGATCCGGTTCATATGCAGTAAAATCTTTTACAAATTTCACATACTGTCGTCCGCCATTTGAACAATCGAAATATCCTGCTTCATTGGAAATAAACCATTCAAGCGGACTGTCTGACTGATCTCGTATCATATGTTTCTTGAAGATCTCATCATATACATACAGCGGAGATGTATTAAACGGTATGACCGACACCGATTGCGTTGTTTTCGTATTCCAAAACTTCACCGAACCGTCAGCAGAACAGGTCACTGCAAATATACCGTCATTAAGCCACTTCACGTCATACACGTCCGCAGTGTGACCATAAAGCGTTTTGTCAAGTTGTCCTTCAATGGACCAAATATTGATTGTATTACCACGATGTGCAGTAATGAATTTTTTCCCGTCAGGAGAAAAAGCACACGAATTCACAAACCGATAAACACTGTTCCCATCCGTCGCCCCCACATCAAGCTTTCGTTTTAATTGCCCCTGTACAGACCATAATTCACATCCGTTGTAGGTCCATGTCATTATCTGTGAACCTGACCTGTCAAAAACAGCATCAATCAGACTGAGGGACTCAGTCCCGGCAAATTTACGTATGAATCCGCTATTGATCGAATACAGTGACACATAAGAAACCGTAGAGGATTCCCCATTGGTATTCTCCCTGCCTCCGGTGACACACATAAGCTGTTTCCCGTCAGGACTGAACTCAATTGTACCGATCTCGCTTCCGGTTACAGGAATGATACGGACAAGTTCTCCCGTCGTTTTAAAAATACGACAATGAATCTTCGGATTCGTATAATCACCGACCGTATATCCTACCGCTACCATTGATCCGTCTGCGCTCATCGCAATCGATTGCACAGTGCTGACATCATTTTTAAATGTACGTACAATACTTCCGTCTTTGTTTAAAATTCGAATAAATTGCCCTACACTGTTACCCGATTCATCAAATTGATTATAAAGTCCCGCAATCACACGTCCGTCATCACTCACATCAAACGGCCAGTCGAAATCATTGATCTTTCGAACATTTCCGTTTTCATGATCAATAAGAGTTACTTTTTGATACCAACCGGAACTTAATACAATAGAACCTCCGCTTTTCACATGAATGATATCATACGAACCGGTCGGCAGTTCTTTAACGGGTTTTATTTCGCCATTATAATCATACAAGACCGTATAAACTTGATTGTTGTCAGACATTTTCCCCACAAACCCGAATGGTGCAGGAAAAAATTGTGATGCCGAGATATCGAAATATTTCGGATCCGAGCGTTGTACACCATGAATATCCCATTCACTCACCATAGTGGGTGAGTAATACTTCATCGCTAAAAAGGTATTTCCGCTCGAAGTCCAGAATACTTTATCGGCTGTTCGGAACAGATCAGGAAAATCGCTTGTTTTCTTGCCGTCAATACGCCAACCGCATACCGCGGTATCCCACATATCATCAGGGTTTTCCGGCGTTCTGTGCACCATGGTCAATAAATATTCACCCTTCCCGTCAAACGCCACTGACCAAATATCACCTTCCGGCAGGAATGTTCGCTCAAGTACACCTTCCAGATTCCACATATACATGCGTCCGATGATACGTTTTGAATGAAAATCAGACGGTGTCTCATAATAATCTATTCCCCCTGCTGCAACGATGTGCGAACCGTCAGGTGAAAATGTAACACAATGTACAATTATCGCGTCATCATATGAATATTTTTTTTCAAGATTAGGCGTTTTTATTAATCGGAATAATGTGCCGTCAGTTCTCCATACTACAACACCATTACTTCCGTCTGCGGTCAATAGAAGCGTACCGTCAGGACTAAGCGCCATATCATAGAACGCACGTTGCGGACTTTCATCGCTGCCATACGTACGAATATGTTGTCCGTGAAGAGTCCATTGCTTGATAGCAAATTCCTCGCCTTGCGTGAACAACTGTGTACTGTCGGGAGAAAATAATACTTTCTGTGTCTTTGCTTCATGTGCTTGAAATGATTGAAGCAATACGCCGTCTATTGTCCATAATTTGACAATACCACCGGGACCTGCTGTCGCCATATATTTTCCGTCTGACGAAAAGGTGAAGTATTCTGCACCTCCCGCATTTTGTATAATAAGTTTGGTATCCTGTGCATGAAGCATCACCGCACAGATCGTCAGGACAATAAATGTATAGAGAATTTTCATAAATCTCCTCCTGTATATAGTGAAGTATACACCCGTTTCAATTGATAGACAAGTAGCATACTCAAACTCGAACACCTGCTTTTCCTGTAAACACAAAAACCTTACGACATGCATACTGTAAGAGAAAATGTTTTGGTTAACGCTCAATAGTAAAACATAAAAAAGTAGCTGGTAATATCGTCAAAATCTTTTCCTAAATACTTCCCGCCGTCTGTGGCACAAAACAGATGTGTTCCTTGAAGCTCAAAACGTCGAATCAAATCAAACAATACAAGTATACCCGTCGTGTTATCACAGTGGACTTGTAAAGGAGGTTTGGTGTGAGGATTTAACAGTGACTCCTTACTCAATGCATCACGAGTATCGGTGAGTTCCCGCCCTGCATGATGGGAAAAATCAATAGAAAATAACACAAACACTCGTTGATTTTTACGAAGAATATCCGCAATACAATCTGCTGTTTTTTTGGCAGCCGAACCGTCAGGGTGTCGCCAATCAAAAAGAATCGGCATGATCGTGCTCTCAGGATAATATCTGGAAATATACGGGACCACCGCCCCGACACCATGTTCCAAGTGAAAGGCATCTGGATCAGGTTTTGCACGGAATATTCGTTGAAATTGTGCATACATCTTTTGATTCACCGGTATATATCCTTTATCGGTCTGCCATCGTAGAGGGGAAAAAGAATAGGAGACTTCACGACGTGCAAAATGACGCGGAGAAATAATGATAAACGTGTCGATATCATTTCGTAGCAGCTTGAGGTTCTCCCACCATGCGGTGATGACAGGCTCGATCATCAGGTGATGGCTGATTATCCCGATTCGGGGATACGCATTTTGCAATGCAGACACAGGAACATGCGCCGGTACAGGCAGTTTTCTATCCATTTTAGCAGCTGTCGAACGCTCCAAATAGGTCACGGCAGGATGTGCATCATGCGGATAATCAAGCTTATCCGATGTACAACCTGCCGAAATACTAAAAGAAATTACAATCAAAAACCAACGGATCATTTCGGCGTGATCCTTCTCAGCCACGCAGGTATCTTATCGTCTACGGCTTTAGGATCATCGGAATAGACCTGTTCTTTCCATTGATCATCATTTAAGCGATTGCTCGTCGGTTGTGTAAATTCATAATAGCTGTAGGTATACCCGATAGCGATACGCTTACCGCCCTGCCCGTCGTTGAGTGCTACGTAAATACGGTAAGGTATGCCGGTGGCAACTTCTAGCACCTGATCATTATTGTAGTCATTATGGACATCCGCAACAAGTGCCATTTGTAGATCCTTTGTTTCAACCCAATCGCCAAAGCCCTCAGGCGATAATATAGTAATTAAATCCTGAGGAAGTTTCTCAATAAACTCATTTTGCTCCGGTGATATCGGTTTATCCTGAGCTTCTAATTCAACTATCTCTACAAGTTTATCAACAATCATACTGAACTTATTAAAATTATTACTATAGTGCTCATTTAAAATTCCATTAGCATTCAGTAGAATCTGAGAATCCCTAACCAATGCCTGAAGCCAATAGTAAAAATCGAGATTTGGCTCAACAAAATGCACTGTTCTTTTGTAGGGCTTTATTGAAAATGATATTTGTTGTCCTCCGCTGGCAAATTCTGCGGAACTGCTTTGTTTTGCATATAAAATTGTATCATGTCTCAGCTCAGCCCATGCTCCATGCGCAGTAAGTAACGCTTTATAATCCCATCCCGGCTTTTGCATAAAATAAAACCCTTTATCAGTAAATGTTGCGTTTTCTTTTATAAGACGTAAATAACCATTATAAAATGTTTTACGCCACTCATAATCTCGCATCAATCCAACTGTTTCCTTAAGCTCTTTATAGTTTTTCAAACCATTTTCCAATGACTTAATCTCAGGAATGAGAATCTCTTCAGCTCTTTTTGATCCCATTACCGACATAATATCAGCACCCGAGACCATTGTCCGTTTTTTATTAGTATCGCCTATTCTCGGAGTTGAAAGCATCGAATGAATATATGAATCAAATACAAACCGTTGTCCAAGTAAACGGAACCCATTCCCTTGACTTGAATCATTCGTAACAAAATCTATAAGCGATTTCTTCTCTAAAGATTCTATCTTATCACGTAATGTTTTCAAATTTTGTTCATCTGAAATCCATGCCGGCACATCAGTCACAGAAAGATCTGTAAAGCATTTTTCAAAATCATTTAAAGTAATATTATCGCTTTCGCCTATCAAATATTCAATTGGTGTATTCAATGCTAGCCAAGCATTTTTAATATCAGGATTCTTTGTTGCTAAATATGAAAAGACGACTGCTGTTCGCAAAGTATCATTGTTTTTTATATCAAAATGCATTCGCCCGAGAAACATAGAGGTGATAAAATAATTTCTGAGTACAATAGTTTTCGTATAATGCCCGCGTGGTTTATATTGAGTATAATCCTCTTCTAAACCATTGATTAATTCTGATTTTTCTCTTGAACTTGCCGAGCGAATTTTAGCAATTTCCTTTTTAACATCTTCCGGATAATTTTCAACATCTTCACGTGGATGTCCCATCAAGTCAGACGCAATAAGACAAATTTTTTTTATTAGTTTAGCCGACTCTTTTATCTCCTTTGATATCGCTGTTTTTTCTAAGTTCATAGCTGAAATATAGTAGTCATATATCATAATATTGAGCAGCGGATATAAATGCTCTGTCTCTACAGTTTGAAGCATTCTGTCAAAAAGCAAATGAAGCGAATGAAGTAATAAATCTGACGTAATATACATTGTTTGACATTCTTGAAATCCAGAATATAAAGCTAACATGTCATCTGGTTTATCAATTGATAACCAATAATCCTTATTATAATCAACCCTCTCCAAAGCAAAATGTTGATTTTTGAGCACCTGTTGCGAGGTCTCATTTATTTTTTTAAATCCTGCTATAGGCAAAAACAATTCCGATTTTTCGTTTTTTGTAAGGTAATAAGCAACTTCTACAGCACTTCTCGAGTCTGAGATTGCCAGACGGTTTGCATCATACGCACCAAAGACATACCCAATTTTATTGTTATATTTAATCTTTACCCAATAATTATATTCTTGGTGAAAAACAACTACATCCTCAAAACTCAACTCTTTATTGTTACTTTTTTGAACTATTTCAATAACCTCTAATATCTGCCCCAATGACAAGTTTGCAACTGTATGTTCTTTTTCATTATCTTTTTCAGTAATGACCTTATCATATACCTTTACATTATCGTTTCCTACAACGAATACTTTTTTGTTCTGCCAGGACACATAATCCAGTAATGAAAACTCCATTTTATCTTTTAAATACTGTGATGGGATCTGATACTGTGCCTTTTTAATAACTCGTTTACCCAATTTATTAAAATTTCCATTATACGATTTTATATAATTTCTTACATTATCATAATTATATGCGCTTAACGCTGCTTCATCTTCGCCTGAATAATTTAGGTCTTCTCCTTCAAACAAATTGCCGTACTCTATTGTAGTTACTTTTTTTTGCTCCGGTTCATTGTCGTCTACTTGCGAAGATGATTTCTTACACCCCGCCACACCCATCAACAATACCATCATCACCATCAGCAGTACTCTCATAAATATTCCCCCTAATGTTCAACTTTTTGTGCAAGTATATCCGTTGCCTGTTTCGAAAATTTCTTTAATTTCGTGTGATTATACTCCGAAAGATGCCCTTTGTCATCCAAAAATAATTCCACAGGTAACACCTCATACTGCATCTTCCCGTCTACTTTCGGTGTATCCACCCATACCAATTCACATCGTTCATTTTCAATACGAACCTTCCCTTTATGCTTAACAATATCGAAACATAACAACCCGCCCCCGTCTCTCGGCGGCATCCTCTGCGCTGAAATGAAATTTCCAAGTGAATACGCCACCAATGACTTCTCTCCTCCGACTTCATACGCCACTACCGGTTGCAGTACATGCGGATGCACTCCCACCACAACATTGATACCTTCTTGCACACAAAATGTCGCCAGCATCTTTTGATACGTGTTCGGCTCAGTGTGATATTCGTCTCCCCAATGAATATAGGCAATAATAAAATCGGATCGTTTTTCTTTTGCGTCGATAATACTTTTTTTAATAAACTCTCGAATAGTATAATTTATCGAATTCGTATACTTTTTGCTCGTTCCGTTTAAAAAATGGGTAAAACTCATAATCGCAATCCGAATCGAATTCTTTTCAACAATCAAAGGATGTCGCTCGTTCCTGTCGTCTGCTGAAACAAATGTCCCGGTATGAGCAATTTTTGCAGTATTGAGCACACTAATGGTTCGCACCAAGCCTTGTTCGCCATAGTCGTATGAATGATTGTTGGCTGTCACAAGAATAGTGAATCCCGCGCGTTGTAATGCATCAGCCAGTTCATCGGGAGCGCTGAATCGCGGATAGCCTTTATACGGTTTGCCCGAAAATGTACATTCCAGATTACCGATCGTGATATCTGCCGATTGTAATCTATCTGTGATACGGTGAAACGATCCCGAATAGTCATAACGATCATGTATGTCATCATACGCAGCGTGGATCTGTTCGTCATGTTGCATAATATCGCCGGCACAAACTACTGAAACACGATATTCGGGTTCTTTACTACAAGCAACAATGAGCGCTACACAGCAAAGGAGAATAACTATCTTCATATATCACTAAAACGCTTTACTCGATACACACTTAACGCTCTGTATAACACAAAATCAGGCTCTTTATATGTCTCCGGTGGTAACCCTTCTTTTATACACAATGCACGAAGAAACTGGTCTTTTGTATAACCGTACTCAAGCGCCAATTGTGCCTGCATGAACGTTCTATGCCCTTTATACATAAGCATAATTGAATGAACTCCTCTATCAAAATCATACACTCCTGCACAACGCTCAAATGTTCCGACAATCGTAATATCTACCTCAAGCTCGGCCAACTCTTCTTTACGTATCCCGCCGAATCGTTTATCGAAAAATATCGCATCCAATGCTGCATCCCGAACTGCGCGGTCAAAATCCTTCACATTTTTGAGAAATCCTATACAGCCTTTGTTCTTTGTTCCCTTTTTGAATCGTACAAATACGCCGACCTCTGCACTTCCGCTGTTGTGATCAATAAATACACGCGGAGGATTGTCAAAACTCTTTTGCGCAGAATCCTTCACTGCGATAAAAAGGGGTGCAAAAAATTCGTCGTTATACTTGTTTATAAATATATCCTGTTGCTCGGGATCGTGATATTTCACAGCACAACTTATACAACAAATACACATAAGAATGATAGTAAAACGCATAGACAACTATAGCCGAGAAAATTGTAGCAAGCAATGAGATTTACATAAATGAAAAACAGAAAAAGCTACGCCTGAATATCTATATTCGCGCCTTTTCCGGTCACCGCCGACATGTCGGCAAGCATTGAAAGAAGTTGATCAGCGGTCTCCTGTTGCATATCCATTGACATCTTAAGAACGCTGACAGCCGCTGTCTGATTGATCTTGGCAGTTTGCATGGCCATATGATCGGTAACAACATCCATTATATCCATACAACCTCCTTTTTCTCGTTATCGGCATACGAATAAAAACCTTGAGTCCGAAATAGTTATCGTTTTTTGAGGATGATGCATCCTCGTTGGACAGTTTCGTCGGCGATGATCAAAAGGTGTTCTTTTTTTAAGATCGAACGGACATATTCAGCATCTTTCGGATGCACCCACACCTTAGAACTCAAACCGGTTTTATGTAATGCTATTTGATCTCCTATTTGCTTTTTTCGAACCAAATCTGCAAAGGAGGGATGATAGGTTCCGGCAATAACCGATCGTTCAAGATTTTCGGAATGCGGAAGACCCATTCTGAGAATACGAATTCCTGATGATTCAATTAAAAATGCGGCAGTAGCAACCCACTCGACAATAGACGTCAAAGGTTCAAACCTCCACGTATTTTTTTTATTCTGTAATGCCAGGGCTGTCCCTTTGAGTACGGATAACGGATATATTCGACAATCTTCAGGTTGCAATTGTATCAAATGTGTGATGTCTGCTAAAAATTCTTCCTTCGTTTGTTCGGGAAAACCGCACATCAATTGTAACCCGTAGGAAAATCCTGCATCTTCAATCTTCACACATGTCGATTCAATTGTTTCGGAAGAATAATTCCTGCCGAGAAAATGCAGGTATTTATCGGTAAATGTTTGCACGCCGAGTTCAAAATGTGTCATGTTATAATGATGATAAAAATCACTGTCAAATTCGGTAAAAACATCCGGACGTGTTGAACATCGAATTCGCGTCACTTGTCCTTTAGAAATAAACGGTTGAACAGCATCTAAAAAGATGCGTTGTTCCTCACGAGGGAGACAGGTAAATGTTCCGCCGAAAAATCCGACTTCTACTTCATCATAATCAGAACCATGGCGTAAAAAGAAGGCCTGAATATCAGAGGAGACCGATTGAACAGGAGCACCGGTTATTGCTCGCTGATCACAATAAGTGCAGGTGTACGGACAACCTTTAAATGGGATGAAAAAAGGGATTATTGTTTTTTTCACGATTGTGCGACTGATATATGCTCGAGCGCGAGTCGAGCTGCTTCAGTTTCAGCCTTTTTTTTACTTGCCCCTTGCGCACTGCTGACTTCTTTTCCGGATATAAGACATTGCACAAAAAAAGTTCGGTTGTTTGGCGGACCTGACTCTTTATAGACATGATATTCAGGAATCGGCAAACCTCTTTTTTGTAAATACTCCTGTAATGCCGATTTATGATCGTCGACATGTCCGCCTAAAAGCATATCAAGTCGTGTTTTCCACAACATAAGAATAAAAGTACGTGCTTCGTCAAGCCCTTTATCAAGATACAAGGCTCCGACTATTGCTTCCAATACATTCGCACGTATCGTATCTTGTAGCCCATGAATACGCTCACTTTTACCGACATATACATATTGATCCAAATGAATTTCATGAGCGATCTCTGCCATCATCGCTCTACCCGCGGCGATACCCTTGATCTTTGCCATTTCACCTTCAGTTTTTTGTGTCGTTGTAAAAAGATAATCGTTGAGTATAAGTCCGACGACCGCATCACCAAGAAATTCAAGACGCTCATTATGCCCGTAAGGACTTTCTTTCCAGGACCTATGAGACAGGGCGCTCTCAAGTAGCGCCCTGTTGTTAAAATTTAATTGAAAATCGTGTTCAAAAAGAATCGCATTACTCATATTTCTTGAATAGCACTACTCCGTTATGCCCTCCAAATCCGAGAGAGGTAGAAAGAGCATACTGGATCTCACAATCTTTTGGAGCACCCGGTACATAATTCAAATCACACTCCGGATCCGGATTTTCAAGATTGAGCGTCTGATGCACTTTACTTTTTTGAATACTTAATGCCATAACGATCGCTTCAAAACCACCGGCCGCACCAAGCATATGACCTGACATCGACTTGCTGGAATTGATGAGTAATTTCTGCGCATGTGCACCGAATACCGCTTTGATCGCACGGGTCTCGATCGGATCATTGAGATCGGTTGAAGTACCGTGTGCATTGATATACTGAAGATCTTCAGGCTTAATACCTGCATCTTTAATTGCCATTTTCATCGCACGAATCGCACCGTCACCGGTGTCCTGAGGTGCCGTAATATGATACGCATCTCCGCTTAAACCGTAGCCGACTATTTCGGCATAAATCTTTGCCCCGCGTGCTTTTGCATGTTCATAATCTTCAAGCATGATCACACCTGCGCCCTCAGCGATGACAAAACCGTCGCGATCTTTGTCAAACGGACGTGATGCCCGGGTAGGCTCGTCATTACGTGCCGATAACGCCTTCAACGCACAAAATCCACCTACACCGATCGGCAAGATAGGAGCTTCTGCACCACCGGCAAGCATTGCATCCGCATCGCCTCGTTGAATGATCTTAAATGCTTCGCCGATAGAATGGGTACCTGAAGCACAGGCGGTTACGACACAAAGATTCGGTCCTTTTGCGCCAATGCTGATCGATAAATACCCTGAAAGTATATTTGGAATAAGCATCGGTACGAAAAACGGGGAAATTCTTCCTGCGCCTTTGGTCATAAGAACTTCATGTTGTTTGGAAAAAGTTTCCATACCGCCGATACCCGAACTGACGATAACACCGATGCGGTCATTATTTTTTTCATCAATTGTTAATCCCGAATCACGAAAAGCTTTGATACCGGCGACCATACCGTATTGAATAAAAAGATCCATACGGCGAGCTTCTTTAGGATCGATATATCCTTCAGAAGAAAAGTCATTCACCAATCCTGCAACTTTTGAATAAATTTCAGAATTTTCATATCGATCAATGGTACGAACACCGGATTTTCCTGCCAAAAGATTTGACCATATATCATTCAATTCGTTGCCTACGGGAGTCACTGCTCCCATTCCTGTAATGACAACGCGTTTTTTCATACTTTTCCTCCTGTGCTTAATCAGCCGTGTAAAAAAAATACGGCGACAAGCCAATGCTCAATCGCCGTAAAATAACAATGTTATTTCTTATTTTTTTCAATAAACTCAACAGCATCTTTAACGGTTTTGATTTTTTCCGCATCTTCATCCGGAATCTTGAAACCAAATTCGTCCTCAAATGCAAGGATGAGTTCCATGGTATCCAAAGAGTCTGCACCAAGATCATCAATAAATGATGCCGCTTCGCCAATCTGGCTCGCCTCTTTACCCAACTGATTTGCTACGATTTCCTGCACCTTTTTAAGTATTTCCGCGTTCATCGAACACACCTCCTTAGTTATTTCACATCACCATGCCGCCGTCAACGTGGATAACCTGCCCGGTAATGTACGCCGCATTGTCGGATGCTAAAAACACCACGGCGTGAGCGACATCATCAGGGCTACCCATGCGTTTCAACGGTATCGAACGAAAAAATTCCTCTTTAACTTCCTCGGTAAGAACATGTGTCATTCCGGTCTCAATAAATCCCGGTGCGACCGCATTCGCAGTGATATTACGTGACGCATATTCTTTTGCAATTGATTTGGTAAACCCGATCATACCGGCTTTCGATGCGGCATAATTTGCCTGACCGACATTTCCGATCACACCAACTACTGAAGAAATATTGATAACACGACCAAAACGGTTTTTTGCCATGTCACGAATGACTGCTTTTGTAGTATGAAATGCCCCGGTGAGATTTACTTCAAGGACCCTGTTCCATTTATCCGCATCCATACGCATAAATAATGTATCTTGCGTAATTCCTGCATTATTGACAAGAATGTCTATTTTACCGAATTTCTCCTGTGCAGCCTTCACCAGCGATTCAACGGATTCGGGGCTGGTAACATCACACAGCTTGCCAAAACACGAATATCCTTTTTCGGTGAATTCTTGCACCGTCGTATCAATCTTTTCCTGATTTACATCACCGATAACAATTGAAGCTCCTGCTTCAGCCATTTTTAACGCAATGGCTTTCCCGATTCCTTGAGCAGACCCGGTGATAAAAGCGGTCTTCCCGGACAAAGAGATCATACAAGCACCTCCGCGAGACTTTTTATCGTCGAAATGGTATCTGTTGAGAATGCTTCTACATTGCCGTCAATACGACGCACCATGCCCGAAAGTACATTCTTCGGTCCGCATTCGATAAAACGCGTCACACCGTGACCAACCATATACTGCATGCTATGCAACCATTTCACCGGTGAACTTACTTGTGCGATTAAATATCTGCGTATAAGATCAGGATCTTTTACGGGCTCTCCTGTTACATTCATCACTACAGGGATCTTCGGCGCATTAAAAGGAACTTGCATGATAGTCTCGGCTAATGTCGCACCCGAGCTCTGCATTAAACGTGAATGAAATGCACCGGAAACATTGAGCTGTACTGCTCGCTTCGCGCCACGCTCTTTACAGCTTTCCATGGCTTTCAAAACATTATCAACTTTTCCGGAAATAACGATTTGATCGGCATAGTTGAAATTTGCGACATCGATCTCATGCCCTTCGCAAATAGATGCGATCAAGTGCATATCAAGTCCCATGATAGCAGCCATCGTTCCGGGTTCTTCCTCGCCGGCAACTGCCATTAATTCACTACGCTTATTGACTATATAAAGTGCATCTTCGAATGATAGAACACCTGCGGCAACCAATGCCGGATATTCCCCCAAGCTGTGTCCTGCAACAAATTGTGCATCCTGCGTCATACCCATTTCTTCCAGAATTGAAAATACTCCGAAATCCATGGTCAACAAAGCTGGTTGTGCATTATTGGTCATCGTCAACACATCTTCAGGACCATCAAAGACAATCGTTCGTAAATTTCTTTTTAACACATGATTCGCGTGCTCGACAAGATTGCGAAAAACAGGAAAATTCTCATACAAATCCTTACCCATACCGACATACTGCGAACCCTGACCTGAAAAAATAAAAGCTTTAGTCATATGCGTCACCACCTTATGATTACTGACCCGGAGGTCAATCCACCACCGAAAGCGGCTGTTAGGATAACATCGCCCTTTTTAAGCATACCCTTTCTATTCATTTCGTCAAGTGCTATGGGGATAGATGCTGCAGACGTATTCCCGCATTTATCGATATTAACAAACACTCTGTCTCTGGGTATACTCAACCGTTCGGCGAGCGATTCAATAATTCGTATATTCGCTTGATGCGTAATGATCCAATCAACATCAGACTGTTGAAGATCACCTTCCTTCAATGCCTCTACCGCAACGGCCAGCATCGAACGAACCGCATGACGAAACACCTCTCGGCCTTCCATTTTAATAAAATGCATGCCTTTATCAACGGTTTCATGCGAAGCAGGATTTCTGCTTCCGTCCGCTTCTTTAATGATCAAATGATTCAGACTGCCGTCTGCTGCGAGATGTGTGGACACGATCGCGCTTGTATCAGCATCATTGTCATTCGCCTGAAGAATTACCGCACCCGCACCATCACCGAAAAGCACGCATGTATCACGATCTTTCCAGTCAGTGAATCGAGTAAGCAATTCAACACCGATAACGGCAATTGTTTTATACATCTTGCTCTCAATGAATGCTTTTCCCACGGTCAGTCCGTACATAAATCCTGAGCATGCGGCCGAAACATCAAGCGCGGGAATAGTGCGTGCACCGATTTTGTTTTGCAAGATACACGCGGTAGAAGGAAACATCGTATCCGGACAAACTGTCGCGACAATGATAAAATCGAGTTCCTCTGCACTCATTCCGGCAGATTTCAACGCTCGTTCAAGTGCTTCTTTTGCAAGATCAGATGCAGCTTGATCAGGAGCAGAAATATGACGTTCCTGTATTCCTGTACGAGTTCGAATCCATTCATCGGTTGTATCAACAATTTTTTCAAGATCAAAATTGGTGAGAATTTTTTCAGGTAAATACGAACCGGTAGCGATTACTTTCGCTCTTACCGCGCCCATTATTCACCGACAGCTATTATTTTCTTGCCGTTGTAAAAACCACATGCTTCGCAAATACGATGCGGGCGTTTCATTTCACCGCAATTATCGCATTTTACGACAGCAGGAGCACTCAGCTTCCAATGGGTTCTACGTTTATGTTTTCTTTGTTTTGACGCTCTGCGTTTTGGATTTGCCATGATTCAGTCACCTCCGTAAAGTTCCCTTTTAATATCATTCAGTTTTGCCCATTTGGCATCAATACGTTCCGTCTTACACGTGCAATGCTCCGATTCGATGCTTTCGCCGCATACCGGACACAAACCTTTGCACGTATGCGAACATACTGCCTTCGACGGCACTCCAAGGAGCACTTCTCCCTGCAAGTATTCCGTCAAATCCACCTCTTCTTCATTCTCATAATACACTATATCTTCATCTTCATCTGCGATTGTCTGAGCATCTTCATGCATATTACTCATTAATACAACATGCAACGGAACCGTTTCGCTCCGCGAAAATGGCTTCAGGCAACGGGCGCAGAGAAGGTTATACACTATTGAAAGCGTTCCGTCAAGTACATATCCACCTGCACGCCGCTTCACGCTGAAATCATATGCGACCGGCAAATGTACTTCTTCAATACTCGCATCCGCATGCCCCTCATAGTGACCGGGGTGGTGAATAGATGTCCTCAGGTCAAGTCTCATATTGCGAAACTATATAACCCGACTCCCCCCTTGTCAAGTTAAAAACACCTCATACGACCAATGCATTGTGAAGGCTGTTGCGAGAATCACTCTCTGCAACATGTGACAATAAGACCGTGAGCGTGTCGATTTCATACATTCATTCACAATGTGATTCTTATATTCACAAGAGCATTTTCCCGCACATTATAGCGTTTGGATCAGCACCATTTTTTGTGGCGCTTCCTCCGCCCCTGTACAGTTGCGATCGCTGTGCGGTTATATAAGCGAGCTTGCATCGCTTTGTATCGGGTGAACAAAATAAATACGAGACCCATTTGTTTGCTGCATAGATCTTTACTCATTGATTCCACAATACTCTCTCACTATGTACCGAACTTTGCAAAATTCAAAATTTCCACATTATCTTTATTTTCTAAAAAGAGGGAGGAGCACATAATGAACTACCCCGCAGCAAGCTACGGGGTATCTCACCAAAAAATACTATATTTGTTTGCCCACCCCAAACCCCTCCCTTTGAATTTGGGAGGGGCTTATTTTCTAATATAGTGGGGACTTCGTCCCCACACCCCTTATAATAACAAAACTATAATAGCAAAGCCGAAGCAAGCTTCGGGGAATTTGACCCATTTAGATTAAAAAAATGGTAGTTTTACAAAGGTCTTGATAACTAAATTTATCGCTACATTCAAAATAAAGATACGATGATCGCAGAGAAAGGGTACGTCATTTTGAATTATTGCGTGCGTTATGATCAACGCAACGTATTTTTTATAACATATCGATATGCAGAAGATTCAAATAACGCATCGCTTTTTTTATTTTCCGACGAAATATCAGTATTAATTTCGATACGTTCCCCGATGGCATGAATATATTCCAACTCTTCAAAGACCAACAAAATCCAGTCTACATATATCAGATCATTGCGACACTTTTCATACACTTTATACGTAAATTCTGTCCTCGTGAGCGGTGCGCATGATTTGAGTAATCGATAGATACGCTCCATCGTTTCTCGCTCAACACTCGCCAGGTTGCGAATATGGTTACGAATATCTCTAATTTTAATCTGCGGTAGTCCGTCAAATGTTGAGATCTCCACAGCACCGGCAATATCTACATGTTTAGACAGTTTGAGCACGTGATGAGCCATGTCAAAACCGATACAGGAGAGATTGACATTTCCATTCGTCAATGAGCCCCTTAAATGACGTTCAGCGGCGATTGAAAAACCTTGAGGTGCATACGCTTCATGGATAATAAGTACCGGCTTAGGATTCATGTAGCCAAAAGGCGCAAGTCGTTGTAGATCCGTAAAATACTGTTTATCGAGTTCTTCCATTTCCGCTTCAGTATCCGCATTCAGCACAGGAATAATATCTTTCATCGAATAATGTTCTTTAAAATACGAATTTAACGAAGAGCGCAACAAGGGGATATTTTCTTTCTTTAAGGTAAATCCTACTGCATGTTTATGCCCGCCGACTCTTTCAAAAAGTGATTCATGGGACTTCACCATATCATATAAATGGATACTCGTAATACTTCTACCTGACCCGCGCGCATACTCCTCTAATGTATTCATAAGAAGTACCGGTCTGTTATAATGTTCAGCAATACGTGATGCAACGATACCGATTACTCCCGAATGCCATGAATCACCGCCAAGAACCAATACGAAGGTCTCTTCTTTCGGTAATGCACTGATTGTCTCACATGCCTCACGATATATTTCCTCTTCAATGGCACGACGTTGCGTATTGAGCTGTTCTAACGTGCGAGCCCACTCTGAAATGAGCGATTCATCCCCTTCAAAAAGCATTCTCACCGCATCATTCGCATGCCCCAAACGACCGACTGCATTGATCCGCGGTGCGATCTTAAAACCGACATCATCAGGTGTGAGCGGTTTATTGTTATTTACTTGGGTGACCAAAAAGCGTAACGCTTTATTTGTCACGTGGCTTAGACCGTAGCGAACAATCGCTCTGTTCTCGGAAAGCAACGGCACGACATCTGCAACAGTTCCCACTGCCACAAGGTCAAGCAATTCACGCGGTTGTTCTCCCAAAAGTGCCGATGCAAGTTTATATGCGACACCGACTCCGGCAAGGTCTTTAAAGGGATAATCCCCCATTTTCGGGTTTACGATCGCGTGAGCATTCGGTAAAACGCTATGAGGTATATGGTGATCGGTAATGATAACGGTAATACCCTTATCGACCGCACTTTGCACGGCATCGATATCTGATATACCGCAATCAACCGTAATCAGAACATCCACCTGTTCTGATGCGAGAAATTCGATGCTTTCACAGGTCAACCCGTATCCCTCGTCCAGGCGATTCGGTATATACCATGACGCATGGGCACCCATTTGTCGTAATATCGTGATCATCACGACCGTTGAGGTCACACCATCGACATCATAATCACCATATATACAAAACTTCTTTCCTTCTGCAATGGCATTTTTGATCAGCAGAACTGCTTTTTCGCAATCATGCAACAAAAACGGATCAAACAGTTTTTCAATGTCAGGGTTTAAAAATTCTTCAATATTCCCTATACGTTCCTCACGGTTTGCCAGTATACGAGCGATTATAGGATGAACCGCATAGGTTTTTTGCAAATCCTCGGCATGTTTTTCATCATGATGTTTGACTTCCCATAAATACTGCATTCCCGTTGTACCGCCGTCTTGTTAAAAAAAAGCGCCCCGAAAGGCGCTTTTCGCAATTAGTCTTTTAAAAGAACACGCATTTTCAATTCGATCATAACCGGAGTTGCAATAAAAATAGTAGAGTATACTCCTGCAATTATGCCAATTAACATTGCAAATGCAAAATTATGAAGTACATCTCCACCGAAAAAGAATAAAATCAAAACTACTAAAAGAGTAGTCAAAGACGTAATAATTGTTCTTGATAACGTTGTATTTATAGCCTTGTTGATGACTGCCAACAAATGATCGTCGGATCGTGGTTTCTCCAAATGCATCATCTCACGAATTCGATCAAATATTACAATCGTGTCATTAATCGAATATCCGATGATAGTCAAAATTGCTGCGAGCACAGTTGAGTTAAACTCTAAGCCCAATATAACAAAAACCGCAACAACGATTAACACATCATGTACAAGTGCAATGATTGCACCCACTCCAAATTTGGATTCAAACCTCCATGCGACATAAAGAAGAATTCCCAACCAAGAAAATATAATTGCCCACACCGCTTGACGACGCAGATCAGATCCGATCGACGGACCCACTTTTTCTTCACGGCGTAATTCCAAACCCGGATATTTTTGCGTCAAATACATCTTAATGGTTTCGGTTTCCTCATCAGATCCGATACGAATGAGCAGTTCATCATTACTATCACCGAAATTTTGCAAGGTAATTGTCTTTAAACCCTTGCCCTGTAATTCATTACGCATTTCTTCAATTTTCACTTCCGAGATAAATTTATACTGAAGAATATTTCCTCCGGTAAAGTCGATACTCAAATTAATGCCCTTCGTGAAAAAAAACACTGCGCCTATAATAATAACCACAAGTGACATAAGCATCGCAGTCCTGCGAACTTTTTTCGACACAAAATTAATATTCGTATTCATTAACATTTGCATATGCTTCACCCCTCAGATGCTCAAAGAGCCTGTTTGTTTTTTATACAGCATCGCAGTGAATATCGCACGAGATACGAATACTGCCGTAAACATACTCGCCAGTATACCGATCATCATAGTCACGGCGAATCCGCGAACTGGCCCTGTTCCAAGATTATATAATATTACGCCCGTAATAATTGTCGTAAGATTTGAGTCCAATATCGTAATAAAGGCACGATCAAAACCATTTTCCACTGCTTTTCCGACACTTTTCCCTGTCTGCAATTCCTCTTTGATACGTTCATAGATCAGAACATTCGCATCAACTGCCATACCCATGGTAAGCACCATACCTGCCATACCCGGTAAAGTGAGTGTTCCTCCAAACAAAACCATTACGGCGACCGTTATAATAACATTCAAAACAACTGCAAAATCTGCAATAAAACCGCTCTTTTTATAATAAAAAACCATAAATATCATGACTGCTATAAAACCCCATAAAATCGATTTTAATCCGTCGCGCACCGAATCACTTCCCAAAGATGCACCGACGGTGCGATTCTCGGCAATTTTCAACGGCACGGGGAGCGCACCGGTTCTCAGGACAAGAGCTAAATCCAATGCTTCTTCTTGTTGAAAATTACCTTCAATGTACGCTTGTCCGTTTGGGATCTCTGAATTAATACGCGGGGCTGACATTACGACGTCATCAAGTACGATCGCAAGCATTCTCCCTTTATATTGACCGGTGATTTGTGCGAATTTCTTCGCACCTTCGGTTTTTAAGGTAAAGTCAACAACATATCCCACCGCATTCTGATTGGGACGTGCGTAGACATTCTGAAGCTCGCTACCGGGTACAACGACATCCTTACGGATGACCAACGGTGTCACCAATTGACCGGTCTTTTTGTCACGCATATAATGAATGGACATATTCTCCGGCAATACTTTCCCGGGGATACGCTCACCTTTTTCATCAATATAATCGGAAGCAGGAACATCAGCGACAAGTTTGAATTCCAAATACGCCGTTTTTCCTACCAACTCAAGTACACGCTGAGGATCTTTTACGCCGGGCAACTCAATGACGATACGTGATTTCCCTTCCCGCTGAATGGTCGGCTCGGTAACACCAAACTTATCAATACGATTTCGAATGACCGAAAGCGCTTGATCCATTTTTTCTTTGATGAGTTCATCGGTAACTTTCTCGCCGGACTCAGCCATTTTGCTTTGAAGTGCAGGTATGTCCGCTTCAAGCACGACATGCATACCTCCTTGCAAATCGAGACCGAGATTGACTTTTCGAGGAAGTTTTTTACGCACGTTTTCCGGAAGTTTATCGAGCAAACCGGACGTAGGCAACGCAAGCATGGCAGCAATTAATACTGTCGCAACAATAACAAACCATTTCCAATTTTCTACACGTTTCATTATGTTCACTCCTTTACAAAGATTTTTTCGAAATTCTTGAAGCCATAATAGCGGCTTTTAGAATCTTTTCAAGGGGAAAATACACAGAATATCCATAGTAAGAATAAATTTAATTATAAAATGTCCAACTCAAGCCGAATTTTACTCTGAAACCTTCCCCTTTGTATCCGTTGTAATCATAAAACTTATGATGAAATATATTTTCAGTGAGTACAAAAAACCGTGCACTGATTAAAAGCGCATCGATATAAGCATCCCAGGTCATAAAAGATGGCGCATATACTGTCGATGCAGAAAAGTTGTTCCGAATAAATGCCGTGCATCTCAGATCATTTTGAAAAAATGCTTTCGAATATACCAATGATGTGTGAGCCGTACTAAAAAAGGCAGGATCAGATATCACATCACCATCGAATGCAATACTAAATTCTTCCGTGAGGGGTACGGGATATGACCATAACACCCCTGCTACAAGGTCATTGTCACACGCAATGTTTCCATGTCGCATTGTTTCAACATGACGAATATATGCGGTAAAGTAATCGTTATAACGATATCCCGCTTCATTATAGCGCATTCGATTATCACCAAGCCAATCATAAAAACTTTGTCGAGTAATATATGCTCCCATGTAACTGGTATTAAAATTCACATCCATGTCGTTCCCCATTGTCACGACTTCCAGCGTAGTTTTAAATTGCGTATAATCAAATTTTGCCGTAAGAGACCCGCGAAGTGTCGCTAGTCCTTCCAAGCCGCGAATATCACATGCAATGTTTTTATAAAATAATCGACCATGATCTAGTGCATTGATCTCACCATCAAGCTGTTTAACAAGCTCTCTGTCTGCAGATACGCCGAATCCGTTGCCTTCAAACCCATATCGAACATACGCAAAAACAGTATCGCGGCGAATCGCTTCAAATTCGACCGATTGATTGATCAAAAAAAACGTCGCACTGTGTCGCCCGAAACGTGTGTCAAAATAATAATTTTTCGCTTCTTTAGAAATTGAGCCGTCAGCAGCACGTGTAAAAAAACTTACCGATGCAGTCGTAGAACTATTACGCAAAAAAAAGGAGTAATTTTCATACCCTCCGTCATCAAATGTCACCGCCAATCGACTGTTGTCAATTGCGCGGGATACAGTCGGGAAGTAGCATCGTATCCCGTCGTGGACATATAAGCGTCTGTAAGAATCGGAATTAAAAAAATTCACGGGTAATGAGTCGGTAAATGAAAACTCAAATTCCCTGTCTGCAACAAAATACCGATGCAGCCCTCGAGAATATTCGATATTGCCAAGTAATTCACTTTCTTGAGCGAAGGTCGATGCGATCACGCACATGACCAATAAAAGATTCAAGATTGTCTTCTTGGCAACTGAATGCATACACGCCTGAATGATAATCACTCCCTCCCGTCACCATCATAGAGTATTTTGCCGCAAGATTCAAATAGTAATGTGTAATTTTTTCATCATGAAACGGATAATACGCTTCCAGCGCATGTAATCCGCGGGAAACCAGTTTTTTTATAATTTCATCCTTATTGCTTCGTTGCGGATGCGCAAATGATGTTATGCATCCTGCTTGAAGCAAAATGTCGAGCGCTTCGAATACGTCTAGCGTAAAGACCGGTTCATACAATACTTTTCTTTCTCCCAAAAAACGCGAAAACACTTCATCTCTGCTTTTTGCCGCTCCGTGTCGAATTAATAAATCCGCCATCGCAGATCGTCCCGGTACCTTATCGCTATGAATTTCTTGAGAAAAATCTATATCCGGAAGAAACTTCAAATGAACCGCTCTCGTAAGCATTCGTATCATTCGTGCTTGACGTTCAACCCGAATACGTTCTATTGCTTGTGTCAATTGAATATTATCGACGTCATAACCATACCCCAACAAATGTATCTCAGCGTTGCCATAATGCGATGACAACTCAATACCCGATACTGTTTGTATTTCTTTCGGAATTATCGACGCTGAACGGATATCATCATGATCGGTAATCGAAATGAATTGAACATCTGCATGAGTGCATATGTCAAACACCTCATGAATAACTTTTTTCCCGTCAGAAAAGGTAGTATGGAGATGAAAATCACAGAAAGACATCTATTTAGCAGATACGACAAGACCGAGGTCAATCAGCGTATTTTGTAAAACAGAACCATCAACCGTTTCTTTCCTCTCAAAAAAACCCTCAAGCAATGCGTTATCCGCGATAGTATTGACTATACGAGGCACACCACCCGAATACCGGTAAATAAGGGCAAGCGCATCTTGATTAAAAATCAATCGTTGCGCACCGGCGACAGAAAGTCTGTACCGAATGTATGCGATCGTATTTCGCTCATCCATAGGTTTCATCTCAATGGCGATCGCAATTCGCTGAGCGAGCGGTATATCCAGGTGGAGATTTTCTTTTAACTCAGGTAAGCCGAATAAAACAAAATTCAACAACTTACCCTGTGCAGATTCAAAATTGAGTAATCCGCGCATTTCTTCAAAAAATTCTTTATTTTTCACCATATTTGCTTCATCGATGATCACAACCGGGATTCGCCCTTCATCTTGAATTTCAGTAAGGCGTTCATATAATTGACTGATAAGCGCAGGTTTCGGAAGGTCTACGTTCTCTACACCAAACTGAATGGCAAGTTTTCTTAAAAACCATTCAGACGTTGCTTCACTGTGCACCATAACAATAAGCGAAGACTCATAAAAATCACTATTGAGCGCGTCAAGTAATTTTCGACTGAGCATTGTTTTCCCGGTTCCGATACCGCCGGTAACAACACAAAGTCCCATTTTACGTTTTACCGCATGAAATATTTTCAACATTGCCTTCTCGGCTTGTACGGATTTGTAAAAATACCTTTCGTCGGGGATGTTAAAAAAAGGAGCTTCTTTCAGATGATAAAATGCCTCATAGCTCATATATACTCCTTATAAGAAAGATATTTTATCTTTTTTATTTTTTTTCGTTTGCTTTTTCACAGGTTTTTCCATTGGCTCTTCCGGAAGTAAGACATCTTCCCCGCGTGATTCACTCAATTCGCTGAAATCTGAATCATCCTGCGACAATTCACGTTGCTCGCGACGAGCAGGTCGTTCATTATAATCTTCGGCGGTACGTTTCGAATCTGTATGTGTGCTGTCACGCATTTCCAACATATACATTTTACTGTCAATATCATGAATAAGTGTTTTCAACGAAATAATCTCTCGCCGCAGTTTGTCATTTTCTTCATTGCTATCCGCTCCTTGCGACTGATTTCCGCTTTGGAAATTTTCGTGCACAGATTGAATCGATAACTCAATGTGTGCCACACGCTCTTCTAACGTGGAAAGCGAAACGATTGAGTTTTTTATTTCAGATACAATGATATCTCGTTCCGCCATTTGCTCGACCCTCCGTGAAATATCCTCAATCCTTGTTTCAAGAACCTGTTCACGTTTGACCATTTCTTTCATACCGGAAATCTCATCCGCAAATGCGTCAAAATCTTCTCTATATTTCATAAATTGATTAAGAATCTCTTTTTCACGCACACTCAAATCCCGATAACCTTCCATATCTGTTTTTAATTGTGAAATGTCATTGGTAATTTCCGAATCCTTGTTCTCAAATGATGTGCGCACGGCCGATACATCATCAGCTACTGCTTGAATTTTTGCGTCGATCCTCTCACGATACGCTTCAAGCGTCTCATGAAATTCCCCGAAAGTATCTTTGATCTGCGTGACTTCATGAACAGTATCGCGAATTTCATACATTTCTTGTTCCAATGATTGCATTTGTGTCGCAAAAACTTGTATTTTTTCACTATTATCTGCTACGTTATCTTTCGCGGAAAGAATTTCTTTTCTCAGTTTATTAATTTCCGCATCGAGTTTTTCGACAGCTTTCGGAGCAAATGGCGAATCAATCCTCGAAGATATATCATTTTCAACTACTGGCAACGAAGAATCGGCAGATTCAAACGGACGTTGAATTTTCAGGTCAGAGGCTCCGTCATCAATTGTCGGAGATTCTTGAAGAACCACCTCGTTCTGAGATGAAAGTTCAACAAGATTCCCGGAATCGATCCCGGGAGCTTCTACGGTAATATTTTCAACCTTTTCCTCATCAAGAGATTCAATCTCAACCTCATTTTCAAACTTCAATATATCACGCGGAGTAAATTCTTCAATATTGCCTAATACCGCCTCTTCTTCGACATTACCGGTGGTCAAACTTCCATTTTGATCAATGTTGATCTCAGGAACTTCGCTATTCGGGGACAATTCTTTTTTAAAGGTTTCTTGCATCGTTTTGAATTCATCATTTTTACTAAACAAATCCTGTTGCTGTATCATGGTCAAATATCGTTTAGATTCGATCAAATCACCCTTCTTGAAAAATGTTCGGGCAAGATTAAAACTTGTCGCATCCATTTCGTCTTGTGTAAGATTCGGAAATTCTAAAATAATAAAATATTCTTCAATCGCCGCGTCATATTCATCGCGTGCGAGCAAGCACTGTGCGAGACCGTCATGACTTCTGTATTTATAATGCGCAATTGACGTTAACTTACGAAACTCATCCATTGCCTCGTCGATCATACCCATGCTTAAAAACGACGTCCCCATATCACAATGTGCCTGAGGATCACCTTCAAGTTGCTCTTCAAGACCACGTTTAAACTCTTGAACAATAGTATCAAGATTTGGCACAAATTCATTTTCATGGTCGCTGATTTCTGTTAAAATACTGACGCTTTGATCCGAAGTTGTCGAAAACTCGGTAAACATATTCCCGAGTTTATCATCAATATCTTCGGTCTGCTGCGATAAGATCACACCATCCCCGGTTTGAATAACGTCTTTATCATCTGATGACACATCTTCTTGTGTGGTAACCGTGACCACATCGTCGTCATCAATCTCAATTTCTATCTCGATATCATCATCATCATCGGTGTGCACCGGAGTTGAGGTTACAAAATCACTCGCGTCTTGTATTTTCTCTTCTTTTTTTTGTGGGATATCTTTCGCTGTTGCGAAACTGTTTATTTCATCAGGTGAAAATTCCGGTACCTCTTGAGAATCGAGTTGCGTCGATGAAATGGAAATATCTTGCGTCAATTTTCTTTTAAGATCATCCTCTTGCGCCTCTACTTCCGTGAGATCAAGACTTCCAAGATCGCGCCCTTCACCGGACTGATCAAATGTCGAAGATATTCCAAGTCCGGAACTGTCAACCAAGCTCGCTGATTCATCTTCTTGTTTCCGTGATGAGTGGATGATTTCAACAGCTCCTTCGATCATTACATCATCCTGTGCATGTTCAGGAACATCAGAAATGCCGAGAGATTCAGTTGCATCATTTTTCTCGTCAGCAACCGGTTCAGTATGGGTTTTTTCAGGGACTGCCGCTGCTGAAATCGCCCCGAAAAAAGCTTTCGCATCAGGATTCGACGGGTCAAGTTGTAAAACTTTTTTAAACAAAACTTCTGCCCTGCTCATATCACGTTCCGAGAAATATTTACCGATTCCGACATATGCACTTATCAGATTATCGTTATCCCCTGCCTTGTCTAAAAT
Organism: uncultured bacterium; assembly: GCA_964423645.1. GTDB lineage: Bacteria > Macinerneyibacteriota > Macinerneyibacteria > Macinerneyibacteriales > CAYRFE01 > CAYRFE01. The sequence goes on along the minus strand of CAYRFE010000011.1, from coordinate 47,724 downwards.
ATCGATCAATTTAAAGCGCATATTCACTGCATCAGGTCGTAATTCTATTACTTTGACACACAGCGACTGTGCTTTATCATGTTCGCCTGACTCAGACAAACGCGTGATCATATCCATAGCAGTGCCAAGGGCACGTTCATCGTCTTGAGTATCACTCAATAAAAATTCAATATACCCTACAAAAATGGAAAAATATGTTGCGGTCATCAATAATTGATTTTTATTCGATATCGCAGTTATTGAACTAAATATATCTTGTGTTTTCGTGATGTTCTTTTGCGCTCGATAATAATTGAAGACGGATTGATACGTGATCAGCATTTTGTCGGTATTTCCGGTAAAAAAATACAACTCCGCCAATTTTATTTTGCGATCCATATTATCAGGGCTGATCGAAGCAACTTTTTCATATGCAGGGATTGCTTTTTGAACATCTCCTGCCGATATAAAAAATTCTCCGTATTCAATCAGATATTGTTCGGCTTCATTAAATGATTTCATTTGAATGCAAAACTCTGCGATTTTGAATTTGGTATCAAGTTTTTCCGGCTTCATTCGAAGCATTTTTTTCAAAATTGCAATGGCTGTCGGCCAAATTCCATCTTTTGCATATTGATCTGCAGATTGATCATAACAACGCAATGCATTGTCAGATTCTCCTTGCATCTTTGCATAGGTGTCACCCATGCTATTTAAAATTTTCGGATCATTTCTATACGTGACAAGTAATTGCTTGTATTCTTTTATTGCCTTTTCATGCTGACCTTTATTATTGAACTTCGCGATCTGCAGGAGTTTCTCATTAATATCAATTTCATTACCTGCCATTATATCTGCCTTTCATATTACATATCTCTCCATACATCGGAGACAGAAGCAGAATCGATTCCTTGAATCTTCAATTTAAAATCATCCGGATTACTACAACGTTTGAGTGCTTCTTCAAGCGAAATAAGACCGCTTTTATAAAGCTTCATAATCGATTGGTCAAACGATTGCATCCCATATTGAGAGCCTTTTTCGATCGCCTCGGGAATAAGAAAGGTTTGAGTTTGATCGATTATCAATTCGCCGATATACGGTGTATTGATCAATATCTCAACTGCGGGAACTCGTCCGATTCCGGTTGCTTTCGGAATAAGACGAAGCGAAATAATAGCACGTAATGTAGACGCAAGCTGAATACGAATTTGCTCATGCTGATGCGGAGGATAAAAAGAAATTATTCGACTGATCGTTTGCATCGCATTGGTAGTATGCAGGGTACTCATGACCGCATGACCGGTGTCAGCGGCAGTAACCGCCGTCTGTATAGTTTCCAGATCACGCATTTCTCCCACCATGATCACATCAGGGTCTTGACGTAAAATTCGTCTGAGCGCTTGTGAGAATGTATCGGTATCTGCGCCGATCTCACGCTGATTAATAATACTTTTTTTATCGCTGAATAAATACTCTATCGGATCTTCGACCGTAATGATATGCTTTCTTTCGCTTGAATTAATATAATCTATCATCGCCGCAAGCGTGGTCGATTTCCCGCTTCCGGTCGTCCCCGTGACCAAGATCAATCCTCGCTGAGAAAGAGAAATCTCACGAAGTTTGTCCGGGAGCACAAGATCTTCAAATCCTAATATCTGAGCTGAAATTCTGCGTAATGCGATCGCGACCGCTCCGCGTGCTATGAAACAGTTTATTCTGAAACGTCCCAATCCGCGGATACCGACCGATAAGTCCAATTCATGTTCAGATTCAAACCGACGGTATTGATCTTCGTTCATAAACTGTTTCGCGATGGACAAGGTATGCTCCGGTAATAGTTTCGTATCGCCTAACGGTTGCAAACCGCCGTCAACACGAACCATCGGCGGGCTACCGACTTTAAAATGCACATCGGAAGCCTCCGCTTCGACCATTTTTTGCAAAATTTCAAATAATTGCATTTATTTTACCCTTTCAAGATATTCTCCCGTACGAGTATCAATGCGAACAACCTCATCCTGGCTGATAAACAGCGGAATAGTAATCGTATATCCAGTTTCCAGTTTTGCCACCTTCGTTGCACCGGATACTGTATCTCCGCGAACAGCAGGTTCGGTCTCAACGATACGCAATTCAACAAAGTTAGGCAATTTTATACCGACGGTTCTCTCATCATGCATGAGAAGTTCAACCATCATGTCTGGTATTAAATATTTTTTTTCTTCTTCAAGAGTATCTTCAGCCAATGCGAGCTGTTCATATGTTTCATTATTCATAAAATGTGCATTATGCTCATCGCTATATAAATACTGACATTGTTTCGTTTCCAAACGAACTTCATTGAGCTTATCCGACGTTTTAAACGTCTCCATAACGACTTTCCCGCTTTCAACATCTTTTAAGCGTGTACGACAAAACGCGGTACCTTTCCCCGGTTTCACATGTTCTGCTTTGATCACCCAATATAACCGATTGTTCATCTCTACTGCCATACCGTTTTTAATATCATTGATTCCGATTACACCCATGAAAAAAACCTCCCTTAAGATATTTCTTTTTGCAACGTCGTTGTAAGTAAAAACAACGCATAACGCGCTTTTTTAATGTCGGTTGCGTGAGAGCACACCATGCTTACAAAATAATCCTCACTGATCATTCGTATCAACACCACATACATCGGAGTAAATGAAATGTCTTCAACAAGTCCTGAAATTCCCATTTGCTTGAGAGAATCTCTTTTATGCGCTACAAAAGTCGCGACATGCGCATCGCCGATCTGCAAATTCGGAGGCAACAATGTATATGTGGCATGTGCGACCGGCAATCCGTCAATACCGCAAAAACTGACAATGAGCGCTCCTTCAATCTGTTTGATGGTCTGCTGCAGTAAGCTTGTATAATCCATTTTATCACTTTCTCCTTATAATCCCTTAAGCCATTTATTGATATCATCCATGTCATTTTTTGAGTCGGTGTCGGTAATTATTTCGTCAATATTAACATTATCTTTTTTCGGTTCCATACCCGGCAACAACAAGGTATCGGCACTAATTTCCTGAGATTTTGGCGGCGCACCTTGTGATGAAATCGAGACTTCACCAAGAGACACGTCATTTTTACCGGAAAAAGACGATTGTTCATTTATTTCAGTATTAAGGGTTTCCTCTATTTCTCCCGATATCAACGTCTTATCATCAGAAATCGGGATACTGTCCGTATTTGAAATCTGAATCTCATCCATTTCAAGCTCGGTCTTGCCCTCAAAACGACCTGATTCTTCCGGGATCTCATTACGCTCAGTTATCATGTCGGTCATATCCAACTCTTCACGTGATGCAAATTTTTGCAATTCAACTTGCGAGATCGTTTCCGAACTGTTCGGAGTTATCATTACATCAGAGGAACCGGTGAAATCCATTGCTGCTGCTTTTTCCTTTGACAATGCCTCGTCATCAGATAACTCATCGAGGATATCATCATGGGAAACATCTGCCGTAGTATCCGCACCGATGACCGGTTCGCTGAAATTTTCTTCCGTAGCGGCCATAAGCGATTGCAGATCCGACAAACTTTGTGCAGCATCTTCAATTGAATAAAAAGCATCTTGTCGATAAGTCGGTACAAAATTTTCGTCAGTTGTTAATTGCTCGTTATTCGCGACAGGATTGTCGATAACCGTCTCTTCAACATCAGCTTCTTGGGTAAGCGATTGAGAAATAGGAGAAGAAATATCCGAAACGGTATCCGGTATTGAATCGATTATCTCATCAACTGCATCCATTGAGCTCGATACAGACAATACGGAATCAACATTAAGGGTGTCTTCCGTCATAGGCAGAGAATCCAACGAAAAAGGGTCATCCTGTAATGATGTTGAAGGGATTCGCACGGACGCAGCATCATCCAAAGAAAAAGTCTCATGAATCTCTTCAAGAGATTCTTGCGTTTGCGGATTCGGCAATACCGTTAAATCCGATTCGGGAATTGTATCTTCAATGACTCCGCGCTCATCAATTGTTTCCTGGTGATCCGAAAGCATGTTCGTGTGCATCGAAATATGCTCCGTGCTTTTGTCCTCAATTGTCAATGCATCTTCGGGCTTTGCAATCTCAGTGTCAACACGACCAACTTCTGCATCCGTCTCATCTGAGATTCCTTGAGGAATAATCGCACCGGGCATCACCGATGTATCCATAATATCCTGAATCGAATCATCTGAAAACATTTGCATCGCCGCTGAACTGTTTGTTACGATTCCATCCGATTTTTCAATAGTTTTATCAATATCGGCATCATCGCCTTGACGCCAACGTATATTCTCCGAACCGGTAATCTCAAATGAAGACACATCGTCCTTATGTAACACATCTTCACTGACGATATGCGCGGGAGTATCATGATTAATCGATGCTTCGTGCGATTCTTGCGGCGCAACAGAGCTCAAAAGATCATCAATATCCGACATTGATGTCGGTTTTGAAAAAATATCATCAATTTCATCGCCGTGTGATTGCATCATATCAACCGGTTGCATCGCATCTGCTACCGGTCGGTCCTCACCCTCGCCAGGTACCATTTCAGTCTCCGGAACAGAAGCGGGGGTATCTGTTATAATTTCGTTCGATTCAGCGGCTATATTCGTAATTCCCTCATGGGTTAATTCCGGAGCTTCATAAACATTGCCCTTCATACTGTCGGCTTGTGCTTCGTTCGATACAGTTCCGCTCGTATCTCCGTTCAGCCTGATTTCAAGATAATCCGCATCTTCATGAAAACCTGCCATACGATATAACTCTATAAGCACACGACTCACTTTATTGATCTCCGAGACTATATTATTTTCAAGGGATGACGGCTGAATGTGTTCCTGCATAGTTGACGCGACAATATTCGGCACCGCCGCCGCTCCGATCAATTGATCAATATCAGCCTGTGAAAACTGCTGAGAACCCTCGGAAGAAACCACCTCTTGCCGAACAAACTCGGGTGTAGCGACACTCTCTTCGACCTGTTCGTTTCGCGGAAACGACGTCTGATAACTTTCATCCTCATGCGATATACTCGGAACAGCGTCACCGTCATTTACTGACTTTTCCTGAGGAATTTCGGGCTCAGTCTGTGGCATCGGAACTGATGCGTCTTGGTTTTTAAAACGCTCAAGACGTTCTTCACGAAGCCTTGATTGCGTATTATGAGCTTTTTCGGTCTTCTCAACCATTTCTTTGAATTCATTATTCATGGGGTCAATAAGCAACAAACGTTTGTACATATCCAACGATTTTTCAAATATCTGAAGACCGTAATATATCTCGCCAAGGCCCTTAAGTGCGACGACATTTTCAGGATTAATTTTCAAGGTATTCTCAAATTCAACACGAGCATTTTCTTTATTTCCCAACTTATAAAAACATTTCCCGAGAACTGCCCTGCCTGCGACAAGATTAGGATTTTTCTCCAAGCCGTCTTTACACACTTCTATTGCTTCTTCAACAAAACCTTTAGTAAACAGGATATTTGCAAGCGACACAAACGCACGCTGATCTTGTGCCATTTGTTTAAGATATTTTTTAATTTCCGGATCTTGATAAATATCTTTCTTAAAATCCATACAAATACCCCTCTTTTCTTCGTTGTACTATACGACTATCTGCACATTTTGTCAACAATTATTTCAGCTTGAACACGGTATAACGCCGTTTATACCTCATCTTTCAACTGTTTTTATACAATTTCATCGTTTTTTCAATCATTACCTGATTTGAAAACTCTTGTGCAACTTTTTCATAGCCGTTATCACCGAATTGTACCTGCATCGCTCTGTTATCCAAAAGTGTACAAATATAATCAGCAGCCTTCGTCACATCACCGGGTTGATACAAAAAACCATTTTTACCATGAACTATCATTTCCTTATTCCCATTCACCGATGTTGCAACCACCGGTTTACGCATCGCGAATGACTCTACGATGGTGATAGGTAACCCTTCCCATAATGACGTTAAGGTAACTACGTCACACGCTGCAATGAAAGGTCGCACATCGTCTTTCCACCCGAGCAATCGAACATTATCGGAAATACCATACCGCGCAACTGCCATTTCGATCTTTTTGCGTAATATGCCGTCACCGATAAGCACAAAAAAAACATCTTTTTTTATACGAAGAACACTCGCCGCCATGCGAATAAAGTCAACAGGATTTTTTTGCTTTTTAAAACACGAAATCTGTGCAACGACCTTCGCATTTTCCGGGATCGCAAGAGATTTTTTTATGACGCCTGCATCACTCTTATACTCAGAAAAATACGCAATATCCGCAGCGGCTCGAATTAAAACATATTGCTTCGGGAATCCGATATTGTTTTTAACTCCGATTGCAATATCCTCGCTTGTCACAGCCACCAATGCATGCGAATAACGCGCAGCCCACCGTTCAATTGTTTTATAAATTTCATTCACGATCCCATTACGAAAGTCATTAAATGCAAATCCGTGAATAGTATGAATAATACGATGTGTTTTTTCTTTATATGCCGCATAACGTCCCAAAATACCGGCTTTTGAAGAATGAGTATGGATCACATCAAAAGAATACCGACGTATATATTTTCGAATAAAACACAATGCTTGTATGTCTTCAATCGGAGATATTTCACGTCCCATATACGGGTTGACAATAAATCTTTCGCCAAATAATCGTCGCGCCTCATCATCCAGTAAACCGCCTCTACCTGCCATCACATGCACTTCATGATCACGTGAAAACGCTTCGGCTAGTTTCAAGCATACTTTTTGAGCGCCCCCTAATTCAAGTTTGGTAATAATATATAAAATTTTCATATCCCCCGTTTATTCGTCAAAAAGAGTTTTTGACTGTTGTTTTTCGTCTCGATCCGGAATGCCCGCTTCATACAAAAAACGTGCTTCATCCCACACAGGGACAGCCAATTCGGTTGCTCTCTGAAGTTTTGAGCCGCTGTCGTGTCCCGCAATCACCACACATGTTTTCGCGCTGACCGACGATAACGCCGTACCGCCAAGGGACTCGATGAGTTTTTCCGCTTCTTTTCTGCCCATACTTGTTAATGTACCGGTAATGACAAATATTTTTCCGTTCCATGGCAACCCGTCAGACCGCTTAGCCGTGATCGTAACATAGCGCAACAGATCTTCGATGAACTCACGATTGGCTTCATGGCTGAAAAAGTCGGCGATGCTTTTGGCTGTGATACTGCCGATCCCATCGAGTTGTGACAGGTCATCAGCGGTCTTCTGCATGACCGCTTCTATAGTAACGCACTCTTTTTCCAACGTCATCGCAGCTTTTTTCCCTACATAGGGAATTCCCAATGCATAGATAAAGCGACCAAGCCCGATCGTTCGTGCAGCTTGAACGGCATTCAGCAGGTTTTTTGCAGATTTATCGCCCATGCGGTCGATCGAGATAACTGAATCATACGTAAGTCTGAAAATATCGGCAAATGTTTTCAACAATCCTTTGTCTACGAATATTTCTATCCATTTCTCGCCGAGTTGCTCAATATCAAAGCCGTCGGCAGACACAAAATTCAAAATTCTGGCCTTCACCTGTGCAGGGCAAGACGGATTGGTACAACGGTATGCAACTTCCCCCTCAACCAATGAAACATCACCATTACACACAGGGCATGATTTTGGCATATCAAAAACGCGTTCATTCCCTGAGCGTTTTTCAAATATCACTTCAACGACCTTAGGGATGATCTCCCCTCCCTTTTCAATATATACATGATCGCCGATTCGAATATCTTTACGGTGGATATCATCAAGATTATACAGTTGCGCTCGTTTGACCACAGTGCCGCCGATATGGACCGGCTCTAGGTCTGCAATCGGATTTAAAGAACCGGTACGGCTCACGCTGATAATGATATCGTTCAAAACCGTCATCTTTCGCTCAGCCGGATATTTATACGCAATGAGCCAGCGCGGTGTTTTCATGGTTGCGCCGAGTTTTTCATATAATGCGAAGGAATTAACTTTTACGACAATACCGTCGATCGCATACGGCAGCGCAAAGCGTTTTTCCCGCCATGCCTCGCAATATGCCCAAACGTCATCGATCGTGGCGCAATACGCGCTTTCAGGATTTGTCCTCATTCCAAGCGAACGAAGATATGCGAGATAATCCTTCTGATTTTCAGATGTCAAACCGTCAAAACGTCCTTTGCCGTAGCAGTAGACCTGCAATTTACGTTTTCTTACGTCAGACGGAAGCTGTAACTTCAACGTTCCTGCCGTGAGATTGCGCGGGTTTGCATATAATTGTTCGCCGTTTTCCTGACGGTCGGCATTGATATTTTCAAAATCAGCATTCTGCATATACACTTCACCGCGTATCTCCGCTGTTCCGGCTAAAGGCAACGAAAGGGGAATATACGGAATGGTCTTGATATTACTGATCACATCCTCACCCGCTATACCGTCACCGCGGGTGGATGCATGGGTCAAAACACCGCCTTCGTATACAAGACTGATACTTACGCCGTCGATCTTATGTTCGCACATATAATCGATATGTTCGCCCGGCAATAGTTTTCTCAACCGTTCGTCGAATTCACGCAGTTCATCGATGCTATAGGTATTCTCGATCGACATCATCGGCACAAAATGCGTCCACGACGGAAATGTCTTCACAAGATCGCTTCCGACGCGCTGTGTCGGAGAATCGGATGTAATCAAATCGGGAAATTCATTTTCCAATTGTTCCAATTCTTTAAGGAGCATATCAAACTCTTGATCGGTAATATCGGGATTGTTCTCAATGTAATATTTATGATTGTGAAAATCAATCAGCTTACGTAATTCGATCATTCTTTTCGTAACAATGTCACGCATTTTCACTTCCCATCATGTGGGCTAATTATATACCTGTGCGTACAATTTGCAATATGAAAAGAATAATTTACATCTGAGCGATAGTTGTAATGAAAATGAGTTTCAATGTATCGAAGAATACCGTATCTTTTTACGAATATGAGTTTCTATATGCAACACTTCATCCCCTTGTGTATGATCAAGTTGTCCATTGACAAAAACCGCACATGATCTTCGACTGATCTCAACACCATGTGATACTCCTAAGCGTTGCATGGTCGCTGCCATATGCGCGGGATTCGAGGTAGCAGGTGAAAATATTAGATGATCGGATATTAAACCGAGAGCATGGCTGCGTAAAAAGGTCTCATGATGAGAAGTTGAGGTCGTTTGTAATAAATAAGACTGCTCAACACACCCAAGAATCGGAACTCCCGCATTATATAATTCAACAATCAAACCCTTAAGAGGTTGCGTGCTGCACGCGTGATGCACGCTGAGGGTTTTGTCAAGAATAATTCCTGAAGCACTTTTCAACGTTTTTAATGCATGTTGTAATGACGATATACTTGACATATCAGGAGATATAATATCATATTGATGAATCCGGTGACGTGCCAAGAATATATCGATTACCGCCATATTTGATGAATTATCGGCAATAACCACAATATGATCCTTACCGGAATTATTTAAAAAATCATTCGCAGCAAGCTCAAGCACATCTGAATCGCTACTTCCCGTCACGCATAACAAACGTCTCGCCATGGCTCCTCCAATTCACCGAAGTATACAGTCATTCTTTATGTAATTCAAGTATTTCTTGCTCACATTTTTATGTTAATGTAACTCTTCTTTAAGTAATTTATTATTCTTCATGGCAATGGTAATACGTTCCTTTCCCTCAAAAAACAAACTCAGTTCACATATAGTTGCCTGCCCCAGTTTATTTTGGATCAGACGATCAAAATATACAACCCCTGAGACGGTTTTTCCGGTTTCAATCGAGATCGTTTCCAAATAATGTGTATTGACTGCACGTTCACGCACACCCTGATCACGCTCTTTCCATTTTTCAATTTGTTTTTCCGTTAAATAACTCATATCTTCATGGCGCGCCGCATCTATTACAGTTTTTTTATCCAAACACTTGAATTCACTGGCACCAAGAGTGATTCTCGTCCGGGATGTATACAATTTAAGCGGATGCGGAGATGTATTGGTAATACTGATTCTAACAGGGCTTGCTGTTTGCGGAAAACCATCGTCCACAGTGGCTGGTATAGAGAGTTGTATCGTAGCGAATCGAAAAGTATATAACGGTTCGATCGAATAATACACATCAATTAACATCTCACGTCCCTTGATACTTTTATTGAACATCGATTCTTTCATGGTATCAAACTTTTGCTTTGAGCATGAAATTACGCACACACACATACATATGGATATAATTACATACTTCATGAATCACTCCTTTTTTTATGCAGTATAATGCTCTATTCGTAAAAATCAATCAAAATAGTACATAAAAAATATTTCATTGCATATCATTTCATTCTTCGTATTCTACCACTATATAAAAAAATGTGATTTTGCAAAGGTCTTGAACTGATAAATTTTCTACAATTCACCGCTTTTCACACACAAGATTTGACTTTTTTATATAATTTTGTATACTGAAAGAAAGGAGAGATTCGTATGCCGACCAACCGTCTTATAAAAAGCATGGTTCCTGATACAGTTCGCTCGAATACGTATTTCGAATCGATTCAAGAACACGCCCTATGTCCTGATAAGAACACATCACACAGGCCGCACCCTAGGCTCGAAGGCTTCGCTATTCATAAAACAAAAATACACTGTTGGATACGCTGTATGAAATGAAAGGATTGACTATGGAGCTTTTTACCGCACTTAAAGGACGAAGAAGCATACGAACCTTTATTGACAAACCGATAGAAAAAGAAAAAATCAGAGCAATACTGGAGGCCGGCACGCTCGCTCCTTCAGGCGGTAACCGTCAACCGTGGCGATTTGTTGTAGTGACTGACAAAGAAAAGATCAAACAATTCGATCCGTATGCACATCAGCAATGCGTTGAAAAAGCACCTGCAGTTATAGTCGTATGCGCAAATCCTCATGACACATGGGAAAAATATGACGAGGACGATATGTGCTACCAATTGGATACAGCTGCTGCTATTCAAAACATACTTCTCGCCATACATGCCTTGGGTCTGGGAGCAGTCTGGGTGCTAACCTGTAGTAAACGTGATATACGCAAACTTATTCCGATCCCCGGTCACTGGGAAATCATATCAATCATACCATTCGGATATTACGAGGAAGACGATAATCCCAATCGTACAACTCGACGTCCGTTATCAGACGTTGCATTTATGGAGAATATCACCTGTCCGATACCATGAGTGTTTCAAAAAATGAACTACCCCGCAGCAAGCTACGGGGTATCGCCCCAAAAAATACTATATTTGTTTACCCACCCCAAACCCCTCCCTTTGAATTTGGGAGGGGCTTATTTTCTAATATAGTGGGGACTTCGTCCCCACACCCCTTATAATAACAAAACTATAATAGCAAAGCCGAAGCAAGCTTCGGGGAATTTGACCCATTTAGATTAAAATGATCATTATCTGCTTGCATTTAGTTTGTACAGACGTTATATTACTTCGCACCACGAAGGAGGCTTCATGAGTATCATATCAGCGATCGGCAATACCCCGTTAATCGAGCTTACCCGTGTTTGGAACAGTGAAAAAACAGGTGTACGAATTATGGCAAAACTCGAGGGATCAAATCCCGGAGGGTCAGTTAAAGATCGTCCCGCTTATTTTATGATAAAAGATGCCATTTCAAAGGGTTTTTTGATTCCCGGAAAAACAATTTTGGAACCCACATCAGGCAACACCGGTATCGGAATGGCAGTAGTTGCCGCCGCATTGGGCTATAAAATCAAACTATTAATGCCAGCGTGTGTCAGCGAGGAACGACGTGCAATATTGCTTGCACTTGGCGCAGAGCTCGAACTCACCCCCGGTTGTGATAAAACGGATGGTGCAATCAGACGGGCACACCATATAATGGAATTACATGGAGATACCTATTACATGCCCAATCAATTTGATAATCCCGCCAATTGGCAAGCTCACTTTGAAACCACAGCACCTGAGATCATCACACAAACAAACGATACTATTGACTATTTTGTCGCAGGTATAGGGTCATCCGGTACATTAATGGGTTGTGCACATTTTTTCAAAAAAAATTATCCCCATGTAAAAGTTGTCGGTATCGAACCCGAGTTGAATCACCGAATCCAAGGATTGAAAAACATGGGCGAATCAATCGTACCCAAAATATACAATCCGTCTTTACTTGACGGGAAAGTAATATGCAAAGACGATGAGGCATTCAATGCCGTGCGTGAACTTGCAGAGGTCGAAGGACTCTTCTGCGGTATAAGTAGCGGTGCCGCATTGTGGGGGGCGATGGAAATCGCAAAAGACCTCCCGAGAGGCAGCACGGTCGTTACACTGTTCGCTGATCGCGGCGATCGCTATCTATCGACAGAGATGTTTCGCTCGATCTGTGCAGTTTGCCCGCCATGATGCGCTACTTGAAACTCATTAACACACAAATTTATTTATAGTTATCATTTCTCCAATTATTTTGGTTTGTTTTTGCAACATGGATAATTCTCATCTTCTATATGATTGGTTACTTTCTTCAAAATATTTCCTTGTGTGTCCATTTTATAAATCTCATAATTCCCATCTCTTTTGCTTGCAAATACTATCATCGAACCATCTGGTGACCAAGAAGGATGTTGATCCTCTGAATCTTGATGAGACAGTCTTCGTTGATTTGTTCCGTTTGAATTCATAACATAAATCTCATAATTACCATCTCTATAACTTGTAAATAAAATTTTTGTGCTATCCGGTGACCAAGAACACTGACTCTCCCATTGTCCGTTTGTAGAAATTCTAGTTTGGTTATTACCATTAATATCCATAGTGTAAATTTGACCAAACCCACCATCTCTTTCACTGCTAAACGCAATCATAAGCCCATTTGGTGACCATGATGGGACACCATCCCAGGAAGTGTTACTTGTCAACCGAACAAGATTTGAACCATCAACACTCATAGTATATATTTCATAATTCCCATCGCGGTCACTCACAAACACAATTTTTGAATCATCGGGAGACCATGAAGGAGTGCCATCAAAGCCCACAGAATTGGTTAATCTTGTTTGATTAGCACCGTCAGCGTCCATCGTATATATCTCTCTATTACCATCTCGTAAGCTGACAAATACAATTTTTGTTCCATCTGAAGACCACGAGGGGTAAGAATCATCGGCAGTATTATTTGTTAATCGAATTAGATTGGAACCATCCGATTTCATCGTATATATTTCAGCATTTCCGTCACGCTTACTCATAAACACTATTTCAGTATTACTATCTAATACAATACTAGGCACTGTAATATCTTCGGAACATGAAGCAAGCAGAAATCCTAACAACAGTAAAAAAAGACACTCTTTGATTTTCATTATGAACCTCCATAATAGTATTGCTTAGTCATAAATTACTTTTTTGCTCCATGATTTTATATTATAAATCAAATCAGTCAATAAAGAAAAAGATTTTTCTCAAAAAAAATTAAAAAAGAAGTTTTCGAGTGAAATGTTCACCCTTGCACACCTTTTTGAATACGATTGTAACTGGAAATATACTTTTGAACTTTTTTCTGTTCAACTGTACCCGCGATATCTTCTTTCACAGTATTTTTCAACAACTCTATCCGCATTATGTTTTTTTCATCGATCGTTTTGATTTCATCGAGTAATTGACGAATCGAACCCTTGCGATTTTCGTCTATCAATGAAAAATCAACCTTTTTGGTCTCTTCGAGAAGACGCTCGCGTTCTTCTATTTGTTTTATCAATGTATCAAAATCATTATTATCAAGTGATTTTTGTTCGGCTTTTGTTATATGAAGGATTTGATTATACAAACCTACGGGATCAACCATATTCTACCCTTTCACATTGAGACCCACGACCGCAGATTTATATTTCATACGCGCATCATGGTCAATTTCGATACCCTCCCATGCACTCTTCACCGTTCGGATAACCGGTATTATAGAGTCCATTATCGCTACATCTTTAGTATAGTCTGATTCAATGATTTTTTCAAACATAAACCAATACAAATTATACAGATTTTGAGCAATCTCACCACCCTGCTCCATATCCAACGCGCACATCAACTCGACAACAATGTTTTTAGCTTTCATGAAATATTCATGGGCCGGTATAAAATGCTTCATGCCTATCTCTGCGCGAGCCTTATTTAAATAGGTAATGATTCCCTCATATAAAAGCACTACCACCTTTTGAGGATCATCGGTTCGGTTTTGGGCCTGAGTATACGTGCTATAACTGTGTGTTAATGCCATAGATTACCTCCATTTTCCTCAAGTGGATGATGTGCCCGTAATATTACTTAATCCTGATATCTGAGCACTTAAATATGAACCTTGCGAATTCAACTTACTGAGAATTGTCTCAAGTTGGTTATATTTCAGCTCAAGCTCAAGTCTTTTCGCTTCAATTTTTTCGTCGTATTTTTTAACCTCTATTTGCATATCATCATACATTGTTTTCAATGACTTTTTCTGATTCGCAAGTACGCCGTTGAGCGTATCGGTAAGATCTGTCATAAAATCATCGATTGAAGACATCAGTCCCGTTGTATAATACACTTTCCCTTGTGATTGCCCCTGAGCCGTTAATTGTGATGCGGTAATATTCACTTCAACAGCTAACCCGGAAGTGGTTGAATTCCCAACCTTCCCTGTTAAAAGCCGCCCGATTCCTTCAGCTTCCTCACCATTAATGGTTCCCGCAACATCAACCCCCTTATCGCTGCCATTTTGCACACCGAGTATCGCATTTGCACTCGCTGACTCAACGGTTATTTGAGATCGCGAACCATAACTAGGAGACGTAATTTCAAAATATCCTTGTCCGGGAGAAGTCTCAACCCATTCAACACTGATCGTTTTCCCCTGAAGCAATTCGTCACCATTGATCGCATCTTGCATTGCAGTTGCCAGAGCGCTTCCTGAAGAATACGTCCCGGATGGTATTATTGTATTCGATAATCGTATTCCATCCACCGCTAATTGCATAGTATTATTTGAAGAAGATATGATAATTGGCGCAGATTCTGATATTGAACGAGAAGTGCCCTTATACTTCGCTTGTTCTGCCGCACGAGTGATAAGTATGTCATACCCGTCAACAGATACCTTCGTGGCATCAGTTGTACCTATATATGAAATATCGGTATCATCGGTCTCACCGCTATTGAGAAATAACTTTTCCACATCGTTAAAATTGTCCCGTAACGCATTTGATAATACCGTTGTATCAAGGCTTAATGTTGCATCATCATTCATAGATATGCCTATATCTGCAAACGCTCGAAATTCACCGCGTACTTGAGATAAATATCCTGAAAACTTTGCCTTCAGATTCATATCGATACTTCGAAATGTCGAATCACCGAAAAGCACGCCTGATGTTTGTGTTTCCTGATCATATTGTTGCTGCTGATTAGTAAAATCAACTATTTTATTATAACTCTGAACCATTGCTTGAACTTTTGTGACCAACGATTGAGTATCCCGATTTACAACAAGTGTGACCGGCGTACCAGATGACGCACTCAACGCATTGATAGTAACTCCCGGAATAACATCAGATACCTCATTTGAGGCTGATTGAATAGTAAGTGCATTGATTCCGCTTCCGAATTTGATTATTGCGTCTTGCGGTTTCTGAATAGTTGCCGCATCAACATTCACGACAAATGCTTCATCAATTGTTACTGAACCGGTTTCAAATGCGACCGTAACACCGTCAGCGATAGAAATAGCTCCCCCGGAATAATCACTCGGTAGCGTAACGTCACCCGAACGCGTGCCGGATTCCCAATGAAATGTTATTGCGTCAGACCCCACGACTCCGCTATTGAGCGCTGTAAGTGTATATGCAGTATCTTCGTGCCCTGTAAATACTCCCGCTGCTAAAACTTCCGGGCCGTTCCACTCATCATCAGACACTGAAAATTCATCAAAGCTTTGAGCAACACCGTTCGTAGGCGTAAAACGTGCGATCATGGCATTTTCAAGCCCGGTCTTTTCTGATGACAACACGATTTTATACTGTCCGTTCATATTCAATACTGATGCTTTCACACCAATATCAGCAGAATTAACCGCTGAAACCATTCCCTGAACCGTATTGGATGTGCCTGAAATATCAATCGTGTGTTCGTTCCCATCCATTGTAATGGATAATGTTCCGTTACCGATACTTTGAGAAATGTTTTCAAACTCTCCAAATGCAATTTGATGATTCATTGCAATCTGCTCTACACCGATAGTATACGTTCCTGCTTGTGCCGATTCAGACGCAATCGCTGATGCCACATCGCTTTTACTGGAGGTAACACTGAAAGCCCCCCACTGCTCTTGGGTATTCAGTGACGAAACACTTGTCTTCAACCCCAACAACATAGCTTCAAACGCAGACCACCCGTTTATTTGTTGTTTTATTTCTGCTTGCCGTTGTTTTATAATATCCTGCGGTATTTTTTCAATACTCACAAGTTTGTCAATTATATCTTGGGTCTGTAAACCCGATATTAAACCGCTTATCGATTGGGTGCCTGCCATACGACCACCTCTTTCTCTATGTGTTATCGGTGGTTACAATCAATTCTAAAGGCGGGGAGGATAGAAAATAATAAAATAAATCACGTACCCGCAAACCACGGAGTATCTCAAATGTGAGAGCTTTGCAAAATTACAATTTTATGATTTGTGCCTACCCCTAACCCCTCCCGTGAAAAATCAGGAAGGGTTTAAATTTTCGGTTACAGACACGGCATGCCGTGTCTCTACACCGTCCCCACACCCCTTCTCGTATCAAAACGAAACCTTTGCAAAATTACTATTTTATGATTTGTGCCTACCTCTAAACCCTCCCGTGAAAAATCGGGGATGGTTTAAATTGTTATATAGTGTGGACTTCGCCCCCATATCCCTTTTTTAGAAAATCAAGAGAATTCGGAGATTTTGAATGTTGCAAAGGTCTAAAAACGATCATTGTAGCGCCGAAACAAGCTTCGCTGAATTGAAGCCATGTGAAATAAAAAAAGGCGGTCAGATAACCGCCTTTTCAAATAAATGGATCTGTACTTATTTCGTATCTTTTTTAATTTTTTTCAAATCAGGCATTTTCGGTTCTTTCAAATGAATAACAACCGGATATTCCTGTTTCAAACCACCAATATAGGTCGAATAAAATTGTTGCTGTTTGCCCGCAGCGATCTGCTGCTTTACATATCCAAGGAATTCTTTCTCCTTCTGCTCTCTAAAGGATTTATTCGTTTTAATCGCAGCTCCAAAACGTTGCGCCAACATATCCATAAATTCAGAATTCCCGAGATATGCCTGACGTGCTTCATCATCGGTGACTTCGATCTTCTTCATCAATTCGTTCTGGTAAAATCCTGCAAGAAAATTCTTATATTCATCGCTTTCGAATTTTTTGAACTTTTTATCGTCATCGAATCCGAATGAATTCATCTTATCTTCAATCGCGTCTATAAGCATCATTTGTGTAAGTATGCTTGAAACATATTCCGGTTGAGCGAAATAACTGTCCACCATCTGTTCACCCGGATAATTTTTCTTGATCATTTCTTTGAGGCTGTTGATAGTATATGTTTTTTTAATTTTCTTGGTTTCACCGATAACCGCATCCGGAACTTTTACGTCAATTTTATCGGCATATACAACAACTTCATATTCTTTTTTTACCATTTCGGTATACACCGGCATACGAATATCTTTTTTGACATCTGCCATAGGTGTATAGCCGGCTTCTTTCCGATCGGTGACTAAAATTATATGATATCCAAATTGTGTCTTTACGGGTTCCTTGGTAAATTCACCTTTTTTTAATGCAAATGCAGCGGTTTCAAACTCCGGAACCATGCGGTTACGCGGGAAAAAACCAAGATCGCCTTCCATTTGTGATGAACCGTCTTCCGAATATTTTTTCGCGAGTTCTCCGAAATTGCTTGCGTCGGCTTTGATCTCGGCGATAACTTTCACGATTTGGGCTTTTGCGTCAGCATCACTGCGAACATTACTGGATTTGATAAGAATATGAGACGCTTTCACTTGTTCTTCGACTTTAAAACGTTCTTTTTCTTTCTCATAATATGCGGTAAGTTCGGTCTCAGGAATTTTTATCATCTTTTCGTTTGCAATATACTCTTGAGCAAAATAAAATAACCGAATTTCTTTTTTTTGAGTTTCCCACTGTTTTAAAACAACCTCTTCAGAGAAATTATTCTTCTTCAGATCTTTTAAAAGTAACTCACGATCGATCATAGTATCAAGGATTTGTTTTTTTACTTCATATTCCCCGTTTTTTTCAATGTAATCCTTATTGACATTTTTCAACTTTGCTTCAAGATCAGACGCATAAATCACTGTTGTAATTTTCTTTCCGTCACGTGTTTCATAAATTTCGGCAACTTTCTTTTTACCGCCGAATTTGATAACCGCAAGAAGACCCAGGATGACAACGCCGATAGCTACCCATTTTGCATAACGCATACCTTACCACTCCTTTTATTTTTTACTCAAGTTAACGATAACATTCATCAACGGAGCAATGAATTTATCTTCCAGTTTCAGACCTTTCAGAAAATCTATACGCTGTTTGATACGATCAACCAATAATACCGTGTAATTTTCACGATCCTTAACGCGAGAGGGTGCAAATAATGCATCGTATTCGGCACCCATAGTTCCTTTCTTAGGAATATACAATCCGGGGAAATCTGACCATTTTTCCCACTCCATCTGACCTTTTGCGATTTTAGGATATAATGAAAGCGTAATTTCTTTGGTGACTTTTGTTGTGATATCTTTATCGTTTTTCTCTTTATTGATATAGAATCCGCCTGTATTCAACACGAGACCATATGCTCCCGTAGCGGTGATCATGCGTTTGACCGCATGTGCTTCGGTATTCATATCATAGATAACAAAAGGATTTGCACCCGGTATCATTTTTAACTTACCCATTTCTTCAACAGAAATATTCTCAGCCGATGAAGACTTCGTGCAAAGCGACATATACATCGATACAAACAAATCAGGATCTTTTACAAGCGTTACAGGAGGCAAACATTCATCTTTCATGATCAACGCGACATAATCAGGCCACGGAAGGTTGACATCATCTTCTGCTCCTTGCAACGCACGTCGCAAGCTTTCAACTCGGCCGTTACCGTTACGGATATCTTCATGAAGTATGATCTTTTTACCATTTTCGTCAGTCGTAACCGCGACATTTTCAGCCGTTAAAACCGTATCAATATAAAAACTGCCGGGCGTATAGTCATTGGATTTATTGTACATATTTTCCTCAAGACCAACCGTACCCTTTTGTTTGTCTCGCGGTTCAAATAAAATCACCAATGCATCGTCATTTCCAAGCTTTGTCTTTTCGCCGTTTTTATAATCAAGAAATTCTTTGTGAGGATCATTACCGATTGTTGATTTTCCCGATCCGCTCAATCCGATGGTAATAAACGTTTTTTCTTCTTTTTTGCCGTTATTATTGATATAAATCGTTTTGCTGCTTCCGTGAATCGCCGCACCGACATTATTGATCACTGCCGAAGTCCATGCAAGTGACAAGGTCGCTTTTTTCAACTCACCGAAATATCTTCCGCCTAATAAAAATGCGGTATTGCTTTCGACATCAAACACCATTGAAATTCGATTAGGTGCTTTCCCTGATCCCGCTGGCTTGCTCTGCGCCCACATCCACTCAGGATTAACCCATTCGGGATACACAACAATGTTGAGATCTAAAATTTCAAACGGACGAGATTTTTTATACAAAACTTCGGAAACGGGAGATTTTTGTATGAAATTTACGATCCAATCCAACCCAAGCTTTGCGAAATCTTCTGTGACGACCAAGCGCGCCTTGATCATGAATTCTTCGCCTTTGCCGATGTATACTTCAGTCTTCACAAGCGGCATCTGCATCATTTCATATGCGATCTCGCGAGTCAATCGTTCATATTTGTCAAGCAACGCTCTTTTGGAAGGATCTTTTGCGATATCCTTTTTGCCCGGTACAAGTTCACGTGCCCATGCAGACCGTGCAGAATCTTCCCCTGAGTAACTGACCATGACCTTGTTTCGCTCCGGCGAAAGACCCAATTCATTTGCAGGCATAGTTACATCGGTAACAATGGTCGTCGGCTGGATAACGGAAAGGTCATACAGCTCATTGATATCCACCCACCGGCAATTGTCACCATTAGCAAGCGTCTCGGCGACACTTCTGATTTTGTTCATTTGCGTATATTCACGCATACTGAATCCGCTCTTTGATGTCATAATCACTCCTCCTGAAATTATTTTTTTCCGTGGTTACCGGATGAGTATACAATGAAATAATCTTTTTGCAATATAAAATAAGGACTTATAAACACACTCAACGGAGAAATTAAAAAAGACGGTATCATACCGTCTTCAAAATAGTGCAGTGCGAGTACCGACTTACGCTTTTGCGTTACGGCAGCATTTGCATACTTTAACGGTAGCGTCACCCTGTGTAACTTCGTATACACGCTTAACACCCGTGCGTGCGCAGATAGGACATGTCCCTCTGTTTTTACCATTACTCAGACGAAGCGGTTTGCCGCGATGTGCTTTTCCCATAGTATCCTCCCATTATTCGTGAACGACCATACATACTGTTTCAACGGGCTCAGTCTACAAGAGACACATAAAATGTCAAGGAAAAAACGTATTTTACGTTCTTTATATTGACATATTTTATTTTTTGACTATTATAGGTCAAACAGGGGAGGGAATCATGAATATTCGTGATTTTTTACATAATGAGACAGTCTTCATAGTCGACACACCGTTCACCAAAGAAAATGCGATCAAGGAACTCTGTAAAAAAGTTTGTGCCCACTATAAACTTGATGAAAAAGCAATATTCAACCAAGTAACGGAACGCGAGAATAAAATGACCACCGGTATAGGCGGCGGTGTGGCAATCCCGCATGCACGAGTGGAAACAATTGATGATTTTGCATTTGGCATCATGGTATCAAAAAATGGCATCCCCTTTGAGTCACTCGACAAAAAAGACGTCTATGTGCTGGTCATGATTCTTTCACCGTATTATAAAGTAAAAGAACATATCGCACTTCTTTCAAAAATTTCATATTTCTTAACAGAAGAAAAAAACTACACTGCAATTATCAATGCGGAAAACCCGAATGATGTTGCGGAGATTTTGAAAAAATACTGATCAATCATTACCGCGGGCAGGGATACTCCTCTGCCCCTATTTATTCTGCATCGGCAAATACACCCTAAATTCCGTGCCATTTTCGCCGCTCTCACATTCGATATGTCCGTCATTGGCAATGATATTTTTGCGTGCGATCGCCAAGCCCAATCCTGTACCGTTTGCTTTTCGGGAAAAGAACGGTTTGAAAATATGCGCAATATCCTCTTGAGCTATACCTTTCCCGTTATCCGTCACGCGAATAAGCCATTCATTGTCTTGCGGTTCTATTGTGATACGTACATCACCATGGTCATTGGTTGCTTCAACTGCATTCCAAATGATGTTATTGAAGGCCTGGATGAGCAAATTTCGGTCACCGGTGATAGGATATTCCCGTGAATCCGCAAAATGGATTTGGCGAGGCGTAATAATCCGTAACATGATTATCACATCATCTAAAAGATCTGCCAAATTCATGTCTTCACGTACTATATGTATACCACGTACAAAAGTTAAAAAATCCGTTACGATCTTATTCAATCGCTCGGATTCCCGTAGCACCAGATTATACAATTCTTTATCTTGTTCGGATAATGTATTCTCATTGAGAATTTGTATACTGCCGTATAATGATGCAAGCGGATTACGTAATTCATGTGCCATACCCGCTCCAAGTTCACCCAAATATGCCATACGATCCAATTCTTTTATTCGTTGCTCCATACGTTTCTTTTCAGTGATGAACTCAAGATTCATCAAACATCCGAGCATTTCACCGTTCCGAATGATCGGAGAAAGCAGGACTTTAAAATCATGTGTCCCGATTCGCGTCTCCGTATCAACACCTGCATGACCTGTCAAAACCGACTGTACATACGTATGTAAATGCGGTGGTAATAGAGATTGCCATGAGACACCTTTAAAAAGTGCGTGAAAGGAATCCGAAGCTTTGGTATTCCATAATGTCAATCGTCCCTCACGATCAAAGACCAACAAAAGCGAGGGAATATTCTCAAAGACATCTTTGAGCAATATGGTCTGAACTTCATACTGTTCGCGTTTTTTATAATATGCGATACTGAGATTTGATATCACAAAACAAGCAATATAAAAAAGCACAAGATTTATAAAAACGGTAATATAACCGGAAGTGTCGGAAATATCAGCGCGTATGCTATCCCCACTCATCGTATATACCGGCACGACACCGTTTGATGCAAGCAAATAACTCCCTATGTATAAGCCCGCGGCAGCGGTTGTAATGTAAATACTTCCGCGATCATAAAAATACACCGACGCAAGAATTATGACCAAATAGAACAATAGCGAGAAATTACTCTCGATTATACCTCCGTCAAAAAAGGTAAGCGTGGTAATAAGAACGACATCATACATAAATTGACCGAACAAAAAAACTCTATACCGCGAAATATACTCCTGAGATACGACGCTTACCACAAACACGATATCTGTTACGATCATCGCAATAAAAAAAACGGTTCGAGAAATGGTATCTGCGGGACTTATAAAGAAAAAATAACCCAACAACAGATTATAAATGATGATTCGGCCAACCAAAAAAAGTGTTGTTTTATGTTTGAATTCACTGCCGAGAATCATCAAAAGCTCCCTCGAAGTGCTCGATACCTTTATCACTGATACCGATAATATCAAACCGAATCTCAAAATCGGTGTATATATTTTCATGCAGTAATAAATACGCTTGTGCGGCCTGAATAATTTTTTTTTGCTTATGCACTTTTACGCTTTCGGAAGGTTCTCCAAAAACCGTGTTTTTCCGTTTTTTTACTTCTATAAAACAAAGTACGGAGTGTAGCGCTGCGATAATATCTATCTCCGCGGTACGGATACGAAAATTTCTTTCAAGAATACGATAGCCTTGTGAGATCAAAAAGTCACAGGCGTGATTTTCGCCATCAATACCAATGCGCCGCTTATCAATCATCTTTCATACCGAGGACTTTATAGATCTTTATCGGCTCTTTTTTATTTTTAACTTTATATTCGCCTTTATATTCAATATCGACAAATTCCATAACATCCCGATACGTTGACTCACTCACAAAAATCTCATTTTCCCCGGTTAACCCTTGTATGCGAGATGCAGTATTGACCGTATCACCGACGACCGTATATTCCGAACGTTGCTTTGAACCGATATTTCCGATAACTGCGGCTCCGGTATTAATACCTGCTCCGATATACAGAGGCTTCAAACCCCATTCGGCACGTTTTTTATTATACAAATTCATGTAGTTCATCATCTGAACAGCCGTTCGCACCGCACACAACGGATGCTCGGGCAGGTCAACCGGCGCGCCATAAATCGCCAATATTCCGTCTCCGAGAAATTTATCCAAAGTTCCTTTGTTCAGGAAAATAAAACCCACCATCTCGGTAAAATAATTATTGAGAAATTTAACAATATCTTCCGGAGAAAACTCTTCACTCATCGACGTGAATCCGCGAATGTCGGTGAACATAACGGTCAAATATCTCGTTTCTCCTCCCAATGCAATATTCTCTCTGTTTTTCAAGAGAAACTCTGCAATATCAGGGCTGAGATATTTCGAAAACATCTCTTTGATAAGCTCTTTGTCTTTGAGATTCTTCGCCATGTGGTTAAACCCTTGGGTCAATTCACCGATCTCATCACGTGTCAATTGTTCAATAAAAACATCATAGTTACCCTTTGAAATCTCTTCGACACCGCGCGTAAGATATTCGATCGGTTTGTTCAACCATGCAACCATTAACCATACGAATAACGAGATTGCCATAAGACTGGCGACCACAAAAATCAATATGTATTTCAATACATTATTGACGACATGAATAATATTCTTCTTTGAAAATATGATCTCGACATTGCCCAAGACCACATCGGTATTTTTTTTATAAATCGGCGCATTGACAATAAAAACACTTTCCTGATTATAAAACACTTCATAAATTCGAGATTTTTCACGCTTATATTGTAATTCGTTGTCTTTGATCAGATCTGTATATTTACGCGCATCGACCAAAGCCTGATTATCGGAGTGAGCCACAAATTCTTTATCACTGTTAATTATGTAGGACTCAAGGATATCTTCATTTTGGCGAAAGTTTGCGATAACCTGCTGCAACGCAAGATCATCATTTAAAATGATCGGGTCTTCTGAGATCAAGGCCGCATTCTCTGCAAGAGTGGCCATAGTTAACCATGTATCATAAATTATACGTTTTTTAACCGTACTCAATACGAACATTATGAGCATCAGGAAAATAGGAATGAAGATACAAAAAAAACCTATAAGGTACTTTCCCTTAAGATTTAAACGCATTCTATCCTTTCAGTTTCGCCTCCGCACGTTGGATATAATCACGCACGTTTTTATAATTTCCTGCAAGCTTCACAACTTCTTTCCATAACTTAATTGCACCTGAATAATCACCAAGAGTATATTTATTGATACCCTCCAGATACATTTTGTGGGCATTTTTACGATTCACGTCTTCAGACACTTGATTCAGCTTGTCCAATTGCGCGCGTTTTTGTAACGCCCACGCATCGGCAGAATCCATGGAAAGCGTCTGATTCACTGCTGAACGCATTGCTTCGGTATCCTGTCGAGCCTCGGCATCCGCAAATACTGTTTTCAAATGTGCCTTCTGCTTTTGCTCAGTCGCAGATATTTGTGCCAAATATCGTTTTGCATCCGTATTTGAAGGATCGGATTTTTGTACACGTCGAAAATAAACTTTTGCTTGAATATAATTACCCTGATTAAAATAACGTTCTCCGGTTTTCAGATCACTTTCAACAGAACTGTATTTTCGTTGTTTTCCGATCGCATCAAGACGTTCGCGATATGTATCATACAAGGATTCATCAAGTGCCGGTTTTAATTCATTGAGTAATTTCTCGGCATCATATGTTTTCTTTTCATTGAGAAGGACATTCAGCTGTCCGATACCCTCTTCACGCCGTGCGGTTACGATCGGATACAGTTTTAAAAACATCAATCTGTATTCTTTTTCCGTATAGTTCCCTTCAATAGCCTTAAGGATTTGCTCATAACTTTTGATATATTCACCTTTATTAAAATATTCTTTACCCAACTTATATGCCAATTTCGCATCAGAAAAATACAATTTTTCATCGCCCTTGCCTTGTGCAATGAAATAATGTTTGCTCGTAAGCTGTGTGATATCTATTTTTGAAAGGTACCGAAGTGCACTGTCATTGCTGGGACGATAATTTTTTACTTTGGAAAAATTGATGAACGCATCGTCATACCGCTTTGCATTGAAATCCTGCACACCCTTTTGAAGG
This sequence comes from uncultured bacterium, assembly GCA_964423645.1. Lineage (GTDB taxonomy): Bacteria > Macinerneyibacteriota > Macinerneyibacteria > Macinerneyibacteriales > CAYRFE01 > CAYRFE01. Next base: position 22,091 of record CAYRFE010000011.1, on the reverse strand, counting down.
GAAAGTGTGACTATGTTATCCAATGCAAAAGTCATTGTTCGTAATGCCGACGTATTCGTCGGATCAAGCTCGATAGCGCGTTCAAGATACCACAACGCGGTTTCCCATTCGCCTTGTGAGATATAATACAATCCGATGTTCAGCAATGTATCACTGTCGGAATCGGTAAGGGTCATCACCCGCGCATAACACTCGATCGAACTGAAAAAATCCTTTTTTTCATAAAATGTTACACCGAGATTCATAAGCAAATCACTTAATCCGACAAAATCTTTTTTTTCGTCAAAAATAATGAATAATTCTTTTTTGGCTCGTAAAAAATCGTCGGTTTGTTTATAGATCTGAGATATCATATATACACTATTAAGCCATGTATCCGTTACCATAGGATTTTTAGCAATATACGCAGTTGAGATACTTTTTTTGGTGTCATGAATCAGGGTAAGTTTTTTCAATAGCTCATCTTTTTTTATCGACTTTTGATCGGCAACAAATTTTTTAAACTGTTGCGTACCAATATTATGCAGTGCAAGCATGATATGATATCTATTTTGATCTTTTTGATCTTGTGTAAGCTGCATAGTGTCAGCCTTTTGGAAATACTCAAGCGCTTTTTGATAGTCTGTTTTATAATCGAAATATAAATACCCAAGTAGAATAATCGCTTGCGGATCCTTATTATCAAAATGATATGCTTTTAGTGCAGAAGTTAATGCAGTTTCATAATCACCTTGATTATATGTTTTAACCGCTATATTATAAAATATTGGCGCTATGTTTATTGTCTGAGGCATATTTGCTGCCGTATCGGCATAAAAAAGTGCATTCACATAATCTTGCATATAAAACAAGGCATACGCAAGGTTATACACTACATCACCGTCTGCACCACCCTTTTCAATTATTATTTTATACTCACGCACTGCATCTGAATAATATTTTTCACGTAAATACTCGTTTGCAAGATCTATACGAAGGCGTATATTATCCGGATCTTTAGCAACAGCGTCCCTTAACAGTGGCAATACCTGATCACTTTGGCATACGTTATACAAAATAACAACAAGGATAATCAAAATAAAGTGCTTCATTTTTCCTCTATGACAGTATTGTTCTTATCCAATATTACAACTTTGGGTTTATACACAAGAGCTTCTTCTTCCGTCATGAGAGCATATGCAATAATAACGATCTCATCGCCGACATATCCTTTTCGAGCGGCCGGTCCGTTGAGGCAAATGATCCCGCTTCCCCGAGTGCCGGTGATCACATACGTTTCAAAACGTTCACCGTTATTCTTATTCACAATTTGAACTTTTTCTCCTTCTAAAAACCCTACACGGTCCATCAAATCTTCATCAATCGTGATACTTCCCTGATAGGATAATTCAGCCTCGGTGATACGCGCCATGTGCAGTTTACCTTTTAACATGTGCAGCAACATAAGAGCCTCCTTGTATAACTATAGAGAATAAACCCTAATTTTTCAAGCGTTAATTTGCCTTATCAGGCGGTAAAAGTATAGCGAAGGTTGATAATTATGCAATGAAAAATATATACACCTAGTGTGTAAGAACTGCCTTGATGATATCGGCTTTTTTATGTTGCTCTGCTTCTGCATGAAATGACAACACCAACCTGTGCTCCGCGATAAATGGAAATGCTTCTTCGATGTGTGATCGTTCGACGACCTTAGCGCCGCGGAGATATGCAAATGCTTTTGCCGCTTTTACAAGATTCTGTGCCCCGCGCGGTCCTATGCCCCATTCCACACTTTTTTTCACGATCGCCGGAGCATCCTTTTCATCACGGCGTGTTCGACGAACCAGTGTAAGAATATGGTCATAATGAAAATCCGACACAGGGATTTCTTTTACGGTACGCTGCAGTTCGAAAAGATCCGCTTTTGATAGTTTGAGTGTATCGGAGACTTCAAAAACTGCGTCGGTATCCATTTTTATAATACGCAACTCATCATCAAATGCGGGATACCCGATATTCACGGAAAACAAAAAACGATCCAACTGTGCTTCCGGCAGCGGATACGTGCCTTCCTGCTCAATAGGATTGCGTGTTGCACATACGATAAACGGCTCATCAAGCGGATATGACACACCGTTCACTGTCACGCGATGTTCTTGCATTGCTTCCAACAGCGCTGCTTGTGTTTTTGGTGGAGTGCGGTTTATTTCATCCGCAAGAAGAATATTGGTGAAAACCGGCCCTTTTACAAAACGGAAATAACGCTCCCCGGTAGTTTTATCATCCTGTAATACCTCGCTTCCGGTGATGTCGGAAGGCATGAGATCGGGAGTAAATTGGATTCTACGAAACGACAGATCAAACAACGCACCGGTAAGATGCACGAGCATTGTCTTAGCAAGCCCCGGTACACCGGTGATAAGACAATGTCCGTTAAGTAAAAAAGAAGCCAGGAGCACGTCAACGGCGTGCTCCTGGCCAATGAATCGTTCTACTATTGCATGTTTTACTGCAAGAAGGCGTTTCATTATTCTTTGTTGCCCAGTGCCTCGTTCAAACGCTTTACCGCACCGTCAACATCCATTCCGTGAGCACGTAAGCCTTGTTCAAGTGTCTCAAACTGTGCTACCGCACAGCCGATACAACCCAAACCCATCTTTGCAAGCTCCTGTGCGGCTTGAGGGTGTTTCTTTATTAAGTCCATCAACGGGATTTCTTTGGTGATCTTGTCCATAGTCAACCTCCTTATATTTCGATATTCCTTCCGCTCGGATTATACTGCGAATCGATGAAGGATGTCAAGGAATATACGGTTTAACCGATAGAAACATCCCGTCGTTTGTTGACAGGTAAAAGTAATCCTGATAGTATCTCATTGTCTTTGACAACGTATCATTGATATGAGTTATTGGTTAAGCACTATGTGACACTCATGATGGTCCGATCGGGTAATGTAACGTTTCTTGCTTTTAAAATAAAGGAGTCGGAAAATCGATAACAAATTGCTCATTCTCCGCGGCCCTTCCGCTTCAGGCAAATCTACCATTGCCCAACAATTATTCTCAAGGGCAAAAGATAAAACCGTATTGATTCAACAGGATCATTACCGGTTCATCTTCAATCCTTCAGGCGGTGGCAGTAAACCGAATTCCGAAGTTATACATTCCATGATCGAGCACAATGCTTTAACGGCGTTACTAGCCGGCTACAATGTCATTTTGGAAGGCATACTATCCGTTCAATCATACCAGTCGATAATCGAACGACTGATAAAACAGCATTCCGGAAGAAGTTTCATATTTTATTTTGATATACGTTTTGAAGAGACCGTAAAAAGACACAACTGCAAAAAAAGCACATATGACTACGGAGTAGACGAAATGAAAGAATGGTATCTTTCGTCTTATAAATCCGGTCATGAACTGGAGATACTACTTGGCGAAAGTGAAACCGAGCACGATATTATTGATAAAATTATAAGAATTTCCGGTTTTGAAATTAACAAATGAACTCCCCCCGCAGGAAGCTACGGGGTATCAAATTGTGCGCCCACCCCAAAACCCGCCCTTTTACTTTCGGGCGGGGCTTAATTTTTTAATATGCGGGGACATTGTCCCCGCGCCCCTAAAAACATTATTAAAGCCGAAGCAAGCTTCGGGGAATTTGACCCGTTTAGATTAAATAAACTGAAGAACAACTAATCAGGCCCGGGGGGAGACCGGGCCTTCTATCATCAAGGGCGCTTTAGGACAACGATCGTCTGATGAAAATCCTCTGATTTCGTCTTATAAAACGCCTCGGTATAGTCACCCGCCCCCATCATATGAACAACAATATATGTGTCGGTAATGCCAATAATGGTAAAAAATCCCCGAATGTTTTTTAAAAGCGCACAGGTAAATATTGATTCCGTTTTTCCCGTTTCTTTATTGAACATCAATATTTCCCCTGAATACTCATCAAACATCTGCTTAAAATCAGAAGCAAATTTATTATACCGAGCTCCGATCTTTGTGGCGTAAATATGTTTTTCATCCACGGAAATCGAAGATACGATCATGTCGCCGTCGGCATCCGGTCCTTCAACCAGTTTTGCCGGACGATAATTACCGTCCAGATCATAGGTGATCGTTTTGAGTTTTTGCAAGTCCATATCATACACATCGATCCGATACGGAAGAGAAAGGTTGCCGACATATATGTGATTGGTCAACGGATCATATTTGGTTACACCGCCATTCAATTCGGTGCCGACATAATTTGCCTCATTTACAGAACTTTTAATGCTTTTTATGATCTTCCCCGTCTTCATATCCATTAACCCGAGCTTAGTATGGGTAAGGCTTTGAAAAGCCATCGGTCCGTTACAGTAATCGAGCGACACGACCAAACCTGAGTCTTGATCAAATTCAATACTTTCTTTGAATGTACCGTCGATGGTGAAGATTGAAATTCGAGCCAACTGCATGTCGGAAAAATAAATTGTATCTTCAAATATTCTGATCCCGAGCGTGCTTATTGCCTCGCCCGGCCCCTTACCTTTTTTAATGGAAATTGAACGAACCTCTTTTCCTTCAAACGTCAAAAAACGAACTTTAAAATCGGTTGGAAGATCTTGCACATAATAGACCATGTCATTATAAACCCCCGAACATAACCACGCGGCATTACGGGTCATATCATTCGCTTCCCAGTGATAGGCAATATCCAATTCAATGATCGGCGGTTTGCTTCCTCCGCATGAAACAAGCAACATTGAAGAAATAAGTATAAATACACACATCACCTTTTTCATAGCACCTCCTAGGTTGTTGACCTCTTACCGTATATATGACAAATTTGTTTTGATCTTTGTTTCAAGAGTCATTCATCAATACGACCGAATACGTATCGGCATAACACTCAATCACCGGAAGCTATTGAATACGAAGAAATATAGCGCTATAACACGCAACCTATTGACACTTTGAAAAGTTTCTGGTAGCATCGGCTTGGTGGATAGATGTTATCGGCGGAAGGCCGAGGAAATATGCGGAAATATCCGCAATATGGCGAATAGACACCATTGGGGCATGTACCAAACAAAACACATTATGAGGAGATTTTATGAATTATTCATTTGAACAAATGGCGCAAGAGCACGAAAATGAAGTTATGGACATTTTTAACTATTATATCGAAAATACGTGTTACGCATACCCGGAAAATAAACTACCAAACCAATTTTACTCGCGTTTTTTAGACATAGCGAAGGTATATCCTGCATTTGTAATCAAAAGTGAAGATCAAATAATTGGATTTTGTTTATTACGACCGTATAATCCTTTTCCTGTTTTTAAGGAAACAGCTGAAGTGAGTTATTTTATAAAAAAGGAATATACCGGAAAAGGTATTGGTACTGCAGTTTTAAAAAAACTTGAAGAATCTGCTTTACATATGGGAATAAAAAGGCTTTTAGCTGATATATCTTCTGAGAATAAACGCAGTATTGAATTCCATGAAAAAAATGGATTTACGAAATGTGGGCATTTTAAAAATGCCGGTAAGAAATTTAATAAACATTTCGATGTTGTGTGGATGGAAAAAGAATTATTATAACATTTTCGGCGTATTATCGAGCAATGCATATATGATGCGCATACGTCGGGGATTTTACCCTTTACTCTTCTTACTCGGTTTCAACCGAAACACACAGCTGCCGAATAATTCGTCGTCGTGATTGAGTATAGTGAGAGTTTCCTCTTCTTATTGACATGAAACAAAATTTCCGATAGTGTCGTCATTGAGCAACCCCACAAAAAACTACATACGGGAGATAAAATATGAACACTACAAAAAAAACCATAATTCCACTGATCACGATAACAGCATTCGCATTATATATCATTACGGATTCCATTGAGATAGCACAATCCGCAATTTCTTCTTTTCAGATGATAGTAACCTATATATGCATGGCGGCAATTCCGTTTGCCGTTATGGGGCTCTATATTCTCGATGATAAAAAAGGCGGCGCATTGTATCTTACGGGGGCTGTTTTCATTTCACTATCATTCATTTATTTCAGCGGGACCGCTTCGTATGCTCTCGTTGAGCATATAAATGATTACGCTGATGTCGTGAAAAACCTCGGATTCATGTATCTTTTACATGGCATGATCCTTATCATCGGAGGAATTTTATTCAGCGTTGCACTTCTTCGCGCAAAAATAGCGCATCCTATCATTGCATACGGAATTTTAGCCGGTTCGGTTGTGAGTCTGGTTACCGGGCTTTTTCAACTGTCCGAACAATTTTACATTGTTGGTAATTACGTCAGAAATGTTTCTTTTGTTTTTATGGGTATCTGGAAGCTGCGACATAAATAAAAATAGCTCACCGGTATGCGGAAAGTTCTATTGCCTGTGTGCCCCCACACTCGCTGTGCTTTTTTTCTTCCTCGTCTTCAGCTGACACGCACAACTCCCTATCAACTCATCGTCTTTAGTCAGCGTGGTTGGAAAACCGCCTTCCTATTGACACTGCGTAAAATATCTGTTAGTTTCGGTTTGGTGGATAGATGTAACCACCGAAAGGTTGAGGATATATGAAAAAATCTACTCGCTATGGCGTGATACTTACAAATATGGGCGGCTATACGCCATATGGCGTATACACTAACGTTAGCGGTCAGGCTAAGGGGACAGTGCAACTCAATAACGAATCGAAATAATAAGATATGCAAGCAAAAGAAACAAAACTACAAGACATTATTGAAGGAACTAAACAATATGTGATTCCTCTTTTTCAGAGAACTTATAGCTGGACGGCAAAAGAATGGGAAGTTCTATGGAAAGACCTTGTAGAGCTTTGTGAAATGGAAAATCCAAGAACACATTTTATCGGTTCTATTGTAAATATGCCAACAGTTTCTGTCCCTGAGGGTGTTGCAAAATATTTGCTCATAGATGGGCAACAGCGATTGACAACAATTTTCATCTTACTTACATTGCTACGCAACAAGGCACGAGAAAGTCAAAATATTCGTTTCGCAGATGAAATAAACAATACTCTTCTTGTTAATCAATACAAAGACGGAATTGACCATTACAAATTAATACCTACTCAAGTTGACAGGGTAACCTATCAAAACTTAATCAATGGACATCCTAACGAAAAAGAAAACCAAATTACAAGAGCATACACATTTTTTGAAAAGAAATTCAGACAAGTAGAACTTGAACATGAAAAACTTAAAAAAGTTATAACAAGTTATTTTTCAGTAGTTAGCATTGTTCTAGACGCAGACGATAATCCATATTTAGTTTTTGAAAGCCTCAATGCTAAAGGTCGACCTTTAACACAGGCTGACCTTATCAGAAACTTCTTTTTTATGCGAATTCATATTGATAATCAAGAAGAAGTTTACAAGAGCTATTGGCTTCCAATGCAAACTGCACTCAATGAAGATTTAACTGAATTTATCCGACATTACTTGATGAAGGATGGAAATATCATTAAACAAGGCGATGTCTATTATGCTTTAAAAGATAGTGTTTCTACTACAAATGCAACTGATTACCTTAGGAAATTAAAGGAATACTCCACTTATTATCATCGGTTCAAATATCCTGAATTTGAACAAGAACATGAGCTTCAAAGAATGTTTAGACGATTGAACAGGATTGAAGTCACAACTGCATATCCTTTACTCCTGAATTTTTACAGTAATTATAGTGAAGGGAAAATTGACAAAAATGGATTTGTGACCATTTTAAAGACCTTAGAAAACTATCTTATTAGGAGGTTTGTTTGCAATATTGCTACTAATCAATTAAATAAGATTTTCCCAACGGTATATCCTTTAATACAATCAAAATATTCGGAAAGTATTATAGACGGCTTTAAAACAATTTTACAAAGCAAAGGATATCCTAAAGACAACGAATTTTTCTTGCGTTTTCGTGAAACAAAGTTTTATGGAGGTGGTGATAGAGTAGTAAAAACCAAATTGATTTTAGAAACTATTGAAAGCAATTTTAATCATAAAGAAGCTGCCCCTTTTGAAAATTTGACCATAGAACATGTTATGCCTCAAACACTTTCTGAATGGTGGCAGAACCACCTAGGCGAAGAATGGGACGAAACTCACGAACTTTATTTACATACAATAGGCAACTTAACACTTACTGCATACAATACGGAATTATCTAATGATGAATTTCCAATCAAAAAGCAAACATTGAATGAAAGTCATCTTGAGATAAATAAGTATTTCGCGGATATTCCTTCTTGGACAAGAACTGAAATTGAAAGTAGAGCAGAAAGTCTTGCAAAAAAGGCACTTGATATTTGGAGTTATTTTGGCCAAGAAAATTCCTCTCCATCCGACATCCATGAAGTTACAGGGACGACTCCTACAGGACTCAAGATTCTGGGTCAGCATTTTGAGGTTAAGACATGGAGAGATGTAATGGAGCAAACTCTTAATGTTATTGCTGACCTTGAACCAGAAAAGTTTGAAATTATAGCCCACAATTTTCCAAGGTATGTTGGTAAAGACAAAAATAAATTTAGAGCAATAAGACAACTACAAAATGATTATTATATTGAGGTTAATTTATCGGCTCAAAGTATTCAAAAACTTTGCTACCAAGCAATGGAAACAATAGAATTGACATCAGATGAATGGGAGGTTTTAGTTCAATGACAAATTGGATGAAAATTAAGCCCGAACCGCTAACACGCGGTATAAAAAATTGCCGGTTCAGTAGGTTATTTAAGGTTTGTAGCCCGCTTCAACTTTTGTGTAACTTGACAGGAAATCGCCCGCAATCGGCAACTTTTCATACCGCCAACGTTACTCGCAATGACAAAAAAAATCTGAAATACATATTATGATAGATATAGAGGGTGTTCAATTTGATATAGACCTTGCAATAAAGCGAGTTAAGTGTGACATGAGAGATGATTGGTTTCAAGATCCTTTTCTATTTGAGGATTACTTAAAACCAGAAATAATTAAAGAAAAATTAGAAAAATTTAAACTCAAATACGAGCCGACAATTTCTTGTCATTTCGATATTCCTAAATCTGGTTTTGTTATCAGACATTCAATAGAGACAAATATGCTTGACAGAATAATGTATCAGGCATTAGTTGATAAAATAGCACCATATTTTGATAAAATATTAAAACCAAATGTTTATTCTCATCGTCTGGATAACCAAAAAGGACATGAGCGATATTTTTTCATAAATGGAGTTGAACAGTGGTTGCAGTTTAATAGAAAAATAGAATCAGAACTTAATGAAACTAATCCTATACTTTTAGTTACTGATTTAACCAATTTTTTTGAAAATATTAATGTAAATCTCTTAATAGATGAATTAAAAAAAAATATTTTACCCGATTTAAAACTAAATGTTGAAGAGGAAAAAGAATGTAAAAAAGTTCTTGAAATGTTATTTAAATTATTAAAAAAATGGACAGTTCCACATACTCAAAGAGGAATTTCACAAAACAGAAATCCATCTTCTTTTCTTGCTAATATTTATTTAAGCAGTATTGACCATGAAATGATTTCAAATGGTTATAATTATTATCGTTATATGGACGATATTAGATTTACTTGTCCTGATAGGTTTAAAGCAAGAAAATATCTTAAAGACTTAATTGCAGAACTTAGAAAAAAGGGTTTAAATGTAAACTCAAAAAAAACACAGATACTTAACAAAAACAATCCTGATGACCAAGTCAAGCTCACTGATTTTTTGCCTAGCCCAGATAGAACGATAGAGGGTATAGATAGTCGTTTGAAAAAGAAAAGAGCGGAAGATATTCAGCAAGCTGTACCAATGTTAAGACGAAAAATTTTAGAATTAATTCGAGATAAAAAAACACAAGATAGAGAGTTTCGTTTTTGTGTAAATCGTTTTGAAACATTATTACGAAATAAAACTCTTAAAGGACTTATAGACGTTTCAGAAATAATTCCACGTATAATTATAGAATTAATTGAGCAACCATGGTCGTCAGATTCTTTTATAAAGTTTTTACGATGTGTTCAATTAAACGAAGAGCATTTTATTTCATTAACTGATATCTTATCAAATCCTGATAAAAGTGTATATGAGTGGCAATCATATTATTTGTGGCAATTAATGGTTTCACACGATTATAAAAGTGATTCTTTGATTAAATTAGCAAGAAAAAACATCAAAGATGGAAGAAGTTTAAAACCTGAAATTGCTGGTTCGTGTTTATATTTGGCTGCATTAGGAACAGTTCACGATAAAATGTTTATTGCTAATAATTTCAGTAATTTTACTGATTTCTTCACACAAAGATTAGCTTTAATTTCTGTTAAAGATTTAGATTATAAAACCGTCATTGAAAAACATGTAAAACCTTACATCTTACCTGAATATGAAGGTTGCTATTCTGTTCTAAATTCTGATTATAAAGATATGTATATTAATCCACCTCAACCACTGCGTATGTCTGAATTATTTAATTATTTACCAGATATTATATCTTAATATGGTACAGTTTTTAATCAGCATTATTGATTTTTACGATATTCAAAAAAAAGGAGAATATTATGTATGTTTTGAGAATTCAGATGACATTAATGAAATTCAGATTGAAGACATAACCAATATTAATGATCCTATTGTTACTTTTAATCCACATCTTTTAATTGACAATTTAAGATTAAATTCTGTAAAATTACCTGTTTCTATTGTTGATATTTCACAAATTGCAAAACTTGCAATAGGTTTACCAAATAAAGAATTCGAAAAATTTGAGCCTTGGAATTGGGGGCAACTTGTTATAAATTATTTCGAAAAGGAAGAATATAATCAGTTAATTAATTTGCTTCGGCAACCGTCAAAGAACATAGAAAATAAGCTCTTTTTAATTAAAAAATTAGTTGTCGCTTTGAAAGAAGCATATAACCGACTAATAGAAAAATTAAAAAGTCAAGGAGAATATAGCCGATTTTTTTCAATAGAATTACCAATCAGCAATATTTTATATATTAGACAATATAAGGGTATTTTAGTGGATAATGGTATTTTGGAAAATAAACTTTCAAAAATAGATAATGAAATATTTTTAATCCAAGATAAATTAAGATACGAACATAATATTTACAATATTCAATCATCGGCAGAAATAATTCCTTTGCTTAACACCTTCGGACTTAATTATGCGGCTAAAACACTTAAAACTAAGACATATCAAGATATTCTTAGACATGGTGCGGAATTTAATCCATTACTAAAATTGCTATATTCACTAAATCGTTTAAAACAAGATAAATCAATTTTGTTAAAACTTACAAATATTGAAAAAAAAATATATCCAATGTTTGACCCAATTGGAACAATAACAAGTCGAATTCTAATAAAACAACCTCTTATTCAACAATTAAGAAAGAATTCACGTAATATATTTCAACCTGAACCTTCCAAGATATTTTGTTATGCCGATTTCGGTCAATTCGAGCCAGGCATTTTAGCTGATAAAGCACAAGATGAGAATTTAATTTCATGTTATAATGCAGGTGATGTGTATGAACAATTGAGTATAAAAGTGTTTGGTAGCAAAGATTATCGCAAAGCATGCAAGATATTTTTTTTATCATATATTTATGGAATGACAAAAACAACACTAAATAATTTATTGAATGATTATTTTGGGAGCACTTCAAGTGAAATTAGTTCTAAAATTGAACTTTTTTTTAAGGAATTTCCCGGTTTGCCAATTTACAAAAATGAACAGGAAGTATTTTTACTTAAAAATGGTAAAATCGGGACAGCTAATGGAAATTTCAGATACAGAACAAGACAAAAGGAATTCCTTTATAATTATGAAAAACGTTGGGTTTTAAGTCAAAAGATTCAGGGTACAGCTTCACTTATTTTCAAAAAAGCATTAATCGAATTAAGAAGTTTTGATGAAATTGAATTTTTAATTCCAATGCATGATGCTGCACTTTTTCAAATACCAATTAATAAGCAACTTGAATACATGGAAATAATTGAAAAAGCTTTCAAAAACGCTTTTTCAAATGAATGCCCGTCAATTATTCCGAAAGTAAATTTTGAAGATTTTTATAATGATGATTAAAATTCGTGTGACATACTATTGACTGACTATACTGGCTTTCTATAACTTGAAAGATTGTACGTACTAAAACCTTTCGTGCAGATTGATACCTTTGTGGTTTTAATATTGAAAGCCAGCACGGTGGTTATAATTTTTAGTTCCCCCGCTCCATATCTCTCTATCTCTTCGTTTTCTTCCTCGGCTTCAGCTGACACGCACAACTCCCTATCAACTCATCATCTTTATTCAAAGTAGTAGGAAATCCACCCTCAACCCACGCGATTATCCCCCCGTTGAGTGACGCAAGCTGCGTATAACCGTGCTCTTTAAGAAGCATGACCGCCTCTTTGCTGTGTAAACCCACATAATCGGCAATAATAAGCAACGTATCGCTCGGAAGTGTCGAATACTCTGTTTTAAACAGATGATACGGCATCCACAGTAAATTCTTTACCGCAAATTCCCTGCCGTTTTTATACTCTTCCTCCCGCAGGTCGACAAGGATCGCGCCCTTTTCAATAAAATAAAGAGCTTCGGAAGGACGCAGATACACGATATCGTTGATACACATTCCCTTATCGACGAAATCAAAACTATCGTTCATATCATCCCTTTCATTACACGGCATACAAACCGTATGCATAGCCGACCGCAGTGGATAACACCACCACAAGTCCTGCATATACAAGCGTTTTCTTCCATCCGATCTCACTTGCGATAACAAGTATCGACGGCAACGACAACGACGGTCCCGCAAGCAGTAATGCAAGCGCAGGCCCTTGCCCCATACCGGAACCGATAAGCCCCTGCAATATCGGTACTTCGGTCAGTGTGGCAAAGTACATAAGCGCTCCTGAAATTGATGCAAAAAAGTTCGCAAAAATGCTGTTTCCACCTACAAGCGAAGCTACCCATGCGTTCGGGATCAATCCTTCATACCCCGGTCTTCCCAAAAAGAAACCGGCTACAAGTACTCCGCCGAAAAGCAACGGGATTATTTGCAACGCAAAATCGCGTGTCGCCACAGTCCAATCCTTGAGTTCATCCTTTTTAAACCACGCAAAAAGCATATACACAAGCGCAAGCCCGAAAGCTCCCGCAACATACCATTTTGCCGAATACACGGCATCCCACAGTGCAGACGATCCGCGCGATTGCGCCCAGTTGAGAAACACAAGAATACCTATCATCGATGCCATGTATAATGCATTTTTCAGTAATGAACGCCCGCTCGCCGCGCCGTAATCTTTAAACATGCGCTCATCAGCAGTGCGTGCTTCATCATCCTTTTTGAAAATAAGATGCATCAACAAACCGATAACCACCGCAAACGCAATCGCCCCGATGGCACGTGCTAGACCGATTTTCCACCCGAGTATTTTCGCGGTCAAGACGATCGCAAGCACATTGATGGCAGGCCCTGAATATAAAAATGCGATCGCCGGTCCTAACCCCGCACCCTTTTTATAAATACCCTTGAATAACGGTAAAATAGTGCACGAACATACTGCGAGGATCGTTCCAGACACCGCTGCCACACCGTATGCCACGACAGGCTTCGCTTTCGGGCCGAGGTATTTTATGACCGCCTGTTGATTGAGAAACACACCGATCGCACCGGCTATGAATAACGCGGGAACCAGACACAAAAGAACATGCTCTCTCGCATAATCTCCGAGCATGATAAATGCCTCGTTGATCGCCTGAATAATGCGCGGATGACTAAATGGTATAAAATACAATACAGCAAACGTTATCGTCAATAATCCTAGTTTTTTGTTATTACTGAGACTACCAGCCATTTTAAATCACTTTTTCTTTCACCGTGGCTAATACTTTTTCTGCGATTTCAGCAATTAATTCATCGGTCACTTTCGTTTCACCTTTTTTTACACCAAAATCCGTCATGACAAGCGACGTATGTTCAATACCGTGTTTTTGACAGATCTTACTGCCGCATTTTACCGGGCATCCGTCCAGAATAATGGTATCGGCAGATTTTGCCGATTGAATAAATCCCGATATATCAGCTCCCACTCCCGAAAGACAACTCATTTGCCCCCAATCATCGGTGCTTAACTTACGGGTAATACGGTCTGCAAGTAATCCTACATCTGCCGCACCCGAACAGGTCATTAATAATTTCACCTTTTGATCGCTGTTACATGAACATGAACATTTTTGCTCGTTCATAATTCCTCCTTTATCCATTGTGCTACTTTTTCGCGTATTTCGTCACGAATTCGTTGCACTTCAGTCATAATTTCTGTTTCGCCACCGGTTAAGCGTGACGGATCATCAAAACCCCAGTGCATTTTTACCGCATTGCCGGGAAATATCGGGCATCGTTCTGCCGCCTTAGGATCGCATACGGTCACGATGTAGTCAAACTGCGCGCCCGACTTATATACTTCCATAACACTCTTAGGCACGTTCATGGAAATATCAATGCCGATTTCTTTCATGACAGCCACGACGCGTTGATTTAAGACGCCCGGTTCCAATCCGGCACTGTCTGCGAGTACTTTTCCTTCGCCGTAATGATTTGCAAATGCAGCCGCCATCTGGCTCCGCGCGGAATTGTGTACGCAAATAAACAACATCCGTACCGACATAGTTATCCTTTGAGAATGGCGATAATGTCGTCTTTTGACAATACGCGCCCTGCAACTTTCACGTCATCGTCGATCGCCAACGCAGGCGTGATCATCACACCCATATTCATGATGTCATCAAGATTGCTCACTTTCACTACTTCAGCCTGTACGCCGCTTTCTTTTACTGCTGCGATCGCATTTTCTTCAAGCTGTTTGCATTTTGAACACCCGGTTCCGAGAATTTGAATTTTCATATAGTTCCTCCCTTATTTTTAACTATACCATTCTTCTTTTCAACTCATTACCCTATGCTCATCGTCCCCGCGCTCCCGGTTGTAACTCAAAATATTGCGTCGGGTTATTGCAACAATAACGGCCTTAAAAAATCAGCGTATGACAATTCAAGTATTTTTCCGTTAAGAGCCGCATACTGTCTGAGCATCGCGAGTTTATGCGGCGTAGGAAAAATACGCAGAAGTGTAGCTGATTTTTTACAGCCTTGACCTTTTTGGTGCTTTTTGTGTCAAGACAAAAAGCACGTAAGAATTTTGTACCATCGTATGCTTCGGCATTACTCAGCACAAGCTCACCTCCTGATTTCCACGGGAGTGGTTAGGGGTGGGCACATCATACTTCCTATTTCCCTTTCACGCTTCCTGCTATTATAACAGGGGTGTGGGGACGAAGTCCCCACTTTATAATTAGTCATGCCCCTCCCGATTTCCACGGGAGGGGAAAGGGGTAGGCACATCATACTTCCTATTTCCCTTTCACGCTTCCTGCTATTATAACAGGGGTGTGGGGACGAAGTCCCCACTTTATAATTAGTCATGCCCCTCCCGATTTCCACGGGAGGGGAAAGGGGTAGGCACATCATACTTCCCTTTATCATTTCACGTCCCTATTTTCCCTTTTCAAACCAATGCGTGGTTTTATTTGCAATTTTTACAAGCGTCAGCATGACCGGCACTTCCACCAACACACCCACAACAGTCGCGAGCGTAGCCCCGGATTGAAGCCCAAACAGCGATATGGCAACAGCAACAGATAATTCAAAAAAATTACTCGCGCCGATCAGTGCCGCAGGAGCTGCAATGTTATGCGGTAATTTCCATGCTTTCGACCATCCGTATGCGATCCAGAATATTAAAAACGTCTGGATAGTAAGCGGCACAGCGATTAGAAGTATATGAACAGGATTACTAAGGATTACTTTTCCCTGAAAAGAAAAAATAATCACAAGCGTCAACAACAACCCGATGATCGTGGTCGAATGAAATTTCGGCATAAAAACGTTATTGAAAAAATCGAGTCCTTTGTGTTTAATAATTGATATGCGCGTTAAAAATCCTGCAGTTAGCGGGATGACTACAAATAAGAGCACTGAAATCAACAGCGTATCCCAGGGAATAGTAATATTGCTGATCCCCAACAACAACGCAACGATAGGCGTAAAGGCTATAAGAATAACGAGGTCATTCACCGCGACCTGAACCAGCGTATACGACGGATTGCCGTCTGTGAGATAACTCCATACAAATACCATAGCCGTGCACGGCGCAGCTCCGAGAAGAATGGCTCCGGCAAGATAGTCGGTGGATAGATCTACCGGTATCCAGTATTTAAATACTACTTTGAAAAAGAACCACGCGATCGCATACATGGTAAACGGCTTGATAAGCCAATTGGTCACTAGGGTAACCGCAAGCCCGCGCCCTTGTTTTGTGGCATTCACAATACTGCGAAAGTCTACCTTCAGCATCATCGGATAGATCATAAGCCATATCAATATCGCTATGGGAATCGATACCTGCGCATACGTGAATGTCTCAAGAGTTGAAGGCACTCCCGGAAACCACTGCCCGACAGCAACGCCTACCGCAATACACAAAAGAACCCATACGGTAAGATAACGTTCAAAAAAACCTATTCTCTTTTCCATATTTCCTCCTATTTTGCAGGTCGTTCACACACAAAGTTACCGGCTATTAATGCTTCTCTATCAGCATCATAGTGGTCTCCGTTTACTCGTGTAACTATTTCAAGAATATCTCGGACAATGTCAGATACTATCGGGCTGATTGCATAATACGTCCAGTAGCTGGTCTTTTCCTCTTCAAGCAACCCAACCTCTTTCATTTTTTTTAAATGCGCTGATACCGTCGCATAACTGAGTCCGAGTATACCTACCAACTCACACACACAACATTTTCTGACTTGAAGTAATTTGATGATACGAATCCTGTTACACTCACCGAGTGTTTTGAATAACCGTGCGGCCTGACAATCCATTTCGATACCTCCCGAAATGATTATAGTTACATCGAACCATTTCGTCAATAATAAAAATGGTTAATTTTTCTTAACAAATTTCCGGTAGCAACACAGCAGGATCTTACTTCATTTATTCAATCGTCAAAATCACACCCCTTTCAACCTCTACTACCCCGTCATCCTTCGGATGCCACCCCTTCCGCGTAAAGGGGAATTAATTCAGTGAAATCAAAAAACGGGCCTTAAAAAATTATCGTTACGCAATTCAAGTATTTTTCCGTTAAGAGCCGCATACTGTCTGAGCGTAGCGAGTTTATGCGCTGTAGAAAAAATACGAAGAATTGTAGATGATTTTTTACAGCCTTGACTTTTTTGTTACTTTTTGTGTCAAGACAAAAAGTAAGGCATGATCTTATAAGTTGTGCCATCCCCAAACCCCTTCCGCTGATTTCGGAAGGGGCTTATCGTATTGTATAGCAGGGACTTCGTCCCCGCACCCCTTAACAATACAAGCTGCATACAACCGGTATCCCATAACCAGCCTTAAAAAATTATCGTGAAGCAATTCAAGTATTTTTTCGTGAAGCAGCGCATACTGTCTGAGCGTAGCGAGTTTATGCGCTGTAGAAAAAATACGAAGAATTGTAGATGATTTTTTACAGCCTTGACTTTTTTGTTACTTTTTGTGTCAAGACAAAAAGTAAGGCATGATTTTATACGTTGTGCCATTTAAACCATACAGCAATGAACTACCCCGCAGCAAGCTACGGGGTATCGCCCCAAAAAATACTGTATTTGTTTGCCCACCCCAAACCCCTCCCTTTGAATTTGGGAGGGGCTTATTTTCTAATATAGTGGGGACTTCGTCCCCACACCCCTTATAATAACAAAACTATAATAGCAAAGCCGAAGCAAACTTCGGGGAATTTGACCCATTTAGATTAAAAAATCAGCGTGAAGCTATTCTAGCTATGTCTCATAAAAAACATCAGGGTGTCATTATCGGGCTTGACCCGATAATCCAGATATTTTGATAATACTTTTGAATTCCCGTTAGAATTTATCCTTGTGAAAACGGGTACAGGAATGTCCCTTACTACATTTGTTTGTCAAGACAAAAAGTAAGGCATGATCTTTGCATCTCGATACGCTTGCGGGGAAATCACTCGATCTCAGAATATATTGGGACATGATCACCTCGCCCATAAATAAAATTTCTTTTGTGGTCGCGATGCTTCGTACCCACCATAGGCGCGAGTCTATGCGTCTGCAAATTAGTTAGCAACTCTTTCAGCCATGAAAAACCACAAAATAAAATGCCACATTTATTTCTTCTCGACGTATACATTACTTAAGGGTATACTCACACGGAATACGGAGGTTTGCATGAAAAAGCTCATACTGTTCACATGTATCATCGCTTTCTTTGCCGGAGTTGTACAATCTGCGCCAATTATCATCAAATTACCCAACACAGAAGCCAACAGATCCATTCTTTCCGCTATTCCGCATGATCCGGTCAGCGAACACATGCGTAAAGATTATCTGGAAGCCATCATTGATGATAGCACGCTCACGGCTTTTGATACGGTTAAAGGTGAGTATGAATACATACCCATCTTGTATGCCGGTATAGATGATTACCCCGATAACGATGAAAATTATGCCGCAATGCTAGATCTTGCGACACGTTTTCCCAATATCACACAATTAACAACAATCGGCTACAGCCAGCGTCAAAACAAACCCATTTATATGCTTAAAATTTCTGATAACGCTGCCTCCCGCGAGGATGAACCCGTCATATGGATAGACGGTATGCACCACGCACGTGAACCGGCCACAATGGTATGCAGTATGACGATAGCTACATATCTATGCGAAAATTACGGCATTAATTCTTCTGCAACATCATTTGTTAATAATCTTGAAATTTATATCGTGCCGATACTGAATCCTGAAGGATACGACTACTTCAGAGCAACCATTGATGGTTCGTGGTGGAGAAAAAATCTTCGGGATAACAACACAAACAATCTTATTGATTTATACGACGGTGTTGATCTCAACAGAAACTATGATTCTTCTTGGAATTTCAATTCATCAGGCTCAAGCGATCCCACGTCATTGGTCTATAAAGGACCTCAGGTATGGTCTGAAAGCGAAGTAAGAGCAAAACGTGATCTCGTACTCGAACTGCACCCCTTAGCTGCAATTACGTATCATCAATACGGGCAAATCATTTTTTATAGTAATGGTGTTGATGGACACTCGGTCGGAGAATCATCGCTGATCACGTCAATCGCACAATCAATTGCCACATCAATACCCAAGTTGAGTAGCGGCACGTATGACATCGGCGGGGGATACGAAAATGAACCTATGAGTTATTACTGGATGTATCAGTCTGCAGGAGTTTTCGAATATCTTATCGAGACAGCGACAAGTTTTTTACCTGATTACACAACTGCTCGGTCTGTTGCACAGGATAATCTGCAAGGAGCAATAACCCTTTTAAATCGTTGCGTAAACGGCCCGGGGATACAAGGTATCATTCGCGACAGTAATGGCAATCCTATTTCCGCTCAAGTTGATATTCTGCAATATAAAAATGACGATCTCGGTATTCGCATTTCCAATGAAGAATTTGGACGATATCGTCGATTTACGACAAACGGCACATTTACACTTGAGGTGGTCGCCCCCGGACACAAAACTCAACGAATAACCGGCATCACAGTCAACAACTCGTGGGTTACTGTCGATGTGCAGTTAGAAGAAGGTGTTGATGATCCTGACCCGATAGTACCTGATACTATCATTGCATCTCCTAACCCGTTTACGAGCACTGTAGCCATTACCTGTGCCTATGCAGGTTCTGAACCTGCCCAATTGAAAATTTTTTCCTCACACGGAAAATTAGTGTTTACTTCTGCGCCGCTTTTTACAGACGGTCTACGAATTGCGTATACATGGAACGGTACAGATACCAAAGGGCGACGTTTGCCTTCAGGAGTATACTATTGCACGATGACGGTGAAAAATACTGAATACGTGAAAAAAATGGTGCTCATGAGATAACTGTTTTTCCATTGCACACAATTATTGTAGCGTCACATTTGTCGTCACAGTGTACTGCAGTGTGAGGTATTGCATGTATAAAGACAAAGCATCTCATTTTTATCTGATTACGACGATCATTCTCTGGTCGGCAACACCTGCTTTCGCAACAATAGCATTGAAGGAACTCAATAATTTCCAACTTCTTTTCTATGTCTGTATTATTGCTACCATCTCACTTTTTATTGCCGTTCTCCTCTCAAAACGTCTTCCCATACTGATGAACTATTCGAAAAAAGATATTATCACCATGTCATTCATGGGTATCATTGGTATTTTTTTCTACCATATCTGCCTGTTCGGTAGTTTTACGTGTGCACCTGCGGGACAAGTCAATGTTGCAAATTATCTGTGGCCGATATTTATCATTATTTTCTCTGTTCCGATACTCAAAGAGAAGTTTAATTTCCTAACGATCATCGCAGTCATTATTAGCTTTGCAGGAGTATTTCTCTCGCTTACACGTGGAAAATTTTCCGATTTTGATCCCCAACATATACTGGGCTATCTTTTGGCATCTCTTGGCGCAGTGTTGTACGGATTATTCTCTGTACTGGGTAAAAAGTATAATTACGACAGAATTACCAGCATGTGCGTGTATTATGCCTCATCTACGATACTTATTATACCAACCACGCTTATTGTAACCGAAATAGTGATACCGAAAACCCCGTCTACGATCATTTCATTGCTCATATTAGGCATCATTATGAACTCGGTTGCTTTTATTATGTGGTTCAAGGCATTGCATATCGGTCACACCCACACAACGGCAAACACAGTATATATCATCCCTTTTTTGGCAATGATATGGACTTTTTTATTAAATAACGAACCGTTTTCTATGGCTTCCTTAGCAGGTCTTGTATTGATAATAATCGGCATCTCGATACAAACAGGGAACAGAATACATAAAAGGAGGATTTTATGACACATAAGAAACCCATCCTTGTGACGGGCGCAAGTTCCGGTATCGGCAATCACCTTGTACACTATCTGGCGCAACGAGGCCATGGAGTCTATGCTACTGTGCGTAATAAAAATGACTATACGGCACTTGAGAATATTGAAAACATCACCCCATTACTCATGGATGTTCGCAATTCCCAACAAATTTCAGACGCAATAGAAATAATACAACAGAACGGACACGGTTTGTATGGAGTTGTGAATAATGCAGGAATCGGCGAATTGGGATTCTTGAGTACATGGACAGATGAAGAAATGTTCAATATTTTTGACGTGAATGTATTCGGACCGCATCGAGTGACAAACGCGTGTATTGACTTACTGCTCGCCTCACAAGGAAGAATCGTCACTATCGGGTCTCAGGGCGGGATCATCACCAGTAAAATGTACGGTCCTTACACTATGACCAAACACGCGATGGAGGCATATACAGATGCATTGTCTGAAGAGCTCAAACCCTTCGGTGTTCACGTAAGTATTGTGCAACCCGGCGGTATAATAACTAACGTGGGAGTCAACTCATTTGAGAAATTCGTATCCCATTTAGAACGAGCTCGCCCGCCGTTTGACATTGAAGCCAAACAAATACTTGCAAGCTTTAATACCCCGCGAGAAGATCGCTCTAATGAACCTGAGTCAGCGACCAATCGAAAACCATCGTCTCCTGAAATTGTTTCAGCAGCAGTGTATGATGCCCTTTTTTCACAAAACCCAAAATTACGCTATCTCGTTGGTACACATTGGGAAGGCAATCGTGTCATTGATACGCTCATTAAAAAACTTCTTGATGAAAATGACAATCCTCAACACAACTATTCCCGCGATGAACTTGTGGCAATAATGGACAAACTTATCAGCGAAAGGAGAACGAAATAATTCAAGATCGACATCCAATGAATCAAAATAATAGTGCGTATTCCCATATCATTTCATAAACAACGAGATTTCAACAGAGAGATTTTTTTTACGAAAATATAAAAATGAGATACCCCGCAGCCAGCTACGGGGTATCTCCCCAAAAAATACTATATTTGTTCGCCCACCCCAAACCCC
>CAYRFE010000010.1:0-98908 GCA_964423645.1 uncultured bacterium | reverse complement strand
ATCGGTCGCAATCAGTTTGGGAGTGAGTATGGTCGACGAGGATGCAACCGATGAGACCATTGTGAAACAAGCTGATAAAGCACTGTATGCTTCAAAAACCGGCGGAAGAAATCGTACGACCATGTATGATGAGGAATCACTGTCTTAATTTTTCTTTTTATGTAACTATTATTATCATTGAAAGATTTGTATTCTTGTGATAGGTAAAATGCACGGTATATTACAAAGACGGGATTTTAATTTCGCGGGATGCTTGGTGACCGGTTTTTTTGATCCATATTGTAGTATTTTTTTCAGGTAAAAAAACAATACGAGTATGCTTTATTGAAATAGAAATGAGAGTTTTACGAAACAACTTTTTTGAATACATGCCTTTCTCAACCTCCTTTCGGAGAAATCTGGAGGCGGGTCGAAAGATTTTCTGTTATTGACCTCATCTCCATTCCCCGACTTTTAGACCTTTGCAAAATACAAAATTTCCAAATTATCTTTATTTTCTAAAAGGGGTGAGGGGGAGGAAGTCGGGTGCATGGTATGCACCCGCTACATTGGGAATTTTTGTAGGGGCAGAAAATCTTTCTGCCCGCCTTTCGATTTTCACGGGAGGGGTTTGGGGTGGGCACAAATTCAAAAAATGGTAGTTTCGCAAAGGTCTTACTTTGTAAATAACGAACATGACGATATTTTGAATGTTGCAAAGATCGCGGTTGACGGGAAGTCGGGTAAAGTGCTGAATTGTCTGATAAATGCGTCCGATGATATCGGCGGACGCACGCATGCTTTTTATGATTTTCTTGAACGGATGTTCGGAAAAATCGGCGAGTAATTCACCGTGTGTTCATTATTTGATTTCTATTTCTATTACAATCGGAAAATGATCCGAAAAGTGATAGTCTTTCCTGTTCAATACTTGTTTTTTTACGACGTGTATTCGCGGTGAATAGAATATGTAGTCTATTGTTCTATCCGGTGCGCTCACTGCAGGATCATTCGGGTAATGCGTGTACCATTGTTCTTTTTGTGTACCCGTAGTATCTCCTAAAGAGGGGACGGATGCATATTTTTCGGTGAGAAGTGATAATTCAGTCGTTGGATTATAGTATGCTTGTTGTCGTTTAAGAATGGTCGGGTAAATTCCCGGCATGAGTAGATTGAAATCTCCGCCTATGAGAACAGGGCTATTGTTTTCCATATGTCTATCAAGGAGTATTTTTACTTCTTTCACCTGTCGCAACATCGTATCTTCACCCTGTGCAAACGCATCGAGGTGTGTATTCATAACGGTTAATGAACTCTTTTCTGTTTCAACCGTAACCGATAAAACGGCACGTTTGAAATTAAATTGCTTCGTGAGAAGATCGTCACGCATGACAGGAAGTTGATAGCGAACCGCTTCGCGAATGGGGAATTTAGACAGAGTTACCAGCTTCATACCCACACGTCCCATGATCTTGGGATGCGGTACAAAAGCTGCTCTCCAGTACCACGCTTCAGCATAGTTGTAATGTTCGCTCAGTCGTTTCAATAATTCTTCACGTTGATTCATATAGCCCGTGCGGCGTGCGTTGTCGTCCATTTCCTGTAATAGCACAATATCCGGTTTTTCTTGATTTATGACCGCGGCGACTTTATCAAGTGTTTCCGCGACATCCTTTTCAGAAGGCATTGTGTCTTTACCGGAGCCGTCAAGTATGTCATAGAAAAAGACATAATTTTTACTTGCCATATAT
This sequence comes from uncultured bacterium, assembly GCA_964423645.1. Lineage (GTDB taxonomy): Bacteria > Macinerneyibacteriota > Macinerneyibacteria > Macinerneyibacteriales > CAYRFE01 > CAYRFE01. The sequence goes on along the minus strand of CAYRFE010000010.1, from coordinate 97,178 downwards.
TGAACATTCCAGGAGAGTATCTTTATGGTCGAAGAGGATTCGTTTTTCGTTGTTGTTGATGAGAATGGTACGGATTCGTCATTATGCGGATGATACGTGGAGAAGTGGACCAAACAGGTGAGCGTTATCAATGAACTAAAACTTACAAGCGCTACTTTAAAACTTTTTTTCATAAAACCTCCGAATAGTTATAACGTATCGGTATGAACCGGCGTAGAAAATGCGGTAAAAATAAAATCATATGCGTCTTGAACGGCAGTGTTATGGGTTTTATTGGTTTCGATGTCCGGTTTGAGACGCCACTCTTCTCCGAGAGCAGAAAGTGCGAATTCCATTTCCCAACGATATGAAAAAAAATGTCCCGATAAGGAACCAATTGACTTTCTTTGTGCATCAGTAAGATTGGTTAATCCGAAAAGCGGATGAAGTACGGAATGGTCAATGATGATCGGAGTGTATCGTGCATATTTAAGAAGAATTTCAATTTGTGATGAACTCACACCTTTTTTTTCAAGTAGATCGCGGAAGGTTTGTTCTGAATGAAACGGTTTAAAATCAAGGCTTGCGAGCTGACCTGCGGGTATTGACGGCGTACATTTTTCACGTACTACGGGTTTTATCAGGAATATGGTTTTCTCGCGAACATGTTGGGTAAAGACATTTTGCATAATGAAGAGGAGAAAAAATGCTACAGCTGCTGTCAATAACGGCGTTGCAACCCAACCGATCCCGATTCGAGACAGTGTTCGCCAGTTTATTGATGTGATGTTACGGACCATTCCTATGCCTAATACCGCCCCCACCACAGCCTGTGAACTTGAGACAGGAACAAGCGGAAATGACGGTAAACCATTCCGTATCAGCCAGTGTTGTAAATCCGGTGAACCGAATAAAAAGAGAGAAAGCGCACTTGCACACACGACAATAAAGCCTGTCATCGGTGTCAATTTAAATATATCCGAGCCGACTGTTGTCATCACATTCTTTGAATACGTGATGACGCCTAATGCAATTGCAATACCTCCGGCCAAAAAAAGAAGATCGAGTGCTGAAAAACGGAGAAATCCGAGTGTTATCGGTGGAAATGGGTTTGATCGGATAAATATTCCAACCACATTGGCAATATTATTGACTCCCAGACTATATGCGCCAAAAATTCCTGCCAGAATCAGTCCCCAACGGAGCAATAGATCTGATGTAGCAAGACGAATGGTTGTCCTTTTTTGGATAAATTTAAAAAATAGGTATAAAAGTATTGCAGATCCCGCGGCAAGAATAGGGCTGAATACCCATGTTGATGCAATAGTCCCCAAGGAAGTAAGATTTATCGGGTGTCCGGCGAAAAGATTCCAACCGATAAGTGCGCCTATGATCGCCTGTGAACTTGAGACCGGTAATTTTAAACGTGTCATGGCAAAAAGAGTTAACGCACATGCAAGTGCGACCGTGAAGGCCGCAGGTAAAAATGAGATAGACGCGAAATTTCCTAACGTTGCACTGGCACCCTTTCCGCCTTGAAGTGCACCCACAATCACAAAAACACTACATAATAGTGCGGCGAAACGAAAACGCACCATACGTGTCATCACTGCAGTGCCGAAAATGTTAGCGGCATCATTTGCCCCAAGTGACCAACCGAGGAATAAGCCGCTGAGAAGTAGTAAAAAAGTTGCCATATGTTCACTATACTCTACGGCAGGGTGATTCGTCAAATGAGAATTTTGAAAGACTACAGATCATAGCGCTATCATCTATTGTTTTGGGTCAGTTTCAACCATTCCCGTTGAGTTATCCCGAGATGCATGCTCAATAGAGATCTTTGCGAACTCTTAATCTAAATGGGTTAAATTCACCGAAGCTTGCTTCGGCTTTACTATTATAGTTTTGTTATTATAAGGGGTGTGTGGGCACACAAATAAAGCGTTTTTTGCGGAGATACCCCATAGTTTGCTGCGGGGTAGTTCATTTTATTTTGAATTTGTACCCACTCCAAAATCATTCACACAGAATTTCGAAGCGGCTTGTTATATGAGAGTTTGGCAAAATTTAAAATCTTAAGGGTTCTATGTTTTTGCAATAGGGGTTTAGTGTAGGCACACATTCAAAGTATGGTAGTTTTACAAAGCTTTCTATATAGTAATGAATTCGTCCAAATACGCCTGCTTCATCGTAAGGACAAATGATATAAAAAAAGAGATGGGTGTTCGCCATCTCTTTTTGAAGATTCGATATCTTGGTATTAAAGGTCTTCAGAAGGTTCTGTTGGTGTCGATGAATACGTATCTTCTTTCATTTGTCGTAATGCGGTCGTTGATTCTGCAATATCAACAAATAATGACATTGCTTCGGAGATCAAATAAAATATCACAAGTACGAAAAAGGAGATTAGCAGACCACTCACGGTATAAAACGGTGCATCAAAAATACTTCCCTCTTTAAAATTCGGCATAAAACGTGAAACCTCATTGAGTATTTTTGGTGCGTATGCCTGAGCGATGAATCGGAAAACCCCTCCGCCTATGGCAATAACAGCGCCATACCAGGCATAGATTTCGCCAATAAGTTTGATGAATGTAGCGGCGACATGGAGAACGGTATAATCCGAATCGGGTATCTTATTGATCGTTGATGCTCGTATAAGTATGGTGTGAGCGATCATATATATACCGATAAAAAAAGCGATCTGGAAAATAGTACCCCCAGCAAAGACAACCAGTTTTTTAGCCATAAAAATGTCTTTCCATATTTCGACCCAATAGATCATCCCGATCAGAAGGGTAAGCGCAGATAATATCTGGAGTGCAACCGTAAAAATTTTCTTGAAAAATTGTCCTCTTGAAAGTGCGTATAACAACGAGTTCATAAAAAAAACTTTTCTTAATTTCATAGACTCCTCCTTGTGGGCGATACACTGTCGTGTATAATATCGTGTATCGTTTCTTGTGTCACTATAAAAGGTGTAGTGAAAAAATGCAAGAATAAACGAAGAGATTTTTGTTTATTTATTGTCGGATTGTGTTTTCTTTTTTTCAAACAGTTTTTTTTGATAATTTATATCACTGTAAATTCTGCTCATGTTGTTTTGTCGTGCGATTTCAATGATCTTATTTCGAAATTCGATCGCTTTGTCATAATCATGCCACCGTTCATACAAAAAAGAAAGAGATTCATACGAAGCGATAAGGCGTGAATCAACCTGAAGTATTTCGTTCAGTTCCAGAGCCATTGAATAGTATTTCAACGCATTCGCATCTTGTTTCATCGTTTCATAAATAATACCCATATTATGGTAATCATCGGCAAGGTTACCCTTGTAGGGGAGTTGCGCATCATATTTTATTGCATATGAGAGATAGTCGAGAGCACGTGAAAAGTTGTTGGCGGAATATTGCAGTGCCGATAGATTATTATAGGCGATTGCGATCCCTTCGATATTATTAATTTCCTGATTGATCTGTAATGCTTTCCTATAATTCAACATTGCTGATGAAATATCACCTTGTATATAATAAATGTTTGCGATATTGTTATATTCGCGGGCCATTCCATCTTTTTCTTTGAAAGCCTCATCGTAATTGAGTGCTTTTCTATAATACTGAAGCGCTTTTTTATAATTTTTTTGTTCTTTATACACGACGCCAAGATTGTTGTATGCCCATGCAAGCAATTTTGTATCATTATCTTTTTTTGCTGACTCGATTGCTTCTTCAAGATATTTTACGGCATTCGTATAATCACCGAGTGCAATATAGTTTCGACCGATAAGAATACTTAATCGGGCATCATTTTTGGTAATAAGTACTTCTTTCGCCACCTGTATGCTTTTATTGTAATCCCCGTAATAATAGAGTTTGTTTGCATCTTCATACGAGGGTGTGAGAGCTGTTAACAAAGAAATATTTCCTATAATCGATATGATAATCAATAATGGTTTCATATTATGTGCTCCTTTGATCATTTTTATCCGGTGGAGAGTATCCCTTTAATGTATTGAGTAATTCGATGCGATTACGAACATGCATTTTTTTGTATATGGTATTCATATGTTGTTTCACGGTGCCTTCCGCGATGAACAATTTTTCACTGACCTCTTTGTTCGTGTATCCCAGTGCAATGAGTTTGATAATATCTTGCTCACGCCCTGAAATTTTATGGTATTTCATAAATGTTGCGTCAATCGCTATGTCAGCGGTTTCTTTTCTCACGGTTGCCTTTTTGAACAATAGAAATGTTAAAAATAACATACCGCTGACACTGATTACGATCAGGATGCGATGGATAATGATAGAGTGTTCCTTTATGCGTTGCTTTTTTTCCATTTTTTCAATTTCTTTTCGGTTTTGTTCACTTTCATAACGTAATTGCCGTTCGGAAAAACGCTGCATAAGGGTGTCTTGTCGGTTTTTCATCGCGGCATAGCGTTCAAAATACATCACTGCTTTTTTATGGTCTCCCTTTTTTGCATACAGTGTCCCTGCCTGTGAGACTATTTTCAGTTGTATATCGTCCTCATTGTGTTTTTTTGCAAGCCTACCTGCTTCTTCGATCGCATACAGGGCTTGTTGCAGTTTCTCTTGATTATCATATACGTGTGAAAAATAATACAGTGTTTCTGCGCTTCCGCTAAAGTTGCCTATTTCCGAAAAAAGTTTTTGAGCTTGTGCAAGAGAGGCAATCGCGTCATTATATGCGTGGCTATGGTTAAAAAGAATTCCTTTGTATAAATAACAATAGGGTAGTAAATCCGAATAGGAGTAAAGTCGGGTATGTTGTAATGCCTCATCGGAAGTTTTCAATGCAAGATCATATTTTTCGTGATTCAAATATGTTTTTGTTAACAGGAGTAAGGTTTTTGTTTTTTCATAGATATTTAAGGTCTGTTCACTTAATAAAATCGATTTATTGAAAAACTCGATCGCTTTCTCGGTATAGCGAAGTTCATCGAAAAGCTCCCCTAAAACATTGTATGCACGTGCCTCTGCAGATAAAAAATTGTTTTTTTGTGAGATATCTATGATTTCATATAATGCATCAAATGCCGTATCAAGTTCGCCCGAGTCAATTTCAATGCTGCTGATTATGAATAGCGCCTGTATATGAAGTTCGGGTTCATTATTATTCTTTGCCGTCGTTTCAAGTGTCCGGGCATCTTCCAGGGCTTTATCGGATTTTTTCATTGTAAGTAATAATTCAGCTCGTGCGGAGAGAAGCAAACCGAAGAGAGGGTTACGTGAGTCGGATGAATATAATGAAAGTGCTTCCGAAAAATCGGAATACGCGCGCTCAGGATAAGTATTTTGATACGTGAGTCCCTTTTCATACAAAAAAGTTGCATACAAATCGTTGTCCCTGTTTTCTAATGCAAGTTGGCGTGCCCGCATAAAACGCTCATCCGCATTTGAAAAATCTTTTAAACGTGTGTAAATTTTTGCTAAAGTAAGGTGAATTGTAAATCGTTCTTGAGTATCAAAATAAATAGCTCCCAGTGCTTCCGCTCGCTGGAGCGGATCAAGCGCATTAAGAAAATTGTTTTGCATGAAATAAATTGTTCCTATGTACAGCAACGATTTCGCTGTTTTATCCTTTTCAGACGTGTCATTCAAAATCGCATATGCTTCTTTTGCATGCCGTAATGCGTCATCAAGATTTTTATTTTGAATATCAAGAGGGATAATTTTCAATAAAATTTCTATTTTTTCACTATTTGAAGATTTCTCCAGTTTGTTTTTAAGATTTTGATAGATTTCAGCGTGTACAAGAGATGTATGTAAAAAAAACAACATGAAGCATACTCCTTTCAGAGCGATGCTAACGGTATATTTGAATTCGTGTGACATTTTTATCATATATACCGGTAGTATACTGTATAAATTGTAATAATTCAACGTCTAAGCCAATCGTTGTTACACTGTCTGCGCCCTTTTGTAATCCAAGTTGAGTTTCAAAAAAGAACAGCACAAGGCGGAGGGATCCTTGTGCTGTCGCTGCAGGGGGAATGCAGCGTTGGAAACGTATGTTGTGCACCATGATCGGTCGAATAGAATATTCTTTGTTTTTTTGGTTATGGTGATATTTTTTATCGCGAATAGAGATGAAAAAGTTCAATACGCGTACGAGCAAATGATTGAAATAGTGAGTATTGCAACGTGTAGTAAGTAAACGATTCAGAGAGTGGTCGCAACTCAACATATCGGGACGGGTCTTTATTTGAAAAAAAATGTTTTGATTATAGGAAAACCGCTTTACTGCTTGGTTCATCGTATCGGATTGATGAAAGAGTAAAGCGGTACTGTTCATAATCAAAATTCTCCTTTACATTACTTTTTCTCGTGCAATTTTTTAAGATAAAATAAGTCAGCTTCAAGACGACGGAGATTTTCCGCTTTTGCAATATCAACCATCTTTTGACGGTACTCGATCGCAAGGTCTATTTTTTTGGCTTTTTCATGGAAAAAGGAGAGATGTTCATAGGTTTTTATAAGCCGTTCGCTTACATTGATTCGTTCATTTATTTCCAATGCTTTCATAAAGAACTCGAGGGCTTTCGCTGAATTCCCCATGGTTTCATAAATGATTGCCATATTCTGATAATCATCTGCAAGATTTCCTTTATACGGCAATTGTTCGTCATACTTTGCCGCAAGCGTAAGATATTCCAACGCACGCGCATAACGATCTTCAAAGTAATGATATGCGGACAAATTGTTGTATGCGATGGCAATACCTTCGATACTCTCGATTTCCTGATTAAGTTTGAGCGCTTTTCGGTAATGCTGTAAGGCATTGCTTGTGTCTCCCATCATGTAAAAAAGATTCGCCAGATTGTTGTACTCTCGTGCCTGGCCGTCTTTCTCTTTAAATGCTTCGTCAAGAGTGAGCGCACGCCGAAAAAACTCAAGTGCTTTATTGTATTGTTTCATATCCTTATAGGCCACTCCGATATTGTTGTACCCCCATGCGATGTATTTATTGTTGCCTTCAGCAATTGCACGTTGAATGCCGAGGTGATAGTATTCGATCGCTTTTTCATGTTTCATCATTGCTGAATAATTTCTTCCTATAAGCATATAGATCCGTGAGTCCATACCCTTTGTCCCTAAAAGTTTTTCTGCCATTTCAATACTCGCCGAGTGATCTCCGTAATAAAACATTTGATTCGCGTTGTCATATGAAGCCTCCAGCGCAAAGATAACCGGGAAGATCACGAACGCCATCATGATACTTAACAGTGTTGTTCTCATATTTACCTCCTTGGGTTAAACCCTTTGACTGAGCATATGGTCAAATTCTGATGAATACTATTGCCTGAAAGTTAGTTTTTTAAACATATTTTACGATAAATTTCTATAACTAAGGTTATATACCACTCAAAAGAGTAAAAAAAATATGTATAATATAGTATACATCGCTCGTTCAGGTGATGTTTTCATCTGAACGGGGCAAAATCTCCGTAGCTTGCTGAGGCTCTAAGTGTTTAGGGGTGTGGGGACAAAGTCCCCGCATATTAAAAAATAAGCCCCGCCCAAAAGAAAAGGTCGGGGTTTGAGGTGGGCGCACAACGATAAAATTTTGTTTTCGATATCACGAAGCGTGCTACAGGGGTGGTTCATTTCAGGATATGCGTTATGAATTTGCAGAAGTATAGGCGTGTGGGATGCTTGACATTAATGGATATAAAGGTGTATACTCGCCTTATAGTGAAGGAGGTCGATTATGGCAGTTGTAGTTGGATCTAAGGCTCCGGATTTTTCACTGAAAGATCAAAACGGTGAGTTTCATAAACTTTCTGATTTTTTAGGCAAAAAGGTTGTTTTATCATTTCATCCGCTTGCATTTACACCGGTATGCGCGACTCAAATGCAGGATTTGGAAAAAAACAAAGACAATTTTGCCAAAAAAAATGCTGTTGCATTAGGTTTAAGTATTGATTCGGTTTATGCAAAGTCTGCCTGGGCTAAAGAATTAGATATTGCGGAAACACTTCTGTTGGCAGATTTTTTCCCTCACGGAAAAGTTGCTGAAGAGTACGGAATCATGCGCAAAGAAGGTTTTTCCGAACGGGCAGTTTTTATTGTCGATGAAAAAGGGATTGTCATCTTCAGTAAAGTATATCCGATAAAAGAATTACCCGACATGCAAGAACTTCTTTCATACATGTAAGGATATTTCATGAAATGAATGTGGGGACATCGTCCCCACATTTTTTACAAACATTTATTGATCTTCGCTTCCATTTCTTTTGCTTTGTCTGATCCGATAAACATCACTAATGCGGTCGATATGTTTTTCGCAAGTATCGGAAGTTTACCTGCAGGGATATTGTCAATTGAGATACCCAAATTGGCACAATGTGATTTTATACTTGACGTTGCCATAAGCTTTCCAATACCCGGTGTCAGCAGTTCAATGATTTTTTCTGCAGTTGTCATTGTGCACCTCCTTCAGATTTTGAAGGGGCGATAATGTTTTTTTGATATATTCCTCCTATTGCGATGAGAATATAGGCGATATTCCACCCGAAATCGATAAAACTACCGGATGAGTAAGACCCCGACCAACTGATATACGCGTATATCAAGTCTGCGATGGTATACCCTGTGGCAATCAATTGCCATGGTTTTGAAAATATCCCTTTTCCGAAAAGACTCATCAGGTATACCATGATCAATGCGGGTATCAAAATGATGAAATCACCGAGCGGATATACCATATAGACTATTTTTGGCAATAGTTCGGTATCCTGATCGGCTATTATCGGTAAAAAGATCGAAAGAATTGCCCCTGTAAAGATGAGTGCTAATATACTGAAGACCGGGATCAATATTTGTTTCCACTTGCCCAACGGCATTCCTGACTTCAAGAAATTATTTCTGAAACCGTACATACTGATTCCTATCGGAATATACGCCGCAATATAAAATATGTCTGCAATAGAGGGGAATGTCTCGTCCATATCAATTCCCAACACAGACTCCATTATTCCATAGGTCGTATCAGCAATAAAAAAACATCCGATACCCGCCAAGAGCCAAATCCACAACTTTTTTGCGTTGTCCATTACTTTGAAAGCTTTCACTGCCTGAATGATGCCCAGTACACCAAAGAGGGCACATATCGGTGTAAAAAAGCTTCCGAAAAGCGTAACGAATTCCTCCCCGCCCGGTTGTACAAGAAAAACAAACAAATTGATGCACATCAACGATACTCCTAAAAACCATGCAGATTTCATTGTCATATTTTCTCCTTCGGTTATTATTTTGAGCTATAGCGATATATTTGAAATCATACAAGAATTATTTTTATACACTATGACCGCGAGTGTCGCAGACTTCTGTGCCTTAGGCTTGCAATTTTCGAAAAGCGTGCTATAGTTATTCATACTTTTAAGGAGGTTTGTGTATGAAAAAGGGCTATGTTTCGTTTTTAGTAATCTTGCTGTTGGTGTGTAGTATCGGGATACGTATGGAAACGGTCGCACAAGAAACCGTGTCATCTGACAACCAAACAACAACTGTTACTGAGGTAGATCCGAAAGTAATGGAAGATGCGATAAAGAAGATTTATGACGAATCGGATGTTTTGAACAGGATTGATCTTTGCAAAGCATTTATCGCGCAATACCCTTCCGCGGATATAAAGTTGCAATATTATGTCTATAGAGCTTATTTTAACGGGCTGATTGAAAAGAAAAAATATGCTGAAGCGGTAGAAATTCTTCCTGCATATGAAAAAACTATGGAAGGTAAAAGCCCCCTCTCAATGGCTGAGTTTTATAATGATGTCGCATCATATATGAGTGACAGTTTGAAAAACATTGATCTTGCGATAACATACGGACGAAAAGCCCTTGATACACTTGCGACGGTGACGGAACCGCCCAAAGGCGTGACCAAAGAAGAATGGCCTGCGATGAAGAATGAGTTCGCTGCGAATATTCATGACACGATAGGATTTTGCTTTTATCGAACAATGAATTACAAAAAGGCGGAGCCGTATCTTGCGTTTGCCGCAAAATATCTTGTTCGTAATCCGACAGTACGCCTTAATTACGGAAGAACCCTTTTGAAATTAAGTGCAGCCGACATCAAAAAACCGCGTTACAAAGAAGCATACGTTGAATTGTTCTCCGCAAAAGTAATCTATGACATCAGAGATGAAGAAATTCCGTTAGAATTAAATACCGAATTGATAGAAGTATCCAAAAAAATCCCGAATGATTGGGGAAAGACCGCCAATGATAACAAAATTCGTGCGACAATTGAGAATTCATTCAAAAAACTGGCATTTCAAGAGGATCTCAATAAGCCTGCACCCACATTCTCATTGAAGGATCTTAACGGTAACCAAATATCCCTTGATGCGTATAAGGGTAAGGTTGTTATCGTTGATTTCTGGGCAACATGGTGCCCTCCGTGCCGCAGGGAAATGCCGGTTTTGGAGCAGTATTATAAATCCAACAAGTATAAAAACATTGTGATGATCGCCGTTTCAACCGACAGGGCGGAAACAGTTGCGAATGTGCCTGAATTTATCCGCACTAACGGTATCACATTCAACGTTGCATATGGTGACCCGGAAGTTACAAAGGCATATGGCGTACAGTCCATACCGTCCTTGTTCATCATTGATAAAAACGGAAATATCCGATATCTCCATGTCGGATTTGACGAAGAAAATCTATGGGTCCTTTTGAAGTATCAGATTGATCATCTATTGTCATTAAAATAAAGGCAATAACGTATAACATACTGAAGGCGGCGTAAGCCGCCTTTTTACATACGGAACTAATACAGTGAGAGGGTGAGAATTATGAAAATATTATTGATAGGCGGAACGATGTTTGTCGGTAAGCACTGTGTCGAGCAGTTGCTGGCTCACGGCCATGAGGTTACGATCTTTCACCGCGGGAAACATCCTGTCACGCATGATGGTGTGCAGGAAATACACGGTGACCGCGACGGCGGATTGGATGCGTTGCAGGGGAAGTGGGATGCAGTGATTGATACCTGCGGGTACATACCGAGAGTAGTACGCGCGTCATGTGAGCATCTGAAAGATAAAGCGACACAATATGTCTTTGTATCAACGGTTTCGGTGTATAAAGACTTTTCAAGCGGCACAATAACGGAAGAATCGGAACGTCAGACCATTGATACTCCTGACACGGAAACGGTGGACGGTACGACCTACGGTCCGTTGAAAGCATTATGCGAAGATGCGGTCACTTCGATTTTTGACGCGAATGGATGTATCGTGCGACCGGGTTTGATCGTCGGACCTGATGATTATACCGATCGTTTTACCTACTGGGTACGACGGATCGCAGAAGGTGGCGAGATACTCGTTCCTGATGATCCGAGAGCGGTGGTGCAGTGGATCGATGTGCGTGATCTGGCAGGGTTTATCGTCACATTGCTTGAGAAAAAGCAAGGCGGCACTTATAATGCGGTCGGCCCTGAAAAATCGATCACGTTCAATGAGTATATTGCCGAGTGTGTGCGTGAATTTCATTCCGACGCGCATATTGTACCGGTACCGTATACATTTTTGAAAGAAGAGAATATTGCGCCATGGTCGGATATTCCGTTTTGGGTACCTTCCGAAGATGATATGGGCGGAATGCTGCGGGTGTTGCCCGATCATTCGATACAAGCAGGTATGAGACTGCGACCGTTGCGTGAAACACTTCATGATACCCGCACATGGGATCTGGCTCGAGGCGATGTCACCTTTCGAGCAGGGATCACGCGTGAAAAGGAAAAAGAACTATTGGAAAAGTGGAATAACAAGAGTAAAATGACTTGACTTATACGTATAACAAAAGTATAATTAGACGTATAGGGAGGTTGTATGGAAACGAAACTTACTTTGCGTTTAGATAAAGATGTTATTGAGAAAGCAAAAAAAATTGCAAAAAAAAAGAATACTTCTCTTTCAGAGATGGTAGAGCGGTATTTTCAAGTTTTGATAACCGAAAAAAATACTCAACCGCAAAAATCTTTGTCGCTTACTGATGAGCTTGCGGGTATTTTACAAGGGATTGATGTTGTTGATGAAACGATTGCTATTGCTGATTATTTGAATGAGAAACATTTATGACTGTTTTTCTCGACACAGATGTTATTGTAGATTTATTAACCATGAGAGATCCTTTTTTTAATGATTCTCGTGAGTTATTTACACTAATTGAGGATAAAAAGATCAGTGCATCTACTTCTGTTCTTGTAATAGCTAATATTTATTACCTAATTGCAAAATTTAAGGGAAAAGACGAGGCAAAAAAAGCGATAATACGCTTGCGACTACTCTTAACGATTCTATCCGTTGATCCTCATATGATAGATTTGGCATTGTCATCCGGTTTTAAAGACTTCGAAGATGGCGTGCAGTATTGTTGTGCAATTTCTAATGGGCTAGATATAATTGTTACACGAAACATTAAGGACTATCCTGCTGATGATCAAAAGATGATTATCATGTCGCCGGATGAGTTTTTGCGGTATTTAAAAACGAAATCTTTATAGTAAAAAAGTATACATATTTAAAGATAAGACAACCCCTTTGCGAAATTCGAAATATTTCATTTTTAGGGGTATGGGGACGAAGTCCCCATTATAAAAAAAATTAAGCCCCTCCCAAAATAAAAGGGAGGGGGTTTGGGGTGGGCGCACAATGCGATACTCAATAACTTGCTGAGGGGTAGCTCATTTTATCTATTCTTTATGCACAACCAACGAACTTGCCTGTGATGTGCAGGTAAGCAATATCTCGTGGATCTGCACATGTGCAGGACGAGATGCTGCAAATACAACTGTTTCTGCGACATCTTCCGCGGTAAGCGGTTGGAATCCCTTATACACGTTCTTTGCTCGGTCTTCATCACCGTAGAAACGCACGATGCTGAATTCGGTTTCCGTAAGCCCGGGTGACACTTGTGTGACGCGAATCGGTGTATTGACAAGATCCATACGCATTCCCTTACTGAGTGCTTCGACAGCATGTTTTGTCGCACAATACACATTACCGCCGGGATATGCCTCGTGGCTTGCAGTAGAACCGATATTGATAACATGTCCGCTGTTGCGCGAGACCATGCCCGGGATGATCAAGCGACTCATGTAAAGAAGACCTTTCACATTCGTATCGATCATTTCTTCCCAGCCTTCAATCGTACCTTCGTGAATTTTTTCAATGCCGCGGCTTAAACCTGCATTGTTCACCAGCACATCGATCTCTTGCCATTCTTTCGGCAGTTTCTCAACAAATTCCGTACAGCTTTTGAGATCGCGAATATCAAACTCAGCACAGAATACATCGGTATGATAGGTGTTCGTTATTTCTTTTTGTAATTCGTCGAGTTTCTCTTTGCGACGTCCCGTGATGATACAACGTGCGCCTTCGCGTGCAAAGGCAAGTGCGCATGCTTTACCGATACCGGCGGTAGCACCGGTGATAAGGATAATTTTATTTTTTAGTGTCATATTTCCTCCTTTGTTGCAGATGAAAAGTAGCATGGAGTGAAAGTTATGTCAATGCTTGGTTACATATTGGTAGGGGGCGATTCGATATCGCCCCAAGTATTGTCATATCGACGAATTCTACCGTGAGGAGAAATCCTGTTATTTGAATAGCAATATCTCTCACGCAGTAGGCATGCACTGAGTACATTCGACTACGCTCAGTATAAACTCCGTCGAAGTGTTCGAGATGACAGCTTTTTTATCCGCAGATTAACGCAGATTAGCGCGGATTTAATTCCCCTTTTGTATTCTTCCCCCTCATAATGCAATAAGAGGGGCAGGGGGAGCTTAAACGGGTAGTGTCATTTTTGCGAAAATCATGCATTACTTTTTGTTGTTTTTCGTAAAGACGTAGCATGCTACGTCTCTACTTGTAAATTTTTTCACGCTGATTTTTTAAGGCCGTTTTTCCTTCCCCCTCTTTTTTGCAAAGAGGGGGAAACGCGTAACCGCGAGGGGAAGCTACATTATGCTTTTGAGTATTAAGTGATTGCGTAGCAATCGTACTGAGATGAATGTGTTTCCATAACGTAAAAGATATCTTGACATGTATGAAAAACACGGTAGAGTTTTCAAGAAAGAGAATAAAATATTAGGAGCGGTGGGTGAAAAGAACGAATGTGATAAAATTACAGAAATATGTTTTTTTACTTACCGTTATTCTTTTACTTCTTGCTAACAAACACGTTTATTCATGGACTTCAGATACAGGATATGTGCAGATCGAACGGTATACCGATGAAATAATAACTGATGAGAATGGTCTTCCTATCACTACCAAATCTCCTTTGGATGACAAAGTTCTTATAATGGAACCCGGGAAAAACTACTATTACAAGATGTCGTTGATAAATAATGCTGAAGGATATTGGATTTATAAAAAAAAGTATTCCGGAAAGATAAGATTTAGTTTGAAATCATATGGTAGTTCTGAAGAGGTAGAAATACAATCTTTTGATGTATCATTAAAGGAACATGAGATAAAGGAATACAAATTAATTCTATCTGACAATTATTATAAGGGATTGAAGACGGATGAATTTTATATAAACATTGAGTATTATGATAATGTTATCAATATGTGGATGCCTGTGACAAGTTATAAAAATAAATATGGAAGGAAAAAGTATGACATATTTTTTAATAATCAGAAGTTTATAGAAAAATATCAGAATTATGATCCAATAAAAAAACAATTCAATTGATCGGACTAAAAAAAGTGCAATTGTGGGCAAAAGAGAAAAATTTATAACAGAAGCGAAATCTTAAAGGGGTGTGGGCACGAAGTCCCCATTATTAAAATCGTGAAGCCCCTTCCGAATTCAGCGGAAGGGGTTTGGGGATGGCACAACTTATAAAATCATGCCTTACTTTTTGTCTTGCCACAAAAAGTAACAAAAAGGTCAAGGCTGTAAAAAATCATCTACAATTCTGCGTATTTTTTCTACACCACATAAACTCGCTACGCTCACACAGTATGTGGTGTTTCACGAAAAAATACTTGAATTGTTTCATGCTGATTTTTTAAGGCCGTTCTTTTTCCCCCTCTTTTTTGCAAAGAGGGGGAAACGCGTAACCGCGAGGGGGAGCTAAATCCCGTATGTTGTCATTTCGACGAACCCTACGGGTGAGGAGAAATCCTGTTATTTTAATAGCATGATCTCTCACGCAGTAGGTTCGAGATGACAGCCTTGTGAGATTTCAGCTCTAGCAACCGAATTCGTAAGGGCAATTCATGAATTGCCCTTACCAGACTCCATTCGGTAGGAATGTAGAACTATTAAGATCTTTTTTTGATTAAGCTCAAAACACACTTTGCGGTTTTCATTTTTCATGCTATTATTGGCTGTCATTCAGCAGGTGGGAGAATACGGTGGTGTTGGGGATAGGAATTGATATTGGTAATTACGGAGGTCAAAGATGAAGCGATTATTGTTTACTCTTAGCATTGTTCTTTGGGTTTTAATATCATGTACTCCACAGCCCGAAAGTCCTATACAATCCTTACGGATAAGAGCTGAAAAAGGTGATGTTAGCGCTCAAATGAGTTTAGCAACGGCATATCAAGAGGGTGATGGCATAGAAAAAAATTATGAAGAAGCATTTAAATGGTATTTACGAGCTGCTGAGTCCGGCGATAAGCATGCGTTAACAATTGTTGGGGGTGCATATAAAATAGGTAAAGGAGTTCAAAAAGATGATAAAATGGCATTTGAATATTTTATGAGAGCAGCTTTAAAAAATGAACGTATTTCACAAGTTCAAGTTGGTCTTTATTATTATATGGGCAAGGGCAATATTGAAATTGATTTAAAAGAAGCTTCGTATTGGTTTTATTTATCAATTCTAAATAAAATTAATGACGAAGAAGAATACAAAGACTTTGGCATGGTATTTAAAAACATCTTTAATCGACTTAGCAAACAAGAGCAAGATGAGATTAAAAAAAGAGCAGAAACATTTTTTAAAACTATAAATTCTTAGATTTGTAAATAAAATAAGAAGAAAGGATTTATATTGCACAAGAAGTACATACCAGAAATTTACGAGAGGGCAAGTATACAAGCAAAAGAATGGTTAAAAAATCATTCTAGAAATTAGAATACATGCTGAAAAGAGAGAATGCATCCCGGATTATAAGGATGTGTAGATAGATTTATAACTAATTGCATTTCAATTATTTCTTAAGTTTTTGCAACGTACTCACTTCATTCTTCAATAATTCCTGCGCATATTCAAGTGATACTTCTCGAAAGCGAATTGTATTCCCCGGTTTCAATTGCGCAAGACGCGGAAGATCGACACTTATCACATGTGCGATGCGTGTGTAGCCTCCCGTGGTTTGTCGGTCTGCCAAAAGGATGATCGGTTGCCCGTTTCCCGGTACCTGAACGGTGCCGAACGTGATGCCTGAGGAAATGATATCAGCAGTTGTTTTATGATCAATCGTCGCACCTTGGAGTCTGTATCCCATGCGGTCGCTTTGATCACTGACAACGTATTCCGTAGTGAGAAAACGTCTGATCCCTTCGAAGGTAAATGCCGATGCTTCCGGTCCCGGTATGATTCGCAGTTCACTGTTCTTTTCATACGATGGAATGTAGTCATTCGGTAGCGCGTATGATAGAGGTTTGTGAGTGGTATTCCCTACATGAAGATTGTCGCCTGTGTGTAATTGTCGTCCTTCATAGCCGCCCAGTTTTGCTCGAACGTAGGTAGAACGGCTGTTCATCACAACTGGCACATCAATTCCGCCTGCGACCGCAATATACATACGGCACCCGTTTCGTGCAAATGATGACGAAAAGACGTCACCCTTTTTCATAATGATCGGCGTATACATCAGAATCGGTTCATTATTAACCGTTGGCGACATGTCAGCGCCGGTGAGCGCGATACAACACGCTTCAGTGCATTCAAAGTGCGGTCCCGATAACGTTGCTTCAAGGCAGGCTTCGTTGAGACGATTCCCGACGAGTAGATTTGCACATCGGTATGAATAGGTGTCCATCACCCCCGAAACAGGCATTCCGTAGCGCTGAAAACCGTATCGTCCGTTGTCTTGCACGGTGGTGAACATGCCGGCGTGTCGGATGATAAGCTGTGTCATATCGTGATGCTTTCTTTTTTCACGACACAAGTACCGCGTAGAACGGCATCGTGCAGTTGTTCGAATTCTTGTGCATCTATTGCATAAAAACGAAGTGTATCGCCTGCGTTGATAAGAAACGGTTCGCTTTGATGCGGGGTAAACAATGAGAGCGGTGTACGACCGATAAGATTCCACCCGCCGGGGCTTTCTATCGGGTAAATGCCGGTCTGCATATCGGCGATGCCGACCGAGCCCGCAGGGATGAGTGTGCGCGGTGTCGCGCGGCGAGGGGTTGCAATGGCGGGATCAAGTCCTCCCAGATAAGGGAATCCCGGTGTAAATCCGAGCATATAGACACGATATTCGTTTTTTGTATGCGCAGTAATGACTTCTTCGTGGCTCATTGTGTGACGATCCGCGACCTCGGCAAGATCGGGGCCGTATTCTCCGCCGTATGCGACAGGTATGAATATGCGCATCCCCGTACGTGGCGTGGTCGAATATACGGACGCAGTGCATTGTTTCAACTGCGCTACAAGGGATGTGTATTCAATGACACACGGATCATAGCATACGGTGAGTTCGGAATACGCAGGTATACATTCAATGATGCCGGGAATTGCGGCGGCGTTAATTGTGGCATACAATGCGTGAACGCGGTCGTTTGTCTCTGCCGCGATGGTATCGCCTGCTTTAATGATGAATGCAGAGTCTCCCGCGGGTACAATTCTATACATTCGCAAATCACCTTTCGGGAGCGTGAATTCGTATGTTTTCAGCCGTTAAACGTTCATGCAACATGCGTGCGAATTCGGGGGCGTGAGGATTGTCGCCGTGAATGCAGATCGTGTGCGCAGTGATTGGAATTGTTTTACCGCTCATAGTTTGAACGGTATTGGTCCTTATCATGCCGATCACACGATGCAGTACAGTTTCGGTATCGTGAATGACCGCTCCCGGTAGTTGTCGTGAAACAAGGGATCCGTCATCATTATACGAACGGTCGGCAAAAAACTCGTGTAATGTACGTAATCCTGCTTTTTCTGCCGCGTGAAGCATGACAGATTGTGCGAGTCCGACGAATAAAAGCGAATTGTCGATGTCCTTCACGGCATTGATCATCGCAGATGCGATGTCTTCGTTTTTTGCCGCATCATTATAGAGTGCGCCGTGCGGTTTGACATGGTGTAATGTCGTGCCCAAGGCTTCGGCCATGCTTTTGAGTGCACCGACTTGATACAGCATGCTTGCATACAGCTCGTCGGGGCTCATGTGCATAGTACGGCGTCCGAAGCCTGCCAGATCGGGATATCCAGGGTGTGCTCCGATCGCGACATGATGTTTTTTTGCCAGACGAATGGTGTGCATGATCACAGACGGGTCGCCCGCATGAAAACCGCATGCGATATTTGCAGAAGAAATAAAGGGCATTATTGCTTCGTCGTTGCCGATCGTGTAGGTTCCGTATCCTTCACCCATATCGCAGTTGAGGTCAATTGTCATGGCGCTGCCTTTCGTCGGTTGTTTTATTTTTCCGTAATGACGTTATGATACCATTATACCTGCGGCGGTCAATAGAAAAGCGCTGTATGTGTTGACTTTTAAACGTAAAAATTGTATAATGGCGGTATGAATAATCGTGCGATATACAGTATTGCAGTGCCGCTTGCCGTTATGGGCGTAATATTGCTCATGATCATTCCCGTACCTCAATTTTTGCTTGATTTTCTCATCGCGGCGAATATTGCCGGGTCTGTTCTTTTATTGTTTATTACGATCTATATCATAAAACCGTTGGAGCTTTCGGCATATCCGTCGATACTGCTTGTAATGACGCTTTTCAGATTGTCATTGAATGTGGCGACCACTCGTTCCATTCTTCTTAATGCGGAGGCGGGGCGTATCATTGCCGCATTCGGTAATTTCGTGGTTGGAGGAAATTACATTGTCGGTTTTACGATCTTTGTTATATTGGTCATTATTCAATTTGTGGTCATCACGAAAGGCGCGACCCGTATTGCCGAAGTTGCCGCACGTTTTACTCTTGATGCAATGCCCGGAAAGCAGATGGCGATTGATGCCGATCTCAATGCCGGCATGATCGATGAAGGCGAAGCACGTCGTCGTCGTGAGGAAATTCGCCGAGAAGCAGATTTTTACGGCGCGATGGACGGAGCATCGAAGTTCGTGCGCGGTGATGCAATCGCGGGTATCATTATTACCGTTTTAAATATTGTTGTCGGATTTATCGTCGGTATCGCACAAAAGGGCATGCCCTGGGATGTTGCAGGTGCAACGTATACGATTTTAACCGTTGGTGACGGACTTGTTTCACAAATGCCTGCTCTTATTATTTCAACCTCGGCTGGTATGATCGTGACGCGTGCCGCGAGTGAGTCTGATTTCGGCAGTGAGTTTATTAAACAAATGACAGGGCAACCTCGTGCGTTGATCGTCGCCGCGATTTCTTTGGCTTTTTTTGCATTCATGCCGGGTTTTCCCGCGCTGCCGTTTCTTGTGCTTGCCGCAATATTCGGGTCAATCGCGTATACTATGAAAGCGACCGTCAAAACAGAAGCTCTTGCTGCGACCGAAGCGGCGAAAATGAAGGCTTCGGAAGATGCCTCACAGGTGATGACACCCGAAGACGAACGTAAAGAGATCGGGTCAATGATGCAGGTTGATACGCTTGAGCTTGAGATCGGATACGGTTTGATTTTTCTTGTCGACAAGGAACGTGACGGAGACCTTTTAAGCAGGATATCAATGATACGAAAACAAATCGCAATGGATGTCGGTTTTATCATGCCTCCTATTCGAATTCGCGATAATATGCAGTTGAAACCGAATCAATATGCGATAAATATCAAAGGCGTGGAAGCGGGGAACGGAGAGTTGATGCCCGAGTATGTGCTCGCCATGAACCCGGGTACTGTCACCGGAGAGATCGAGGGTATACAAACGATTGAACCGGTTTTTAATCTTGCCGCTACGTGGATACGGAAAGAGGATAAAGAACGTGCTGAAGTGCTCGGCTATACCGTGGTAGAACCTGCGGCGGTTATTGCCACTCATCTTACTGAACTCATTAAACGCCGTGCAGATGAAATAATAACCCGCCAGGATGTCAATGAGCTCATTGACAATGCAAAGAAGCAAAATGCAGTGGTTGTGGACGAGATCATACCCGGGAAAATATCTGTCGGAAATCTTCAAAAAATACTTCAAAATCTTTTACATGAGGGAATATCTGTGCGAGATATGACGACGATCCTTGAGACCGTTGCCGATTACATTGATACAGTGAAGGATATCGATATTCTGACCGAATATGTTCGGTTATCGCTTTCCAAACAGTTTATTCATAATTATCTCAATGCGGGAACTCTACAAGCATTTACACTCGATCCGGAGCTTGAGCAGACGATCGTCTCTTCATTGAAACAAACAACATTCGGCATGAATGTATCGTTAGAACCCGGATTATATAAACGAGTAGTTGATTCTATAAAGAAACAAAGCACCGACAAGGGAATTCCACCGTTATTTCTTGTGTCTCCCAACGTGAGACCGTATTACAGACGATTAATTGAAGGATATTTCCCCGATGCCACCGTTTTGTCGTATAATGAAATTGATCCGGGTATTTCGGTTCAGGTAATAGGTATGATTGGAGTGCAGTCATGAAGATCAAGAAATTTCGTGCAGACAGTATAAAAGATGCGTTAAAGATGGTTCGCAACGAACTTGGCGCAAATGCGGTCATACTGAAGACGCAACAGGTTGTCAAAGACGGTTTTTTAGGTATGATCGGTAAGACAGAGATCGAAGTGACTGCGGCGATCGATTATGAACCTGCCGATTCATCCGGTATTACGGTTGCCCCTCCGGCAGAAGACAATGATTCGTATATGGAGTCTGTGGTTGAGGTTGCTCCGATGAGGGAGAATATTCGTCCCAAAGCTGAATACAGCAGTACGACTACGTTTTCTGCAAAAGCCATTGAACAGGAGATCGCGGGATTGCGAACGACCATAGAGCAACTCAAAGAAACCGTGCTCGTGCAGGATCGAATAACGTTTTCCGGGTATTACAAAGAGTTATTCATAAAACTTATGAGTAATGATGTAGAAGAATATATTGCCTATCAAGTCGTCGACAAGTTGTACAAAGAACTTGGAGAAGTATCTCCTGAGACAATTAATGAACGTCTTCGCAGTATTGCCGGCGATCTGTTATCGCTGTCAAAAGGAATCTCTATTAAAAAAAGTAATTATGTTGTTATGTTTATCGGTCCGACGGGCGTGGGGAAGACCACCACTCTTGCGAAATTGGCAGCGAATGCGGTTATTTATCAAAATAAAAAAGTGGGATTATTAACGATTGATACTTTTCGTTTGGGCGCGGTTGAGCAATTGAAAACGTTTGCGAATATTCTTGATCTTCCGATTGAGATTGCTTATACCGCAGACGATATTTCCGGCGCGATGCGACGTTTTTCGGATAAAGATGTTATTTTTGTTGATACGATCGGTCGATCTCCGGGTGATACGAGAAGTCTGGAAGAACTAGAGAAATACTGCACTATTTTGAGCCCGGATGAAGTATATTGTGTATTATCGGCAACATCTAAGATTCGCGATATGTATGAGACGGTCAAACGCTTTAACGTCTTTCGCATTGATAAAATCATCTTTACAAAACTTGACGAAACGACCACATTCGGATTTCTTTTATCCATGAGTATTAATGTAAATCGTCCGTTGGCGTACGTTACCAATGGACAGAATATACCGGAAGACATTTTGACCGCCGATAAAAAGTACCTTGTGACAAAACTTCTTAAAGGAGTATAAGTATGGAGAATCAAGCATATTCCCTTTCGCAACTCGTTGGTAAAGAACGACGGATTATCACTATTACGAGTGGTAAGGGAGGAGTGGGGAAATCAAACTTTGTCGCAAATGTTGCTCTTGCGCTTCGTGCCGAGGGAAAGACCGTGTGCATTTTCGATGCCGACCTGAGCTTGGGTAACGTGGATGTCCTCTATGGTATCCGTCCGAGATACAATTTGGTTCATTTCTTGAGAAATGAACGCTCTTTTGATGATGTCATCGTCCAGGGACCTGAAGGTATTGCGATAGTTCCTGCCGCAAGCGGTGTGCAGGAAATGAGTGAGTTATCGGAAAATGATCATAATCGCCTGGCCTTTCACCTTGCAAAATTGGAAGACGCATATGATTTTTTACTTATCGATACAGGATCCGGTATGAGTGCAAATGTTATGAGTTTTATTTACGCATGTGATGAAACGATCATTATCACTACTCCTGATCCAACGGCCATGACTGATGCATATGCGATGATAAAGGTCATTACACGAAATAATCCGGATACGTCGTTGAAACTCGTGGTAAATATGGTTAATAATAAAAAAGACGCCGTTGACGTAGCTGAAAAATTAAATCTTGTGTCAACAAAGTTTTTAAAATACGGAGTAACGTATTTCGGGTATGTGTTATATGATGAACGCTTAAAGCAGTCTGTGCGAGAACAAACACCGGTGTTTTTACGGCACCCGCAGTCGATGTCATCGGGATGTTTCCGACAGATTGCGAAAGATCTTATAAAAAGAAAACCCCAAAATGAACAGACAATGAATTTCTTTTCAAAGGCCCTTGCGTTTTTGGGGGTGAAAAAGTGAGTTTGTTCGGTGGTCGTCAATTAAAAGAGAAGATGCGAATATTTATTGAGATTTTCGGTGATCCGTATGCCGGCGTGTACCGAACACAAATTCTCGGCATACAAAAGAATGCAACATTTACCGTCTCTACACCCTCGAAAAACGGTATGATCATGCCGTTGCCTCGCGGTGAGATAGTGCGTTGCTTTTACTTTGAGTCTCAGCGAATGTTTGAATTTTATGTGCGCATTGTCAGTAGAACTCTTGATCCTGAACCGATGCTGGGTATCGAGTATCCGAAAAACATAAAAGAGTCTAATCGGCGTCAGTATGAGCGACGCGAATGTGCAATTCCCGTAACGATGCGAATTCTTCCCTTACCGAGTGTTGATTGGCGTGATCAGCAGGGGACATTCATTGATATGAGCGCAGGCGGCGGTATGATCACCACACAATATCCGTTTGAAGATGAACAAAATATTGAGTTAACGATATTTTTCCCTAAAGGTCCGAAAACTCGTGTATTTGGATATGCAAAGCGTGTTGACGTGAAAGGTGACGGATATTTGGTCGGGGTTCAATTTGTGAGTCTTTCAGAAGAAGAGCGAATGAAATTTTACTATTATATCGGCGGTATGTGATGACCCACGATGATTCTCTCGTCATATTGCATCATGGAGTGGTTGTGGTTGCCGGTATTGCGGCATTTGCCGCGGCATTTTTATTGTACGGTAAAAAAGCGGATTTTTGGTATATCGCTGCCGGAGCCGCGGTCATTTTTTTCTTTTTTTCTGCACTTGGAAAAATATTGGAGACCGTCATTGTGAATGAAATGGAACATAAACGGTTGCGCGATGTATTACATTCGACCAAAAGACGGAACAGTGAGAATGATAAAGGAGACAACCTGAATGTTGAAGGATGAGTTCGCGCTGTGGGAAGATTTTCGACTCAATAAGACGGAATCGGTCAGATCGAAAATTATTGAGTATTATCTTACTTTAGTGAAAAAAATTGTCGGCAGTATGGCTGTTGCGTCGTTTGACGGCATCGATCGACATGAACTCGTGAGTGTCGGGTGTGTCGGACTTATCGAAGCGGTTGATAATTTTGACCCCACGAAAGGTGTTGAGTTCATCACGTTTGCATATCGACGCATTAAAGGTTCGATTTGGGATTACTTACGTCAACATGACGCGGTTTCACGTACGCTTCGGGCTAAAGAGAAAATTATCAATCATGCGATAGACGTACTGAGAGTTCGGTTGAAAACCGAACCGCAACCGGAAGATATAGCACAAGAAGCCGATATGACAGTCGATGAATATTATGCAGTGATAGGTCAATTGGACTCATTGGCGGTGTTGTCATATGACACGGAATTGACTTTTGATCATGATTCTTTCATATCAATCATTGAAGATAAAAATAATCCCTCGGCGCAAGAAAAATTAGAGATCGAAGAAATATTCGAGGCACTGAAGGACTCTGTTTCTTCATTACCTGAAACGGAAAAGCTTGTGATTATTCTCTATTACTATGAGAAACTCAATTTGAAAGAGATTGGTGCCGTATTAAGTGTCAGTGAATCACGTGTATCACAAATTCGGGCATCAGCACTTCATCGATTGCGGCGGGTGTTAAAAACATTGGTATAAATGATGAAAATTAATGATGTGCGCATTAATATCACTGGGAGTGATTCGGTTGAAAAGGTGCAGAGTGTCAATAAAGAAGCTGCGTTCGCGCAACAAGGACATGTGCGGGATGCCGATAAAACAGAGCAGCGGGAAAAAATAGAAAAAGTTCACGAAGTACAACAGGAAGATATAGTCGAATTACACGGGGAGGATCGCGACGAAAGTAGGCGACATAGAAGGCGGAGGCGGGAAAAAAATGGGAAGAAAGAATATTTTTGCGCGGTATATACAAAAAACAAACATGTTGAGTACACCGACTCAAAGGGGAGCGAAATTGATATTAAGGGTTAGTCTTTTCATTCTTTTTTTCACAACTGCAAGTGCACCCGTCTTTGCTCAAAAAACGGAAGAGACGGAAAAAGTTCGATATGAGCGATTGTTAAGAGAGCTTGAAATTGAACAACAGCGGTTACTTGAAGAGCGTCAGGAGCTTGATTCCATTAAAAACTCTCCGCTTCGTATACGTGAACGTGAGATGATATTTTATGGTGTGTTTTTAATATTGATCATTATTATAATCGTACTTTTTCTCTCGCGAGAACGTAGGATTCGAAAAGGCAGTCGTGAGGAGATACAAAAATTACAGATTGTCATGAAAGATTTAATAGATGAGGTCGGGAAGTATTTAGAAAAAGCACCTGAAGCTGCAGGCATCGGTGACTTGGTGTTAAAAGCCGGTAATGGTGTAAAAAACATCAATACTTGTATCGAGATGCAGAAAAAAAGCACAGACTCCCAAACCTTGGACTATGACGCGGTGTATGGTTTGTTTGTGAACGGAACAGATAAGATCACTCTCAGTCGTCGTTTTAATATTTCACCGGGTGAGGTCGATTTTATTATAAAACTTAAGGCGTTGAAGGCAAGAGATGCGCGTTGATACGATCCAACTACACCTGCAGCAGGGGAAACCGCTTCCTGTTTTTATTAAAGGCGGCTTATACCATGCCGTGGTACAGGAGCAGCTCGGGAATAATCTTTTTTCGATTAAAATACAAGGCTCGGTTTTAACTGCGGCGTCTGAAATGATATTACAGGATAAGGAAGGTATATTTGTACGAGTAAAATCACTTTCGCCACTGCCGGTTTTGGAACTGGTGAACATGGAAAAGGTTTTACCCAAGCTTTTCGAGTCAGCAGAACCCAAGCTCGCCGCTTTTTTCAAGACCTTTCTTCAGATACGGTTGCCCGGGATTGTGATTAAATCACCGGATACCGAATTAACCAAAGAATTTTTACAGGAACAATCGGAATTATCAAAAATACCGGTTTCCCCGTTGCTTACGAATGAAAAAGAAGCAGATGATATATTGCGTCATGCACAATTTGATAAGATCATTTCACAAGAATATGGTGAAAAAGGGATGTTTTTTATGGCATTTCCCTATGTGGAGAATGAATTATTGCGAGACGGCTATTTTTCGTATACACCGAAAAACTCGACCGGAATGGAAGAGTACCGTATAATGGCTGAGTTATCATCTCTTGGAACGATTCTTGCCGTCGTTCGTCAATGGCACTCAACAATAGGTATTCATATGTATACTGCGACGGAAGATTCAGCACGTATCATTCAGGGGGCATTCCGAGAATTGCGTACTGCATTGCATGAAAAAGGTATTTCGGTTGCATCATTAACGGTGAAGCATTCGGGAATATTGCATGATCCTATTTTAATGCTCGCGTTTCAGTGCGAAGAAGGCATAGACGTCGTAGTATGAAAGGGCGTGATTTGATCAAAAAGGCAGTCGCTCTTACGTATGACGCGGATACTGCACATGCGCCGAAAGTGTCAGCAAAAGGCTGGGGTCATATCGCGGAAGCGATCATCTCTATTGCCAAAGAGCATCATATTCCCCTTGTTGAGGATAAAGATCTTGTTTCACTGCTGGATACGATCGAAGTTGAGCATGAAATACCGGAGAATGCCTTTGTCGTGGTCGCAGAAATATATGCGTTTTTATACCGTTTAAACAAGAAAGCGCGGGGGCACTCATGAAAAGACGGAGTCAAAGATCACACGTATCGGATCTGTTAAATCCGGTGCGAAAATGTATCATGTTGTGTATTGGGGTATTTTCAATGATTGGGTTGCTCAAAGCTGAACGAGTGATGATTATACTAGGCGACGGTTGGGATCGGTATCCTTATACGAATGAGCTGTGGCAGATGACCATTGAAAATTCACTTGATTCAGCGCATCAGATGGAGTATACTCACTATGATAGAGGTGCATTTGATGCTGCAAGAATTGTGCATGAAATGGCATCATACGGGCGAAAAGGGTATGACCGCGTGATAACCGTATCTCTGCGTGAAACTGATATTGTAAAAGACAAAAAAACGTCGATTCCTTTTGTCGCGGAGAAGGGTGATCTTGTTGCTCATTATGTTATCTATATGACCGTCTATACGACGCATGATGAGCATGTAGAATCAAACGAACGGATATTCGCGTATCCTGTGCTTTCTTATGGAAGTTTAGGAGCAAAAAAAGTGACTCAAAGGATTCGATTGCAAATGCATAAGAAAGCGGTCCCGTTGTTGTCGAAAGATTTAGCTTTTGCGCTAAAATAAGGAGGTAGGTTTTATGACACCCCGTTCAGATGACATGGATAATATCATTCAGGATTTTATTATAGAATCGAATGAACTGTTAGATCAAATGGAAAAAGACCTTCTTGAGCTTGAGAAGGACACGCAAAATCTTGATTTACTTAATAGTATATTTCGTTCGGCGCATACTATTAAGGGTTCGGCATCATTTTTAGGATTTGATGTCTTAACCAAACTCACGCATCATGCCGAGGATGTGCTCAATAAATTGCGTAAAAATGAAATGGAAGCAACACCTGAAATTGTTGATATGTTATTTGTCGTAATGGATAATATGAAGCAATTACTTGAACAAATCAGCAAAGGTGACCCGGAATCTGTGGATATACAACAATTGATCCAACGACTTGAGAAGGCGAGTGAAGACAGTGTCGTCCAAGTACCCGATGTGAAAATCAAAGACGAACATATCGATGAGGATGCCGAGGATGATGCACAACCCGGATATTTTAAAGACGAAGTGCTTCGCGAGGTGTTGCAAGAATTTGTCATTGAGGCGGAAGAAAATCTTGATTTTTTGAGTCAAGAGT
This sequence comes from uncultured bacterium, assembly GCA_964423645.1. Classification (GTDB taxonomy): domain Bacteria; phylum Macinerneyibacteriota; class Macinerneyibacteria; order Macinerneyibacteriales; family CAYRFE01; genus CAYRFE01. The sequence continues at coordinate 69,537 of CAYRFE010000010.1, read as the reverse complement.
TGGTGAATTGGGAGAAACATAAGGATAACAAAGAAATTTTGAATGATTTTTATCGTAAAATACATACGGTGAAGGGATCTGCAGGTTTTATTGGTGTGAATCAAATGGCTGAAGTTGCACATAAAATTGAAGATATTCTTAATAAAATTCGAGATGGAGTATTTACGCTCGAGCGAGAACTTGTTGACGGTATGCTTGAGGGAATCGATAAATTGCAATTAATCAACAAAGATCTAAAAGAGGGAAAACAACCGCAAGTCGAGACAAAATCGATCATGATCAAATTGGCTCAACTTACCGGTGAAGCGCACAAGCATGAGCAAACCTCGTCTGATAAGAACAAAGATGATATTCCCGTTGAGCAGAAAAATGCGAGTGCCTTAGTGAAAGAGCGAGGCGTTGAACAGACGATACGTGTCGATGTGAAGCGACTGGATCAACTGATGAATCTTGTGGGAGAGTTGGTGCAGGCAAAGAACAGACTTTTGCGAATCTCGGGTATATTATCGTCGACAAAGGATAATGAATTTATTGAACAATTGAACGACAATACTGCGAATATTAATTTTGTGACATCTGAATTGCAGATGGCGGTTATGAAAACTCGTCTTTTGCCTATTGGAAAAGTGTTCAACAAATATCCGCGTATGATTCGCACTCTTGCACGAGAAAAAAACAAAGAAATTGATTTGATCATTTCTGGGGAAGAGACAGAATTGGATAAATCGATCGTGGAGTATATAGGGGATCCTTTAGTTCATATTCTTCGTAACTCCGTTGACCACGGGATTGAGACACCGGAAGAGCGTAAAAGAATGGGAAAGCCTGCGGTCGGAACGATCTATCTTTCGGCATATCAGGAAGGTGACAATATTGTCATTGAGGTTGAAGATGACGGACGCGGTATTGATACCAAAAAAATTGCACGCAAAGCGATAGAAAAAGGTATTGTTGACGAAACATCGTTGAGAAATATGAGTGAAAATGAAATTTTGAATATTATATTCCTCCCCGGTTTTTCAACGGTTGAGTTGGTCAGCAATACATCGGGACGCGGTGTGGGTATGGATGTGGTACGTTCGAATGTGCAAAAACTGAACGGTATGATTGAGATTACAACCGAACTTGGTAAAGGGACAAAAATGAAAGTTCGCTTACCGCTGACACTTGCGATCGTTACGGCATTATTGGTATCGGTATCTGATGAAATATACTCGGTGCCGATAACATCAGTTATTGAAACAAGCAAGGTTACTTTCTCCGAAATACGAACCATTAATAATAAAGAAGTGCTCAATTTGCGCGACGTGGTTCTTCCATTGTTACGTTTATCGGAAGTATTTGATGTCCCCAATTATGATGTTAATAAAAAAGAGTATTATGTAGTAATCGTATCCGTCGGCGGACGAAAATTAGGTTTGCTCGTGGATGAACTTTTAGGAAGAGAAGAAATAGTCATTAAATCATTAAGTGAATATTTAGGTAATATTCCCGGAATCTCAGGCGCGAGCACATTAGGTGACGGGCGCGTTTCTCTTATTATTGATGTAAGTGGTATGGCAGGAATGGTGAAAAAAGAAATCGCAGGAGTGTAAACTTTGTGAATACTTATGAGCAATCATCGGTCGAACGATTTATTAATCTTCAACGGAATACATCTGTCGGAGAAGTAGTCAGTGCAATGACCCACAAATTGAATAATTACCTTTTTCTTTTGATCAATTATGCCACATTCATCGAGGGTAATGATGAAATGAAAAAGAAAATGGCCCATGTCGTTGAAGAAATGAGTGCGTATATTCGTTCGGTACGTGAAAAAACAGGGCGCGAATACACGTGGGACGATTGTGACGTGCGTTCGATTGTTGAAGATATTGTTGCGCTGAGAGATTGTTGGCAGACAATACATCCGTTATCAAAAATTACTATCGAGGATACTGCACATGAAACCATGCTCCGCTGTGATAAAGATCAGTTGGTATCAGCTCTTGTTGAAATGATCACCTATGCCTGCGCAATTACACAAAAAGGAACTATTCGTGTGTATACGACCGCTAAAGACGAAATGTTTACGGTGCGAGTGATCAGTGAAGTTGATGATTCGTATCGTGTGCCTGAAATTGTACCCGATCCTTTTTCACACGACTATACAGGTGCAATATATCTAGGGTTGGCATTTTGTAAACGAACGGCGGAAAAACATGCGGGGGTGTATCGTATAGAACATGAAGCATCCGGATGTGTTCAGTCAATTGTTATACCGATCATGAAAATTGAAGGAGAGATATGAATAACGTCCCGGAAGGTGTACTGGATAGATTGCAAGAATTGGCTGTCATGCCGCATGTTGCTCGACAAGTCATCGATTTGTTGCATGACGAAAATGTTACTGCACGCGAGATTCAAGATGCCGTATATCGGGATGAAGCGTTGACGTCTGCACTTTTGAAAACGGCCAACTCGGCATATTACTCAACAATACGACGAATCACAACCGTGCGGGATGCGGTGGTTGTTTTGGGTTTATCCACCGTTCGCAATCTTGTCGTTGCATATTCAACGAAAAACATGTATTTTGATTCAAAGTCTCTTGTGTCAAAAAAACTATGGGAACACGCACAATTTGTTGCATTTGTTGCGAGGTCTATTGCGAAAATACGAAAATATCCTGTGCCTGAAGAAGCCTTTGTCGCGGGATTGTTACATGATCTTGGAAAGACATTTATGTATCAAATGTTTCAAAAGGAATATGAATTGGTGCTTACCGATGTATATGATATGAAAAAATCTTTTGTGGATCCTGAACTGCGGATTCTTGGATATACTCATGCAGATATTGGTCGGGAGATTGCAATAAAATGGAAATTCAGCGATGCACTTATAGATGGTATTCGCTTTCATCATGATATGACGGCAGCTGCCGAAAGCCCTTTGGCTGTGTATATCAATGTCGCTGATGCGTTGGCATATCATTTGGGATTTGGTTTATATCAAACAGCACACGATTTTACGCAACTGGAATCTGCACGTACATTGGGATTGACCGGCGCAGATATCGAGACAATTACTGCTGAAGCCGATAGCGCACATAAAAATGGTGAATTATTATTTGATTGAATTAAGGAGCAGCTATGGGTATTACTATAGGTATTGATCTGGGAACCACAAATTCGGTAATGGCATATTTAAAAGATGGCAAACCGGAAATTATTCCCAATAACAGAGGAGAGCGACTTACTCCTTCCTGTGTTGCAGTGACAAAAGACAAGGAAATTCTGGTAGGTCAAAGTGCGAAAAATCAAGCGGTTATAAGTCCTGAACGGACAATAGTATCCGTAAAGCGTTTGATGGGAACAAAAGAAAAAATAAAAATTGACTCCATTGAGTATTCCCCCGAAGAAGTTTCGGGAATTATATTGCGAAAAATGAAAGATGATGCAGAGGTTTTTTTAGGTGACAGTGTCACTGATGCCGTTATAACAGTCCCCGCATATTTTAATGACAATCAACGATCGGCGACAATGCAGGCAGCTAAAATTGCAGGTTTGAACGTATTACGTATCATTAACGAACCGACTGCAGCAGCGCTGGCGTACGGAGCGAATAATCAAACCGACGGAGAGCGTATAATCATCATGGATTTGGGTGGTGGGACGTATGACGTGTCTCTCCTTGATGTAGGAGACAATGTTTTTGAAGTTCTTGCATCGTCGGGAAACAATAAGCTTGGGGGAGATGATTTTGACACTCGAATTGCAGATTATATATTGTCGGCTTTTTTAAATGAAACCGGTATCGATCTTTCAACCGATCGTATGGCATTACAGCGTATTTATGAACAATCGGTGAAGGCGAAGGTCGAATTGTCTGAGGCGAAGCATACTGCGATAAGTATTCCGTTTATTACTGCCGATGAACTTGGACCTCGGCATTTAGAAATGCGGCTTACTCGTGCACAATTCGAAGATTTGATACATGATTATATTGATCAACTTGATGAACCGTTTTATCGTGTTTTGGATGATGCACAGGTAAAAGTCAGTGAATTATCAAAGATGATATTGGTTGGCGGATCAACGCGAATTCCTATCGTAGAAAAAAAACTGCAGGACCTTTCCGATACTAAACCGTATAAAAATATTAATCCCGATGAATGTGTTGCCATGGGTGCGGCAATTCAGGCGGGGATTATACAGGGTGTGGTGACGCGGGAAATTGGCGAGAATATGATTTTGGTTGATGTGACTCCTTTTTCTTTAGGGATTGAAATAGATAAAGGTGTTTTTGCGCCGTTAATTACACGAAATACGCCGATACCGGTCTCGCGTATGCAGAACTTTACAACTGTTTCGGATTATCAGAAGATTGTTGAAGTGAAGGTTTTCCAAGGTGAATCATCGAATGTAAAAGACAATCATTTTTTAGGGAGTTTTGAGCTGACGGATATCCAAGCCATGAAAAAGGGCGAACCCGATATTGAAGTGACGTTCAGTATGGATCAAAACGGTGTATTGTCCGTATCAGCAGCGGACATGCACTCAGGTGTAAAGAAAGAACTTGAAATTCAAAACATGAGTTCGCTTTCCGATGAAGAAGTTCAAGCGATTATTGAAGAGAGCGAACGACAAGATGAGATGATTCATGAGAAAGAAGAGTCAATTATTGCGACTGCTCACACAATGATCGATGCGTTAAATGAGTATGCCACATTAGCTCACGACAGCGAGCATGAAGATGTAGTGCATTTAATACAAGATATTGATCGGCATATTGCAGACAGAGATATCACCGTGTTGCGTGAACTTATAGAAACCGCACGTATTATTACGGAGGGCCACAACGAATGAACGATGTCGAAGTATGGTATGAAGTGCTGGGTGTTTCAAAAAATGCGCACAAAGAAGAGATTAAACGAGCCTATCGTGCGCTTGTAAAACGGTATCATCCCGATAATCCCGGTGGAGATATTGAAAAATTCAAACACATTCAAGATGCGTATTCAAGTGTTTGCAGAACGCCGATAGATTATCGAGTGAAACCGGATATGGCCGTGAAGCAAATAACGCCCAAACCGAAAAAGAAATATTTCTTTTTTCATATTATTGATCCGCTTGTTCGCCGTATGCCTGCAGAAGAAATTGTGAATCTGGTGATGTATTCCGGAAATTATCTGGTTCGTCGCCAAGCAATGTATGTTTTGTTCGAGCGTCGAGAAATGGCACTGAAAGCACTGATACATGCGGCTAAAAAGGATCCCAATTCAGGAAACAGAGCGATCGCGCATGATTTCTTAATCACGTATTTAACGGATTTATCCAATATGTTTTTGGTGAAAGATTTTTGGATCGCCGCGGAGGTAAGTGAAAAATACGTGCTCTTAGTATATATGATCGATAATTCGATCAGGGGATATAAAAATGTCGTGAGCCGATCCCTCTCGCTTCTTCCTTTATTTTTGCAGGTTAAGGTAAGAAAGTACTTAAAGATATGACGCAAGGCATAGATTATTCGGCAATAGATACTCTACTGAATCATCATCATTTACCATCGACGATCGTTATTCGAATCATTCAAATACTGATGTCGGATGAAACCGATATAAAAATGATAAGCAGTGAGTTGGAGCAGAATGCGATGCTCTCTGCAAAAGTATTCAATTTAATAAATTCAGGTTATTACTATTTACCGCATAAAATTACCGATATACAACATGCGGTGTCACTACTCGGGCTGGATAAATTACGCGAGGTGTTGTTATGTGTCTTATTTTATGAACACACACGATCATTTGCCAATGTCCCGGAAGAAGAAACAAAACGTTTTTTCCTTTTTTCGTTTGTCTCTGCGTTACTTACCCAGCGTCTTGCTCAGATAAAAGGCATTCCTATACAAGGAATACTGTTTTCACAAATGTTGTTACGGCATATTGGGTATTTGTTTTTATATGAAACTCAGTATGAGCTACTTTCCGATATACTCAAGAAAGATACGGAAACACTTCAAACGTTTCTCGAGTCACAAATACGGTCACTGGGTTTTTCACACATTGCGTTGAGTAAATATATTCTTGAAAAATGGCATTTACCGCAAACATTTGTGGATGCAGCGTGTAGTAATCTCCATTCTCCGGAAGATCCCTCGCATCGAAAGATAATGACCTTTTGCGAAGAATTTGTATGGGCTGTATTGCATAATCATATTATTGAAGAATTACCCTACTTTTTTATTTTCACTGAGAAAGAATTGCTCATGTCGCTTTCACTTCTTGATGAGGTGATAGGCGGCGTATTACCGAAGATCAAGAATTTTTTGGATTCATATTCTCTTGACACATCATATTACAACGATTTTGAAAATATCCATAAATTTTTTGCCGCTGAAAAGCATGAATTCTCGCGAGATGTCATCGTCACACTTAACAAACGTCTATATAAACAGGAATTCTTGCATGAATTTTTAAAAGATTTAGTATATGGTGATCCGTCACGAGCATTTACTTCTTTTTTTACGACATTCACTACATATTTTCATTTTGACAGAGTATTCTTTTTTGATAAAAATACTCACGGGTATCATTTACGTGAGTATCTTGCCGATTGCAAACCTGATATTTTTTCTCAACAGATTATTACGATGCCGGAATCATTCGGCGATAAAGAGTTTTATACCGAAAAAGATAATTTACTCCATCAAAGTTTTACAAAAAGAGTCGGGTCAAGCACATATTATGTTTTTCCTATACCCGGTCCCGGAACAATCAGCGGATTCATTTATGGTGATAACGTCTTTAGTAAGCGAATGGTTTCTCAGGAAGAATTAGCAGAAATTGTTGATTTTTTATCATATACCGGCATGATCTATCTACGCTTATGTGCTGATGAATCAGAAGTGGTCAAAGAAAAACTTCATCTTGTGCATGATCTCTCGGTAACACTTAATCATCGCATTAATTCGCCACTTACCACGATCTTGGCTACAATCGAATTATTGATGCGAAAATTCCCCTCAGAGCGTGCGATGCTCGATCGAATTGTTGCAGCGGTGAATGATGTATCGACGGTCGTGAAAGAATTTGAGGGATCCGATTATGTGGTGCAGAGCTCTTATGTCGAAAAGAAAACGATGCTGCATACGCAGCAAAATAAAGGAGAGGGCGATGCAAAAAAAACATAATGCATTTTTAAAAAACGTGTCGCATGCGTCAACGTATGAAGAAATTTTATCAAATCTGATGACTGCGCTTATGAAAGAGTTGCATTTAAAGCAATGTGTGTTATATGTGTTCAGTCATGATCGTTTCCGTGTAAAAATGGCACGTGGAGTAAGTGCGGCATTTATCAATAGTAATACGTTGACATTGACTGATGAATGCATCGCGAAAGCTTTTGAATCGCATGAAGGTGTGCGAGCAGGAAGCGAATACCCGTTGGAAAATAATCCCGGTTCGGTATATCTGTTTCCATTGACCGTTAAAAACGTCACTGTTGGTCTCTCAATAATGGCATCTGAACGTGAATTCCATGATGATGACCTTACGCTCTTCGAGAATATCAGTATGCTTGCCGCATTTATTTTAAAAACGATGAGCCTTGATGAGATGGTACATAATATGGCAGTATATGATGAGGAAACGGGTGCATACAGTGCCAGTTATTTCTATATCAAATTACAGGAAGTGCTTGAGCGGTTACGTCGCCACAAGCAATGTTTTGCAGTTTTTTATACTCGCTATCATGAGTTTATCGAATTGAAAAAACGTTACGGGTCGGCAACGATGGATCTTGCTGTTGCAGGATTAGCCAAAACAATAAAGAAACATATTCGCGCCATTGATACGATATCATTACATGGAGGAACCGGTTTAATGGTCATTTTGGAAAATCCTGAAGAGGTGACCATCATCGACGTTATCAATAGAATAGAAAAAGAAATGAGCAAGTTTTTACATGACAAAGAAATTACCGCTCGTTTTGACAAAGGTTTGGTGTATGTGCGGAAAATGAAAACGATTGACGATATATTGGAACTTCTGGAAGAATCGATTTATGAATCTTCACGTATGAATAATTTAGTTATCATTGATAAATGAGTGTTGAATAGATGACAATTGTCGAAAAAGCCCTATTTTTTGCCGCCATGGCGCACGACGGACAACGTCGTAAAGGTATGGATGTGCCGTATTTGGTCCATCCGGTCAGCGTTGCCATGCGATTAACTCGAGCGGGAGCAGGAGATATTATTGTTGCTGCCGGTTTGTTGCATGATACACTTGAAGATACTGATCTAACTTATGAACAACTGGGTGTTGAATTCGGAAATGAGATTGCAGATATCGTGAGGCAGTGTTCGGAATGTGATAAGTCACTTTCATGGGAAGCGCGGAAGCGACACACTATTGATAAAATATCGACACAATCACTTACTGTCCGAGTGGTCGAATGTGCCGATAAACTTGATAATATATCCTCGTTAATCGATGAACATGCGCGCTTAGGCGATGAAGTCTGGAGTCGTTTCAAAAGAGGGTATAATGAACAACTGTGGTATTTTACTTCGTTGCGTGATGCTTTTCGATCGCACGGTGATGTAACGCCGTATATTACCTTGTTTGAACAGTTTTATGTGAAAGTAAATGAATTTACGCACCTTTTGAAATAAATATTTGAGAGCTTTGCAAAAATACTATTATTTTTATGAATTGTGCCCACCCCAAACCCCTCCCGTAAAAATCGGGAGGGGCTTAAATTGTTATATAGTGGGGACTTCGTCCCCACACCCCTTTTAAGAAAATAAAGAAATTTTGGAAATGATGAATTTTGCAAAGGTCTCGAATTGTGCCCACCCCAAACCCCTCCCATGAAAATAGGGAGGGGTTTAACTTGTTATATAGTGGGGACTTTGTCCCCCCACCCCTTTTAAGAAAATAAAGAAATTTTTGAAATGATGAATTTTGCGAAGGTATCGTATTGCTGTCTTTAAAGCGGATCAAATATGAATCGAAATTCCGAGTTTTCGTGCGGTTTTTATGAAATCTGAAGGTATCGGCGCTGTGAATGTGATCTCCCCGTCTCCATCAGGTCGCGGAACGGTTAACTGTATACAATGAAGCATCTGACGGGGAATTAACTTGACGATCGTATCAGCCAGTGTTTCAAGCGTATAAAATTTATCTCCCGCAATGGGTATTCCGATAGATGCACAATGAATTCGTAGTTGATGCTTACGCCCGGTAACTGCATTTATTTCAACATATGAAGCATTTTCTGATACTGCACGCACATAAATGATCGACCGGGCGGGTTTATTGTCCACACGTGTTGTTACGGTACGTTCTTTGAAACGTGCCGTGTGCAGGCATAAGGCGGCATACAATTTCACGGTACGTCCTTCTTTCCACCAGGTTTTATATTTTTCAAATATTTCCGGTGTGCGTGCAAATAATAACGCTCCGGTGGTTTCTTTATCAAGCCGGTGGATCGCTTGCACTGATTCACCATAAATAGTTCTGAGAATGGATTCAACGGAATTTTTGGCATCATCCGAGACGATTCCTGCCGGTTTATTGACCACGATAATGTGTTCGTTTTCATAAAGGATCGGTATGCCGGGGAGCCCGCGTGCTAGCGAAGTGTCTTCAGGTAATTCAACAACGTCACCGACTTTGAGTTCATATCCCGCAATCCACACGCGACGATCGTTGACGAATATTGTTCTCATGTCAATCATACGTTTTGCTTGTGAACGACTCACCGTACACATCTCAACGATAAAATCTACAAGGGTGGAGTTGTTTTGAACAATATATTGCATCATATGCTCTAATTGTATATCGCTGTGGTGAATTTCTCAAGGGAAATGTAAGAAAAAAAAATATTTGCAACAAACTATTTGGTCAAACTGTACCGATTTTGCAGTATTTATGCGTTGCATGTGTTTTTGACAACGCTACTATCTGAACGTAAATAGTACGCAAAAACAATATAATTGACATCGAAAAGTTGAACTGGTAGTATCGTTTGAGTATAGATATCAAAGTGGAGGATGAGGGTATGAAATGCAGTGTTTGTATAATGATGGTTTTTTGTTACATGTGTTTAAACCTGTTTTGCAGCGCTGTTGATATCCCTGCAGAATTGCAGAAAAAAGCAAATGAAGGGGATCGGCAAGCGTTAATACAAATAGGACACCTATATTATAATAACAAAGAAATCGATAAGGCTGTTAAAGTATATGAGAAGGTCGCAGACTTACAGGACGGTTCTTTTATGGCTATGCTCATGCTTGCTCGTATTAATCATATAGAATACAAAAATTACATTAAGGCTAAATATTGGCTCCAAAAACTAGTAAATAAACATCCTAATAACTTGCCGGATTTTATTTATGAGGAAATCTCAGGAATTTGGAATGATATACGTAAAGATGAAAAAGGGATAAACACTACCGAGATAATCAACGCGCTCACAAGTGTTACTCCGGAGCAAATTCGTCATCTGAGTGCAGAATTGAATGACACAAAGGAAACCCGGATTTATCCGCTTAAACAACCCGTGTATAAACCGAATAAAAAGTTAAACAATGAAAAAGTCGTATTTGCGAAGATTGATGACTCACAGGTGAAGGACTATTATAAGAACAATAAAAATCATCCTAAAGTATTCTTACCGTATGTCGGGCTTGAGCGTATCCCTGATGATGTGCAACAACGTCTCATTCGTGACAGATTCGCTATTGTTGATGAAGACATTGATATGTTTGAAAAAAAAGATGATATGATTCAAGCGTATAAAACTTTATGTCCACGTTGGGATCCTAAAGGGAGTATTGTGTCAATATTTGTGACAACCGATTGGCTGATGCATACATTTCGAACAATAAACTATAAGATTCAAGTTGATGTAGAGCGCAAAGCATTGGCTCCTTTGCTCATCTCTTTTACGGGAAAAATGTATAAGGAGATCGATGAGTATCGCACGACGGAAGAGGGATTGCAGTTTAAAGACCATACAAATGTGCTGTATGACATCTTTTCGATTGCCGCAGTATTGAGCGGAGATGCTTCGGCAGAAAAGAATTTGTCGCAAAACGCGAAGAAAGAGCTCGCGCTCATTCGGGACGGAAAAGAAAGCTATCGTCAATCCTATGTAACGGGAAAAATAATAGATTATACACGATTTATCCCGCGAATCCATTATAGAGAAACAGAGCAACTGAGCACATATTGGCGTGTTTTTACATGGTTGAGCAGCTTACGGTTTAGCATTGATATGAATAAATATCCGGATGATATACAGCAATTTGCATTGCTGTATACCGTGCTGTCCCGCAATAAGGAATCAACAGAACTGTACACGGCGTATTGTAAAACAGTGCAGCTGTTTTTCGGCAACAGCGATGCATATTCTTTTCAAACGCTTGAAAAAATCACCGATTTGAACGCCATCATTTCGGATGCGAATACGCGTGCTGATTTTATTGCTGCATTGCCCAAAAGCGCAAATGCTCCGTTGTTGCCTGCTGCAGAGTACTTTGAAATACTACCTCAAACCAACAATATCGATCTGTATGCGATCGAACGATTTGGCGTTAAGGAAGAATCTCGCCGGGAATATCGTATTTCTCACGGGTATGATACTGCCGCAATATTCGGCAATGCCTTTGGCAATGAATTGATTCAAAAAGACTTTAAGGACTTTTCATTACTTGAAGGCGAATATACAAAAGTAACAACACTTGCCGGTCGATATTCGGAAGTCGAGTGGCAATCGAATTTGCATATGCGCTATCTTTCGTTGCTTAAGGAGTTGTATTCGTTCGGTAGCAACGATAATTTTTATTTCACCCGGAGTAAGAATTGGGAGAAAAAAGCATTAATGACCGGTTTAAGCGCATGGACACAGCGTATGCATGATTCCGTTTTGTACAGAGAACCTTTTGCAACAGCTTGGGGACAAGCATTTGAATTAACAAAGCATCCTATTATTAATTATGTAGAGCCAAATCTGATGTTTTTTTACCGCATGAAGCAAATTCTAGCAAGTTATACCGATTTTATATCCACCCATGACATCGTCGATGAGAAGCTTCGGGAAGCCTTAAATCGCTATGTGGCTGTCATTGATATTTTATCAGTGATTGTAGATAAAGAGGCATTGAATCAACCTATAAGCTCTGAAGAAAATGAGTATATAAATTCGTTGGTGTATGAAATGGAACAAATTGTTGAAGCAAAGTCTTCTCTTCAGGAAGTTATTGATCTATATGCCACCGAAAAGTTGGCTATACGCACCGACGATCCGCGAATGGCGCTTGTAACCGATATTGCAAAGTGGATAAATCCTGAAGCAAAAATAGATACCTATCAACTCAATGCGATAGGAAAACCGTTGAAACTATATGTCGCGCTCAATGATCCTTATGGCGGAAAGCGAATCGGAGCGGGATATGTATACAGTTATTATGAGTTTATGCATAATGAATTACTGACTGACGAAACATGGCGCGAACAGGTATATCCGCAAGAAGGAGAAACTGTCGAAACCAAGACCGACAAGTCAAAACAACTAAAAGGGAAAATGCCGATGTGGGTGCAAGAATTGGTGATTGAAGGAAAAGAGAAAATGCCTATTTGGCCGCAATAGATGGTGATTGAAAATGGTGATTAAAAAGTATTCGCAAAAGAAAAGGTGATAACCAAGACATTGGATAGAATGGGTACCCATTAATTCAAAGCATATGGAGGTATAGCATATGAAACGTGTGCTTTTAATAATATTTTTTGTGTGTGTTGTGAAGTCGCTATGCGGTGCTATTGATATCCCTGCAGATTTACAGAAAAAAGCGCATGAGGGGGATAAGGACGCTTTAGAGCAAGTCGCATATATTTATTACAATAATAAAGAATTTGATAAAGCAATTGAAATTTATAAAAAGATTGCTGAAATGTCCTATGGTTATTATAATGCAATGAGCATGCTCTCCCATATTTATCAAGCAGAATACAAAGATTACATTCAGGCGAAATTTTGGCTCCAGAAATTAGTCAACAAACATCCGAATATGTCAGAAACTATGTTTGATTCTCTTCAAAGTCAATGGACTACTATTTGCTCGGATGAAAAAAAAGGTAGTAATACAGATTTAATTGATGAGATGACTTATGTTTCGCCTGAAAAGCTTCAACGTATTGTTAAGGCATTGAATAGTATTGGTAAACATCAAATAGTAGATGTAAAAAAAACCATAATTAAATCAAATAGTAAGTATAACTCTGAAAAAGTAACGTTTTTGAAGATGGATGAGTCCGGATTGGATAAATATTATACAAAAAACAAAAATCGTCCGAAAGCATTCTTGCCGTATGTTGGTTTTAAAAGAATTCCTGACGACGTGCAGCAACGGCTCATTCGTGACAAATTTGCTATTGTGGATGAAAATTTTGAGGTATATAAAGATAATGATGATATGATTCAAGCATATAAAAGTCTTTATGATATTGTAGAGCCTAAAGGGAGCACCGTGTCGATATTTGTAACGACCGATTGGCTGATGCATACATTCCGTACTTTGAATTATAAGATACAGATAGATGTTGAGCGAAAAATACTCGCCCCTCTTCTATTTTCATTTGTAAGTGGAATGTATCACGATTTACAAAGTTATTCAAAAAATAAGAATTATACCGCTTATGAACGTTATTTTAATACGTTATATGATGTTTTCACTGTTGCTGCTGTGTTATCCGGTGAACAAGTGAAAGAAGAATCAATGAGTACAAACGCCCGGAATGAACTGCAAAAAATTAAACGTGAATCCGGGGTTGAAAGCTCTGATATTATCGATAAAGAAATCGCGTACATGCGGTTTTCTCCACGTATACATTATCGGGAAACAGAACAATTGCAAAAATATTGGCGAGTATTTACCTGGTTAAGTTCTTTAAGATTTGAGATGGATATACACAAGTATCCTAATGATGCAGCATTATTTGTGCTTTTCTATGAGATTCTTTCGCGAAATACCGACTTGATGGAGACATACAGTGTGTATATTGCTACAATGCGTAATTTTTTCGGAGACAGTAATGCTTATTCATATGAGTTACTTCAAAATATTGATAACAGAAGAGATATTATCTTTGATGCCAAAGTCAGAGCAGCCTTTATTGAATCCTTGAAAAGTAATTACTCTTCTGATGGTATTTCGCGAGCAGAGTTCTTTGAAATAGTGCCGCAAACCTATAATCTTGATTTATATGCACTGGAAAAACTCGCAGTTTTTGAAGAATCTCACGATGAACGTCGTATTCCGCACGGGTATGATACGTCTGCGGTATTTGGGAATACTTTTGGTCGCGAGTTGATCCAAAAGGATTTCAAAACCTTTTCACAGCTTGAGAGTAATTATACACAACTTACCTCGCTTAGTAGTCGGTATTCAGAATCCGAGTGGCAATCGAATATTCACATGAATTATTTAGGCATCATAACGACGTTGTATGAATTTGGAAGCAGTCCGGATTTTTACTTCACTCAGAGTAAGAATTGGGAGAAAAAATCACTCATGACAGGGCTTAGTGCGTGGACTCAACGAATGCATGATACCGTGTTATACAGACGCCCTTTACAATTGGCCAGTTCTATGGGATTTCATGTATATAAAAATCCTGTTATTAATTATGTTGAACCTAATCTACCATTTTTTTACAGAATGCGTATATTGTTAAACCGCTACAACGAAATGTTTCCTATTGTGGGAGTGCTCGATGCGAAACTACAAGTGGGGCTTGAACGATATTCGAAAGTCATTGATACACTCACTATAATTGCAGAAAAACAGGCTCTTCAGCAACCAATTTCGGCTGAAGAAAATGAATACATCAATACATTGGTAAATGAAATGGAGAAAATTATACAGGTTAAATCAACATTACAGGAAACGATTGATTTGATTGGAACAGCGCAGCTTGGTATACGAACTGACGATCCGCGAATGGCGCTTGTAACCGATATTGCAAAGTGGATAAATCCTGAAGCAAAAATAGATACCTATCAACTCAATGCGATAGGAAAACCGTTGAAACTATATGTCGCGCTCAATGATCCTTATGGCGGAAAGCGAATCGGAGCGGGATATGTATACAGTTATTATGAGTTTATGCATAATGAATTACTGACTGACGAAACATGGCGCGAACAGGTATATCCGCAAGAAGGAGAAACTGTCGAAACCAAAACCGACAAGTTAAAAAAGCTAAAAGGGAAAATGCCGATGTGGATACAAGAATTGGTGATTGAGAGTATCGAATGATGTAAGAGTAAGCGTATATAAGTAAGAGTAATAATGTAAATCTGATGGTATAAGTCTTGTAAAAGGGGTGCAATGTTTTGCACCCTTTTCATTACGGAACTATTTTTGTATAATCGATTTTTTTCGGCAATGTCGGCTCGCGAAACGCGATGCGTTTTATGAAATCTTTAAAATTTGCATTTACATTAAAGCGCGCGGCGTCATAGTAATGCTTTGCATCAAATCCTTTATTGCCGATATCATCCAACGGGATTGTATGTGCATTATAGGTTTCAAGCTGACGGAAGTTCACTACACGTGCCATGGTCGGCATGTGACCATACTGTTCTTTTAGTATCATTTTCAGTACCATTTGTCCCAGTGACGTGGAGAGCATTTTGTCGTATTCCGAAGCGTAGCCGCTACGCGGGACATATCCTGCCACTTGCGAGCGTGCATCAGCGATCTTGCGATTGTTAATTTCATTTGCTATATGCGCCGCGATACCGCCCAGACGCGGATGTCCGAACGAATCGAGCTCCTGGCTTGCTTTTACCAAGTCGCATGCATTCGTCGTATCATTCCACCAACGAACTCCTTCAGATACACCGATAATAAGCGATTGACGGTCCTTATATTTTTCCTCAACATAAGACATGAAATCTTCAATACGGCTTTTGGTCATTTCGATCTCGGGGATTAACACCATATCCGCACCGCCAAGAATGGAGGTGGCAGGCAGCCATCCCGCATCGCGCCCCATTATCTCAACGACAAATATACGATTGTGTGTCATCGCGGTTGTATGCAAATTGGCGGTCATGTGAATGATCTTATCGGCAGCGGTGGGAAAGCCGGGGCAAAGGGACGCTTCGATTTCTGTGCCGTCAGTTAAAGTGTGCATCGTGCGAGTACGTAAATCATTATCAATTGTTTTGGGAAATCCGATCACTTTTATTCCGTGTTCTTTATATAGTCGTTGAGAAACACTATTGGTATCATCACCACCGATCGAGATAATAATATCAATACCGTATCGTTTGATATTTGCCAGGACTTCATCGACATTGTCGTTACCGGTTGCGTCTTTTTTATACGGATTGGTGCGTGACGACCCGAGGATCGAACCGCCGATATTGCCGTTGACATCTTGTTCGGTAATGTTTATTACATAACCGTCGCCTTGTAAACCTTTCCATCCGCCGTAAATGCCGTACACACGGTAATCTAAGAGATAGGCGATATCTTTAATAGTTTCAATACTTTTATTGAGTGCGCAGGTGTCACCTCCGCCGGTAAGAATTCCGACGGTTCCTTTATGATGCGGCATGTTGTCCTCCTTGTGCTACAGTGATAGTACACAAAAAAACCACATTGTGCAAGGGGGGCGAACAATAAAAAATTAATTAAATTTTGAGATCGAACATAGTACGGTTGTATGCTGACAACGACTGTTCATTCATCTTTTTTGGTGATCGCGTATCGATGAATAAGTATTGAGATTACATTTCGGTATAATGCATTTCCGAGAGTCGGTTTCATATGCTCAGTTTCAGAAAAAAGCGCATCCGTATAACGCAAGACCACGCATTCAGTGAGGGCTTCAACCGTTGCGGTTCGTTTTAAATGTAAAAGAGCGCCAATTTCACCTATGATCGCTCCTGCGGTAAGGGTAAGTATATCGATCCGTTTATTATTAACAGATTGATACACAGACATTTCTCCATCAAGGAGTATGTAAAAATCTTTTCCTGATGTATTTTCTTCAATAAGGTGCACATGCGGGGGAATAATTGTCATATCACCCCGCATGAGAATCCATTCAATATCTTCATAATTGAGCGAGTTGAAAAAATCAACCTTTTCAAATTCTTTAAAAAGATTTTCATTCACATAGTTATTGGCACGCATTCGTTGGATCATCCTTTCAGATTACTAAACTTTGCAATGCTTCAGCATAAATAATCATTGTTTTCTTGAAACTTTCTACAGATATATATTCATCTTTTTGATGTGCTGTTTCTTCTTCTCCGGGGAAAACCGGACCAAATGCAACTGCGTTTTTTAATGCACGTGCATACGTACCTCCGCCTATTGCAAGGGGAACGCTTGTGGTGTCGCCGGTGACTTTTTGATAGGCGGCAAGAAGTTTTTGTACCAAGAGGCTGTCTTTGGGGACATAGAGAGGGAGCGAATTACCTTTACACTCAACTTTCATCCCTGAAAATGGTAAAATCGCATGAGAAAATTGTCGTTCAATGGTGGAATTGTTAAACGTAACCGGATATCGTATATTCACGATTATACCGTCATCGCTTAATACCCCGGTGTTCAATGTTAATTTACCGCTTTCGTCTTCAAATGCAACCCCTATTTTTTCGCCATAATAATCCATACCGATTCGATCGTAGTAAAAGTTAATGAATGGTGATTCGATATAATCAGATAAATACATCAAAAGAATGGATATCGCATTCACTCCGTGTCCAGGCAAACTGGCATGAGCGGATTTCCCTGTTGCACTGATTTTAAACGTACCGTCAGGTTGCGTGGTGATAGTTACGGATTCTGCAGGTTTGAACGTATAATTCCCTTTTATCACTGCTTCGGCATACGCCGGAACCATATTGGCTGCTGTTCCGCCTTTCAGCGATATTATATCCGGGTGTTTGTCCGTACGCAAAAATTCATAACTGGTGATCCCTTTTTCGGCGTATATAAGCGGAAAGCTTGCGTCAGGCGTGATCCCATAATCCGGCATCGGTTCACAGGAAAGGTAGTGTTTGATGCATTCCATGCCGGTCTCTTCGTTTGTACCGAAAATTAAGCGTACTTTCATGGAGGGGATTATACCGATTTCCTTTAAATAACGCATTACATAAAGTGCGGCAATGCATGGACCTTTATCATCCAACACACCGCGAGCAAACCATTTGCCGTCGCGCTCAGCAAGGATTAACGGGTCTGTGGTCCACCCGGTACCTTCCGGAACAATATCAACGTGCGCAAGGATCGCAAATGTTTTTTCTCCTTCACCCCATTCAGCGTAGCCTACTTTTTCATCAAGATTGATCGCTTTAAAACCGAATTGTTCGCTTAAGGCAAGACAATATTTTAATGCTTTTGCAACATTATCACCAAACGGTGCGCCGGGTTTTTCTGGAGATTCTAAGCTCTGAATAGCGATAAGACCTTTGAGGTCATCAAAAATTTCTTGTTTATGGGTATTAAACCATTGTTGCATACGAATACCTCCGTTAATATGTGTTATACTATCGTGTCAATACAACCGAATACGCATTCACCTTTTTTATATACGGCGCTAATGGAGCAGTCTTTAATGGTCGCTGGATTTGAAAAGATATCTCGTTCAAGCAGTGTAAAGTCGGCATATTTTCCATCATCGATTGACCCTAAGGCGGATTCGCCAAATCCGATCTTTGCTGCGTCTATAGTAAATGCGTTCACCGCCGATTCTACCGTTATCGCTTCTTCGGTTATTTCTCGATTAACGGCTCCGTGAATACCGGCAAGCGGATTAAGCACGGTAACATCGCAATCAGACCCGAATGCAAAAGGTATTTCGAAACATTGTGTCGTACGTAATCTATGGAGTAAGGGGACACGCGCGTCTCCCACTCGAGCATGATAAAGTTTATTAAAGCCTCCCCACAAATATTCAAAAATCGGTTGATAGTCGAGCCAAATTCCCAGTCGAGCCAAGCGCTCAAAGTCCTTATCTTGAATAAGAATTGCATGTTCAATACGGTGACGATGGTCGGCACGCGGATGTCGTGACAATAATTTTTCATACACATTCGCAATTTGATGCACCGCGCGGTCACCGATTGCATGAAAACTTAATTGCATACCTTCGAGATGCGCTTCTTCAGCAAATGTATACAGTTCATCATCGTTTAGATATAAACGCCCATTGTTTCCGGGATCGTCTGAATAGTCCCCTGTGATCGCTGCGGTACGTGAGCCAAGTGAGCCGTCAAGAAGAATACATCCGCCTATTCGATCGAATCCACGGGTTTTCATTCCGGCGACATTCATTACTTGGGGATATACAATATAGTCGATACCCGGAGTTCCGCGATATTTGAGATGAAAGTCAATCGCTGTATAATCATCCAAGTATCCTTCCATAGTGTGAAGCGCGGTGATTCCTGCGGCATATGCTTTTTTCTCCATAACGCGAAGGGCTTCATATCGTTCACTGTCGGAAAATCGTTTTTGGGTTTTAACGATAACAGCATCATATTCTAAGCCGCGAATGATACCGTTGTCTGATTTGACGTTATATTCACGTTCAAATGTAGTATTTACCATCATCGAATGCATATCGACACGTTTGATGAAAAACGGCAAGGTTCCGGTAACATCACGTAACTCTTCCGGCGTAGGAAAGCGCTTTTCACTCAACACTGATTCATCAAATCCATATGCAAATAAGACACTGTTGTGGGCATGTGCGGAGCAATAGTCAGCAATTTCCCCTAAAAGATCACTTAACGTGGTGAAGGGACGACAATCAAGTCCAAGTGTATTCAATCCCGCAGATAAAATATGCGTATGCGAGTCGATAAAGCCGGGAACAACGGTAGCACCGCGCAGATCAATCGTTTTCGCAGTGCCGACGGGAGAAGATGAGAATACACCATCATGAACATAAAAATCTTTAATAAAACCGCGTGATGCGGTGTATACGTGACCATTTGTATAGTGAATTTTTGCCATAACGAAAGAGAGTATATCCTGAAAAATGCTTTTAGGCAAGATATTGTTTTTTATAACGAGAGAATATGATCTCTCAGTATATTGTGTGGGAGTCAGACCGATTCTTAATTACTTTTTCGGTGTATAGGTCGGAACAATTTCTTGTAATGTTTGTATGATGGTCTCGGTATCGGCATTTACTATTGTCGATAAATTGGCTAAATGTGCATGGAATTGTTGATAATCAGGTGCGATCTGATTTCCGATAAAAATCTTATCGATACGTGTTTTTTCAATTCCTTCTTCTGCAAGAAGTAGTTCTTCATATAACTTTTCCCCCGGTCGTAACCCTGTAAATTCGATACGAATATCAATGTCGGGTTCAAGCCCTGAGAGTTTTATCAAATTTCGTGCGAGATCAACGATTTTAACAGGTTCACCCATATCGAGAATAAATACTTCTCCGCCTTGCGCCATAGCTCCGGCTTGCAGTACGAGTTGTGCCGCTTCCGGAATAGTCATGAAATACCGAATAATATCAGGATGAGTAACGGTGATAGGGCCGCCTGTTTCGATCTGGCGTTTAAACAACGGGATCACGCTTCCGTTACTTCCTAAGACATTTCCGAACCGGACCGCGACAAATTCGGTTGAGCTTTTTCCGTTGTATGCCTGTACTGCCATTTCACATATTCGCTTTGTGGTGCCCATTACATTAGTGGGGTTCACCGCTTTGTCAGTAGAAATGAGTACAAATTTTTCCGTATTGACCGCGACTGCCGCCTCGATCGTATTGATAGTGCCGAAAACATTGTTCTTTATTGCTTCTGACGGATTGTGCTCCATAAGGGGAACGTGTTTGTGAGCGGCAGCATGAAAGACCACGTGTGGTTTGAGTGCGGTAAAGACCGAAATCATACGCTCTTTATCGCGAACGGAAGCGATCACCACAGATAAATGAAGTGCAGGAAATGTTCTTTTAAGTTCGTTTTCAAGATCATAAGCGCTGTTCTCATATGAATCAAGTATGATGATCTCCTCAGGATGAAAACGAGCAATTTGCCGGCACAACTCAGCGCCGATCGATCCCCCACCCCCGGTAACGCAAATTCTTTTATTTGATAGAAATGCTTCAAGTTCGTCATTGTCCAACACAACAGGGGCACGTCCCAAAAGGTCTTCGATTTGTACGTCGCGAATTTGATCGAAAGAGACATCCCCTGTTATGATCTCATATATACCGGGGAGAATTTTGATTTTACATGATGTTGTGTTACATAATTCGATCAAATGTCGAATCTCGAGCGGGGGGGCAGAGGGTACCGCGATGATAATTATATCGATCCCGTATCGTGTCACTGTTTCGTTGATTGTATCACGTCCTCCCACGATGGGTATGCCGTTGATCTGTTGCCCGTGCTTTTTTTTGTCATCGTCTATGATCGCTGTCGGAGACATATTCAAGTTGACATGGTTACGAATCTCCCGAATGACCATCGCACCTGCTTCGCCACCTCCGATTATACAGACATTCTTTCGTTCGGGATTTTTTTTCTTAAATGTTTTTGTATGAAGATGTCGTAACATACGGTAATTGAAGCGTACACCGCCGATAAAAATGATATCAAAGATCGGTGTTAAAAGATAAACGCTCCGTGGAAAATGTATCTGGAGCAGATATAAACTGCTGATAAAAAAGAGATTTCCTACAATAACAGCAGCGATAATACGCATTCCTTCTTCAATACTTGCATATTTCCAAAGGCTATTATATAAGCGAAAAAAAGCGAAAGTGAGCAGTTTTGTGCAAATTAAGATGATAAAAAAGGTGACAGTTGTATATGCTTCAATATATTGCGTGTGAATTGTTGAAAAACGCCCGTCGTAACGAATAAGTAATGCGGCAAAAAATGCGATATTGATCAATATCACATCAATAACGGGAAGGAATGAACTTTTTGCGATACGTTTCATGTTTCTCCTAGTGGAGCACTGCCCACACCGTTTTCAGCAGAAGGATGATATCATTAAAAATGGACATTGTCGCGATATAGTTTTGATTAAGCTCAATTTTGCGTGGCATTATTTCATGTATATACGTGTATTCGGGATCAGAGGATTCAGCAAGCAGTTCGCTTTCATGCCGATAGGTTATTGACGCAATGTCAGTAAGCCCCGGTTTCACAGACAGAACAGAACGTTGCTCGTCCGTATATAATGCGACATATCGCGGCACTTCAGGCCTTGGGCCGACAAAACTCATATGACCGATAAAAATATTAAACAACTGCGGGAGTTCGTCAAGTTTTGACGCGCGAAGGATCGCTCCGATCCCGGTGACGCGCGAATCATTACCAACCGTGATCTGTTTACCGATCTTTTCGGCATTTTGTACCATTGTGCGGAATTTTAATATCTTGAAATGCTCCCCCATTTTTCCTACACGAATTTGAGTAAAAAACACCGGCCCCTTCGATGTGAGGGCAACTGCTATACCGGTGATCACAAGAAGCGGGGAAAAAAAGATGATCGCGAGAAAAGATACGCAACAATCAAAGGCCCGTTTAAAACAAAGCGTCGTATTAGAAGGCATAATGGTTATTTCTCACCTCGAACTATCGATTGGACAGCATCTATCACATACGCTACATCATCGTCGGTCATTGATGGGTATAACGGTAACGACAATACTTTATCAAACTCACGTTCTGCAACGGGGAAATCTCCGCGCTTGTATCCAAACGTGTCGCGATAATACGGATGAAGGTGAACAGGTATAAAGTGAACGCTTGTGCCGATGTTGCGTTCTGTCAGCATATCGATCAATGTGTTGCGGTCAACGGCGCTTTTTTCGGCATTCACGCGTAACGGATATAAATGCCATGCATGCGTGGTATATGAAAGCGATGCGGGGATTTCCAACTCCGGCATAACACCGAACGATTCATTGTAGCGTGAAGCAATTTTATTGCGGATACCCTGCATAATAGGCAGTTTCCGTAATTGATGAATTCCCATGGCAGCCTGAATATCGGTCATATTGTATTTATACCCCGGATATAACACTTCGTAGAACCATGAGCCGCCTTTTGAATAACGGTTCCATGCATTTCTGCTCATACCGTGTAAACTGTAAATCCGCGCTTTCTCGGCAAACGCATCATCATCGGTCGTAAGCATACCGCCTTCTCCGGTCGCAAGATTTTTTGTTGCATAAAAACTAAATGCAGTCGCATCAGCCCCATTGCCGATCAATGCGCCTTTATATCGGGTTTCAACGGCGTGCGCTGCATCTTCCAATAAAAATAATCCGTGTTTTTTGGCTATAGCACGAATCGGATCAAGATCGCACGCATGCCCGGCATAATGTACCGGTATGATCGCTTTTGTCTGCGGTGTGATGGCAGCCTCGATCTTTTGCGGGTACAGCGTGAATGTGGCAGGATCGATATCGACAAAAACCGGTTTTGCACCTGCATGAATAATGATATTCGCGGATGAAACAAAGGTGAACGGTGTGGTTATGACCTCATCGCCCGCACCAATGCCGCGTGCCACTAGGGCAATATGCAAGGCGGCTGTACAAGAATTCATGGCGATAGCGTGTTTTACGCCGATATAATCGGCAAATTGACGTTCAAATTCCATTGTTTTTGGACCTTTTGAAATCCAGCACGACTTAATGGTGTCGATTACCTCATTGATCTCATTTTCGTCCATATATGGCAAGGCATACGGGAGAAATGTGTCTCTTTTTTTGAGTGTCATAAATTGCCTCCGTTTTAAGGACCTGTCGTCCGCTGTGATTGTATGCCATTTGATGAAAGAATTCAAGAAACTTTGTGCGGCAACGTGACAAAAAAACGACGTAATATCCGATAAAAGGTTTTAAAAAATCGCGTTTGTGTAAATTTTCATACTTCTTGACAAAGTTTTGCACGTCTTATACAATACTGCGTATGATGAACAGTATATGTTTCTTTATAACGGGAGAATCATTCACTCATGAAGGAGAGCATACATGCACGTGAATTACAGAGTCGCTACATTTGCTGATCTTTCGAATATCGTATCAGTTCACTGTGAGTGTTTTCAAGGATATTTTCTTACCTCTTTGGGAAAAACGTTATTGTATCGTTATTACGAGCAGTTTATGATTGAGAATAATGAGTTATTTATCGTGGCGGTTGAAAAAGATCGCATTGTCGGATTTGTTATGGGGTATTTTACCGGTTCGCACGCTCGAGCTGATTTTGAGAAAAAAAATAAGTTTTTTTTGGCGATTCGAATGATATATTTATGTGCAATTTTCAATAAAGAAGCCTATCGCCGAGTTTTTCTAAAAACACGATCTTTTTTTAAAAGACAAAAACCTTCACCTGTTTCTGCGGTGGACCCGAAAGAGGCAACTTTGTTGTCTATTTGTATGCATCCGGATTATCAAGGCGGGGGAAGAGCCGCTGAAATGGTGCGCGAATTTGAGAAGATACTTCTTAAACACAATAAGCACGTATACGTGTTATCAGTTAAAAATTATAATACGCGCGGCGTCAGATTTTACGAAAAGCTGGGGTTTTCAGCTCAACGTGCATCTGATAAAGAGATAACTTTTATTAAGTCAATATGAATATAATGTGAACACCGAGGTGAATCAGTGAATATTCTGTATATTGAACACTATGCAGGAACCCCGTCATTAGGGATGGAGCATCGTCCGTACTATTTAGCGCGTCAATGGGTACATGCCGGTCATGCCGTACGAATAATCGCCGCATCATATTCCCATTATCGTGCGCATCAGCCGTCTATTGATACCACAACCAAACTGTGTTCACGGGAAATCATTGATTCTATAGAGTATGACTGGATTCATACGCCTTCATATACCGGTAACGGTATCGGTAGGGTGCGTAATATTTTCACTTTTTTATTCAAACTTCGCAGGTTATCCGCACAAATAATACGTGAATTCAAACCGGATATGGTCATTGCTTCCAGCACATATCCCATGGATATCTATGTTGCACATCACATCTCACATTTGTCTCATGCGAAATTGATTTTTGAATTGCATGATCTGTGGCCGTTATCACCCATAGAGGTCGGCAAAATGTCTCCATACCATCCTTTTATGATACTTTGCCAACATGCCGAAAATTATGCCTATGCGCATGCAGATGCAGTTGTTTCGATCTTACCGAAAGTGCATGAACATGTTGAAAAACACGGCCTTGCGTTACACAAACTGCACATTATTCCAAATGGTATAAATAGTGGCGATTGGGTCGAAGACACTGCTGCATTGTCGGAAGAAATGGTCGTGTGCTACAAAAAATGGCGAAAAAATCGATTTGTTGTCGGGTATGCAGGCCAACACGGCGTTGCAAATGCTTTGGATACTTTTATTCAAGCCGCCCTGAGAATGCCCGAGATCGGTTTTGTGTTGGTCGGACATGGTCAGGAAAAAGAACGCCTTCAGCGTGAGGCCGATCATGCCGACAATATTTTGTTTCTGGATGCAGTGCCTAAAAAAGCTATTCCCTATCTGCTTTCATCCATGGATGCCTTGTATATTGGTTGGAAGCATTCGCCTTTATACCGATACGGAATTTCACCCAATAAGTTGATTGATTATATGATGTCCGGTAAACCGATAATCCATGCCGTTGATGCAGGTAATGACGATGTGCGCGAGGCAGGTTGCGGGCTATCAATTCCTCCCGAAGATATCGGATCATTAATGGATGCTATTCATAAGCTTGCGCAATATACTGATGCGCAGCGTGTGGTCATGGGGAATTCAGGGAAAAAATATGTTACCCTTCATCATGAATATAGTATTCTTGCGGAAAAGTTTTTAGCGGTGATGCGCGAGTTGCAGAATTCTTAATAAGAGACCTTTGTAAAACCAACATTTTTTCATCTAAATGGGGTACATTCCCCGAAGCTTGCTTTGGCTTTGTTATGATCGTTTTGTTATTATAAGGGGTGTGGGGACGAAGTCCCCATTATATAACAACTTAAGCCCCTCCCGATTTTCACGGGAGGGGTTTGGGGTGGGCGCAAATTCAAAAAAACGGTAGTTTTGCAAAGGTCTATATTGATACGCTGTAGCTTGTGACAGGGGAATTCATTGTTAATAAATATCTTGAAACGGTTATTTTATCAAAGATTCGTATACCGCTATCAATTGGCGTGATACCGTTTCCGGAGAAAAGTTTTGATGCATTTCCTCAGAAATTTTTCTTTGATCAAAAGCAGCAGCATGCGCATACATATATTTCATTCCATCGGTCAAATCTTCAAGGTTATCAACAGGCACCAACACACCGTTTCCATTATGAATGAAGGCATCGACTCCGCCACATTTTGTTGCAATGACGGGAAGTCCGGTTGCCATAGCTTCGACGTACGCGACACCGAATGTTTCTGCGCGGGATGCAAGCACAAAACAATCACTCTCCTGAAAATTCTTGGCAATTTCATGACGCGAGCATAATCCTTTGAGAAATACTTTTTGTGAAAGATTATATTTCTCGATAAGTTTTTCCAAGAACGGACGTTCTTCGCCTTCGCCGAAAATGGTTAATGTTACATTTTGTTCATTCTTGAACGCTTGATGAAATGCTTCAATGGTGAGGTCTGTTCTTTTGCGAACGATCAGATTACCGACGGATACCAATCGAAAACCATCGTGTATGTGACGAGGCATGTAAGTGAAAATGTCTATATCAACCATATTGGGGATGTAACGTGCAATGTGTCCGTAGTTTTTTTCTATAGCTTCCGAAAGTGCAGGGCTTACGGCAATGATCGCGTCAGAATTATCATATATTTGTTGCGCTATTTTATTCAAGTTTTTCACTAATGAGGGTTTTATTATTTCAGATGAGTGTTCAGTTACCACCAATCGGATACCTGTTTTATTTTTGAGTTTTGTAGCGACATAAGCATAATCGGGGAAATGCGCATGCATCACATCCGGGGGGCCATACTTTTTTTCAATATATGAGTACAGTATTTTTAATCCTCTTTCAGCGATAAAATAAAGTATTTTGAGAGGTATCCGCCCGCATGGAATATTAAGCGCGACTATGGTTACATTATTTTTCTCAAAATGCTCAATACCCCATTTTCGCCAGTGTCGTACCGAGCGCACATCAAGTGCCGCGTAGACGACCTTACATCCGACTTTTACCAATGCTTGCGCTTGATCAAATTCGAAAATACCGTAACTTTTTGATCTTTCCGAGGGATAGCCTCGGGCTATTATAAGTGTATACATGATAGGTCTCGTTTCTTGTTTTTTTTACGCATCGCGACGGTACTTCTTTATTGTCAGGTTTTTCACTGAATAAATATTTGGTTTCATTCTTATTTTTTTAAAACAGTTGGTAAAGACCGGTAGATATTGAGGAGCACCGCTTCTTCGATACTCCAATTGTATTTTTCCGTAATTGCTTTTTTACCATTCTCTCCCATGACACGTGCGTGTTCATCGTTCGCAAGGATCAAACGAATTGCGTCGGCTATCTCATGAGGATTTTCCGGATCAACACATATTCCGCAGTGATTTTCTTCGACGATTTCTTTCCAAAGGGGGAAATTTGAAGCGACGACAGGGATACCTGCTGCCATATATTCAAACAATTTATTGGGTTGCGACGCGATGTGATTGCCGTCCGGCAGATACGTGATCAGTCCGATTTTGCACTGTGACAGGATATTCTGAACATCCGAACGGGACAACTGCCCATGGTATTTGATATACGAAAATCCCGCTAACGCAGATGCCTTTTCTTGCACAACCGCACTTTCAAATGTCCCGCAAAAATGTGTGGGAATCTGCGCGATCGCAAGAGAATTGATGATCTGGTAAATACCTCTAATGACATCTATGCAACCGATATAGCAACATTCCGATTTTTTGTGATCCCATCGTGACGGTATTGCAAATTCGGCATGAAGCGGGTAATTATTTACCGTCGTCGTACGGGGATTAAGTTTTACAAACCGTGTTCGAATATGCGGTGTCGCCGTGATGATATGATCAAAATGTTTGGCATGATAATTCTCATATTTTTCGAATGCATATGCAAGGAGTGTACGAAAAATACGCGGGATCCATGTTTTCCCCATTATTTGTCGCGGCACGTCTTCATGGGTATCGTAAATCACTGTTTTTCCTTGTTTTTTGAGTGAATAACCGACCGAGAGCAGATCGGGGTCGTGAAAGTGATAAACATCAGCATCGATTTCTCGAGCACTTTTCAATAGCGCTTTTTTAGCACATCGTAAACGGTGAATTCTGTTTTTTGGTACAAATCGTGTTGATATGATATATACACCATCTTTTATTTCATTGTCCTTATCATCTGCACATACGAGGGTTACGTCGTATCCTGCATGCGCCAGACTTACACATTCCTTCAAAAAGATTCGAACATCGTATCGTATATGTGCACTTGTCAAATGACAAATCTTTAACATGACGCGATACCTCCTGAATAGGCGCGATCATATAGTATATGCCGGTCATTTCCGGCGAGAGTTTCGGTTAAATGCATGCGCGATACTAACATTGTGCAGTGATGAGGTCAAGAATAATAAATCATATGAAAATAATGAGCGTATACAGTATACTCTTTCCATGATTGGAAATAATTTGATTGAAACGTGTTTAAAATATGGTAGTATCACTCCCGTGATAGCGGTCGAATGAATTCATACGCGATTGTGTTTTTGTTCTACTGCAGCATGGAGTAGTGTAAATAATGAATAGTCCTTTAATCAGCGTCATCATTCCGGTATATAAAGCTGAAAAATTTATTGCCGATTGCCTTGAAAGTGTTATTAATCAGACCTATACCAATCTTGAAATTATCATTATTAATGAAGGGGCTGTTGATAAGAGCGGAGAAATATGTGATTCATATGCGGTACGTGATACGCGAATATCAGTATTTCATCAAAAGAAAAGCGGAGTCTCGGTTGCTCGTAATGTGGGGATCGGTTTGGCTCACGGAGAATTTATTCAATTTGTCGATGCAGATGATGTGATCATGCCGAATATGTGTGAAAAACTGATCACTGCACTCCTTTCAACCAACTGTGATACGGTTATTTGCGGGTTTAAAACCATATTTTTTAATAATGAAGATATTGTAAGAGTAATTGATATAGTTCCTGAGCCCGGTATACTGTCATGTGAAAAGAATATGGTAACCCGTTTTTGCTTGTTGCGCGAAAAGGGACTTATGAATGTCTCGTGGAATAAGTTATACAGACGGTCTGTTCTTCACAAAAACAATATCATTTTCCCTGTTAGTATACCGATAAGCGAAGACCAGTTTTTTGCATTGCGTTATTGGGAATTTGTACGATCGGTGTGTGTGATTTCGGATACATTGTATGTATACAGGCAAATAAACGGTATCTCCATCACAAGCAAATATCATCCTGATTACTATAATTACTGTTTGCGATTTTCGCATGCTGTCAACGAATTTTGCCGTAAACATGCAGAATCGAGTGCGGCGTCCGAGTGCGTGGCCGTTGCACGGATAGCGCTAAAAAATGCATGTACAGCCATTGAGTATCTTGTTCATCACGCGGATAAAATGACCTTTGCGGTTTTAACCGATAAAATTCGTGCGGTCATGCATGATCCTCTCGTAACAGAATCACTGCATACACAGACCGAAATGACATCTTTTTATATGATCATGAAATGTTTTATACGTTTTTCCCTGATATACACGTGTATTGGATTTATTAAAACGCGTAGAACCGCAAAGCGCTTGCAGTCCCGTTTTTTTCTGGTGAATACGGAAATGAAAAAAAATGCAACCTAACATAAGTGTTATTATCCCTGTCTATAATGTGTTGGCATATCTTACCGAATGTGTCGAAAGCGTATTGGCGCAAAATTATTCAAATTGTGAAATTGTGTTAGTTGATGATGGATCGACCGATGGAAGCCAATATTTGTGTGACCGGCTTGCGCAGAATAATTCATGTATACACGTTATTCATACGACGAATAAGGGTTTGTCTTCAGCTCGAAATACAGGGATCCGTGCGGCATCGGGAGAATATTGCATGTTTCTTGACAGCGATGATTCGATCATCAACGGGTGCCTTGGTGATATCAGCGTATTAATCGAACAGTCACAGCCGGATGTTGTCGTGGGAATGTTTATGCCAAATACCGAAGAAAATGCTGTTCCGCTGTATGATATTGTGCTCAATGCCGAAGCGATCAATAATAATTCCAAAGCTTCGTTTTTAAACTATGTTCGTACAAGCGGAATGACATTTGTTGCATGG
This sequence comes from uncultured bacterium, assembly GCA_964423645.1. Lineage (GTDB taxonomy): Bacteria > Macinerneyibacteriota > Macinerneyibacteria > Macinerneyibacteriales > CAYRFE01 > CAYRFE01. The sequence goes on along the minus strand of CAYRFE010000010.1, from coordinate 39,198 downwards.
CGATATATTGTAAAGAAAAAAATACTCGACACACAGGGGCTTTACTTTTATGAAGGTATTTATCACGAAGACGAAGAGTGGACACCGAGATTATTATGTTGTGCCGATACTTTTATTGCATATGAAAAACCGTTCTATCGTTATAGGATCCGTGCATCCGGTTCGATAATGTCATCGATCGGATTGCAACATTTTAGGGATAAAATACGTATTATCGACAGCCTTCATTCATTTGTCGGACAGGTTGAATCTCGTGAAGAAAGATTGTTTCTTGAGTGTAAGATATTTAAACTCATTGTGGACGTTGTACGATCGTATAAAATGTTCGATCACGATAATATGCTGCAAACGATGTTATATGAACGGCAAAACATCTTACAAAAATATACCTATCGCGAATCACTGTTACTCGTTTTATGCACGTTACTGGGAGCGCTTCGCGGGTTTTTGCTTTTTGTTTTTTTGTGGAAATTGAAAAAGAAAATGCAGAATTTTATTTTTTCATACGGAGATAGTAATGCGTACCGCTAAAACGTTCATTAATATCAAATACACATCGTTATTTTTCTTTATACATACGCTTTTGTCGTTTGTATCAAGAAAAGCTTTTTTAGATGCGATAGGTCCCAATTATCTCGGATTTATTAGCCTTGTGCAGAATCTGCTCGGATATTTGAATCTTACGGAATTAGGACTGGGTGTAGCGATCACGTATGCGCTGTATAAACCGCTTCATGATAATGATTATGATGCGATCAACAAAATACTGACCTTCTATGCGTTTCTCATGAAAGCTATCGGTATAATTATTTTGATTGTCGGAACAGGATTATCATTTTTTATGCCGATGATGTCGAAAGGTCAGATTGAACCGGGATTGTCGATATCGTATTTTTGGGCATATGTTGTCTATACAATGATAAGCTACTATGCATCATATAAGTTTATTGTCATACAGGCGGACCAGAAGAATTATGTGCTGACCAAACTGCAAGGGATCATCAAAATCATAAAGGTGTTGGTGCTGATCGCGTTGCTGTATCTTACACGATCTTTTATGCTGTGGTTTATTGTCGGAATAGCGTTCGATATCGTTTCGATATTTTTAAGTAATCGAAAAGTCTCATCAATGTACCCATGGTTGCGAATTATACCGTCCATAAAGTTGAGAGAATCATTCAGGGAGAACAAAGAAGCGTTTCATAATATTTCAACGACATTTTTATACAAGATCGGTAATGTTGTCGTTAATCAGACCGATTCGTTGCTGATCGCTTTTTTCGCAAATCTTACTGTTCTGGGTATGATTGTGAATTATACGATGGTGACGACGATTATTTCAAATTTTTTAACCACTACCATATGGAATGCGAAATCAAGTGTCGGGAATCTTATTGTCGAAAAAAATGATGAAAAATCATATGCGGTTTGGCGAGAGTTTTTTTCAATTTCATTTTATATCGCATCCGTCAGTGTGTTTTGTCTGTATATGATAACCGATTCTTTCATTGAACTATGGATCGGGAAAACCATGCTGTTGGATAATATTTTTCTTATTGCACTTGTTTCAAATGTATTTTTTAAGATCACACGTGAGCCGACTGAAGTTTTTAAAACCGCCTATGGTCTGTTCAAAGGTGATAAGGGCAATACTGTTGCGGAATTTACCAGTAACTTCATCATTTCTTTGTTTTTGGGACGCCTGATGGGACCGGCCGGTGTAATACTCGGCACAAGTGTGTCATTTGTGTTGACATCTTTTTGGACACGGCCGAAATTGCTTTTTGGTCAGGGCTTTCATAAGCCTCTCGGCGGATATATGATTGTGTATGGTAAGCATCTGATGATGTCTGCCGTAAGTATCGCATTAGCATTTATAGTCATACGTCAATTGGGACATACATTTATTTTTGAACATGCTCTCATTGATTTTTTGATCAACGCGATCGTCGTTTTCGTGACTATCAATGTTATTCTGTTGATGGTTTATTTGCCGGATAAGTATTTTAGAAAAATTGTATATCGAATCAAAACACTACACGGGAAACAGTAAGATTTAAGATTTTTTCAACGCATTTATTTGATGAATATGTGCCAAATAACATCCCGCCAGGAACCAAAAATAAAGCATTTGTCGTATCATGAAAAAATGATTTGAAAATAATGCCGCGATAGAAAATGCAACAAACCCCGCAAAAACGCCATAATAAGGATTTATTTTCCGAATGCAGGTTTTCCAATATCGATAGAGGAAAAAACACAAAAGAAGTAATGCCGGTATGCCATTCTCAGCTGCATATTGTACCGGCAAGGAGTGCGCGGTCAGAGGTTCGACCATGCGAACTTGTTTCGTGAAGGGAACCGGCACCTTCCATTCATCATAATGATACGGCATTTGTGAAAGCCCGACTCCCGTGAAAGGGTATTTCAGTATCATTTTCGAATAACCGTGCCATAACGCAATTCGCACGGCATTTCCGGAACGTAAAAAATAATGCCTGTAATGGACGGCGACAGTGAGTGTGCAACAAAAAATTACAATAAATGCGATCTTGAAAAATGTTTTTTTCGTGACGGGGATTAACGGCCACATTAAAAGAATGAATCCGATAATAAGCCCGAGCGCATTGGCATCACTGCGAACGAATACAAGAGCAATGCAAAAAAATCCGAGAATGACTCTATCAATCATTCGACTAAAAAGTATGTGTTTGAAGAGTATGATGCCCAGCATAAGCAGTATGCCGATGATCAAGATCGAACCGTAATCATTTGACATGCCTAAAGGAGTGTTCAATAAAGGAAGCCGGTGGGTGTCGATGAGGGTTTGGGTCAGAGTAATAATACCGATGAATGAGGTCATTGCAATACCCGAGATAAATACCTTCATTACGATCTGAATAATGTTCTCGAACGTTGAAATAAGTATATACCCTGCGGTGAACAGCAAGAAACTGCCCCAGTATTTTTCAGCTTGACTGAAAAAGCGCTGTGAATTGATCACATGAAAGTATCCTAAAAAAAAACTCAAACTGATACCGCCAAGGAGTACCAGCCAAAATTTCGACGGGGCCAACTTTTTTGTGTTTCCGTATACCACATAGGTAATGATACCGGTCATAAGAACAAGGAATGCGCCCGCATACTCAAGCGGAAGGCTATACATGCCGCCTATAAAAAAAACGAATAATGAGATGAGCACTGCTGTTTTAATTTTTTCCATGTGCTGATTATACCATAAAAGTTATATATGACAATGATAGCTTTACAAAATTACTATTTTTATGATTTGTGCCCACCCAAACCCCTATTTATGAAAAATAGAAAATGAAAAAATTCGAATTTCGCAAAGATCACCAATACAAGAAATTGTCACCAACTCGTCATTCATTGCATGATCTTGACGTCGATGAACGCTGTCAACTCAAAACGTAGGATACGCGCGGGTATTCTCCAAACGCGTGGCGAAGAGAAGGGATTAGTAGTTTACAAATTTGTCGTATTATGTTACAATTCACTCAGGTAAATATGAAGAATTCGTTGCAAAAAATCAGATATCTTGTCATTTTTTTGTCTATAGTCTCCGTGTTTTTTGGGATGATAGTAGGCAGAATGCTTCACAAAGAGACGTTGTTCAGCTATAATTTTTGGCTGGATTGTCTTGGATACGGCGGTATTTGGCTTGTGGTGTTGTTCGCGCATGAAGTATTTAATGTGAGTGCGATACGAAAATCGACCTTTTTCTTCAGGAAAGTGATCAGCGTTTTTTTAGTATCTCTCGTCGTAACGATCATTACACGTGCTCTCATACGACAAGAAATGAGCGATTTTGTAAGTAATGTGTATAAAAACGCATCTATAGCGCTTATAGTGACGTTATTTCTTCTCCTGATCACGCTTCATATCAATCGAAGTAATGAAAAGCGAATTCTCATTGTAGGCGGAGGGAAAACCGGCCGAGCGGTTGTACGTGAACTTCTTGCACAACGGATCATCAAATGCAGTATTTCGGGGTTTATCTCAGATAAAGTATCTGACAGTATTGAGATCTATGACGGGGATGAGATTGAAGAGATAAGATCTGTTCCTCACGGTACGATCGCCTATCTTGGCCAACAAAGTGATCTTATCGCGATATTAAAAACCTATTGTATCAATTTTGTCGTTATCGCAAAGGACAGAAAATTAGATAAAAACCTTGTTTCGGATATCGAAAGCTTAAAACGATTAAGAACAACCGTGTATTTTGCCGATGAGATTTTTGAGATATTTTCTCGAAAAATTCCTGTTTTACACCTTAACAGCGATTATTTTTATTACTTATTTCGTCAAATAGAAAAACATGAACAAGAATTTACTTTTTATGGAATTGTTACTCGGGTAGGAAATATTCTTATGGGGATAGTCGGGTTGATCCTCACTGCACCGATCATGATCATTTTTGGCTTTGTTTTTTGTTGTGTGAGTCGGGGCCCGGTATTTTTTTCTCAAGATAGGGTCGGAAAAGACGGGAAAGTCTTCAAGATTTATAAACTCAGGACAATGCGTGTGCATGACCCGAAAAAGCATTCGAAATACTCCTCAAAGAATGATCCTCGAATTCCATGGTTAGGGAAGATAATGCGCAAACTTCGAGTTGATGAATTTCCGCAATTTTGGAATATTCTTGCGGGTAATATGAATTTTGTCGGGCCGCGTCCCGAGTGGACTGAATTGGTTGAAAAATATCAAAAAGAAATACCTTTTTATCATCAGCGTCATATTGTTCGTCCCGGTATCACCGGTTGGGCTCAGGTCAATTATTCTTACGGCAGCAGTGTGAAAGATTCAATTTATAAATTGCAGTATGATCTGTATTATGTGAAAAACGCAAATATTCTGCTGGATGTCCTGATCGTATTAAAAACTATACGAATCATGCTCAGTGGCAAAGGAGTATAATGAGGCACATTGTGCTTGCAGGTGGAAGCGGGACGCGTCTTTACCCGCTGAGCAGAAGTAATTATCCGAAACAATTTTTACCGACTCAATCGGGGAAATCGTTTTTTCAAGAAACGATCTTACGACTGGACGGTGATGTTATTGTTGTTACGGCGCAAGCGACCGCACATTTGTGTGCTCGACAATCGGATATGCTTTCTCGTAAGGGAACGGTAAGTTTTTTATCAGAGCCTTATGCAAGAAATACTGCTCCGGCGATTCTTTTTGCGCTAACACGAGTAGGTGACGACGAAATAGTGGGTATTTTCCCTTCCGATCATATAATACGCGATGCCAATGCCTTTCGTGCGGCGTTACACCACGCTGAAACGAGTGCTGAAGCAGGGAAAATATGTGTGTTTGGTATTATTCCGACACGTCCCGAAACCGGGTACGGATATATTGAGTGCGGAGAACGTGAAAATGATGCGGTATCACACGTAAAACGTTTTGTAGAAAAACCCGACAGTGCGCGTGCTGAGATATTTTACAAAAGCGGGACACACTACTGGAATGCCGGCATATTTGTAAGTACGAAAAAAACGTTGCTTAATGAAGTGAAGCGTTTTGCACCCGACTTGTATAACTGGTATTGTAATCTTCGCGACGCACGCGAAAATATTCACGAACTCTATCAAACAGCACCGAATATTGCAATAGATGTGGCGGTAATGGAAAAAACGGATAAAGCCGTCGTAGTACCTGTCGACATGGGGTGGTCTGATGTCGGCAGTTGGATGTCCTATAAAGAAATGTGGGAACAGGAAAATGTCGTGCAGGCCCGCGACAACGTGCTTGTTGATACGCACAATGTATTTGTCTATAGTCCCAAGAAAACTGTGGCGGTTGTAGGAATTGATAATTGTATCTGCATTGATACCGATGATGTCTTGTTGCTGTGTAATCTTGACAGAACTCAGGACGTAAAAAAAATTGCGGCGGTTCTCGAAGAGAAAAAAGAAACTACAAATCACTCTCCCCTGTATGATGAACGTCCGTGGGGACGGTTTGAGGTGATCGGCGGTGGTGCCGGCTATAAAGTGAAAAAAATAACCGTATGTGCAGGGGAGCGTTTGTCGTTACAATATCACAACAAACGTGAAGAGTTTTGGACAATTGTTCGCGGTAAAGGCAGTATGACCTTAGGAGAGCGTGAATTTGTAGTGAATGAGGGCGATGCGATCCATATTCCCGCTACGGTGCGGCATAGAATATCTGCCGAGACGGAAATAGAATTTATTGAAGTCCAGCGCGGTGAGTATTTGGGCGAGGATGATATCGTAAGGTTAGATGATGTGTACGGACGTGCGTAACTCTGTGCGTTGTAAGGTGTGTGAAGCTGGAAGACAGTTACTTTTTCACACACTAAGGGTATGTTTTTAGAATAGGTTGTTATTCAATATGGATGGTCGTATGGGACGTTTTGTATTCATGGCGAGGAATATGAAACATATTGTTGGGGATATTCCTTCGCATTATTGATATGCATCTTTGCGGGTTTCAATATCGATAACAAACACAATGACAATTTCTTCGGATATTTTATAGAACAAACGATGATCATCAATTATAGACCTTCGCAAAACTACAATTTTTGAAATTGTGCCCACACCCCAAACCCCTCCCGTGAAAATCGGGAGGCGGGCAGAAAGATTTTCTGCCCCCACATTCCTTTTAAGAAAATAAAGATTGTTTGTAAATTTTGAATTTTACAAAGGCCTGGATTTACGAAGGACAGGGAGTGTCTATGCCAGAACTAAAGGAAAGAACACATACTTATATGCGTGACTTTAAACATAATGTAATTATTTATTGCGATATTTATGGCGAATTTTTTCATAGGTGCCATTATTAATAATTATCGCTAAGCCTATATTGAATTTTTTTTTCATCAATTTATAGTTTGGGTATTTTTTTGAGACCATGATAAATACATCGCTGTTATCGGTTGGTTTATCAAGTGTTGAAAAATTCCCTTTGATATCCGGGAAAAGCTTGGTTATCAAAGACCACCCAACTTTTTCCTCAACTGCAACAAGATCAACGCGTCCGGCAGCAAGTTTTTTGATATTTTGTTCATCTGTTGCGGCATATTCAACGGTTAGTCCTGCCTCAGCAAAAGGCTTTTCATACCAATAACCGAATCCACCGCCGATTTTGTATGACCTCAAGTCGGCATATGTCCTCCAGTTAAATCCTTTAGGTATTTTATTCGAAGGAATGTAATAAAATAAACGACCGGTCATTGTAGCGATCTTATCCGTAAAATCAAATTTTTCTTTTCTGTCTTTTGTGGTTGTATAAGGGAATATCCCAAACACTTTTCCGTCTTCAAGCTCAGCTTCATTTCGTTTCCATGGCATGAATTTAAATTTTGCATCAATCTTCATTTCCTTAAAAGCGGCCGTAATGATTTCACAACAAAAACCATTGCCTTCTAGTGTCTCCGTTGAAAACGGAGACCATTCTCCTGTGCCCAAAATAATAGTTTCTTCACCCCATAAAAACGTGATAAACATTACCACAAAGAATAGAAATGGCACTAATCTGCTTTTATTAATATGCTCCATATTATTTCAATAACCTCCCTCTCTTGCCGGAGAAAATTGTTATTGAGAACAGAAACATCATATCGTGCATACTATGGTATACACAAAAGAATATCTATCATTTTTGTCCAAACTAATCCGGTTTTAATCTTACACTACACAACGACAGGCAGCGTCATGTCTGCCTGTCGTTGTAAATGACTATAATTATTCTGAAAATCCATATTTCGCAAGAATTTTCTTATAGTCCCCGGATGCACGTATTTTTGTCAGTCCCTCATTGAATTTTTTGGTTAATTCATCAGCGCCGGGAAATGTTTTTGAAATCATAAGATGAAGATCAAAAGTGTTAAAAGCAGGTTTCAGTGTTTTTAATTTTGATAATTGATCGGGTGCTATACGTTTCACAAGGTCTTTGCCGACAAGTTCATCTTCAAGAATGAAATCAACTTTACCTGTCAGAAGTTTTAAAAAGTTTGAATCATTATTGGATACAAATTCTGTTTTTAAGCCGGCTTTTTTAAAATCAGCTTCATACCAATATCCAAGAGTTCCACCAATCATGTATGGTTTAAAATCCGCTAGCGTAGTCCAGTGGAATGAATTAAACTTATCGGAGACAAAAAAGAACACGCTTCGTGAAGTTATGAATTTTTGTGAAAAATTAAATTTCGGTTGCCTTTCAGGTGTTTTTGCATATGGGAAAGTGGCAAAGAATTTCCCTGCGGCAACCTCTTCTTCGCAACGTTTCCATGGCATGAGTGAATATTTCACTTCTATACCGACGGTTTTAAATGCTGCTGTGATAATTTCAGCAGTAACTCCATAGCCAGACATCTTATCCGAAACGTAAGGAGCCCAATCGCCGGTTGCCAATGTAATGGTTTCGGCATAGGTAACCGCAGCAAATACAAGTGAAATGAAAATAAGGAAATAAGTTTTCATTGTTCGCCTCCTTTTGTGTTATCAAAAACGCCACCGTTTAGAATATCCGATAAGTGTTATAATGTCAATATTTAATTGGAAGTTAATGCAAAATGTGAAAAAATACTGTTATCAATCTTTGTAAAGGAAGCTCCCTAAAATCGATTTAAACGGGCCTTCATTTTAATCTTTGAGAAATTCCTATCGAAAACATTTTTTATGATCATTGTTTTTACAGAACGTTTATCAACGCAACATAGTGTGTCTTATGGGACGTAGGATCGAGCGAATTGCAATAAATCAAATTGCAAATATTCGATTTTACGCTATTATTACGCATTGCTGACGATATGTATGGCGATCTCATGCGTGTGAAGAACGCGGTGCAGAAGGTGTCTTGCGGGATAGGAGCGAAGTATATGAGGTATAGGGTGGATATGAGGTATGAGTTTAGCAGGTGGGAGAATACGGTGGTGTTGGGGATTGGGATAGAAATTTATTTTAATGAATTTAAGAAGGGAACTTTATGAAAAAAGTATTTTTGTTGTGCCTATTAATTGCTGTTATTACTATGCTGATGAATGCATCATATTTTGAAAAAAAACAAAATGATTTAAAGGTTGCCACACAATATTTTGTCTCTGAAAAATACAATGAAGCTTATGAAGAGTATGAGAAAAATGCCAAAAAGGGATATGTTGATGCTGTGTATGCACTTATGACAATGAATTATTTTGGGATTGGAACGTCTGTAGATTATATTGAAGCATATAAATATTATAAGCTATATGCTATTATTGATAGTCAAAAAAGTAAAGATGATGAAAATTATTTTAAAAACCTTTCTGAGGCGGATAAATTGGAAGGTACTAATCGATTAAACAATTGGTTGGATCTTTGTATAAAAGAGAATAATTATTTATATATGATGTATGACTTAAAACATAGAGAATATTCTAATGAATACCAGTTGAAAATTTTAAATCTTGCTGCAGAGCACTATGAAATAGATGCACAAATAGCATTAGTAGGTTATTATCTTAGTATAAAAAAATCACATACCGCTGCCATGTGGTTTTTGTTTATAAGATATGAAGCTCTTGTTTTTAAAAACGATTTTAATATTTTTATTTATGATTTTATTAAAGAACACAACAAAAAATTTACTGATGAGGATTTAAAAATAGGATTAGATGAGATGTTTGAATTGTTACAATCTAGTTCATATCTTAATAATTATGCTGAAATGCAGTATGTGGGATATTTAGCAATAAGAGACTTTTATGGAAAATATAACTCAAAGGCTATCACAATGCTCAAAAAAGCAGCGGATTTAAATTTTTCAAAAGCTCAATATGCTCAAGGGGAATATTATGAAAATTATGTAAAGAGTAACTATTATGCCTATTTATGGTATAAAAAGGCTGCACTTAATGGGGAGATACGGGCAGTATTTAAAAAGAAATACATTGAGAATCGATTAACTATTGATGAAAAAAATAAGCTGCAAATAAAATAAATATAAATTACAATTATTAAATATATAATACAAGTAAAAATAATGGGTATGTAAATATTAAAAATAAGGAGTTAATTTAATAAAGATAAAAAATAAGGAGTGATTATGGGTACTAATTTAGGTAATAATTTACACAGAGTATATGATCCATGGGGTGAATTTTTGTGGTGGGAGGATGATGCCGGTAATGTTTTTCACGGATCCGACATTGCTCCCGACAATTTACCTGGGATATTAATAGCAAATAGGAATGGGGGAGAAAAGCCGGCTGAATATGTGGGCTCAGTAGGTGAGAAAACTGTATACTCATTGAATGGTAAAATTTATTTATGGGATGGGAATTATGAACAAGATATAACAGGTAAAGCAATCGCAGATAAAAACGGTGTTACAACATTTTCGTATGATGTAGCCGGTAATTTGAAAAACAGGTTAGCATACATTAAACTGCCATACTGAGTGCCTTTTTTTATATTTCAAGTTTACAATCGCTATTTTTTTGATTGAAGCTCGTCTGCCTCTTGACAAATTACTGTCATGCGCTAATACTATAGGGGGGTATGGTATGGAAAGGCGAGGTGTATGTGTCAAAAAAAGTCATCAATATAGCAATAACCGGAATGACCTGTGCGGCATGTTCTGCGAGAATTGAAAAAAGGTTATTGAAAATAAAGGGTGTTGAATCGGTTGCGGTCAATCTGGCAAATGACAGTGCTGAAATTCATCTTGATTCGGAGATTCAACCATATTCTATCATCAACGCTGTCATCGATCTCGGTTATGGCGCACATGAGAAGATCGAGGGCGATAATGAAGAGGACAGGCACAAGACGCTGGGATCGTTGCGGCTTCTTTCAATGATCGGCGCAGTATTTACCGCACCGTTTGTGGTAACGATGATCGCGATGTTCTTTCACTCAAATGATCCGATCTTTCACAACCGATTGTTGCATTTTATCTGTGCCACGCCGGTGCAGTTCTATGTGGGATTTCGTTTATACAAGAATGCCTGGCATACAATAAAAAACATGAGCCCGGGTATGGACGCACTTGTCGCATTGGGGACAACCACCGCGTATTTTTTCAGCGTCTATGCCGCATTTTTTGCTCCGCACGGCTCCCCGGTTCACGGTTATTTGTATTTTGAAACATCTGCATTTGTGATCACGCTGGTTACATTCGGTAAATATTTGGAAGCACGTGCGAAGGGAAAGACATCAGAAGCCATTCGAAAGTTGATAGCTCTCAAACCGACACATGCGCATGTGGTGCGAGATGGTGTCGAATCGGATATTTCGGTTGAAGATGTTGTTTCGGGAGATACGGTAGTTGTACGTCCCGGAGAACAAATCCCCGTTGATGCTCTTGTCATAAAAGGTGAATCGGCAGTCGTCGAAAGTATGATAACCGGAGAAAGTATGCCGGCTGTGAAGACGACCGGAATGAAGGTCTTTGGCGGCACAGTGAATACCGACGGGCTGCTCTACTGTTCAGCGACCGATATCGGAGAACGTTCCATGCTTGCAAGGATCATTCGTGTGGTCGAAACTGCACACGCATCAAAAGCGCCGGTACAGCAGTTGGCCGATAGAATAGCCGGTGTTTTTGGTCCGGTCGTACTTGCTATCGCAGTGGTCACATTTCTTATTTGGTGGTTGTTCGCAGGTGATACGGTTCAGGGTTTAATAGCTTCAGTGAGTGTTTTGGTTATTGCGTGCCCATGTGCATTGGGATTAGCGACACCTACGGCGATTATTACGGGCACGGGAAAAGGAGCCGAGCTCGGTATTTTGATTCGCTCCGGCGAAGCACTCGAACGAGCGGCAACGATCGATACGGTCATATTTGATAAAACAGGTACGCTCACGGCGGGTGTGCCTGTTGTTCATGCCATGCATGTGCTTCCTCCGTTTTCGGCAGAGGAAGTTGTTCGATTTGCAGGAGCTGCCGAGAAGCATTCTGAACATCCGATAGGTAAAGCTGTCTATTCATATGCATCACAGTCTGCAGATATTGATGAGCCTAATTCTTTTCGTGCGATCCCCGGTAAAGGGATAGAGGCAGATATTAAGGGATCGATAGTTATAGCCGGCACGGATTTGCTTTTGACACAACGAAATATTCCCCTCATACCGGTCGATATTTCTCCCGGGGCATCCGTTCTTTTTGTCGCGATCAACGGAACGGTCGCGGGATATTTTGAAATTAAAGATGCGTTAAAACCGCATGCACAAGACGTTATTCATGCTATCAAAGAGATCGGCGTACAATCGTTTCTTGTGACAGGTGATTCCGAGGATGTCGCACACATGATCGCACACACGATAGGTATTGATCCGCACAATGTTTTTGCGCGTGTTCTGCCTGAGGGGAAATCTGATATTGTTTCACGATTAAAAAAAGAAAGACGACGCGTGGCGATGATCGGTGACGGCATCAATGATGCTCCTGCGTTGGCTGCTGCCGATTGCGGGATCGCGATGGGGACAGGCACTGATATTGCGATTGAGTCCGGAGATATTGTATTGATGAACGGCGATATACGTCTTATACCTGCAGCGTTAAAACTTGCGAAAAAAACTGTTCGTACGATACATCAGAATTTATTTTGGGCATTCATATATAATACGGTAGGAATTCCTCTTGCCGCCTTAGGATTGTTAAGCCCTATCATTGCCGGAGCGGCGATGGCATTCAGTTCGGTATCGGTGGTATCGAATTCACTTCGGTTAAGACGGTTTAATCCTCTCCATGAAAGGAAGATACTATGAAAGAAACATTTGAGGTCAACGGAATGTCATGCGGACATTGCACGGCGGCCGTGGAACGTGCAGTAAAAAATCTTAAAGGAATCTCGGATGTGTCAGTAAAACTTGCGGATAAAACAGCGACGATCGTCTATGATGAGAGAATTATATCACGTGAGACGATCATAATGACCATTGAGGACGAAGGATTTCCGGTAACTCATTGAAGCATGAACAAACGATGAGGTGTCTGCAGAATTATTCTGCAGAATCCTCTTCTGTTGTTTCAGTTTCTTGCGGTGTATCTTCGTTGAGTTCGGGATTATCCGAAGTTGGTTTGATACCTTTTCGTTCAAGACGTTTTTGTTCTTTTTCTTCGCGTTTTTTTTGTTTTTTAAGTTGAAGTTGACGTTTTTCACCGGAATAATTTTTTCTCACGGATACCTTCTTTCTTTTTTGAAACGGAAAAATATACCTTTCAATTGCGTGATTTCTTCACTCAGTATGGACGGAGAGTGCAAAATTGTCAAGGAAAAACATGTTTTCACTTGTATTCGGAAAAGGTTATTGTTATAATAACGTATATATCGCACCATTATGAATGTTGCGTAGCTACATGTCCAGATGCTATTTTCCATTGGGAATTCGTTATGATAATGCGGCGTGACGAACGGTCATAAAGAAGGAGGCGGAAATGAAGTGGTTAAACGATCTTCCCGTGAAAGGAAAAATCTTTGTTGCAACACTTTTATTTATATCCGTTATTGTATTTCTTTCAATTGAACAGTTTCGAAGTCTTAAAGAATCTGAAAAAGAATTCAACTCATTTTACGACGATCGTTTTATTCCTGCTATCGAATTAAATAATATTTTAAAAAATATTTTGCAAATTCGTATTGATATGGCGAGTATCTACATTGCTGCAGTAGAGGGAAATACTGATGAAATCCAAAAGCGTACCGAAAATATTCAAAAACTGACACAAGAATATAAGGAAAAATGGGATGCGTACAAGATGACCTACCTTATAGAGGAAGAAAAAACATTGATCGCAAAATGGGAAGAGGTCCTGCCGAAAGCTGCGGGGAAACGTGAGAATTTTATGTCAGCGGTCACGGCGAGTGATCTTTTTCTGGCAAAAACAAGTTATGATGAATGGTTTATTCCGTTTGAAGAACTGAAAAACATCACTGAAGATTTGGTGAAAGTCCAATCATCGTATGGTGAAGTGATGAAAAAAGAAATTCACGGTGATACGAAAAACGGAACGATACTAGGGATTATCATGTTGGCGGCGGCTCTCATTATGTCATTTTTTACCTCAACGCTGTTGTCGCGTGCGGTCTCTATTCCGGTGAATAAGGGATTAGTATTTGCTCAACGACTTGAGCAGGGCGATTTGAGTACTCGTATCGAGTTAGACCAAAAAGATGAGTTAGGGATGTTGGGAAATGCACTTAACCAAGCGGCGGATAATATTGCGAATCTGATTCGCGAAATACAAGGCTCTGCTCAAAGCTTGGCGGCAGCTTCAGAACAGATATCAGCGTCATCGGAAGAGTTGGCGGCGACGGCAAATGAACAAAGTGCCCAGACACAAACAATTGCCGCATCGCTCAATGAGCTTTCAACGACATCTGATAATATTGCAGAAGAAGTTGAAAGAACCAAGAATTTTACCGAAACATCAAATCACGAGACCACAAAAGGCGTTACCATCATACAAAAAACAATAGACGGTTTGAAGACGATAAGTTCACAAACCGATAATCTTGCCCACATCATCAGTAATCTTGGGAAATCTACCGAAAAAATAGGAAGTATTATTTCCGTTATCGATGATATTGCGGATCAGACTAATTTACTGGCACTTAATGCGGCGATAGAAGCCGCACGTGCCGGTGAGGCGGGAAAAGGATTTGCGGTCGTTGCTGATGAAGTACGAAAGCTTGCAGAAAAAACAGCAGACGCTACCAAAGAAATTGTTGATATTATTAAAAAATTACAATCCGACTCTGAAAATGCAGGGAATGCAATGCAGACTGTAAGCGATGAAGTGAAATTAGGGGTGAAACAAGGCCAAGAGTCACTTGATGTTCTTGATAGTATCGTCAAAACCGGCGATAATGTGCTTGAAGCCACTGCAACAGTGGCAACCGCTGTAGCGCAGGAAACCGAGGCCATAGAAGAGATCAACGGCGGTGTGCAGCAAATGGCCTCAGCTGCCGATGAGTCATCGAAAGCGGTTTCAGAGGTTGCACGTACTGCGGAAGAATTGGCGCGACAGTCAGAAATGCTCAAAGAACTTGTTGAACATTTTACATTGAACGATACACCCCGGCGTGGTATGACAATTAAATAGCCGTTTGAATTTTTATACTGTATCGAGATCTTTGCTATGTTGCTCATTTTTGGCATTGAGTCTTCCCTAAACCCCTCTTTTGAAAATCGAGAGGGGTTTAACTTGTTATATATCAGGGACTTCGCCTCCACGTCTCCGTTTTAAATGTAGCCGAAATCGGGATAGTGTTAATTCGCAAAACGTTCTTAGTATATTCTTTCTCCATTCCGGGGAAGGATTTTTATTGCCATGGGAGCAAGAACACAAAAAAAACATTGAAAAATATTTGATTTTATTGTAATATACAACAGTACTGTGTATGTGAATCTATTGATGAAATAATGGAGGTGCGTATGTTTAAGAATGTGTCGTTTCAGTTGAAGATGTTTATTTGGATAACACTTGCGGTAGTAGTCGGATTTGCATTCACCATTGTTATTGTCGGCTATAAGGCGAATGTTATGGCAAATAAAATGGCAGTAGATTACTCGGATACTTTAACAAAGTATAATATGGCAATCATTAAAGGAGAATTGGATGCAACAATGCAAATTCCCTATGTGTTAGGAGCAATATTTTCAAATTACGAATCATTAGATCCCAAAGAACGTCGAGCTGATATTAGTAAACAATTACAAAGTGTATTGGAAAAACATGACCGGTTGTTGGGTGTTTGGTCGGTGTGGGAGCCGAATGCATTAGACGGGCTTGATGCCGATTTTATGGGACAGCCAGGTAGTGATGCCACCGGAAGATTTGCTCCTTACTGGAATCGTGTCGACGGTGTTCATTTAGAGACTTGTGTTGATTACGACAAGACGGATTCTGCCGGAGACTATTATAATAAACCGAAAAACTTAGGAAAGCCTGTTATTATGGATCCGTTTATATATCCGGTTAATAATCAAAATATTTTAATGGTCAGTATGTGTGTTCCCATAAAAAACACTGCCGGAACCGTTGTCGGTGTTGTTGGCGTTGATATATCAATGGAGCTTTTTCAGAAGATGATTTCAAATATTAAACCAATGGGCACTGGGTATGCATTCTTATTTTCAAATAACTCTACCGCCGTATCACATCCTTTAGAAGAAGCGAATGGTAAAAAAGTTGGAGATTTTGAAAAAGATATTAATACGAAAGAGTCTATTGATAAAAAGATTTTAAACGGAACTGAGTTCGAGTATATGGCATATGAAGCTGCCACAGGAATTTCTTCAAAAATTATTTATGAGCCGTTTTCTGTAAATTATACAGAAAATCAGTTTTGGTCTTTTGGTGTTTCTATTCCAATGGATAAAGTCGTGGAAGAATCAAATAAATTGATCAGGTATACGATTATTGTCGGGTTATTTTCTATAATACTTATTTTAGCTTGTATTTGGTTTGTGACAAAACTCGTTGTTAAACCTGTTAAGATAATGGTGCTACGTGCAAAGGATTTGGCAGAAGGGGAAGCAGATCTGACACGTACTATACAGGTAGACAGTAGAGACGAATTGGGAGAGCTGGCAGAATGGTTTAATAAGTTTATTTATCGAATCCATTCTCTTGTCGTAGATGTTAAATCAGGCGCATTGAATGTGAGCGCGGCTGCGGAACAAATCTCATCTTCATCAGAAGAGCTTGCCTCAACGGCACTCGAACAAAGCGAACAGGCGCAGTCGATCGCTACGGCATTGAATGAGCTTGCGGTGACTTCCGAAAGTATTTCCGAATCGATGGAAGATGCAAAAAAGACTACAGAAACATCCGCTCAAGATACTTCAAAAGGCGGCGAGATCATTCAAAAAACGATCGACGGTTTGAATTCAATAGACAAGCAGGCATCGAATCTTTCAATGATCATTGCCAATCTTGGTACATCTACCGATAAAATCGGCAGTATTATCACTGTTATCGACGACATAGCCGATCAGACAAATCTTCTCGCACTCAACGCGGCTATCGAAGCCGCACGCGCAGGTGAAGCAGGTAAGGGTTTTGCTGTCGTAGCCGACGAAGTGCGCAAGTTAGCAGAAAAAACTGCAGAAGCAACGAAAGAGATCGTAGCTATTATCAAGAGTTTGCAGGGAGAAGCCGAGAAAGCCGGTACCTCAATGGATGATGTCACCAAAGAAGTGAAAAAAGGTGTCGAACTTGGTAATGAGTCGCTTGCCGTGCTTGAGTTAATTGTAAAATCAAGCGACAAAGTGATGGAGTCTGCGGCGACCGTGGCTACGGCGATCGCAGAAGAAAGCGTGACCATTGAGGAGATAAACAATAATATTCACGGAATGGCGACTGCAAGTGATGAATCATCAAAGGCTGTGCATGAGGTAGCGAAAACGGCAGAAGAACTTGCACGGCAATCGGAGATGTTAAAAGATCTTGTGGAGAAGTTTAAAACTGATGACAGTCAAGAACGCGGTTTGACGATTAAGTAGTTCTATGTAACGTATGATAAGTGAAATCCCTCTTGATTTTTTTAAGAGGGATTTTCATATAAGCCTGTTGTGCCGATCATCAGCGAATGTGTCTCGTACTATCTTTGCAAAATTCTCAAAATGGTAGTTTTGCAAGGGGCAAACTATTTTTTTGAGATTAATCTTCTTTCTTCCTCAAATATACCGGTTGATTGTGCATCGGCGTTCATTGAATAGTTCGACGATAAAAATCCTACTGTAAAAATAACGATCGCTCTTACAAAAAACTTATAGCCTCTTCGTACGGTAATTCATCGAAATCACTCGATGACCTTCGAGGGGTTTAACATGCTATTGAGTGGATATTTCGTTACATACATCTTTTTTATAAAACAAAGAATCATTGGAAATTTGAATTTATCGGTAGTCTCTTTCAGATACGATAACCGTTTTAAAAAACTGACGTGAGCACAATTCATCCGGGGTGCTTTTTCTCTTGCGTGATTTTACTCCCTCATGTATACTATAGAGCAGTGGAAAAATATGACAATACTGTGGAGGTTTTTATGAAAAAGTTCAGTCTGACGGTCGCCCAGCGTATCGCAATTATCGGTATCGTTCCTTTAATCATGATTTTCATACTGAGTATTATGGTGGTTTCGGGACAGTTGCAGGAGCGTACCGTTTTACACGCGATGCAAACCAATATCAAAATTTTCAACCATACTTCAGAGCTCATCGGTCACTTACAACGAGAACGCGGCAGGACGGCTGTGTATTTATCAGGCGGGACAACATTGGATGATGTGCAAGAGTTACGAAAAAAAACAGACCCGGCGCTGAACGATTGGAAAAAAGAAATAAATAAATTGCGCATTTCGAAAAAAGAATTTCTTACGGAAATTATGACATCAATCGAGAGCCTGCCGAATTTGCGAACAAAATATGAATCTCAAGACAGTATGATGCGCGATCAGGAAATTGCAGATTATACAGGGATCATTAACCAATTAATGGTTCTTCAAAAGGCTATTGCCAATTCAAAAACCACCAGGGGATTCGGTAAAGCGATGACGAGTGCGATCCTTCTGGAGGTTGCTCGAGAAAATGCCGGTTTGTTACGTGCACAAATGTCAAGTTTACTCGCTCGAAACTTACCAATGAGTGAAACAGAGATATCGATCATTATTCGTCATAAAGCGGCTATTGATGCAAATATTGATTCGCCTGCCTTGGCCTTATCGCAAAAAAGCAGTGAAAAGTTGGCTACAATTTCATCAAGTAATGAGTCCGAGGAGGTTGAGAGAATATTCAATGCGATGCTTTTAAAGGCGTCAGTCGGTGAATTCGGTATTACGGCTGATGAATTTTGGAATCCGGTTTCAACAGTTGTTGACATGATCTCCGAGACGATCCTTCTTAATTCTGAAGAGATGAATACGTCGCTCTTGTTTCATATTAACGATCTTGGGAAATCACTGATAAGTAATCTGATTGTTGTGGGTTTGAGTGTGCTCATTACCGTATTACTCATTTATTTTATAGCGCGTGGGATTTTGCGTGAAATCAGGCAATTGACTCTTTCAATGCAGGATATTGCGGAAGGTGAAGGCGATCTTACCAGGACCATCGAAACGAAAGGGAATGATGAATTCGGTGAACTTGCATTTTGGTTTAATAAATTTATTGATCGTATTCATATGTTGATTTTGGATGTCAAGGACGGTGCGGTCAATGTGAGTGCAGCATCAGTCGAAATATCATCCTCGACGGAAGAACTGGCATCCACCGCCGAACAACAAAGTGAACAGGCACAAACCATTGCCTCGGCACTTAACCAATTGGCAGTTACGTCTGACGATATTGCTCATTCTATGGAAGAAACCAAATCATTTACCGATACATCTGCTGAAAAAACCGGAAAGGGTGGCGAAATAATTCAAAAAACAATTGACGGATTGCACAGTATTGAATCCCAGGCAGCAGGATTGTCGACGATAATTACCAATCTGAGCCAATCTACCGATAGGATCGGGAACATCATTACCGTTATTGATGATATCGCCGATCAAACAAATCTTCTCGCACTCAATGCTGCAATTGAAGCGGCACGTGCCGGAGAAGCAGGAAAGGGGTTCGCCGTTGTTGCGGATGAAGTACGAAAATTAGCTGAGAAAACAGCGGAAGCGACAAAAGAAATTGCTGAGATTATAAAGGGTTTACAAAATGAGACATCGAAGGCCGACGAGTCTATGACAAATGTAACAAAAGAAGTAAATAATGGAGTAAAATTAGGAAATGAATCGTTAGCCGTCTTACACACGATAATTGAATCAAGTGATAAAATTCTGGAATCTACAGCAACGGTCGCAACTGCTATAGCACAAGAAAGTGCAACGATCGATGAAATTAACGGTAGTATTCACAGCATGGCATCTGCTACCGATGAATCATCAAAAGCAGTGAGTGAGGTTGCGAAGACCGCAGAAGAACTCGCGCGTCAGGCTGAGACGTTGAAGGCCCTTGTGGATACATTCAAAACACGCGATGATATCGAACGAGGTTTATCGATAAAATAAAATGAGTTTTTACACTACCCCTCTTATTATTAAGCGGGGTAGTGTCCGATGAAAATGAACAAGCCCGCAGCACGCTACAGAATAACTCGCTAAAAAACATTATATTTGTGTGCCCACCCCAAACCCCTCCCTTTGTCTTTGGGAGGGACTTTAATTTTCGGTTACAGCCACGGCATGCCGTGGCTCTACACCGTCCCCACACCCTTTATAATAACACAACTATAATAGTAACGCCGAAGCAAGCTTCGGGGAATTTGACCCATTGAAATTAAACAGTTTTTCCTCAAGACGGAATATTTTCAACGAATAGTTTACCGGATTACTTTGATAATAATATATCAAGTTCACGCCGAGTTGCATACGGGATATATCCTTTTGCGCGTGCTTTGGTATAAAAATCTTCTTTTTTTAGTGGATCAGTTGTGTAATCGGTGCATAATACTAATTTCCCTGCATTTTTAAAGCGGTCGAGATGAAGACATACCCAATAGATATGATCTTCTGAATTGGCGATATTTTCATTGTACCATGTGTCCTCACGTCCTATTCCTGTAACCGTTGCGATATAATCGGGGAATTCAGACAGCCCCTCTGCGTTTTGCGGGAAGATACCAAAGGCAGTATTTCCTGATCGTTGACGACAGTGCGCGGCAATGTTTGTCACAAAATCAACCATTTTTTCATCAACATTCGGTTCACTTGTCCAATATTCATATGCATCGACAATATCCAGATATACTCCGTCAAACCCCGAATCAATAATCTTATCAAGATACGTGTAAACGATGGCTTGCCAGTCACTCATCCAAAATCGGACCTTGTAGCTATTCGGCCAATCAGGATTCGCAGGTCCTAACCACGTCGGTGCACCGATATCGGGTGTTCCGTCATGGTTCGCGTCCCAAGCGTTTTGCCAGAAAAAACGATAGTTTTCCGCTTCTCCTATACTAATGTATGCGACCAGTTTTTTTCCGTTTGCTTTCATGGTCGTTACTTGATCACGAGTAAATCTGCCGCTGTCATCTCCGCTTGTCGAATAATCAATAATGACCATGTCGTAGGTAGAGTCGCTTATCGTTTGTGTCGAAATGTTTTGTAATTGATATCCGAAAGATCTAACTGAATTCCATTCTACAACGCGAGTGTCGGGTTCAACAATTTTTCGACAGGAGATCACACATGACACTACAGTCATAAACAAAAGGATTGTTGTTATTTTCATAGAGAACCTCCGTTTGTAATGGCAAAACGTGTATCGCTTTTTTTAAAGCAACCCCAGGCAAATTTTTAAACGAATGATGCGTTTCACCGATTCGTATATCTGTGCTTTAAAAGAAATATCGGTAGTAATAGTTTGAAGAATATCGGTATGACATTTTCGTTCGTCGATCGGCATAAGAATCATATCACACCCCGCTTGAGCAGCTGCAAGATCCGGATTAGGGATGTTTTTGAGAGCTTTCATCCACATTGCATCTGTGACGATTATTCCCTTGAAGCCCATTTCTTCCCGTAATAAGCCGGTTACGATTTTTTTTGAGCATGTTGCAGGGATCCCGTCTGTGGCATACTTTTCGTTGTTGGTAATGGCGATATGTCCTACCATTACGGAGATCACTTCTGCATTTATTAATGCGTGGTAAGGATTCAATTCGGTTAATTCACCGTCAATATAGACCAATTGAACATGACTGTCACCCTTCACATTTCCGTGTCCGGGAAAATGTTTGGCAGTGGCGACAATATCGGAGAATTGTAATGTTTGCGTAAAGACGGTTCCTTTTGCAATAATATCTTTTTCATCGCTTCCAAAACTTCTATTATTGATAATTTCGCGATTGACGGCTGTGTCAACGACAGGTGCATAATTCTGATGTATACCGATCTTTTTGAGTTCCTCGGCAATGATCGTTGCAACTTCTCGGGTAAGTTCGATATCGCGAAGGTTATTTGTTTTAGGAATAAACGGGGTGTCCTTTATCTTGATGTTGAATAAAGTGGGTTCGGCGTCAGCGCTATATAACAACGGGAGTATCCCCGCTTTTTCAGCTGAAGTATTGAAGCGTTTGGTTAACTTTGAAAAGGACGATACGGTGCCGTTTAAAAGAAGCACGCCTCCGATTACTTTTTCGCCGATCAGTGCGTTAACTTCTTTATCGGTGCGCCCCAAACGCCCTGCAACGCTGATAATCATTTGTGCGACACGATCGGAGTCGTTTAATGAAAAGAATATTTTTTCGGTTTGCTCTGCAAGAGCAGGATTTTCCGTATAATAATCGGAAAGGGTAAAAAGACGGGTCTTGGCATAGATACGATTACTGATACCTGCTGAAAACAAAAGTATGACCATAAAAAGTTTCGCTATTGCACGAACGTGTGTCATCATAGCCTCCTCGCTATTTTCTTTCACTCAAGTGCGTATAGATCGCATGTTTTTTGAGCACGCTTTTTATATAATCGCGTGTTTCATCGTAGGGTATCAATTCTACAAACTCAACAATCGGACGATCACCGAATTCCTTTATCCATGAATTCATGCGTCCCGGACCGCCGTTATATGCACCGAGAGCATATTCGATCTTTCCGTAACGTGCTACAAGAATATTCAAATACGCAGTACCGCACACAATATTTACGACCGGATCAGAAAGGTCGGGGGTTTTATTATCAGGGAAATATTTTTTTAAAAATGGTTTTGCAGTGGTCGGCATTACTTGCATTAAGCCGGTTGCTCCTACTCGTGAGCGAGCGTCAATTCGAAATGAGCTTTCCTGATGCATCAGCGCTCTGAGCAGTGATACATCGGGCAGTGTGATGTGTGTTGCCGCGAGTGTTAATTCATCGTTTAATGTTATCGGATAGAACCAATCGATTAATTCTGTTTCGATATGAAAGATACGTGATAAATGCGCAGACGCTTCTATCATGTAGTGTGTCTGATGCGTGCGTGCGTATATCGGTAAAAACAATGAATACGTATCGCGAAAGAAAGAATCATCCAATGATTCCTGAATTGCATGAATTGTCTCGTAATCGCTATATTCAGAAAGTTTCTCGAGCAATAGTGTGAGCGTCTCCGGTATATGCTGAATTGATGGTGTCGTCGTAACGGCAAATGGTATATCGGTGAGGTCTGAAATGACCTGATGATAGTACGAATTCGGATTTTCACTGATCGAATATTCAAAATACGCCAGTGCGTCTGTGGTATTGTGCGAACTATTAAGAACTGAATAACCTTGCCAGAACAAATAATGCGCTTTTCGTTGCGGTGAAAACCGATCATAGGATAGGGTGCTTAAAAAATTGCGTAATCCGTTAAAATCACGTGATAGAAGGAAGTAACGTAATGCATTTTGGCATACATGATCGTATTCATTATTGTTGAGCAAGGTGTAATATCGATAAAAGTAGTCGGGCGAGAAATAGTCATGTAATGCAAGCAATGCAAGCGGTTTGATCATTGTCATTTGCGGATCAGACAAGGCCTTATCAAGGGATGTCTTGCGTAACGATGATGTGTTGTTGCGAATGGAATGTGCACCTACATACCCGTTTTTTTCGCTGCCTTCTACCGGGAAACGATGTTTTTCAGGCAAAGCTGCATATGCCGCCCACCAATGCTCGGATCGCTCGGTAGTCCGTGTAAGTAAGTATACGATTTCTTCAGGATATTTATCGGCAAGAGCAGATGCATAGATACAATCGATATCGGTTACCTCATATTTGTGTGAAAAAAGAGCAATTCGGTACTGTTCGCGAATGGTCGCACGCACGATCGCACGTGCACGTAACGGGAAAAGGATTCGATAAATCCTGAGGGCATCCTCGTTTTTACCGTTTAATTCATATAATCGGGCGACTCCAAGCAATACTGACGATTTGAAGTAATCATCCTCAATGCTCATTGCCTTTCGTTCATATTGTGCTATTTCCGTATAGTCATACATTCCGAGTGCAGATTTAACGGCATATGAAAGGAAAAAGTGTGAAAGATAGGGAAACCGTTCTTGAATTGAGTCATATTCTTTGACCACTTCACGAACAGCGATCCAATTCTCAAGTTGTTCGTTCAATCGGCAACGTTGAATAAGTGCTATCGGATACAATTGCGTTTTTTGTGATATTTTTTCATAATGAACCAGTGCTTGCTCAATATCATTTTCAGTATAGAATAAATGATTTGCGGCACTATAGTGTTCGTTACCGTCTTCGGATGGTTTAATATTTTTCGGATTGCATCCGAAAAAAGAAAAAACAATACTCACGGCAACAATATTAATTCCAAACCGAATAAATGTTCTCATACGAACGACGATTTCCTTTCTCCGCACATTGTTCTATGCCTTTTTTATCGAGGGCGCATATAAAAACAGTTCCTTCACCGTCGGTAAACCCGAATGGGATTGCAGATTCGGTAAATATATTTGTGATCGTAACCGAGGATTCGCGTTCTCTCAATGGCTCGATGCTAAAGATACAAATATGATCCGAAGCTGGGGTGAACCATACAGAGACGGTTTTCCCCCCGAAAGCATGGTCATTAAGGTGTTTCTTCATTATGGGGCGTGCATCTCCGTGAAAATCATAACGATGGAAGAGCCCGTGTGCAAGTGCCGAAGAATTCACGGTAGAAAGCGCAATCGTGCGATGCATTATATAATCGGGGCTTTTCATTGCATGCATTTCTTGTACTATCGCAGGATCGGGTTTAAATGTTGCTATAAAACCGAAGTAATGCGAGTCGTCAATCGAGTAGGCGAGAGCAAGAAAAAGTTTTTCTTGTGATATAAAGGCATCAAGATCCTCTGATGCAAGGGGGCAATCAAGTGTTACAAGTGTATGTGCATGAAGGCTTGTACCGAATGAAAAAAATAATCGTATGCCGTGTTGTGATGTTTTTTGTGCGCCAAAAGAAATAGCGCTGGTCATCGCAAGTTTGACCGTATCGAGGTCCGCATGAATCAAGCACACAAATTCACCGTTATCACTGCGATGAATTCCCTCATCGGGAGCATCGCTTAAAGGTGAAAAAAGTGGAAGTTCGAAATAATTCATATGTTCGTTACCCCTTTAATTGCATGAAAGTCACAAAACTGAATCGTGCAATCAGTTTCAATTTTGTCAAATCAGAGAACTCTTTTCCCGGCATATTCTGAAAAAGGGGACTTACGTCCCCGTTTTTGTATCATCATCATTCACGATGCTGCAGTACGTCGCGGTAATCTACAAAGGCAGGCGCACAAGTATCACAAATAAATGCATTATGAGTCTCAGATATATATCGGTTATACCTATGATAACCATTCCCATGATGATAAAAAAACCGTACGGAGCTATTTTGTTATATTGATATGCTTGCTTCGGTGATAAGAACATACTCACGACATGAGAACCGTCTAAAGGCGGTATGGGAATCAAGTTGAATGCAAAAAGTACAATATTAATGATCGCACCAAATATTAAAAAATACAATATCGGTGTCGCAAAAGAAAACTCATTCATGTAGGGAATGATCAAGTGAAAAAGCCCTGCGAATGCAAAAGCCGATACAAGATTCGCAGCGGGACCTGCAAGAGATACGTACATGGTGCTTTTTTTAATATCATCAAAATTGTGGGGATTTATCGGAACAGGCTTTGCCCAGCCAAAGAGAACCGGCGAACCGGTCAACAACATCACCGCAGGTAATATGACCGTTCCGATCGGGTCAATATGTTTGAGGGGATTAAGCGTGAGACGTCCCATATAATAGGCGGTGTTATCACCCATTTTATATGCCGCATAACCGTGCGCCCATTCATGAATAACAATCGCATATAACAGTGCGAACAATTTTATCGGTAACATTACAAGATTATCGCTCATCGACGAATTCCTCCTTGATTTTGCCTATTATCTCATACACTTTGTAGTCGCGGAATATTGCCAACAGGTCTTTATCGATCTCTCCGCCTGCGGCGGCTTTTTCCAATATTTTCATGGCTTGCTCGGGATTCATTGCCTTTTTGTAGGGGCGATCCTGCGCTGTAAGGGCATCAAAAATATCAGCTATGGCCATTATGCGGGCGCCTAATGGTATTTCATCGGCTTTTAATCCTTTCGGGTAACCGAGGCCGTTAATTTTTTCATGATGACCTGCCGCGATTCCCGGTGTTTGTTTGTATTTTTTTATGAACGGCATTTTACTCAACAATTTCTCGGTGACAATAACGTGGTTTTGCATAATATCACGTTCTTTATCGGTAAGACTTCCTTTGCGGATCGACAATTTTTCATATTCATCTGCGGTAATGAGTTCTTTTTCAGTACCTGACGAATCGGTGAAACGTTCGGTGTGTATCGCGGTGAGTCGGGCAAGTTTTTGATCATCAAGATATTCTGCCGGAATATTGATCGCGTGCATAAAGTCTTTATAGTCTGAGAGTTTTTGTTTTTCTTCGGCGAATACCTCTTTGGTGATCATTTTTTTCAAACACTTTATTTCTGATTCTGCGATAAAACACTGCAGTCTTGTCTCAATAATGGCGATACCGTCAATGATACCCGATAACTTTGTGGGTTTATCCATGATATATTCGGGTGTGGTCACTTTTCCGACATCATGAAGCCATGCGGCCATATTAAGCTCTGCAAGTTCGTCTTCGGTGAAATAACAATCCTTATATTTGCCGAAACTGATCTCATTCATTTTTTTCGCCAACGCAACGGTATAATAAGCGACACGCTCGGTATGGTTCTTGTTATACGGGGAGCGTTCGTCGATGGCGGCTGCCATGACACGTACAAACGACCCTAAAAGGCTTTCAATGTTGTGGATTAATCTGACGTTGGTAATTGCCACAGCCGCTTGCGAGGCAAGAGAAAAAATGATATCTTCATATTCAGGAGAGAACGGGATGACCTCGCTTGTATCACGGTCTTTCGCATTTATCAGTTGTAAAACACCGATCACTTCGTTTTCATGATCACGCATCGGAACCACCAGAAATGATTCGGAGTGATATCCCGTTTGTTCATCATATTTTTTCGGTCCGGTAAAATCATACGTCGTATCGGCATATGCATCCGGGACGTTAATGATTTCGCCTGTCGTTGCGACATATCCGGAAAGGCTGTGTTTGTTCATGGGTACAGGGGGAAGAGTGATCGGTTTTCCCGTCGTTCCGCCTAAACGAACGCCCATAGTATCGTTATATAATATTTCAAAGTGCAAATTTTGGTCCTTGAGCAAATATAAAGTTCCTGCATCGGCATTGGTGAATTGCTTTGCTTCTTCAACAATCATTTCGAGGATTTTTTCGATATTACGTTCCGCAGAGAGGGCAATACCGATCTCCGATAACTTTTTTATGTGACTTATAAAACCGAGCGAATATTTTTTTATTTCTACGG
Source organism: uncultured bacterium (assembly GCA_964423645.1). Taxonomy (GTDB): domain Bacteria; phylum Macinerneyibacteriota; class Macinerneyibacteria; order Macinerneyibacteriales; family CAYRFE01; genus CAYRFE01. Next base: position 11,759 of record CAYRFE010000010.1, on the reverse strand, counting down.
CGACTCGATCGATCATTTCGGTAAGTCGTTGATCATAAATGGAATGACCCATATTGCCTCCTTATACGGTTTTCAGGGACGAACAAGAAGCGTTTCCCTTTTCTCACAGTATAACGCAAATCGTGGATTAATGCAATGAAGAAAGGGCGATCGTGACCGATGAATTGTTGCAAAGTTGCGTGAATTGGTGTGAATTTATTGTTTTGTATCGATATTTTCGTACATTTCGCCTGTTCAGGAGAGCGGAATCGTGATGTACTCACGGAAATAATTGATGTAAATTAAGCATTGAAATTTATGAGTACTGTGCTATATTTACTGTAAGACAACGAAGGGCAGTACGGCAGATATGGTTTATGAGATAGTAAAGAAAAAACAAGGAGGAACTATGAAAAAGATTGTGGTTGTTGCATTGCTTTGCGTAAGCGCTATTCTGAGCGTGGTTGCGCAGATTGAGCCAATTGATGAGAAGACAGCATGGATTACATCTATCGGATACGGTAATAAGACAGAGGATACCAAACTTGATTCGGCAAAAAATGCAGTTGATAAATATGTCAGCGATCTGTTGACCATGACAGATGAAAAGCAAAAATATCAGCAGAATAAAGTCGCATTTCTTGCTCAATCCGCAAAGTATATCTATGAATATCAAATCAAGACCAATGTTGAATCAAAAGGTACAACGCCTGACGGCAGGAAGTATAAAAAAACCATGACCTTCAAAATGAAGGTGAATACCGAAGAGATCCGTAAAGATCTCGAGACCATGGGCATTATCGCAGGATCAAAGAATTTACGTCAACAGTTGGACAATTTTACGATTATGCCGTATCTTGATGAAGAAAAATCAGATGCAACATTCATGAAGTATAAGGATATCGCTGAGACAAAGATCAGTTCATATTTACAGAACCAACATATTCCTACAATCAATGCAGACGAGATTAAAAAAGTTGAACAGAAAAAAGAACTTATCAATCTCGTGAAATCCACTGCCGCGGATACCGGTGAAGAAGATATTATGTTGCAGATGTCACGTATGACCAATGCGAATATTTATATCAAGGTTATCGGTCGTTTGGAAAAAGTTTTGACAAAAGGTGTTGAAGGTTATAAGGGTACTATTACGATTAATGCATTTGATGTTATGACCGCGGAACAGATCGCATCTCAAACCGGTTATAGCGATGTAATGACAATGACATCTGCTACTGTCTCTGCATCTGCCGCTATAGAACAAGCAGTAAATTCCGCTATGAGCGATATCATGAATAAACTTCGTTTGTTCTGGAAAGATTATGTTGCGGATGGCGCACCGTATACTATCATTTTGAAGGATTTTTCGTTCTCTGAACAAGGTCAGATTCGTAATATCTTAAAAGAGATGGGACGCATCAAACTCGGTAAACGCGCAGGAAACAACACTTCGTTTACCTTGTGGTATAAAGGCCAGCTTGATGATCTCGTGTTTGATCTTCCGGGACGTATTAATTTTGAGATCAAAGATCCGGAGATCCTTGGTAACACCGTGTTCTTTTATCGGTAATTGACGGATAGGCGTGAAGGAGGAAATATGAAAAAATTTATAGTAATCTTTGCAATCATCGCAGGATTTTTAGGGCTTACGTATGCCCAAACCTCCACGGTGACCGCTACAGGAATGGGACCTTCAAAGAAAGAAGCGACTTCAGATGCGCAACGCCAGGCAATTGAGCAGGCAGTGGGTGCATTGGTTGATTCCTCAACGTTGGTGCAGAATTTCCAACTTGTTGATGACAAAATTATGTCAAAGTCACGCGGATATGTGAAAAGTTACAAAGTCCTTTCTGAAAAACAGGCAAGCGACGGTCAGTGGGAAGTAACGATCGAAGCGGTCGTTGACCAAGGGACACTGAAAAAAGATCTTAACTCAATAGGTCTTTTGCGTCAAAAAATGGGTAATCCTCGTTTAATGGTGCTGTATGATCCGACTCAACTCGGTACCAATTTTGATCCGCGCGATCCTGCGGTCATCAATGCGTATGACGGTATTGTCGACGGACTTACCAAATTGGAATTTCCGGTTGTCGATAAAAATATAGCGGATCAATTTACCTTACGTAAATTTTCGCAGTCGCAGGATATCTTTAAAGAAGCATCACAATTCGGTCTCGCGAACCAAGCAGAGTACATAGTTGTGTATAGTATTCGTGCGGTACCGCAACCAAAACAAGCCGGATTCTTTAGAACCCAAGCTCAGATCAGCGCGAAGGTCATCAATACGTCGACGGCGAATATTGTTGCCAATCAAATGATCCAGGGTATGGGACTTGACAAGAATGATGAAGTATTCGCATATCAAAAAGGCGCAAGAAAAGCCGGCGAAAATGTAACGAAGTGGCTTATAGAAAAAGTGCTTAAGGCATGGGAAAGTCAGACCGTAAACGGCCGTCCGGTTATCATTGAATTCTTACATATAAAAGATTTCAGTATGATGGTCACCATTCGTGCTGAGTTGAAAAAGGCATACGGCGTGAAGTCTCTTACGCAACGCGGTTCTACCAGCACATCTGCCGAATTAGAAGTCAATTATGTCGGTGAGATCGATACTCTTGTTGATTCTCTTTATGCAATTTTCGGGAAACTCGGTAAAAAAGTAGCAATGCCTATCGCCATGGGTGATCGCATTTCAGTCGATTTCGCGCGTGATCCCGATGCACCGCCTCCTGCCGATACCGAAGTGACCGACACACCGATCGATACACCTACACCTGATCCGATCATAGTAGAAAAAGCGATCACCGAGAACTTTGTCGGGTATTTTGAAATATCCGATCCTACACGTACCTTTGATCAATATCACGGGAATGTATCATTGTATGCGGACGGGACAGGCAAGTGTCACGAGATAATTAACGGAAAGACCAATGACGATCCTCATAATGATGCTGGCGGATTCCATCCGATATCTTGGAAATGGGATCAATCCAAACGCCAGTTCACTTTTGACTGGAATTGTAACGGGAAGTATGAAAAGCACGGATATTTTGAGGGTCCTGTAGCCGGTAACACCAATGATTTTACCATCAGTGGAAAGTGGTCAAACGGGAACCAAGGGAAGTTAACAATCAAACGTGTTGATTAAGTATTGATACTCGAATAGTGTTTACGACCGCACCTTCGGGTGCGGTTTTTTATTCACCCTCCTGCTCATACACACAAAGGCTTTTATCTATCCGTTTGTGAGCTCAATGTATTTCTCTCTCCAGGCCTTTGCAAAATTCAAAATTTCCATATTTTCTTGTTTTCAAAAAAGGGTGTGGGGACGAAGTCGGGTGCATGGTATGCACCCGCTACATTGAGAAATTTTGTAGGGGCAGAAAATCTTTCTGCCCGCCTCCCGATTTTCACGAGAGAGGTTTCGGGAGGGCACAAATCCAAAATACAGTAGTTGTGTACAGCGCTCATTTTTGCATAGATCTTCATACGGACATACGCGGGATACGAAATTGTTTTTTGCATCACGAAAAAAATGTGCTACAATACGTCGAGGTGTAAGAGTAAGAATAGAATTGAACACGCAAATTCGGAGGTTACCACTATGAAAATTGCAAGTGATTCGGTCAAACGTGCTTTTTTAAGCGGGATGTTTGCATTGATTCCGTTAACCGTTACGGGCTGGTTGGCTATTCTTATTATTAAAAAAATATACGGGACATTCGAATTCATGCGGCTTGTTTTTCCTGAAGCGTATCGAGACCTTTTTATTTCAAAAATTGCAGTTTTTATCGGGAGCACAGTCATTTTCTTTTTTATTATTGTGCTGATCGGTTATTTGGTCAAAACCATTGTGGGACGTGCCGTTCGAAAAAGCATAGAACATTTTTTGATGACCATTCCTCTCGTCAGCAGTGTTTATTCATTATTTAAAGATTTTTTAGATTTGATTCAGCGCTACCAAAATAAAAATGAGTTTAAGCAGGTGGTATTTGTCGAGTATCCGCATCGTGATAAGTGGGTCGTGGCTTTTTTAACGGGCCAATGCTCTCCTCGTTTTTCTCCTGATGGGCGTGAATTTTATACGGTATTTATGCCGTCAACACCTAATCCTACGACAGGATTTATGTTTATTGTACCAAAAGAAGATATTCGTTTTACCGATTTAAGCATAGAAGAAACGTTCAAACTTATCTTGTCCGGCGGGTTCATAAAAGGAGATGTCGCTGAAAACGCCGATGAGTAATACTGACATTCCTGCATGTTGATTGTTGGTGACAGGCGGTATTTATTTCATTTATCGCAAAATGTATAATACCGAAGCCTGGTGGAGGGCTTCGGTCGACTAAGAGGGAGAGGGTTTTGCGCATCTGCTATAATTGCCGATGTGGCAGCATTTGCTATTCTTATATGACAAACAAAACACGCCAAATGTTTCATTTTTCCTGATTTTCATTGACAAAAAAATGTATCCCGTTATTATTGAACCAGATAAAATACGAAACTTTAAGGAGGATTTATATATGGCCAATGTGAAACCGTTTAAAGGACTTCGTGCAAACCCTGATCTTGTCGGTAAGATTGCTGCCCCCCCGTATGATGTGTTAGATTCTGATGAGGCTCGTGATGTTGTTCACGGCAATGAATATTCCTTTCTTCATATAGGGAAACCCGAAGTCGATCTGCCCAAAGATGTCGATCTGTATGATGAGCGTGTGTATCAAAAAGCAAGAGAAAATTTCCAATCGTTTATTAAAAAAGGCTGGTTGGTACAGGACACAAAAGATTGCTATTATATATATCGTCAACAAATGGGCGAACATGTGCAGATCGGTATTGTCGCCGGTGCTTCAGTCGATGATTACGAGAACGATATCATAAAAAAACATGAGTTGACGCGTAAAGATAAAGAAGATGATCGAACAAAACATGTTTATACGACGAAGTCACAATCAGGACCGGTATTCCTTACCTATCGGGCCGACGCAAAGATAGATACGTTGGTCGCTGATTATATGCATTCTCATCAACCTGTGTATTCATTTCAAACTACGGACCGTATTATTGTGGATCATACGTTTTGGGTTGTTGATGAAACTGAAAAAATTGAAGCATTGCGATCATATTTTGCGGTTATTCCTGTTTTGTATGTTGCGGACGGACATCACCGTTCAGCGGCGGCGATGAGAACACGTGCGTTGATGAAAGCGGAAAACAAGAATCATACCGGAAATGAAGAATACAATTATTTCCTCTCGGTTATTTTTCCGCATAATCAAATGTTTATCATGGATTATAATCGTATCGTAAAGGATCTCAACGGGTTATCAAAAGATGCATTCTTAAAAACAATCGGCGAAAAGTATGATATTCACGAGATCGGCTCAACGGGGAAACCGTACCATCCTGAAAACGTGCATGATTTCGGAATGTATCTTGATAGAAAATGGTATAAAATTTCTGCAAAAAAAGGTTCTTTTGACGAAAAAGATCCGATAAAGTCTCTTGATGTATCAATTCTTCAAGAAAATTTGTTGTCACCCGTTTTAGGTATCGGGGATCCCCGTACCGATAAACGTATTAATTTTGTCGGCGGTATACGCGGATTGAATGAGCTTGAAAAAAATGTTGACAGCGGGAAATATGCGGTAGCCTTTGCGATGCATGCGACCACTATTGAGCAGTTGATGGCTGTTGCTGATGCAGGGAAAATTATGCCGCCAAAATCAACGTGGTTTGAACCAAAGCTTCGTGACGGACTTTGTACGCACATGATCTAAATAAGAGGAGGATCAATGGATTTCATAAAAGAGCTTCGCGAAAAAGCTCATTATAAGGCCGGACGAATTTGTTTGCCTGAGGTTGACGATGAGCGTACGATCTATGCGGTAAAAGTGCTTCTTGAGGAAAATTTGGTCAAGACAGTATGTCTCGTAGGAGATGAAGAGGATATTCAAAGTGAATTGACTGAAAAAAAAATATCCTCTGACAGAATTATTATAAAGGACCATAAAAAGGACAGTAATTTTGAGACGTACGTCACACAATTTTACGAGAAACGTAAACATAAAGGTGTCACCCTTGATGCTGCACGTGCGACATTGCAAAACAGTTTGTATTATGCATCTATGTTGTTGGCAAACAATGAAGTGGATGCGGTTGTTGCGGGTGCGCAAAACACTACGGGGGATGTATTGAGAGCCGCATTGCAAGGTGTCGGACTGATGCCGGGAGTGAAAACGGTTTCCTCGGTGTTTATAATGATCGTGCCTGACTGCTCATATGGAAAACAAGGGACTCTTGTATTTGGTGATTGTGCGGTAGTGCCGGACCCTACAGCTGAGCAATTAGCGGATATTGCCGAATCTTCAGCACGTACAACAGAAAAATTATTGGGCGTAGAGCCACTGGTGGCGATGCTTTCTTTTTCAACAAAAGGAAGCGGAGAACACGCCGATGTCGATAAAGTTGTTGAAGCATGTAAGATTCTTCGCGACCGCAATGTGCCGTTTGATTTTGACGGTGAATTACAGGCAGATGCGGCGCTCATTGAAGCTGTTGCGAAGAAAAAAGCCCCGGGATCATATGTTGCAGGTCATGCGAATTGTCTTATTTTCCCCACACTTGAAGCCGGTAATATTGGGTATAAGCTCGTGCAACGCTTGGCAAAAGCCGAAGCGATTGGCCCTGTTATCCAAGGGCTCCGCAAACCGTATAATGATCTGTCACGCGGGTGCAGTGTGGATGATATAGTAAACACAGTATGTCTTGCCATATTAAACAGTTAAGGAGAGTTACATATGCATTTATCACGAATTGTTGAGTCGCTTGAGTCGTCTCCTACGCTTGCCGTTACTCGTAAAGTCGCCGAACTCAAGGCAAAGGGCGAGAAAGTGATCGCATTTGGTGCGGGCGAGCCTGATTTTAATACACCTGAATATATTCGCATCGCGGCGACCGAAGCGATGAATGCCGGAAAAACAAAATATACGGTTTCATCAGGTATTCCTGAATTGAAAGATTCGATCTGTAAAAAACTTGCAAAAGACAATAATGTTTCATATAAAGCTAAGAATATTCTTGTATCCAATGGGGCGAAGCATGCACTTTGGAATGCGGTATTCTCCTTGGTCAACGATGGTGATGAGGTCATGGTATTTGCGCCGTATTGGGTATCGTACACCGAACAGATAAAGACCGCGCGTGGAATTCCCGTGATTATCAATTGTCCTGCAGACAACAACTTCGAGCCGCGCATGGAGGATATTGAACGAGCGTATTCCTCAAAAACAAAACTTATGATTCTGAATTCTCCAAATAATCCCACCGGTGCAGTTTATTCTGAGAAATTCATGAAAGAACTTGCGAATTTTGTTATAAAAAAGAATATATGGGTGATCTCTGATGAGATCTATGAAAAACTTATTTACGATGGCGCACAACATATTTCTATTGCGACGTTTATCCCCGAACATACGATCATCATCAACGGTGTATCGAAGGCGTATGCGATGACAGGTTGGAGAATCGGGTATGCGGCCGGTCCCGACCATGTGATAAAGGCAATGGGGACATTGCAAGAACAGATCACGTCATGTCCGAACTCAATATCACAATATGCGTCATTTGCTGCGTTAGACCAAACAACCGGTGATCTTGCAATGATGTGCGGTGAATTCAAAAAGCGGCGCGATTATATGGTTGAACGCTTAAACAAAATTCCCGGAATTCGCTGCAATGTGCCTCCGGGTGCGTTTTATGTATTCCCCGATGTGCGTGAATTGATGAGCGCGAAGGGATTCGTCACATCTGATGCGCTTATTGAGTATATTCTTGATAATGTTAAGGTTGCCGGTGTGAGTGGCAGTGCGTTCGGTATGGAAGGATTCATTCGTTTTTCGTATGCTACATCATTAAAAGAAATTGAAGAAGGCATGAATCGCATAGAGGAGCTCTTTTCATGACACACGAATTGATGTTCAAAGACTTTCTTGAGATGGTGCAGATCGTATCGCCTTCGGGAAAAGAAAAGGAAATGTGCGAGTACGTCGCCGATAGCTTGAAAAAGCTCGGTTTTGACGTCAAAACCGACGATAAAGGCAAAGAGAATCATTCAAACGGGTATAATGTATACGGTATACTGAGAGGAAATCCTGCAAAAAAAGGCGTGATACTCAGCGCACACACCGATACGGTAGTACCGGCAGCAGTCCAGCATCCGGTGATCGACGGTACCGTGATTCGCAGTGACGGCAACAGCGTACTCGGCGGCGACGACAAAGCAGGTATTGCGATTATATTTGACACCGTTCGTCATCTTAAAGAACAGAAGATCGAACATGGCGATATCGAAGTGTGTATCTCATTTTCTGAAGAGATCGGCTTGCTCGGTGCAAAAGCGTTTGATGTGACCTGGTTTAAAAATAAAGAAATGATTATTTTCGACATGACCGATATGGAAAAGATCGGGTATGCATCTGTCGGACAGAAAAATTTCTCGTTTACCGTAAAAGGAAAAGCGGCACATGCCGGTCTTGAACCTGAGAAAGGCATCAATGCGATCGCCGTTGCCGCTGCAATTATTGCAAAAATCCCTTGCGGTCGTATTGACTTCGAAACGACAGCGAGTGTCGGGACTATTGAAGGCGGTATGGCGACCAATATTGTGCCGGAGTTTGTGACGTTTACCGGAGAGTTGCGTTCGCATAACAAAGAAAAATTGGAATATTATATTCAGAAAATTCTGCATGATGCGTGGGAAACCATTCGTGAGTATAAAGTGTATGATAAGGGGACATGGTTCTATCCTGAACTTGAGCATAGCATAACCACACGGTATAATCCGTTTTCTGTACCGCAGGATGCGGCGGTCATTAACGATCTGTGTGCCGCGGGTGATACACTCGGCAGAAAGCAAACACTTGTAAAATGCAACGGCGGCAATGACGGCAATGTGTTTAATGAAAAGGGCATTACCGGCGTAGTGATCGGTATCGGGATGAATGATGTTCATTCCGTTAAAGAGAACATTGATTACAACGATATGAAAAAGGTGCGCGATCTCATGGTGGCATTTTTCCGTCAAAGGAGCTGATATGGATATAACCACAAAAACCGGCGATATACTCACTCTCACTGAAGCGGATATTTATATATTTCCCGAAGGATTGGTCGGTTTTGAGCAACATACTCGGTTTGTGATCATTGATCCCGAGGAGAACAGCACATTCAAATGGCTGCAGTCTGTTGATACGCCCGACGTGGCGTTTGTGGTGACTGCTCCTGCACTGTTTTGGACCGACTATCGTGTCGCAGTTCATCAGGACTCACTAAAAACTATTAAAATGGAAAACGATACCCCCAACATGATCATTGTGATTGTGCAGACACCGGACGGAAGCCTTGAAAAGATGACGGCGAATCTTGTCGCACCTATTATTATCAATGTGCAAAATAAACATGCCAAACAGGTAGTGCTCTCAGATCCTCAGTATACGACGAAGCATAGTATTGCCGAGGCGATTCGGAGGGCGACATGTTAATTCTCAGCAGGAAGAAAGACGAAATAATCGTTGTCGGTGATAACATTGAGATTCGCGTCATAGAGATTCGAGGGGATCAGGTGCGGTTGGGCATTACCGCGCCCGCTGATGTGAAAGTATTTCGAAAAGAATTATATCTGCAGATTCAGGAAGAAAACACTCTTGCCGCAAAAACGGTATCCGATTTAACCGAACTGAATAAGTTGATTAAAAACGAAAAGAACATGAAAAACACTGAAAAATCGTAAGCGTGCTTGCGTATACGTGATTTTGGGTTGTTTTGGTTCATTTAGGTCGTTTATCGCTCAATACTCATCATAATTAACCAAAATGTACCCGAAATGGGTTGACAGGTCGTTTTTTAGCGAGTAGAATTTGCTCACGAAACAAAGGAGGGTGATATATATGGCAAAAATTACGCCGAAAAATGTGCATGAGGTATTAGGTCGTCACATACTTGCCGATGGCTTTGATATGGTGTATGATCTCGAAAAGAGTAAAGGTTCGTATATTTACGACTCACGTAATGAAGCAAAGTTGCTTGACATGTTTTCCTTTTTTGCATCACAACCGGTTGGACACAATCATCCGAAAGTATGCAATCCGGAATTTATCACAAAAATGGGAAAAGTAGCGATCGGTAATCCGTCAAACAGCGATATCTACACTGTTGAGATGGCCGAATTTGTTGATACCGTTGCACGCGTTGCAATGCCGAAGCATATGAAATACATGTTTTTCATATCAGGCGGCGCACTGGCTGTTGAGAATGCATTGAAAACTGCATTCGACTGGAAAGTCAGAAAGAATTTTGAAAAGGGTTGCAAAGAAGAAAAGGGTTCTAAAATAATTTATTTTAAAGAAGCATTCCATGGTCGTACAGGGTATACACTCACTATGACCAATACACATGATCCGCGCAAGACAAAATTATTCCCTAAATTCGACTGGATCCGCGTTGATAATCCGAAGATCGTTTTCCCACTTGAAAAACACCTGAATGATGTTGTTGAAGCGGAAAAGCGTTCTATCGCACAGATCATGGATGCTATCGCAAAAAATAAAGACGATATAGCCGCAATTATTTTCGAACCTATTCAGGGAGAAGGCGGCGACAATCAGTTCCGTCCTGAGTTTGTTCAGCAGGTTCAGAAGATCTGTCGTGAGAATGAGATTATGTTCATTCTCGACGAAGTCCAGTCCGGGTGCGGAATGACCGGAAAAATGTGGGCGTTTGAGCATTACGGCGTTGAACCCGATATCATTTCTTTCGGCAAAAAGATGCAGGTGTGCGGTATATTTGTCAGCGCACGTGTGGACGAAGTAAAAGATAACGTGTTCCATGAAGCAAGCCGAATCAACTCGACATGGGGCGGTAGTTTGACCGATATGGTGCGTGCGACTCGTTATTTGGAAATTATCGAAGAAGATAAGCTTGTAGAGAACGCCGCAAAAATGGGCGAGTATTTTGTCGGTAAGCTTCACGGTTTTGAACCGAAAGTATCGAATGTTCGCGGAAAAGGTCTCATGATGGCATTTGACCTGAAGGATACCGAAACACGAGGTAAGTTTATAAGTGAAATGTATAAAGAAAACGTTATCGTACTTCCGTGCGGTGCGGTATCGGTGCGTTTCCGTCCGTTCTTAGATGTTACCAAAACAGACCTCGATGTTGCACTCGCGGCAATCGAAAAAGTTTTGGCTCGTATCTGATCAAATCACGATATATTGTATGTAAACCCGTCCGAAAGGGCGGGTTTTTTTTATTATTTGAGAGCTTTGCGAAATTACTATTTTTATGAGTTGTGCCCACCCCAAACTCCTCCCGCACCTCGGTACAATTGCTTCGCAATCACTCGGTGACCGACGGGAGGGGCTTGAATTGTTATATGGTGGGGACTTCGTCCCCACACCCCTATTTAGAAAATAAAGCAAAATTAGAAATTTTGAATCTTGCAAAGGTCTATATTTTGCCACTATACACACGAAAGATCACGGAAAGGGCAGATATCGTGCAAGACAGCGGTCACCTCGGCACAAGAGAATAGCAACGGACACGGCATGTCATGTCCCAACAAAAATCTTGCATCGAGAGATTGCGTTGTATGAAAGGGCTTGCCCCTTCCTGATTTCTTTATTAAATCCTGCCTTACTTTTTGTCTTGACACAAAAAGTAACAAAAGGTCAAGGCTGTAAAAAATCAGCTACAATTCTGCATATTTTTTCTAAAACAAATAA
>CAYRFE010000009.1:0-106444 GCA_964423645.1 uncultured bacterium | reverse complement strand
TTAACGAAAAAGTCCTTGAATTGCTTCACGCTGATTTTTTAAGGCCGATTTATTTTCCCCCTCTTTTTTGCAAAGAGGGGGAAACGCGTAATCGCGAGGGGGAGCTAAATTATTTTATTGTCTTTTCTTACTGATTACTTAATGTCGTTTATAGTATTTTCTATTACTTACAGTTTTTAAGGGGTGTGGGGACGAAGTCCCCGTTATACATAACTGTAAGCCCCTTCCGAATTCAACGGAAGGGGTTTGGGGATGGCAAAACGTATAAAATCATGCCTTACTTTTTGTCTTGCCACAAAAGCCGGTATGTGTCATTCCCGTGAAAACGGGAATCCAGGTGCAATTTAGATTACTACTGGATTATCGGGTCAAGCCCGATAATGACACCCTGATGTTTTTTTATGGGACATAGCTTGAATTACATCACGCTGATTTTTTAATCTAAATGGGTCAAATTCCCCGAAGCTTGCTTCGGCTTTGCTATTATAGTTTTGTTATTATAAGGGGTGTGGGGACGAAGTCCCCACTATATTAGAAATTAAGCCCCTCCCAAATTCAAAGGGAGGGGTTTGGGGTGGGCAAACAAATACAGTATTTTTTGGGGAGATACCCCGTAGCTTACTGCGGGGTAGTTCATTGCCGTTTTATTTCCCCCTTTTTTTGCAAAGAGGAAGAACCGCGTAACCGCGAGGGGAGCAAATCATAACGCCTATAGAGCGCAAACTACATGATCACTGCCAATGAAAAAAGATAATTATGCAATGTCGTACTTCACGAACACGTATTCATGCGCTATACTCCTTTTATGACAAAGTTTACCATGGTATCACCGTTTCGCCCTATGGGTGATCAGGGTGAAGCAATTAATGCTATCACACAAAATTATCAAAAAAACGATATGAAGCGACAAGTCTTGCTCGGTGTCACCGGTTCAGGAAAGACGTATACATTTTCGAAGGTCATCGAGGCAATAAATCAACCGACCCTTATTATGACGCACAATAAAACATTGGCCGGTCAGATCTATACCGAGTTATGCGGATTTTTCCCGGAGAATAAAGTGTGTTATTATATCAGTTATTATGATTATTACCAACCTGAGGCATATATTCCTCAGACCGACACGTATATTGAGAAAGATGCATCGATCAATGTTGATATCGACCGTATGCGCCTTGAGACGATCACGTCGTTGCTCACGCGTAAAGATGTCATTGTCGTCGCAAGTGTATCAGCTATTTACGGTATTGGATCACCTAAAGATTACGAGGCCGGCGCGGTGTCCTTCAACAAAGGGCAGCGAATCGACAAAATGGATATTCTGCGACAACTCATTCATATTTTCTATGAACGCAATGATATTGATTTTGCGAAATCTACCGTGCGGTCAAAAGGTGATATCATTGATGTGTTCCCTCCGTATGAGAATAATCCGATTCGAATTGCACTCTGGGGTGATGAGATCGAAAGTATTTATTTTTTTGAGCACTTGACCGGTACAGCCGTCAAATCATGTGAACGAATAACCATTTACCCGGCTAAATATTTTGTGACCTCAGAGGATAATTTAAAACGGTCCATTGCTCTGATAGAAGAAGAATTGGTACAGCAGGTCGCTTATTTCTCTGATGAACAAAAACTTGTCGAGGCACAACGAATTGACATGCGCACACGATATGATCTTCAAATGCTTTCTGCGGTTGGATATTGTAACGGCATTGAGAATTATTCGCGCTACCTTACGGGGCGTTCGCAGGGCGAAACGCCGTATGTGTTGTTGCATTATTTCCCGAAAGACTTTTTGCTGATCATCGATGAAAGCCATATGTCGGTACCTCAGATACGCGGCATGTATAACGGAGACCGTTCGCGCAAAGAGAAACTGGTCTCATTCGGATTTCGATTGCCGTCAGCTCTTGATAATCGACCCTTATATTATGACGAATTCGATGCACTTACCGATAAAGTGTTGTATGTATCGGCGACACCCGCTGATTATGAAATGGGGGTAAGCACCGCGGTTGTAGAACAGATCATCAGGCCGACAGGTCTTTTGGACCCTGTTGTTGAAGTGAAACCCACAGCCGGTCAAGTCTATGACATCATGGAAGAAGCGAAAGCGGTTATCGCTCGCGGTGAAAAAGTATTGATCACGACATTGACCAAACGAATGTCAGAGGACCTTACCGATTTTTTAAAACAGCACGGAATGAAGGCAGAATACCTGCATTCCGAGGTTGAGACCTTTGATCGTATCGCCACACTGAATAATCTTCGCTTGGGGATCAACGATATTTTGGTCGGCATCAATTTACTACGGGAAGGGATCGATCTGCCTGAAGTATCACTTGTTGCTATTTTCGATGCAGATAAAGAAGGCTTTTTACGATCTGCACGATCGCTTGTTCAGATAATGGGACGAGCGGCACGTAATGTGAACGGACGTGTCATTTTGTACGCGGATCATATGACCGACAGTATGAAGATGGCCATCGACACAACTACTCGCCGACGAGTGGTGCAGGAGGCGTTTAATCACGCACATAATATTACTCCTCAGACGATCAAAAAAGACATTCAATTCACGACCTTACTCCAAGAGAAAAAGACTGCACGAAAAGGTGTGCCCGAATTTGATGTCAAAAAGGTCGATCGAAACGAGATTCCCGTAATGATAGAAAAACTTATGGATCAAATGAAAGAAAAAAGTGAGCAGTTGTTATTTGAGGATGCCGCGAAGATTCGCGATCTCATTTTTGATCTGCGTAAACGATGGGACATTGAGAACGATCTATAAGAAAGCGAGGCACGTGATGGCACTTTCATACGATATGGTTCGAGACTTGATCAATATGGCAATTATCGAAGATCTGGGTCCGGATAAGACCGATATTACCACAGATGCGATCTTCAAAGATCATACCACGACCGCTCAGATACTGTGTAAAGAGATGATAGTCGTGTGCGGGATAGATCTGTTGCGGTATGTCTATCATGATATAGACGAATCATTGACCATAACGGTCCATCATGATGACGGTGAGTTGTGCACCGACTATACGATACTCGCAGAGGTGAAAGGGAAGACGAGCAGTATTCTCAAGGGGGAGCGTATCGTGTTAAATTTTTTACAACGAATGTCAGGTGTGGCAACGCAAACAAAAACGTATGTGAATGCGGTTAACAATAAGAGAATTGCCGTTTTGGATACGCGAAAAACAATACCCGGGTATCGCCATCTTGATAAATATGCCGTGCTTGTCGGTGGCGGGCACAATCATCGCATGGGATTGTATGACATGGTCATGATAAAAGACAATCATAAGAACGCTGCCGGGTCACTTGTCGCGGCGATGGAAAAAATTAAACAAACGACACGGGGGTATCGTGTTGAGGTGGAAGTGGAAACGTGTGATGAAGCGGCTATAGCAGCCGCTGAAGGGTGTGATGTGATAATGTTGGACAATATGGATAATAATGAGATACGCGAGGCCAGCAGACAAATTCGGGCCATCAATAGTGACGTAAAAATCGAAGTATCCGGCGGGATAACACTTGAACGATTGCCGTCATTGGGGCTACTTGACATAGATTTTATATCATGCGGCGCACTGACACATTCAGTGCGTGCAGTTGACATCAGTATGGAAATTGCATTATGACAACCTCACAGCCGACACGGCTGATCGCGACATTGTCACCGGTATATACTCAGGATGCTATGGCAGAACTGAAGGGGAAAACGACCGTTAAAGAAGTGTTTTGGGTAGACACGCATACAGTTCTTCTGGAAAGCGCGTTACCTTTCTCAGCGTGTACTTCTCGAATTTGGGGAGCGAATCCGTATTTTATTCGTCATCTGTGTCCGGTCACTCAAGAAATTGAATATGCCTATGATCTTGAAGAGATTATCGCCGTTATTCGTGAAATATTGTCTGGGAATGCTGCGCATCCGATTTTTCAGTTTCGTACAGTCGGCGCTCACATTGTACCGTATACGTACAAAGATATTTTTGAAGCGATTTCGGATGTATGTATTCGTGAAAGTGATACGGTCCACGCTCAAACACCTGTTTTATCGGTTGTTCTGCATGAAGCGCATGCCTATATCGGGTTATCGACCATTCGCGAAAATGGTAATCCGTGGGCAGGCGGGATGAGACATTATAAGATCGGGGATGACACGATATCGCGAGCGGAATTCAAATTACAGGAAGCGATGGCATTATTTGCATTGCAGTTGCCTGCGAAGGGGACCGCAATCGATCTGGGGGCGGCACCGGGAGGGTGGACAGCCGTATTACGACGCTTGGGCATGAAGGTCGTGGCGATTGATCCTGCGGATCTTGATGAACGAGTTGCGAATGATAGCGGCGTCACACACATGAAAATGACTGCTGACGTGGCTTTATTGGATATTCATGACGCGGATTGTGTCGTAAATGATATGCGAATGGAACCTTTTTTTTCCACAAAAATAATGAATGCTGCTGCAGCATCGTTACGATCTGGTGCGTGGGCGGTCATGACACTGAAATTGCCTCATGAAAACCCTGTGCCGGTGATACATGCCGCATTGAAAACCCTTTCAAAAGAGTACGATTGCATCGCCGTGAGACAGTTGTTTCACAATCGGCATGAAGTGATGGCGATATTACGAAAAGCGCAGAAAAAAACATAAAATGCAGATAACTCCGGTAAGCTCATGATCGAGATCAAGCGTTTCTGCCGCGTATGCTGATCTTCCCGGAGACGTTATTGTCGGAAAGAGAGTATGCGAAACGATCGATTTTGTAACGGTGAATTTGTATTTGAAGGCTGTTGAGAGGGTGAGAACGCACTTTTTTGCTGAAGTAAATGCCGTTCAATGCTCTCTGCATATATTTTCAATGGTTTTGTGTGCCCATTATTCTTGACAAAAAACGAATACGTTGTATACTACGGGAAATGGCAATAGATACGTAACAATAAAAGAGGAGGATTGGGTATGAAAATCATTATTGGAGTGTTGGTGGCTTTGGGTATTTTTTTATCCGGTTGTGCAAAAAAGAAAGAGGATATTGTTATCACAATTCCTTTGGTAACATGGGGTGGTTATGCTGCATTATTCGCAGCCAACAACGGGACCGAGCCGACCGAGGATTCTCTTTTTTACAAATACGGTAAATTTAAAGTCAAACTCGTTCAGGAAGAAAATGTGGGAAATCATCTCCCCGGTCTTGCGAGCGGCAACTACAATATGATTTGGTCAACAATGGACATGCTTCCGTTGCAATATAATTCACTCAGCAAAGATACTCGTACCATTCCTCATGTGATCGGTGCGTTTGATTTTTCATCAGGCGGCGACGGGATCATTGTACGAGGAAATATAAAATCACCGAAAGACATGAAGGGTAAGAAAATTTCTGTTGCGCAGTATACACCGTCACATTATTTTATTCTTTGGTATTTGAATACCGAAGGACTTACACAAAATGACGTAAAAATGGTCTTCACTGCAGATGCGATTGCGGCAAAAGACGCTTTCGTCAATGATTCATCGATTTCGGTGTGTGTGACATGGTCACCGTTCGTGTATGATATAACCGATCCGAAAAAACCGTCATATGTAAAAGGTTCAACCCTTTTGACAACCACCGCAAAAGGTAATCCTTCGCACGGTATCATCGCAGATGTGTATCTCGTGCGCGAAGATTTTGTGAAAGAGCATCCGGAAGTGTTGGAAGCATTTACAAAAGCAATGCTTGAGGGGTATGATATTTTCATGAAAGATCAACAAAAGGTCGCCGGGCAAATAGCAGCATTTTTCGGTATCAAGGGTGGTGCTGAAGAAGTTATGCTCATGTTCGGAGATGTCGTTATTGCCGGGCGTGAGGAAAATAAACAATTTTTTGATAAAACTGCGGCATTTTCGGCCTATTCAATATTCAACTTGTCAACGGAATTGTATAAAAAGAACGGCAGTGAATTACCGCAAGACTTCAATGTGTCTCCTGATTCAGTCGTGTCGCCGGAATTCATGTTAAAGAATCTTTCAAAGTAGGGAGACAGGTATGAAAAAGATAATAGGAGTTGTGATCCTTGTATTGATTATCGCTTCGGTTGTATTTTATAAATATTTTACCGATTCTAAGAAACAAAAAACAATTGATGCAATCAACTATGCATCAAAACCGCAGCAGTTGTCGGTGACCGGTTTTTCAGGATATACTCTTGATACTGTCACGATTGACGGTGAGAAGATTCCTGTTATTCGTATCCCGTTGGTTACATGGGGCGGATATGCCGCATTATTTGCAGCGAACAACGGTATCCAACCGAATAAAGAATCACTTTTCTATAAGAACGGTAAATTTGTCGTAGAGTTGGTGCGTGATGAAGATCCCAATTCGCATTTAAGTAATTATGCGAAGGGTAAGTATCCGATTATTTGGTCAACAGTCGATACGATGCCGTTGTTGTATGATGTATTTAAAAATGATAAACGTGTGATCCCGCAGGTTTTCGGAATATTCGATTGGTCTTACGGCGGTGACGGGATTATCGCTCGTGAGTATATCAAGACACCGAAAGATCTCAAGGGGAAACGTATCGTGGTCGCAGGGAACACACCGTCAAATTTCTTTTTATTATGGGTTTTGGCGCAATCAAATCTTACCCCCTCCGATGTTATGATTCAATATGTGAGTGATGCCATAACCGCGAAGGATGCGTATTTGAATGACACAAAAGTTGATGCATGTGTCACGTGGTCACCGTTTTTGTATGAGATCACCGATCCGACCGCAAAAACGTACGTCGCAGGGTCACGTTTGTTGATCACTTCGCGTGACGCGAACCAGCTTATATCCGATTGTTATCTTGCGCGTCTTGATTTTACAAAGGATCATCCTGAGATTATTGAAGCGTTTTCAAAATCAATGATGGAAGGTGCGGATCTTTTGGAGCAAAACAAGCAAAAAGTCTTCAATGCGATGGCAGAATTATTTAAATTACCTGGTGGTGCCCACGAAGCATCTCTTATGCTTGAGGATGTGCATATTGCTAATTTTCCTGAAAACATGATGATATTTGATTCTGAGAATCCGATCAGTGCGTTTAAAATATTTTTCTTAGCTCAGGAATATTATAAAAACGCCGGAAGCTTACCCGATACCGCTAGTTATGACGCGGAAGCGGTTATCAATATCACTGCGTTAAAAAAATTCCAAAGTAAGAAAATGTTTGCGTCACAGCAAAATACGGTTAAAACGTCATTCAATAAACAAGGTAATTTCAGTATTGCCGATCTTGAATCGAAGAGAACGGTGCTCACCGAAGATATTCAACTGCATTTCGATGCGGCGCAAGTAGATTTCAATATCAACTCTCCTCGTGACGAAATTGTACAGAATCGCAAACATCTGTCAAAGATCGCCGAACAAATGAATGTATTGGGTACAACTGTCGTCAAGTTGATTGGTCACTTGGATACAACGAAAGTTGAAGAATTTAAGGCTCAAGGACAGCAAATATTCATTGAAGCGTCAGCACAAGCGAAGTTGATTTCAAAAAAACGTGCCGAATTCATAAAAAAAATACTTGTTGAACAGTATCAGTGTGATGAACAGCGTATTTTCACCGAAGGAAAAGGCTGGGATCAACCGATCGATCCGAATGACCAAACCAAAAACAGACGTGTTGAAGTCAAGTTTTTGTCATTTGAGTAAAAGGCAGGATCATGCGTAACGTGATATGGATACGGAAGCCTATTTCGCCGACCACAAAGGTGGCGGCGACATTACTTTTTATTGCGATTGTGTTCGGTGTATGGTTTTTATTGACATCCCCGCTGTCCAGCCCTGAGAACAGAACGATCTCGCGAAATGTGTTACCCAATCCGGTTGACATTGTCCGATCTTTTCCTGCATTGATACGCGGAACTCCTGAAGTAGGTGCATTTGAATGGAAGAAATCGCTTTTATTTGCAACCTGGTTAAGTTTTAAAAGAGAATTTATTTCTTTTCTCATCGTATTGATGATCGCATTGCCGTTAGGTATTTTTATGAGTTGTCAAAAAGCCATAAAGTCGTTTTTTTACCCGATGCTTGTGGTGGGGACATTCATTCCGATCGCAGCTTTGATACCGTTGACGCAGGCGATCTTTGGTATTGAGGAAAAACAGAAGATAATCTTTCTTACGTTAGGAATGTTCTTCGTCGCACTTGGTCTTGTGATAAAAGAAATGGAGGAGGTAGATGATATTTACCTTCAAACTGCATACACATTGGGTTTTTCTCAATTGAAATCAATATTTTTGGTCAATTTCCCTATTGCGTTACCAAGAATATGGAAACACTTTTCTTCGGTTTTCGGACTCGGATGGGGATATATTATATTTGCCGAGATGGTTAATTCCAGCGGTGGCGATACCGTCAACGGGATAGGGTGGTTATTTATATCACGTCAACGTCGTTTTCAAATAGAAGATATGTATGCCATATTTTTTGTCATCATTCTTTTTGCGTTTTTGTTTTCGTGGTTGTTTAAGCTTTTAGGCAATACGGTGTTTAAGCATGAGAAGGTATAGATATGGCAGAGAATAACAATCCGATCATTGATATTCATCCCGACGTAAAACCTGATATTTATTCTCATTTTCAGACAATCAGCAAAGAGAGAACATCTGAGTCTATTCGTCCCGTACCGGTACTCGAAGCGAAAAATGTCGTGAAGCGCTTCGGGGAACACACGGTCATACCGGGGTTATCATTTGTGATCGATGATATTGTCGGTAAAAGCGAAATTGTGTCACTGATTGGTCCTTCAGGGTGCGGGAAGTCAACGATTTTAAATCTTATCGCCGGATTATTACAACCCTCATCAGGAGAGATGTTTGTGAGCGGTAAACTCGTGGAAGGACCGGGACAAGACCGAGGAATGGTTTTTCAGAAGTATTCATCCTTCCCGTTTCTTTCAGTCCTTGATAATATCGCATATCCACTGATACACATAAAACATATGAATCGTAAAGATGCGTGTGAAGTGGCAAAATACTGGGTTGATAAGATGTACCTTACAAAAGCGGAAAACAAATATCCGTATGAACTTTCCGGGGGAATGCAACAACGCGTTGCGATTGCAAGAACACTGTGTATGGATGCCAAGATCGTCCTTATGGATGAACCGTTCGGGGCACTTGACCGGAAGATCAGATGGGAGATGCAGGACTTGATGGCCGAAATTCTTTTTATGCAATCTGAGCATGAATATACCGTCATCATTGTCACGCATGATATTCCAGAAGCCGTATTTTTAGGTGACAGGATATGGGTTGCCTTCAAGGGAACTATAGAGATAGCGGAAAATCTTGCCCGTCCGTGTGAACCTGCACGAATTGCACAGGGAAAGAAAGATTTTCAGGAAATCGTGTCATATTTTAATGAAAAAATCGACAGTCTGGATATCAAAGATAAATAAGGAGATGCCATGGAAGAGAAAAAAAAGGGGTGCGCGTGTGCGTTTCCGGTAATTTTAGGAGTTATCGTTATCACCGTGGTTTTGATAAATATTTTTTCAACATCAAAAAAAAGCTCATCGTCCGTTCGTCCCGGTGTCACTCAGACGCAAGCGACGAAGACATTCGAGGGATATTATCTTCGTTTTAATGATGAATTCAAACCGGGATTGACCTCAATTGACGACTTGGGGCTTTCGATCGTTATTGCCGTCGATTGTTCAGGGTCTATGAAAGAATATCCTAAAAGCAGCGGGAATAAAGAAAAATATATCGTTGCCTCCGAATCGTTGTCCGATATTGTGACATTTTTGCAGAATGTCTATGAGACGTCATGGAAGAAAGAAAAAATTAAGCTCAAGCTCGGTATAATCAAGTTCAGCAATCGGGTTGATACAGTATTTGAATTGACTGAAATGAATACCGATGCATTTCATAAATTACGTGCAATCACCAATGATCCTCAGAATTTTTACCCGAACGGTAGTACCGCTATCGGTAGAACCCTTGAAGAGGGTACGGAAATTCTTGTTCAATCGGGTACTATTTTTAAAAGTCTTATCGTGATCTCTGATGGAGAGAATACCTCGGGAACCGAACCGGAAGATGTTATGGATGCAATTGTGAACAATAAAAACAATAAAACTACCGATGATTTCCCTATATCAACACAAACAGTACTGGTGAGTTTTATCGGTTTTGATATGGAGGCGTCGGTTTTTGATCGACTTCATGAGCAGGGTGCGCGAGTTATGACAGCGGGTAATAAAGAAGAATTGAACAAAAGCATGACTGATATTTTCTTGGCTGATATCAATAAACTTGAAGCAAAGTAAGGAGTCGGCAACCCATGCAGCATGACGTAATTATAGAGAAAATGTTACTGAAGATCCCCGGGTGGCAACTTGTTGGGCAAAAAAAAACGTATATTCAAACGTTATCTCGCATTTTGATTCCCGGCGAAATGATTACGGCACTGCAAGAAGCTTTTTTTGATGTCACGACAAGCGAGAACGGTGTATTATTTATTACAGATGAACGAGTAATTTTTGTATTTTCAAACAATAGGAAAAGCCCTATTGTTTTCACGAGAGGTTCTTTGCAATGGAGTAGTGTGGCTAATTATGCGTCTTGTGTTCTGACGCTGAGCGATGGAAAAAACACATCTTCGTTTACAATTACAGGAAGTGAAGCGACTGTTAAGGCTTTTGCGGAGGCGGCAACAAATGGAAAACCGCCTTCAAGCCTTCATGTGAACACGTCCGGTTTTACCTGGAATTCACTGAATGACTCCATTGCATCACTTTTTGATACATTATCCGGTATGGGATCTGCGCCGATCATACCGCCGGAGAACCCGCTTCACAAAGATAATTCACGGTCGCTTGATTTTTTATTTATTGAAGCCAAAAAGATTCACTCGCTTATCCTTGACGCGCTTTCCACCCCTGTCGATTCGAATTTTATTGATATCGTCGCACAAGATGTGATCCTGCTTGCTTCACTTGCGGTGTATGCAGACGGTATGATATCCGATGAGGAAAAAGTTTTCCTGGGAATGGTAATGATGCCCTTAAAATCAGGAACTGATCCTCAGGTGCAAACGATCGCTCAAGAATTGTTTAAGGCAACATCTCTTCCTAAAAAGTTTTATTCACATCTTGAATCATATTGGTCATTTCTCGCATCTTTTATCAAAGCTTCGGATATTGAATTGCAAAAAAACAAGCTTGCGTCGCTTACGACAATTCATGGCACCGATGATGACGACAGCATTCTTCGTCACGATCGTCTTGCAACCGCATACATGCTTTTTGTTAACTGCATAATGAAAGCAGACGGTACGATCACAGAAGAAGAAGAAACTCGACTTACACAGATCATTGCGTTGATTCAACGTTCGAATTTTGATCCAAACTTCATTGTGAAAACCGCACAAGAAGATGATGAGACTCTTGAATCTGTGATGGCAAAGATTAACGCACTTGTGGGCATGAAAAATATAAAAGATCAAATCAATACGTTTATCAATCTTATCAAAGTACAAAAAGAGCGTGAGCAACGAAAATTACCGGTCTCTCCCATGTCGCTGCACGCAGTATTTTATGGCCCTCCCGGAACAGGAAAAACGACTATTGCTCGTCTTTTGGGAAAAGTATATAAATGTCTCGGATTACTCAAACAAGGTCATCTTACCGAGACTGATCGCTCCGGTGTAGTGGCAGGGTATGTCGGACAAACAGCGATAAAAACGGATGAAATTGTTCAAAAATCCCTTGATGGAGTATTATTTATTGATGAAGCCTATTCTTTGGCCTCTGCTGACAGTTCGAATGATTTCGGGCAAGAGGCGATCGATACTCTTTTGAAACGTATGGAAGATTTTCGTGAACGTTTTGTGGTGATCGTTGCCGGTTATACTGATGAAATGCAATTATTCATTAATGCAAATCCCGGTTTGAAATCCCGGTTTAGTAAATATTTTTATTTTGATCATTATGAACCGTCGGATCTTTTGAAGATATTTGAAATATTTGTAAAAAACGCATCGTTTATTCTCGATGAAGATGCAAAAGGAAATGCGTTGACTCTTTTCACCGCTGCATACGAATTGCGCGACAGAAGTTTTGGAAACGGTCGTTTTGTGCGTAATACATTTGAGAAAGCGATTGAAAAACAAGCGAATCGTATTGCAGGGATTGCACCGTTGACGCATACCATTCTCTGCACATTGACCGCGCATGATATACCTTCATTGCATGATATGAGTACATAAGGTTACCGTGTACCTTAGAGTTATTGCCTTTTTGTACTATTGGACGGGTCTTTTTATTTCCATTTTTTATTGATTTTATCAAGAATTCCGTTTGAACGAATATTTCGATAGCCTTTATCATACGCATCGAGATACGTTTTCGTTTTGGACGTTTTATTCCCCATCATGTAGTTGATGACTTTATCGATTTCAGGACTTTTGTGATATTTCGAGGTTAATCCCAGCGATTTCAATGTATAATCAAATGCGATCTCATAGCCGACGACACCCGACACCGACTCGTTATCAAGTGATTGAAAACATTGTATTATTGAATCAGTTTCTATTCTCACTACCGAGGTTTGCTTTTCCCATATTTTACCGTAAGCCCATTTTCGTACGACTGCGATTTTTTTATCGTTTAAACTATCCAATCCATGCCAAGGTGGAGTACCTGCCGCTGAAAAATAAACAACAATAGAGTCGGTAATCACCGGTTCATCCGAAAAAGAAAAAGATCTGCTTCTTTCTTCGGAAACAACAAGCGGGAAAATAACATCAACAGTGCCGTTTGTTACATAGTGAATCGCCCGAGATATCGGCACGGTATGAAGCACAATCGTATAGCCTTGGGAGTGATAAGCCTCCCGAACAATTTCCCAGCTTTTACCTTGTAAAACTTCAGAGTCCTTGCCGGGTGGGATTTGTTCTATCGCAGTGGTAACAGCAGGCTTTTTTGTAAAACATGCAGGCGGGTAATCGGTAAGCGTGGCGATACGAACTGTTTTTTGTGCATAAAGAGACGTATAAAATACGATCATAAAAATACATACAAGACTCAAATATTTTACACGAAAGGTCATGATTTATTATACACGATAGCGTGGCATGATACAAGGCATAATTCAATGCTTGACAAAATTCTCCGGAAGACATACCATGAGAATCAGATGTGAAGGAGGTTATATGAGAAAAGTGTTGAAGTGGTCGGTTATTATAAGCGTCTCTTTCGTTGCGGTGATTGTCATCGCGGCGATTATTGCTGTACATGCTATCAATAAAGATATGATCGCGAAACAGATGGAAAATACTCTCAATCGTAAAGTAACGATCGGTGCGGTTAAAGTGTCGATCTTTTCAGTGGTATCGGGTATAGATGTTGAAGATGTGAGAATATCGAATTTCGTAAAAGAAGATATCCGAAAAACAATGAAAGATGTTCCCGATAGTAATCTATTTGTGTCACTGAAGGCATTCAGGTTCAAATTAAGATTTGGTGCACTATTGAAAAAACGTTTTGAGATAACTGAAATAACATTGTATGAACCGTATGTATCGATTGTACGTTACGCGAACGGTGCATTGAATATATCTGACCTGCTGCTTGCTCCGCCGAAGAAAAAAGAAGAAACCGATACGAAACCTGGCCCAACCGGTCTTTCAAAACCTCTTAGCGCGGATGATATACCACTTGCCGTAAGTATAGGTAAAATAGGGCTCGAGAACGGGACGGTTGATATAACCGATGTAAAACTCGGGCAGAAAGTGTCACTCTACGCCGTACGTTTTTTGATACATACAATTGCAATCAACCCTAAAAATCTTGAAAACGAAAACCAGATTCGTATAAGCTTCAGTGCCGGAATAAAGACGGTCGGAACGATGAAGACCGAAAGTGTCAAGTCTTTTGATATTACTTTTGCATCTGACGGATTTGTTAAACCGTTCGATTCAACAACACGATTGCTGAATCCTGAAGTGAATTTGACAGTAGGCTCTCCCAAAGGTATGGTTACCGGGTTGCAAGTCTTCAATTCGATAAAAAGTGTTCAAGCATTGGAGAAATATTGCGGTAAACTTGAATTCTTGAAAGATACACTTGAATGGAAAGATGCAAATGTAGAAATATGGTACAAAGAAAATACTGTTGCGTTGAAAAAAGGGGTTATAAAAACTGATGACGGGAACATGACATTTGACGGTTCGGTGAATACCGTGACACAGACAGTGAATGCGACTGCAGGTATTCAATTGGCCGAAAAACATAATCAATCTATTCGCAATGGCGTCATGTTGCAAGCCGAAAAGGCGGTCAAAACCGCAAATATTGAAAAATATATCAAGGCTGATTCGCTTACCGATTCTGCGATGAAATATGTCACAAACGAGAAAGGGCAGATAGATTTGCAGTTTGAGATCAAAGGGAGTCTCTCTCGTCCTGCAACAACACTCATATCTCCAAAACTTCCGACCATGAACGATCTGGTAAAGGATGCGACAAAATCCATTCAAAATGCAGTAAAAGATGAAGTGAAAAAAGAAGCAGATAAACAAATCGATAAAGTCAAAGACGATGCCGTGAACAAGCTGAAAGGTCTTATTAAGTAACCGTTCGCCTTATATGAGTTGTGTATTAAGCCTCTCACGAGATATTCGTAAGGGGCTTTTTTTCATGTACGAGGTCTATATTCGATGTGATTTTTGGAGAAGAATGAAACGAAAATGACGAGTATCAAATAATGTCACGCAGGAATATATTTCTCAATGATAGGAAAAATTTTCCAATTTCTCGGAAATAATGAGCGGGAACGTGTTTTTTTAATGAGTGTGTTATTGTGTTCGCATGTGTGTCGATCGTAGATGCAAAGAACAAAAATTTCATCAGAATAAATCAGTAACATAAAATCAAAAAGTCTATCTTGTATATATAAAATAAAATAAACAGCTATAGTAAAAAAACAATCGTATCGAGCTAATCAAAATCAACGGATAAAAAATTTCAGAATCGCGAATATTCCGAGCGTTATTCGCTACAAATAATTCAGTATTCGTGTTGTGGCACATGAGGTGCTTATCAATCAGTGTGAGGGAGGTGCCGTATGATAAAAGGAATTGAAACTGCAGCACTGGGAATGAACGCACAAACATTGAAACAAAATGTGATTGCCAATAATTTGGCAAACGCCGATACAACAGGTTTTAAACGGGAAATGATGATTTTTGAGGGGAAACGCACGTCGAGTCCGACAATTACATCAACATGTCCTACATGCAGTTCGTCAGATGAGACTTGTTGCGGTACAAAAGACGGTGAGAACTTCGCGATACTTGATGCATTATATACCAGGCGCTCGCCTGTTATCTCAGAATCATATACTGTATTTGAAAATGGCGGTTTAAAGCCGACGCAAAATCCGTTCGATATGGCAATTGAAGGAGATGCGTTTTTTACTGTTCAAACGCCGATGGGAGTGCGTTATACACGTGCGGGTAGTTTTACCGCTGATGCGGAAGGCATTTTGGTTACTCAACACGGATACCAAGTCATGGGAACTAATGGCCCGATTAATGTGAACGGTAAAAATCTCGCTGTAGGGACTGATGGTACCGTAAGTGTTGACGGAGAAATTCGAGGACAATTGCAATTGGTGTCATTTTCCGATAAGCGACAACTCATAAAGAACGGCGATACACTATTTCGCACCACTGAATCTACTGAGCAAGTGCCTTCGCAAAGCTCGGTAGTACAGGGATTTTTAGAAACATCCAATGTAAATTCAATACGGGAAATGGTTGAAATGATCTCAGCTTACCGAACATACGAATCAAATCAACGTTCAATTACTGCTCAAGACACGACATTGGGCTTAGCGGTCAATGATGTCGGACAGGCATAAGGAGGTTAGTTATGTTACGATCACTTTGGACGGCAGCATCCGGAATGATGGCACAACAGCAAAATGTTGATGTCATTTCAAATAACTTGGCAAATGTCAATACTGCAGGCTATAAAACTATGCGTGCTGAATTTAGCGATTTACTGTATCAAACCATTAAAGACCCCGGCGCGAGTACCGGTGAAGGAGTGCAGAATCCTGTAGGAGTACAGTTAGGGCATGGGACAAAGCTGGTAGCGACGTATCGTATTTTTACCGTCGGAAATCTTCAGCCGACAGAGCGACCGCTTGATGTCGCAATCGAAGGTGACGGTTTTTTCCAAATACAACAACTCGATGGTACAATTGCCTATACTCGTGACGGTTCATTTAAAGTTGGGGCAGACGGCCGTTTGGTTACTTCGGAAGGGTTACCGCTTGAGCCTGAAATTGCATTGCCCGATAATGTACAACAGATCGCGATCGGGCAGGACGGAACCGTTTCGGTTTTGGTTACCGGAGAAAGTGAACCCCAGGATGTTGGACGTATTACACTCGCAAAATTTATTAACCCCGCAGGACTTCGTGCAATGGGGCACAACCTTTTTACGCAATCACCTGCTTCCGGTGAACCGGTCGTCGTTGACCCGGGTACTGAAGGAACCGGAAATTTGACACAAGGTTATATCGAAATGTCAAATGTGAGTATTGTTGATGAAATGGTAAAAATGATCACAGCGCAGCGTGCATATGAGATCAATTCTAAATCGATACAAACATCTGATGATATGTTGGGACTTGCCAATAACTTAAAGAGGTAATGAATGAAGCGTAGCGTTGTCATCATATTCATTATTCTGAGATCGTTCGGTATGCATACTGTGCACTCCGTCGAGTTGTTTAATGAAACAACAGTGATGACACAATCGATAACACTCGGAGATATCTGTGGCGGTATTTCTGATCCTGAATTATTACAAACGGTCATCGCGACCGCACCGTTACCGGGTGGGTATTGCTATATAGCGCGACGAGATATTGAACGTCGTTTCGCGAACCGTGGCCTCGTGTTCACCGGTGCGGAAAAGATAAGAGTAATGCGAAAAGGATTTCAGTTGGATTGGGACCGTGTCACACGGGAATTGGATACTTTGATACGCCCTATGACAGAGAATGAAATAGAGATACAGTTAAAAAGTTCAAAAAGAGTATTCTTTATTGATTCCGCTGAGTACCGGTTGGTATTTCACCCGATTCGTGAGATCGGTGGATATATGACCGTGAATACTGATATTATTACCGCATTTTCCCGAAGAACTATTGCACTATCAGTATATATCGCTGTCTATAAAAACGTGATCGTGCCTGTATCGCGTATTAATCGTCATGAACGACTTGAAAATACATTGTTTAAGACGATTCGTGTTGATTGCGCTGATTCATTATATCTCGCAAATATAGATAGTATTCATTCGTTTCGCGCAAAACGAAGTTTAGAGCCGGGTAAGCCGATACGTTTTGATGCGATTGAGAAAATCCCGGACGTAATAAAAGGGAAAAACGTGATGATCATGTTTTCAAGTAAGTCGTTACAGGTAGAATTGAACGCAACTGCATTGGCAGATGCATATATAGGTGAGACGGTGTCAGTAAAACTTATGACAGGCAAAATAATGAATGCATCGGTTTCGGATAAAGGAATGGCTGTCATTAGGGAGGGTTTATGAGAAAATGTATTATTCTCGCATGTTGTGTGATGTTCACATCGATAGTGATGGCAGAATCGTTGTGGAAGAATCAGTCACTTTATGTAGACCGTAAAGCAAATAAGATCGGGGATATTGTCACAATTTATATCGTAGAAAGTTCTACAGCAAGTTCATCGTCAGGGACCGACACGAAAGAAAATTCAAGTTTATCACTTTCAGGTGGTCCGCATACGGGTGAATTAAATTTTTTACCGGTTTTTTCTGCCACAGCCGGTGGAGATCATCAGTATAAAGGAAAAGGGAATACCTCTCGTACGGGGTCTCTTACCGCGACCATAACGGCACAAGTGGTGGACGTGCTCTCGAACGGAAATCTTGTTTTAGAGGGACAACGTGAAGTCATGATCAATGGTGAAAAAGAAATGATTACTATTCGCGGTATAGCTCGCCCCGAAGATATTGCAAGTGATAATAAAGTACGCTCTACATTACTTGCCGATGCATCCATTAGTTATAAAGGGAAAGGGACTGTATCAGACGGGTCAAATCCCGGTATCTTTACACGTTTTATCAATTGGTTATTTTAAGGAGGGACAGGTATGAAATACGGCATAGTCATAGTTATGACCTTTTTGTTTGTTCAGACGATTTTCAGTGTGCGTACACGCATTAAGGATATAGCCGTAATCCAAGGAATACGAGAGAATCAACTTATCGGATACGGTCTTATTGTGGGACTTGACGGTACAGGGGACTCCAATAAGTCGCAATTTACCATACAGAGCCTTGCAACGATGTTACGGAATATGGGCATCAACATACCGGTCGAAAGTTTGAAAGTAAAAAATGTAGCTGCAGTTATGGTAACAGCGGTATTACCGCCGTTTATTCGAGAGGGCGAAAAGATCGATATACTTTTGTCGTCGGTAGGAGATTCAACGTCCTTACAGGGTGGAACATTGTTACTTACTCCGTTAAAAGGGCCGGACGGGATAGTATATGCGGTCGGGCAAGGGCCGATTTCGATCGGCGGGTTCAATATTCGCACCGAAGGCGGCACGAATTTTCGTAAAAATCATGCAACTGTCGGAAGGATACCTGACGGAGCGATCGTTGAACGTGAAGTTGCGACAACGTATGTCGTGGATGGAAAAATGTCATATTTACTACGTAATCCCGACTTTACTACCGCATATGCGATTGAAAAAGCGATTAATGATATGTTTAAAAACACTATTGCTCGTGCAATGAATGAAAAGGAAATCGTGGTCATGATACCGGAAACGATCATTCATCCGAATGCGTTTATTGCTGCGATTGAAAATATTACGGTCGAGACCGATACTCGCGCGCGCGTGGTCATTAATGAACGTACCGGCACGGTGGTTGCCGGAGAATTTGTGAAAATTAAAACCATTGCGATTACCCACGGCAGTTTGACCGTAAGGGTAAATCCTGAAACAACAGTGAGTCAACCGAATTTCATGACGCAAGGCAGAACAACTGCAGTGACGAATGAACAAACGGATATTCAAGATCAGAAAGGGCAATTTTTAACCATGCCGTCTAACACTACCGTGGGAGAAATGGCAGAATTACTGAATACTTTGGGTGTAAGCCCACGTGATATGGTGTCAATATTTCAGGCGATTAAGCAAAGCGGCGCTCTTGAAGCTGAACTTGTTGTGATGTAACACAAGGAGAATACGATGAGCAGTATACCGTCATATCAGCCGATACACCCTCAGATGATATCTGCCGATGTGAAGACAGATACCCCTGAAAAATTGAAAAGTGCGTGTAAACAATTTGAAGCAGTGTTTGTA
Source organism: uncultured bacterium (assembly GCA_964423645.1). Taxonomy (GTDB): domain Bacteria; phylum Macinerneyibacteriota; class Macinerneyibacteria; order Macinerneyibacteriales; family CAYRFE01; genus CAYRFE01. Next base: position 86,999 of record CAYRFE010000009.1, on the reverse strand, counting down.
AATATAATGCTTCAATCAATGCGTGACACACTTAATGATGAGGATGATATGTTGGGCAGTTCCGAATCTCGTATGTTCACGGAAATGTATGATGAAAAAATCAGTGATAAGATCAGTGACTCCGGTATAGGGATTTGGCAATCGATGTATGATACATTATCAAAACAGATACCGCTTCGCGGAGATGAAGAACCGCCGGTAACGATGCCTGATACTCATAAAGTAATTCCCCTTAAGAAACAGAACAGTGAAAAGATCGCTGAAAAAAAGAATCTTACGGATATTCATCGTATCATTGATTCTGTATCACAACAATACGGTGTTGATCCGATGCTGGTGAAAGCGATTGTACGAAATGAATCCAATTTTGATCAATATGCAGTTTCGCCTGTCGGTGCAAAAGGGCTTATGCAACTCATGGACGGCACCGCACATGATATGGGTGTTAAAAATGTTTTTGATCCGAGCGAGAATATTAAAGGTGGCGTGAAATATTTGAAATTACTTTTAGATAAATTCGGCGATACTGCGACCGCAGTCGCTGCGTATAACGCCGGTCCCGGTAATGTGCTCAAATACGGAGGTATTCCTCCTTTTCAGGAGACAGAAGCGTATACCAGTCGTGTTATGAGTGATTATCGCAGTTCTCGTTTAAAGATATAAGCGATGATGCCGATAAAATAAGAGGAGGCAGTATGTCATTAGTAAAAATTTTAAATCAGCATTGTAAAAATATCGATGCTCTTATTGAATGTACGCATCGTGAGCGTGATGCAATCGTTTATAATAGAATGAATGAGATGAGCGATATTGCATTTTCAAAAAGTACATTACTGCGACAAGCTGAAGAGTTGGAAGCAGAGCGACGCCGATTATGTGAAGAATTAACAGGGACCTCGTTTAAAAACAGTGCATCAATGGATGAAGCGGTCGGTCAGTTACCTTCTGAATTTCGACATGAGATCGAAGCACTCCGCGAAACTATACGGCAAAAAAGTAATGAATTACAACGTGAAACCGAGATCAATACGGTGCTTATGAAAGATCAATTGGAGTATGCTCGGTTTATGTTGAGCATACTGAGCAATGCACGTCAAAAAGATTTTTATGCATCGAATGGGGCAAAACGTGCTCCGACCGAAGGTGCCATACTCAACCGAAAGGGATGAATTATGCAAGGATTATTCGGTGCACTTCATATTGCAAAGCGTGGCCTTATGGCAAGCCAGATCGGTATGCAGGTTACCGGACACAATATTTCAAACGCAAATACACCGGGATTCAGTCGTCAGCGTGTTGATTTTACGGAGTCGCTTCCGCTTAATTACCCGCCTGTCGGTGTTCTTGGTATGGGGGTGGAGGTTGCGAGTATTTTGCGTGTCAGGGATACATTTATCGATCAACAATTAAGTCGCGAACGAACTCTTGAAGGATATTTCGGACAAATGAATGATTATCTCACTCAAGTTGAAGCAACCGTTAATGAGCCAAGCGATATTGCGTTGAACTCACGGTTGAACAGATTTTTTGCCTCATGGCAGGAAATAAGCAAATATCCGGGGAACTCATCGATTCGTATTGCAGTTGCCGAAGAAGGGCGAATGATCGCTGATGATATCCGCAATATGTATTCAAGACTTGATGCTATAAAAACCGATGTGAACAACAATGTGGCGGCAACGGTCGACGATATTAATGAATATGCATCAAAGATTGCTCATTTGAATGATAATATTGCGAAAATGGAAGTTGGGGGAGATTCTGCGAATGACTATCGTGACGAACGGGACAGAATGGTCGACGAATTATCACAATTGGTGAATATCACGACCGCTGAGCAACAAGATGGCACAATAAATGTCTATATTCCCGGATATATGTTGGTAAACGGGATCATTGCATCTCCTTTGATGGCCCAAGTGGATGGTTCGGTCGATCGCTATCGTAATGATCTTTATTCAATTACCGCAGCAAACGGTAGTATGAGCGTTAATATTCAAGGCGGAAAACTCAAAGCACTTCTTGATGTTCGAGATGAATACGTGAATAAATATCAGGATAATCTGAACTATATTGCACAAACACTTTCTGATTCGGTCAATGAATTACAGACCACGGGATATGACATAAACGGTGTGCAAGGTGCCCAGTTTTTTCGAATGGGAAGTGTAGATGGTCGTTCTGCATACAAAATAAGTGCGGGATCAAATGAATTAGATATCACAGATACTGAAAAACCACTCAATGATACCGCGAATTTGGGCATGTTATCGGTTACCAGTGGGCAAGTATCAATAAACGGAGTCAATATTTATATTGACGGTGAACATGATACGTTGAAGTCAATAGTTGAAAAGATAAATAATGCTGGCGCAGGGATTACAGCGGCTATAGGGCCGATGAATAAACTTGTACTTCGCGCCGATGCTTCTAAAGGATTTAAAATTGAAAGTATTCAAGGTATTACGTCAAATCTTTTCGAGAAATTGAATATTTTATCAACGAGCGGTTCCTATCCTGAAAACAGTCTTGCAAGTGGAGCAGGCATAGAATTTACTCCTGAATCTCCTCCGGCAATGACAATACGAATCAATGCAGATATCACTGCAATGCCGTCTCGAATTGCCGCTGCCGCGGGAAAAGACACTGACAATGACGGTATTTGGGATTCCCCGGTTGCTCTTACCGACGGAACGAATGCATTACGTATCGGTCAACTGCAAGATTTAAAACTCATGGAAGGCGGAAGAATCACAATAAACGGATACTATCAGGAATCCATCACGGAAATAGGATTTGATGCAGAGCGGGCACAGATGCTCGTGGATAATCAGGCGGTGATGGTGAATGCTCTTGAACAACGTCGTGAATCGATATCGGGTGTTTCATTAGATGAAGAGATGACGAATATGATACAATATCAGCACGCATTTGCCGCATCTGCGCGGTTTATGTCAAGCGTTCAGGAAATGCTTGATGTGCTGGTCAACATGATATAAGGAGGGGTTATGCGTGTCACAAACAGAATGATGTCGATGACGTCGATGCAGGACATGAATAGTGCATTGACCAGAATGAGTAAATATCAACGGCAACTTTCAAGTTTGAAAACGATCAATAAACCTTCCGATAATCCTATCGGGGCGGGGAAATCCATGTTGTATCGAACCTCGATCGATAAAATAGAACAGTACCAGAAAAATGTTACTGATGCAAAATCATTTACATCGTTATCTGACTCGGCGTTAAGTGAAATCAATAATTTGATGACACGCGTCAAGACACTCACTGTGCGAGGAGCAGATAATTCATTGGGAATAAATGAAAAAAAAGCCATCGCACAAGAATTATTAGAGATTCAGGAACATATTCTCAGAATGTCAAATTCAAATGACGGTTCGCGATACTTTTTCTCAGGTACAAATACCGCTGATCCCGCTTTTGAGCGAGAATTGGGTATTATCAGATATAAAGGGAATCAGAATGAGATAACTTACCAACTGGATGATTATGTCGCCGAAAAGATAAGTTCGATCGGGAGCAGTATATTTACGAGTGATATCATGGGAAGCACGGTAATGGATCCGCAATATCGAACGGTTGCGTTGGCGTCGGTTCCCGGATTATATCCTCCCGTACAGGGTGGGACATTTACTGTCAACGGGAAATCGATCGCCATAGACCCCGCAGCTGATACGATCTATGACGTTGTCACGAAGATCAATGATGCCGGAGCAGATGTACATGCGCAAATAACCAATGCAGGGACATTACAAATCACATCGTTACGAGGCGGAACTGATTTCACTGTGAAAGAAGGAACAACAAATCTACTGTATGCGATGGGTATGACCGCATCGATCAATGGCGGTCAGATCGCAAGTGCTACAAATCCGCTTACACCTGCGTCTATTTTCAATAATGATGCATACAATCTTACTTCACCTGATGTTCAGTTACGTCGGCTTAATGCCGGTACGGGAATCACCATCCCTCCGCCAATTAATTCGTTTAACATTACCGATTCTGAAGGAAATACCATATCAGTCAATCTTTCAACGATAACTGCTACCAGTACTCTTTCTGACATTGAACGTGAGATCAATACCGCAGTGAATAATGCTCCGTCAGGCTTTAATATCGATCGTATTTATGTGGAATATCAAGATGACAGTATTGTGCTTCGTCCGAATACTGACCAAATAACCGTTACGGAGGGTGCGGGAACAACAGCTGCAGAATTAGGAATCGCAGGTTTTACGGGCACACGAGGGTTGCCGGTGATCGGAAACGGTCTGAATCCGCAACTTGGGGTACCGGTTGACAAGGAAATTACTGAAATCGGTGATTTTTTTGATGGTGCAGGCATCACTTTTCCACTTGGGACTATCACCATAACCGACGGGGCTTTACCGCCCGCATCGCTTGATGTTGATCTTTCTGCGTTAACTCGTCATAACACAATTGCAGACGTAGAAAACGCAATCAATGAGACCATTCGTCGCGCAGGAAATGATGATTCACACCCTCAGTATCCGACGAACATGCAATTTAATCATGTTACACTTGACGTCGATTGGGATATGCTTCATATACGGGTCCCGTTCGGGCAATTTAATCTTACCGATTCAACAGGTACGACCGGTGCGGAATTAGGTTTAGTAACAGGAGGATTGACTTCAGAACACTTTTCGACGGTCGCTCTTGACCCCGAAATGGAATCTGTACGAATTTCTCTTATACTCCCTAATGCTGAAAAGTTGAGTGCGACAGTGGATATGAGCGGCGTAACCAATGTTCAAGAATTTTTAGACCGAATCAATACCGGAGCAGTGACAGACACGGGAACAATCGTCGAAGTCAGGGCTTTTTTAAATGCTGAAGGCACAGGATTCAATATTTATGCGGTTGAAAATGACGTGGCACTGGAAATCAGTAACGCAAATGATCTGACGGCAGACCGACTTGAACTGAGCGGTACATCACAGTCACGTGATACCGCAGGAATTTTTGATACACTTACACGTCTTGCAAAATTTATCGAAGAAGATAATGTCACCGCAGTCACTGCCGGTCTTCAATGGGTTGAAGAATCTCAAAGCAAATTGATCGACGGTAGAACGGCGATCGGAGCCCGAATGAATCGTGTCTCGTTGGTGGAGCAACGTCATTTGTTGTCAAAAATGGAGAATATGACGATGCTATCCGATAATGAAGATGTGGATATGGCTGAAGCAGCCATGAATTTTGCAATGATGCAACAAACTTATCAAGCCGCATTACAGGCATCAGCAAAAGTCTTGCCGATGTCACTTATAAATTATTTATAATTATTTGAGCGATATTCCTTAATGTATAAGCCTTCCGTTGAGGAGGGCTTTATCATCCATATGATGTCATGTGTGTTGTGTATACGGCTTTTTTATGCGGGATACTCTATGACCTTTTTATACCATTTTTTTGAAAACTTTGCAAAATTCAAATTTCGTCACGCTTGTTATTAGCAAAGTAAGAACGTGGGGACCGAGGGGGGTGAGGGCTTTTCCCGGCCCGATATTACCATACTATCGCTGAAGATGATTACGTAACGCAAATTTTTCCGTTGACAACGATGCTCCCGTAGGATATTATGCGTTCGACATTCGGGGCGTAGCGCAGTCCGGTAGCGCACCTGTCTTGGGCACAGGTGGTCGGAGGTTCAAATCCTCTCACCCCGACTTCTATCCTGGAGAAGAAGCGCCCGTAGCTCAATTGGATAGAGCATCAGACTTCTAATCTGGGGGTCACAAGTTCGAGTCTTGTCGGGCGCGTGTACTATGGTGGGTATAGCTCAGTTGGTAGAGCAACGGTTTGTGGCACCGTTGGTCGTGGGTTCGAATCCCATTACCCACCCTTGGTCCAGTAGCTCAGTTGGTAGAGCAGCTGACTCTTAATCAGCGGGTCGCAGGTTCGAATCCTGCCTGGATCACTTCTCGGACTCGTTCGGAATAATCTTTTTTTACTTTATTGCAAACAGCTTTGTTTTCATGTAGAATGAATACGTGAAGACTATTAATGATCGCTATACGATTATCGAAGAGTTAGGGGAATCAGATAACAGTATTGTGTATAAAGCCGTTGATTCTTTGTATGATCGAGAGGTTTTTGTCAAATTTATCAATCGAAATTCAGGCAAACAATTCCCTATCGATCTTTTTAAAAAAGAGTATCTTGCGAATCGAACGATTCAGCATCCACTCATACGATCATTGTATTCTTTTGAGAAAGCAGCAATTGTTGATGGTGTACAAGTCACCGATGCCGACTGGTTTATTTCAGGTGAATATTGCCCCGGCATTTTTAGCGGTAGATCACCTGATCGTACGGATATTGAATTATTAAAACATGCGGTGACCTTTCTTCATGCAAATAATTTTTATCATGGTGATCTGAAAAAAGATAACATTTTGATAAGTGCAAACGGAAAAGTAAAATTGACGGATATAAGTCCTTTTTTCGATACAAAATTTGCACAAAAAAATGATGTATCAAAATTAAATGATCTGACAGGACAATCACTTTGCTCTGTAATCCCTGGGATTGATGATGCTGATATTATTGCACAACATGCGGCAATACTGAAGGATCATCTGTCAGGCTCGGATATTCTTATCACGCATGTTGTACCGGACACCGATATTCAACGACTGATTCAATCAGAATCAAATATTGTTTTTTATTCTCCGATGGATATTGGGAATGCGCAGTTCGCGGCTGAAGGATTATTACCCTATTGTGAGACGGCAGGGTATTATGTCATACGGCTGGAATGTTCACAATACCATGCACATCGTCTTTCAGCTGCATTGCTAGACTATTTTAACCAATTTGATTTTTCACGTGCGATTATACGGGAGCATGGTGAAGAATATGTCAAAATAAATCCGAATCTCCGCTTTACACCTTCTCAGGCTTTGAGTAAACCGGACCTTGAGTTAAAGAAAACAATAGAATTCGCTGCTTTTTTTATTGAAACAATCATTGATATTTTTCCATTGTGCATCTACGTTCCGCAATTTACTGACCTTGATACCGCAAGTATTGAGCTTCTGACACTTCTACATGATAGAATAGAAGCAGAAAATTTTCGACTTATAACCGGAAGTAATGAAATGATCACCGTATCGAATTTTGAAACCTATGAAATTGCGTCACTTGAGTATGAAAAATTTGTAACGGTCATGAAATATTATAATTATTTTTGGGAATTACCGGAAACTGTGCAACAGCAACTTTTTACCATGTCAAACGGGGAACCGATCATTATCAGCGAGGGCATGCACAAACTGGGTGCCGACAGGGGGTTTGAGCTTCGCGGAACGTGTATCGTGCCTGAACATCCCATTGAATATTACTTTGATCGTATGACGATGATACGGCAGATCGTACACAATTTCTCTCACGACGAGCGTGATATTGCCGCGTTGGTAAGTGTTGCGGGGGATTGTTTCATTGATACGGTTGTAGCGGAAATACCTGATCTACAAGAAATACTGTCTCGATTGTGTGAAAAAGGTATCATTGTAAATATGCATAATTATTACTACACGCGAATGCCGCTTTTAAAGAATCGATTACCGATAAAAAAGGATAATCGGTTTGTGGTGCTTCTGTGTAACATTATTCAAAAACATTTGTCGAAGCATAAACATCTTTTACGCCATTATGCATACGTATCGCTGATAATCAAAGATCCCGATGAGGTGTTTTCTGCAACATACGATGTCTACCAAGAATTCGCCCGTGTACACGCGGGTAGTGATTTTGATTTTTACACGTCCGTTTTCTCACAATTTATACCACATGAAAATAAACTACGCATGAAAAATCGTTTTTTACTTTTTTGGACGCTTTTTCGAGAAGATATCCATGCGAAGTTTGATAAATCCTATCTGAACGAAAAATTAGAAAAATATGCACGAAGCGCCGAGGAAAAAGCACGATATTCAAGTTTTGTTATCGAATATATGCCTATCTCCAAAAATGATCTGGCGAAATATTACTCCTATTTTGAAAATGCAGACTGGGTCAGTGATGAGACAGGACAGCGAATGATCATTGCATTACTCATGAAAATGCGAATGATGGGATTGTATCAGGAATGCATCGAACGATTCCGAATAATAATTGAACCGCATATTGAACTACTTCCTTTTGCAGTGCAATTGGATATTCTCACATCAATGTTTTCTACCTATCTTGAAATGAACGATTATAATCAAGCAGCTCCAATTGCGGAAAAATTACGACAGATCTATGAAGCTCATGTTGCCGATATACCGGATAATTATATCATTTCCGTTTATAATGCCTCAGCCATCGCGGCACGACACAACAATGATTACGACCGTGCAATAGAATATTACCATCGTTCATATCAAGCCGCGCAAAAAATGAAACACTATACCAATATGTCCGTCGTATCAAATAATATCGGGGTTGTGTGGTATTACAAAAACGATTATGAAAAGTACAGATATTTTTTGGAAAAATCGAATGAATATGCAGAACGATCTGAAAATGCCAGACAATATTTTCTTACATTGAACAATTTATTGAATTTTTACGACAGCGCATGTGATTTTAAACGAATGCATGCGTTAATCTTGAAAGGTGATGCACGGATAGTGTTATTGCAGGAAGAACGACTGAAAGCGAATTACTATAATTGGAAGTCCGAATATTATTTTGTCATGAATGATCTGCATGAGGTTTCAGAAGCGTTACATTATTCAGACAGGTATCATTGTGAGATAAAAAAGGAATTTGAGACATCGTATCTCTATCACGGAAGAAAGGTCATCACGTTAGTCGCATCGTTGAAGCAAACAGAAGCGCTTGATTATATACGAAGTATCGAAAATAGCCTCGGCCGTGCGGCATCGACAGCGCTTCTCTATGAGTGGTATATTTATATGTTAGTGTGGTTATATTACTATGATACAGGAGTGGTTGTGCGGCACGTGTTGAAAAAGATCAAACAGATACTGAAAAAAAACAACGATATGTTGTCGGAGATAGGGTCGAACGAATTATTGTTATGGCACTACAAGATAATACCTGATATTACAAAAAAACTCGCACTTGCCGTCGTCAAGCAACGTTCTTCGAGATTATTATATCTTACACTACTGTTACAAAACAGTTCACCTAAAGATCCGAATTATCATGAATATTGTATGCAATTGTGGTCTTTTTTATTGGATATCCTGGAAGCGGTGCCCGACGAAGACCGTCAGCAGTTTATGGAGTCGCCGTATATGCTCAAACCAATGTCGGTGTTGAAAAAAGCAAAAATTGATTGTATGGAAAATGATTTTTCAGTGATTTTGTACCGTTATGCTACCAAGGAGCAACGTGCATTAAAAAAACGTCAAGAGCTTTTCTATGCCAATGCGGATGCCCGCTCAATCCTGTCCCATGAAGAATTATTAGAACAAACCATGCGTGATATCATGACACTCACAAATACCGACCGAGTAATATATTTTTCTTACTCTACGTCGGATGGGTGGATTTTTACGAAAGAAGTTGCGGATACTTTTTGGTATGAGAAAGAAGAAAAAGTCGTTGATGATATATTATTTAAATGTTTGACGGCGGCACGCAAAGATGAAGTTCAATATTATTCTGCCGATGCGCCGCGAGCAAACGAGATCACCTATGCTTTTGTGATACCGCTTATTGATATTTCATTGTCACGTAAGGGAGCTAAGAGCGGCACATCGTTTACCAATTTGTTCACGATTCGCGGAGCCTTTTATGCCGATACCAAACGCCTGCTCGCATTACCGAATAAAGACGCGGTAAATCATACGTATTATCTTAGAGAGTATGTCAATGTGTCCCTGTACTATAATCAATTGAAAGAAGCGGCAATGACCGACACGCTTACGGGTTTGTATAAGCGGGATATTTGGCTTGACATGACGAAGGATATGTTCAAATACGCAAAGGAGCATGGGAAATCGATAGGGATCGTGATGTCGGATATTGACCACTTTAAAGCGGTTAATGATGTGTACGGGCATAAAAAAGGCGATATGGTTTTAACGGATGTTGCAAATTTATTTCTCAGGAATATTCGTCAGTTCGATGTGGCGGGTCGTTATGGAGGAGAAGAATTTATTATTGCGCTTTCAGTGAATGATGAAGCGGAAGCAATAATGGTTACAGAACGCTTGCGGACATCTGTAGAGAAGAATATTGCCATTGAAGGTAAAGCAGTAACCGTCAGTTTTGGTATGGCAGTGTACCCGTCTGATGGTACTTTTATCAACGAACTTATAGAAAAAGCAGATAAAGCTCTCTATGCCGCGAAAGAATCCGGAAGAAATAGAGTAGTCAGTTGGAGAAGCTTAGGCGATATACAAGCGGAATCTCTTCAAGAAAAAAAACATTCAGTCATAACTAATCCGGCACGAGAAAAAGAAAAAATCGATCTGATAATTGAACTTCATAATAATGATTATTACAGGGGAAGTCTTGAAGAAATAGGAAAGAAACTGACCTCTGTTTGTAATCGATATGTACCTATACTGACGGTTCTTCTGGTGCTACAAACAAAATCCGAAATAACTTTAAGTGACAGACGATTTCCGATCGGAACAACAGAAGGATTTCCTGAATATATCACCGATACAACGCAACTTATGGTTTCTATTGAAACTCACGGGGTAACAATTGCTGTCTATTTTGAAGAACAAGTAGGCGGCATTACATTAACCCTTGAAAAGACGTATTATACCTTTATCGGCAATATCATTATTGAAAAATTAATTCGGCATTTTTTAAATGAATAAATAGTATTTCGTATCACATGAATATTCCGGCGGGTAGTTTTACGCTTTACACATCTCGGCTTTTCATATACAATTTTTGCATGGGTAGTAGTAGTGACATATGGTTTGTAATCGTTAATCCGCATGCAGGTATCAATAAATGCGGTAAGGAATGGTCTCATGTTGAGGCACTTTTACAGCAACACGGTGTCAAGCATACTCATGTGTTTACCGAACGTCGAGGCCATGCCATTGAACTCGCAAAAAGCGCGGTTAACAGTGGCTATACACGCCTTGTCGCGGTGGGAGGGGATGGCACTGCGCATGAAGTCGCAAACGGCATTTTAACGTCTCAGGCTGCGAATACGGCCGACATAACCATGGGGCTTATCGAAGTTGGTACGGGAAATGACTGGGGGAGGACCATGCTCATTCCCCGAGAGTGTGAGAAAGCTGTCGAAGCACTTGTGAAGGGGACTACTCGCGTGCAAGATGTCGCAGAAATCAATTTTAACACTCACGGCACAAGGTGCACTCGCTATTGTATCAATGTTGCCGGAATCGGGTATGATGCGTTTGTGGCGAAGAAGACAAACGCTATGAAGGACCACAATCACGGCGGGAAAATGGCGTATCTTTGGCAGTTGGTGACGGGGTTGTTTCAATATCGGATCACACATGCTACGGTCACTGTTGATGGAATCGTTTGGTGTGACGAGCCTATGTTTTCCATAAGCGTGGGAATCGGTAAATTTAACGGCGGCGGGATGTGCCAATTGCCCAATGCAGAACCCGATGACGGATTACTCGATGTGACGTTCATTGCGCAAATCGGTGTGGCGGGTGTAGTAAAAAATCTTCCGGGTCTGTATGACGGCTCATTTATTCATGATAGTCGCGTTCGAACTGTGCAAGGACGACAGATCACGATCACTGCATCGCGTCCTGTGTCATTGGAGGCCGACGGCGAATCTCTTGGTACGACATCGGCACATTTTTCAATACTAGATAAAAAATTGAGGGTGGTGGTGCAATGATACGCATGTTGTTCTCGCTGGTATGTGTTTTTGGAATACTTACAGGATCGTTACATGCATTTACGGAAGAAGAGCTCATGGATATTGACGGACGGAAAGTATTTGTAAAGATCAGCGGACGATCGAAAGATAATCCTTACGCATTTTTTTTGCATTATGGACCGGGCGGGAATACCTATTATTTTGAGCAAACGGTCGGCAAGGATCTTGAAAAACAAGTGACACTCGTCTACATTGATTTTTACGGTGCCGGTCGTTCACCTCACAGTGACGGCATGGCTGTTCATACAAAAAAAGGTTTGGAGTCATTCTCGACCGATCGATATATTGCTGACATACTCTATGTGGCTGATTATATCGGCGCATCGAAATTTGGCATCATAGGTCATGACTTCGGGGCATTTTTAGGATTGTATTGCGCCGCAAAAGTTTCCGATCGTGTGTTATGGTTTGCAGCTATAAATCCTCAATGGGATTATCCTCGCAATATTCGGTATCTGGCGACACGCATGCGCGACCAATTCGCTGAGAAACAAAATAAAAGTGATCCGTATACCGAGGCGTTGATGGTTGATAAGGTTCAGCGTGTAGAAAAAATCGTCTACGACGGGATCACAGAACCGGAACACATTGAACAGTTGTCCGGATTGTTTCGATATGTCTCCAATCTATATTTCAGTGATGAAAAAACAATTCACAAACATCCGGTCGCAAAAAAGATGTTAAAACACGAGCTGTTTCAAACCACGATAGGTCAAATGGCTTTTATCGGGTGCGCCTACAATGACAAGTATTTTACAAAGGATGCCGTGCCTTTATTGAAACATCTGAACGGCAAAAAAGTTTTGTGTATCGTTTCGGATTCAATGTTTGTGGATCCGCTTCAATACGAGCGCATTCGCCGTGATTTTCCTGCTGTCATGTTCATGGAGATACCCGGCGGGTATTATTTCCCGATGATTGAAAAAAAGAAAGAAACGACCACGATTTTACAAGAATTTCTCAAACATCAGTGAAAGTGAAAAATGTACCCGAAAAGAGCTTGACTTCTTTTTTAATGAAAGCTCAGAACGTTTCACGATAGTCAAAACAACAGAAGGAGTGATCGCATGACGGTTTTCATACTTGCAGTAACGATTGCATTATCGGTATCGTTTTTATGCTCGGTGTTGGAAGCATGTCTTCTCAGTTTATCAACGACTGATATTGCGAGAATGACACAGAAAAATCCGGTATCAGCCGGTATTTGGAAAAACTTTAAAGACAATATTCAACGACCGATTGCGGTTATTCTGATAGTGAATACGTTTGCGCATACCATAGGCGCGTCGGTAGCCGGTGCACAATTCGATGCGTTATACGGGCATAAATGGATAGCATTGTTCTCAATTACATTTTCATTTGCAATGATTCAATGGACAGAGATTTTACCGAAGACGCTCGGTGTACGTTATAATAATGCAATTGCTGCTGTTGTCGGAGTGCCGTTACAATTTATGGTGAAAATGTTCTCACCGATCGTATACTTGATACAAATGATAAATAAACCTTTTGAAGGAAAGAAAAAAAATGTAAACAAGCACGATGCACTCGACGATATCGAAGTGCTTGCACGTTTTGCGTCACTCAATAACATGATAAGTGCCGATCAGGAAGCGGTGTTGTCGCATACACTTGAGCTTGCTGAACGGAAAACGTGTGAGATCATGGTCGAAAAGGCTGATATGAAATTTCTTTCTACCGATATGAATCTTATGCAAGCATTGATAGAAGCGCATATTCATCATCACACACGGTTACCGTTAATTAACGGGAAAAATGATAATGATGTTTTGGGATATGTGAATTTTAAAGATATCGTGAGTGCGTTACAGACCAACCCGAAAGATCCGACACTAAAGGGGATTTGTCGCCCGATTTTAGAGGTTCAGGTGAATGATACATTGGCGGTGTTATTACATAAACTTACGAAAAGTTATCAGCATATCGCGATTGTTAAAGACGAGAATGCCGTTACCGTCGGGGTAGTTACACTCGAGGATATTATTGAAGCAATAGTCGGTGATATTCACGATGAGTATGATGTATTACCGACCTATTTCTATCAAATCGCAGACAATCGTTATATTGCAGGCGGAGGAGTGCATTGCGAAGATGTTCAAACCGTTTTCAATATATCACTTCCGGACGGAAAACCGCTACTATCTGATTGGATGATAGATCGTTTTGAAAAGACTCCGCGCGCAGAAGAGCGGACTCGAGAAGGGGAATTGACATTCATTGTTCGCAAAGTGAGCAGGAGCAGGATTTTTGAAGTGGTGATTGAGAAGAATGACTAAAAAATTGTATGAAAGGACGTTAAAATGATCAAAGGCAAAAAGGTTATATTGAGATTGTTTAAGGAAACAGATTTACATAAATATATTGAAGAAACGGAGAATGTTTTGGCAACAGGAGAGTTTTTATTTGTTGCGCCACCATCTTTATCTGAATTAAGAAAGAGCTTTAATGAGAATAATCTTTGGGGGCAAAACATGGGTCGCTTTTTAATCACGGATTTAGAGGATAATCTTCTTGGTAGTATTACGTATTTCAAGCCTACTTTTTATATTGAAGGCTATGAATTATCGTATAAAATTTTTAATGAAAAAAATCGAAATAAAGGATATATGACAGAAGCTTTAAATCTTATGACTTCTTTTATGTTTTCGTGGAAAAATATTGTGCGCTTACAAATTCTTGTACCTGAAAATAACATAGCCAGTTGGAAAATCGCAGAAAAATGCGGATATGGTTTTGAGGGTATTATGAGAAAATCGGTGTACATCAAGGGGAATTTACACGATTTAAAAATGTATTCTATCTTAAAGGATGAATCAAAAAGCATAGATGAGATTACATCTTGATGATTTAATTCTCTTAAGCAATTTTTATATATTAACTTTGATAACATTGCAAAATTACTATTTTATGATTTGTGCCCACCCCAAACCCCTCCCGCATCTCGGTACGATTGCTTGCGTAATCACTCGATGACCGATGGGAGGGGCTTAAATTGTTATATAGTGGGGACTTCGTCCCCACACCCCTATTTTGAAAATAAAAAATATTGAAAATTTCGAATTTTGCAAAGGGCTCACAATATGTTTTTTTAGTGGTTTCAGTAAAATTCATCTACCAAGGTATACAACTCAATCTTGGTATAATCAGGTTGTGTGATGCCGTATTCGTATAAAAAGAGCTCACAGTGCGTGTGGTTAAAACCGTTATGTTTCAAGCTTCTGAGCATTAACGCGATATCCTGATATCGGTCGGAGATACCTGCACGCCCCATATCAATGAGTCCGCTGAATTGCGTTTCACAGATCAAAATATTCGGCATACAGAAATCGCCGTGGGTAAACACAAGGTCTTCTACGACATTTTGACTGATATCATGCACTCGTGCATACAGTGTTGAAATACTGCAGTTTTCATTTTCCGGTTCAAGGTCGGTTGTGTCGATTTCGTTATTACGGATTTTGCGGTCGATGACAGCGAGTTTTTTCTCCAGGCGTTCGTCAAAAGGGCAGTCGTCTATCGGGATTGCATGGAGCATACGAAGAGAACGTGCAATTTCACGAAGTGTTTTTCCTGTATTTTTTCTCAACTCGGTTGCAAAGGAGGGCAGACCTGCTATTTCAGATAATAACAAGAATTCAAATTGTGCTGTTTTTTCTGAATACAGCACGCGGGGAACCGCAATTTTACCATCTAACCAACGCAAAATCGCGGCCTCGTGCATGAGTGATTCCGTTGCATCTGCAGGGTGGATCTTCAGATACCTATTCTCTGTGCCGTTATCAGCAATCGCATGAAACACATGTGATTCGGATTCGCCGATCGTGTTTTCATGAAGCTCACTGTTTTCAAGAAGTATTGTAAGTTGCGGGGGAAAAGAATCAATGAATTGTTTCATCGTAAAAAGGAGGGTGATCTCAACACTCAATCCGGTAATATTACGCCGGAGCCGTAATACCGTTTCGCAAAATACGGTTCATCGAGGGATGCAATAACTACGCCTTCAAGTCCTGCATGGATAAATTCACTTCCACCAATAAAAATCCCGACATGCGACGGTCCTTTTGCAATTGTTTGAAAAAAAACAAGGTCACCGGGACGAAGTTGCGAGCGCTGAATTTTTCTGCTTATTTCAAACTGTGGGGTAGAATTGCGCGGTAATTGTATGTTATGAATTTTATACACGGTGTAAGTAAGACCCGAACAATCAATTCCCTGTGAAGATGTACCACCCCACACATATTTAGTCCCGAGAAATTGTTTTGTGGAGGCGACGATTCTGTCACGTAAGGTTTGAGTCGACGTGAATATTGTATGTTGCGAACCGATCCATCCGCGGTCACCGTTGCGTAACTCGATATAATGGCGTGATTTGTCTTCACGAAGAAGTTTATAATTGGTCCCGGCGGATAATTCATACGGGTCACCCTTGTCGGGAGTGAATAATTCCCATTTTCTCGCAACAATATGGGTATAATCATCTTTTTTATCAGTATCGGCAAAAAGATTGACAAACTCGGCATTTACCCAACCTTTATAATCATTTTGCTCGGGTATGTTGATATACAACCACCCTTTACTGTCTTTCAAAGCTTCAACCTCAGTACCGATCAGTACTTCCGTCTCAAGTTCGGATTTTTCCGATGCTTTTTTATATACCGGTGCGATCCGTGTTTTAATAATGCCTTTCTGCGGGTAAAAGGGGTAGAGAAAGAGCGTATCTCCTGAAAAAGTATAATTGACGCGTTTTTTTAAGAAAACTATCACAGAGTTCTTTTGCATCTCGATGTGATTGACCACGCCGTAATCAACAACAATATAGTCTTTTTTTACCGGTTCTTTGGTAAAAAAAACAATAGCGTTTTTGTCTTTATCAGAATTATAGGACTGCACATTGATCTTTTGAAATACGATCTCGGTATGATCCTTTTTGAATCGAATATCAAGATTGCCCGCAAAAAGAACACATGTGAGTGTAAAAACAAGTATTAACGCAAAAGCATAGCGTAACGGCGTATGCATTACTTGTTGATTTTTACGTAATCGCTTTTAATCCAACCGTCTTTGCCGTCCGCTAAAAGTATCAGAAGCCAATTGTTTTTCGCATTCAGCACCTTGATCTTCTCACCAACTTTAATTTCGGCAAGTGCCTGACTGTCATCACGAGGGCTGAGATTGACAGGGAGAATACGCGGAATGGTATTGACGGTGGTTTCATTCGGGTAGTCGACAATAACGACGATAGAGTTACCGTTTTGTTGTACACGGAAAGGACGTTCTTCAAGCATTTCCACGACACAGCGAACAGTGGTAGCTTCAAACTGTGCAACACGGAGTTGCTTGAAAGGAGGTTGATTCATATCAACGACCTTCTTTTCCGCTATTTGGGCGTTCGCAATATCAATAGTGATCCGGAACGGTTCACGGAATATACGATGCGTATATACCGGTATAGCATCGAAATCAATAGTGATGCGAAATTCATTCTTTTGCTCACTAAAATGAACGTCTTTGAAACCAAGTGCAACTGCGTGCAGTACCATTATGCTCATAATACACATTAAACTAAGTATTTTCATATTTAATCACCCGCATTAGTATACAAGAAACATAGGATATGTCAAAGGGAAATTTTCTTCACTTACACGAGTGTGGTTTTCTTGATTTTTGATGAGTGACCGTATATCATTTTGTGTGGAAAATGTAATTGACAGAAAATGAAGTACGGTTAAGATAAAGATACAATCGGAGGAAGGAACTATGCTAGCTAATTTTATTGCTCAAACAGCCTATAGAGTTATGGAACCTGAAGTATTGAAATATTTAAAGATAATTAAAAGTAATGAACGTATGAGCCTTGATGAAAAACTTTCTAATCAGATAGCCTTGTTCAAAAATATTGCAGGTTATGCCTATGAGAACAACAGTTACTACAAACGACTCTTTGATGAGCACGGGATTCACGTCGATAGTATTCGATACTATGATGATATTGAAAAAGTGCCGATCACTTCAAAACAAGACATGATAGATCATTATGAACAATTTTTAGCTGTAAAACCTCCATATCCGTATATTGAAAACCATACAAGCGGGACGTCCGGGTTGTTTTTTAATTACAGACTTGATAAGAATTCTTTGATGTTCGGCAGAGCAAAAATAATCCATGGGTGGGAGTATGGCGGGTATTCAATTGGAGATAAAATGGCAACGGTCTCTCCTTCTCGTATCGGGTTGTTCACGCATATAGCGGTGAAATTATTGTTTGGAAGAGTGAATATCTCAGTCGGTGATATGTCGGATAGCGTTATTCAACACAAGATAGATTTTCTCAATACGTGGAAACCTACATTTTTACGGGGATATGTAAGCTCCATTGCGCTTATGAGTGATTATATTATAAAAAAAAATGGTTCATTACAATTTACACCCACAAGCATCTTTACTACTGCTGAAAAATTAAATGATGCTCAGCGGTCTCTTATATCCGAAGCATTTAAATCGGAAATTTATGATACCTATGGATTATATGACTCCGGTGTTACCGCTTTTGAGTGTGAGTGCCACAACGGCTTGCATATTGACTATGATAATTCTTTGTTTGAAGTGGTCAATGATGACGGTAGGGCTCTATATGAACAAGAAGGGAAAATAATCGGTACGGATTTTTTCAATTATTCTTTCCCGTTCATACGGTATGATACCGGTGATTACGGTATACTCACTCAAAAAGAATGCCCTTGCGGGAGAAAAAGCAATCGTATAACTGCAATAATGGGGAGAGAGACCGATCACTTAGAGTTGGGTGGGAAAAGAATACGTATCGCTCATCAAATGATGTATTCATGCAATGTTAAACAATTTCAAGTTCATCAAATGGATTCGAATACGGTAAAATTTTTAATTGTAAAATTACCGACGTATACATTGAAAGACGAATGCACTCTTAGAGAGTCAATATCGTCAAAAGTTGAAGGAGTTACGATCCGGTTTGAATATGTGGATACGATACTTCCCTATAAGAACAACAAATACAAGATCATCATTCGGCACGTGAATGACGAATAGTTGTTAATGCAAGAGAATCGTTTTGCATCTGTTGCTATCTTATTTATTTGTCTGATAGAATCTATAAGTATTGATTCGCCGTTGCTTGTTTTGCGGTGTCGGAGAAATGTCACTATAGAACAAATTTTAAACACAAAGACAGGATTGAGACGGGTACGCGAGCATACCTTGCAATCATACGCGCGTTTCTTCATCTTGAAATGTTTTGATGATGTCTATCGTAAGGTTTCAGTTGCCATGGAATCCTTTCTTTTTTTAAATCATATCGTGCTAACGGATTCCCTTTTCGCGCTGCTTTAATAAGATATTTTTCCCATAGAAGTTTGTTTCCATAATTTTTATAAATAACCCCTATCTTATAATAATTTCGATCAAATGAACTGTCTTTTTTCACGGAGAGATTGAAATAGAAAAGGGCGTTTTCGAATTCTTGTTTATCATAATAAGATAAACCTATATGGTAATAGTTTGTTGCATCGCTGGGATTTATACGTGTTGCTTGTAAATATATCTCTATCGCGGCACTATGATTTTCCATAAATGAATAAAGTATTCCAAGATTACAGAGCGCGTTATAATTATTTGAGTCAAGTTCAAGTGCTTTTTGAATGTATTCCATGGCAGAGGGATAATCATGCCTATAAATATGTATCAAGCCTTTCGTGTGATATGCTTGTGATGAGGATGGATTCAATGATAACGATTTATTTACCCAATATATGGATTTGTCAAATTCTCTTATTTGCATGAGACATTGTGCGATTTTATAATAAGGTATTTCCGATGTAGGATGAATTTCAAATGCTTTAAAATACCAACTGTACGCTAACGAGTATTCGGATCGTCGAAAAAACTGGTCGCCTTTTTTAATAAGTTTTTCTAGAGAGTTACGAGAGTAAATACTACAAGAAATAAATATTAAAAAAGAAAAAAGAAAGAAAAAGGCTTTCATCAATACCTCGCTCCCCGGCGATTATACATGACAAATAGATCAAAGCAAACTTGAATTTTCAAATGATGATTCTGTGTATTGAAAAAAAATAGAATTATGTGTAATTGTGGATTTTGATTCTTTGTTAAATTGTATTCGACAAGTATGAGTTTAATCTAAATGGGTCAAATTCCCCGAAGTTTGCTTCGGCTTTGCTATTATAGTTTTGTTATTATAAGGGGTGTGGGGACGAAGTCCCCACTATATTAGAAAATAAGCCCCTCCCAAATTCAAAGGGAGGGGTTTGGGGTGGGCAAACAAATATAGTATTTTTTGGGGAGATACCCCGTAGCTTGCTGCGGGATAGTTCATTGAGCGGTATGAAATATTTTATTATATTAGTGCAGTATCAATACATACCTATGCACGTAAATCAACTAGAAACCCTTGCAGAAGGCCACATCTTGATAAGGAGGGGTATCGCGAAGCGACGGGGTGGTGTGATTTATCATTTCAACGAATGTCTTTTCTTTGTGTCATTATCGGACTTGACCCGATAATCCAGATATGAGCCCTTTGCAAAATTATTATAAAACAATTTGTGCCATCCCCAAACCCCTTCCATTGAGTTTGGAAGGGGCTTACAAGTTTTTTATAATGGGGACTTCGTCCCCACACTCCTATTTAGACATTAAAGAAAAATTGAAAATTTTGAATTTTGCAAAGATCTCATTTGAATTTTGATAGATCGAGGCATGTTTTTACGGGAATGACGGGAATAATGGTCAGCCCTGCACGAAAACAATGCGGTATAGGTTAAAAAACTTTACATTATTTCCAATATACTTTCTTGAATTATTATCGAATTATACCGATTTTTTCGGCGCTATACGTGTTTTATCGTGAAAAATGGCAATGGCTTTGAGTATACGTGAGTATGCATGAGTATGGTTGCGTATACGTGAGTATGTTTGCGTATGCTATTGCACGAAAAACGAATGTAATTGAATATAACAGGACAACAGCGGTGATATTGAGGTTTAATCTAAAAAAAACACTTGTCAAATACCTCTAATTTGCTATAATCGGCTCACAGGGAAGGAGACAATCCTTCCTTTTTTGTTTAACAACCCAAGGAGGTATGTATGTCACGGGAAAAAGTCGTTATAGCGCTCGGCGGAAATGCAATTATCCGTCATGGTGACAAGGGCACGGTTACCGAAGAATTCCGCAATACGCGTGCGTCCCTCGATGGGATAATAAAAGTTATCAAACACGGTTATGACGTCGTCATTACACACGGTAACGGGCCGCAAGCGGGCAATATGTTGCTTCGTACCCAAGCAGGTGTCGAGATGTTCAGCGTTCCCGATCGTCCGCTTGGAGTAATTGTAGCCGACACCCAGGGCGGTATGGGATACATGATCGAACAAAGCTTACAGAACCGTCTTATACTGGAAGGTATCGATAAAGAAGTTGTGACCGTGCTTGCCCAAGTTGTCGTTGATCCTCAAGATCCGCAGATGATCAATCCGTCCAAGCCGGTAGGACCCTTTTACAAACCGGAACAGGCCGAAGCACTTATGAAAGAACAGGGTTGGAAAATGGTGGAGGATGCAGGTCGCGGATGGCGTCGGGTTGTACCGTCACCGATCCCGCAGACAGTTATTGAGAAGAATATGATTCGTAAGCTTGTTGATACCGGCGCAGTGGTTATCACTGTCGGCGGCGGAGGTATACCGGTATATTACGAAAAAAATAAAACACTCGAAGGCGTTGACGCTGTTATTGATAAAGATTATGCAACTGCAGTACTCGCGCTTGAGATAGGTGCGAAAACGCTTGTTATTTCTACCGGTGTTGAAAAAGTTGCGGTTAACTTCGGCAAGCCCGATCAGAAGGACCTTGGTACCATTTCGATCGCTGATTGTAAGAAATATATGGCAGAAGGGCAGTTCCCGAAAGGAAGCATGGGGCCGAAAATTCAAGCGGCTATCAATTTCCTTGAAAACGGCGGCGAAACGGTTATAATCACCGCGCCGGAAATGATCGAAGAAGCGCTTGAAGGCAAAACAGGCACGCGTATCGTAAAATAAACGTATATAACACAGGAGGTTGACATATGCCGGTAAATTTGAAGGGCAGACACTTTTTGACACTGAAGGATTTCACCACAGAGGAGATCCAGTATCTTTTGGATCTTTCACGCGATCTGAAGAACAAGAAACGTGCAGGTATTCGCGGTAATCTTCTCGAGGGTAAGAATGTGGTGCTTTTGTTCGAAAAAGCATCTACTCGTACCCGTTGTGCATTTGAAGTTGCAGCTCTCGACGAAGGCGCACACATCACATTCTTGGGAACCAATGACAGCCAAATGGGTAAAAAAGAATCGCTTGAAGACACCGCAAAGGTTCTCGGACGTTTTTACGACGGAATCGAATATCGCGGTTACAAACAGGAAGTCGTTGAATTGCTTGCACGTCACGCAGGCGTACCGGTATGGAACGGACTTACCGATGCCGATCATCCGACCCAGATCCTTGCTGATTTCCTCACGGTGATCGAAAACGTTGATAAGCCTCTTAATAAAGTAAAATTCGTATACGCCGGCGATGCACGCAACAACATGGGTAACGCACTCATGATCGGTTGTGCAAAGTTGGGTATGCATTTTGTTGCAGTGGCTCCGAAATCTCTGTTCCCGGAAGAAAATCTCGTAAAAGAAATGAAAGAAGTATGCAAAACCACCGGCGGTACAATTGAACTCACCGATGATGTCGCCAAGGGTGTAAAAGATGCGGATGTTATCTATACCGACGTATGGGTATCCATGGGCGAAGAACATCTTTTCGAAGAGCGTATCAAACAACTCAAAGATTATCAGGTCAATATGGATATGATCAAAAAAACCGGAAATCCGGATGTATTGTTCCTGCACTGTTTACCTGCGTTCCATGATGTGGAAACGAAGGTCGGCAAAGAGATATTTGAAAAACATGGCGTAAAAGAAATGGAAGTGACCGACGAAGTATTCCGCAGCAAGCATTCAAAAGTGTTTGATGAAGCGGAAAACCGTATGCATACCATCAAAGCGATCATGGTCGCGACTATCGGTAATCTGTAAGTTTGCTTAAGAAATATGCTTTATTAAACCCGGCTTATGCCGGGTTTTTTCTACAGATCATCAACGATTGATTTTAATTTCATAATTTATTCATACAAATTCAATTAGTAATTGTATTGAGGGCAATATCTTCATTGCCCCCTTCGTTATTTTTGAAACTATTCAGGTTTGTTTTTTGCTGAAAGAGATTTAAAAAGTTTTTTCACCAGACCGATTTTGCCGAACGTGATAAGATACAAAAAACCTACAAATACAACGAAGATAATACCGTAGAGCACGATATATATTACTCCGATGATTATATTGTGTAAGAACCATACGATATCTCTTCCGAGTTTTTTGATGCTTACTATAAAGGAAGGATAGGAATCGGATATTTGTTGTGAACGCGGAAGACTGAGAGTGAACATGACGGTTGAATATTCAACCTTATTATCCAACACGCGAAATGATCCTTCCAGCTTTTCAATTTCACGGGTGACATTATTGATTTCCCGTTCGATTTTCAATAATTCGTCTATTGTTTTTGCATTACGTAAATAGCTCTGATATCGTTCGCGAAGGATCTTTTTTGTAACGATCTCACCTTGAAGATCGAAATAATATTCGGTGACATCCTCGGCATTGATCGTTTTATAGGTGAGTTTGCCGATACTCCCGGTTTTTTCAACAAAATCGTCAAATGTTCCGACAGGTATACGTGCAGTGACAGTGAGATAACCCTCATTAAGATTTGATGACGCGATATGCCCGTTAGTTTTTTTGATCAGATCAGACAGTTCTTTTTCGGCTTTTTTCAGGTCGCTCACTTCGATATTGATCTCCCCGTTTTTAATAATTTTTCGCTCGGTTGTGACCGGAGTTCCCGGTTTTTGTGTTGTGAGGGATTGCTCATCGTCAGACTTTGATTCTTCCTTTTCCTTTTTATCATAGTCGTATTCACTCTGCGGAGAATTGTCGCTGACTGCCGAACGCATACTGTTGGTGTCTGAAGGTGTCGACTGTTTTTGTGAACATGAAAGAAACGAGAAGGCGATAAGTAACACGAAAAAATATACATGTATTCGCATAATTGTCCTCCTTGTATTTTCGTAGTATAGATGTAATTCATCGGATTGTCAAAAGGTTCCTGTTGACCTAGGAATACATGATTGAGGCCTTTGCAAAATTCAAAAAATGGTAGTCTTGCAAAGGACTTATGATGTTCCGGCAAGGTAGTGAAAGGTATCATTATTGATCGCAATGAACCTCGGCAAAACACGAAACGGGGAAATAGAATTATCTCTAGCACACCGAATCCGAAGAATACGATCCGCCTGTGTCGATAGTGACAAAATTCTCGTTGTTTATCTGATTTTACCCGTGAGTTTCCCGATGCCGTAAATGATCGCACCGATTACTACGGCCGCTAAAGCTACACGGAATAAGAACACTCCTATGATCGCCAATATCTTAAGTGCAAAGATCGCAAGAATCACGATCGCTATAATGACAATGATACGCATAAGATCAGACATCGGATGTCTCCTTTCGCTTCATGACAGTATAGCATATGAATAACGTTCAGAGGAGGATAAAATGGACGTGTTCGAAAGTTTTCTGTACCGGCAATGTATGTATTTCTCAATACGATACGCCGAAAGATGAATAAGCGTTAAGTAACGTCGTAAAATATTACGGAAAACATCAGATTTTTTCACGTGATCATTCCGGGCACACGTTATCTCATAGGTCCTGCCGTGAGTCAAGCGATATGGATCAAAAATTGAAATTCAACGAAAGGGGCCAGAGTTGCATCAATTCATAAGATTCTTCCTTGTAATCTCATGAAATCGCGCTATTATATACGTAAGAATGTTGGAGGTTTAGTATGAACAAAATGGCAACAGTCGTGATAATTTTTTGCACAATAATGACGTGTGCACTTTTAGCCGATTTACCGCTTCCGCAACTCGAAGAAAAAGTGACCTATTCAGCGAAGGGTTCGAAATCTGAATCGAGTCATCACTATTTATTGGTGAATGAGAAAGCGATCCCCGATACGTTTAACCTTGTTTGGCAGGAAGGTCGTTTGTATCGATTTCATACACGTCAACATATGTGGGGAACAGACGGGTATGCGCCTGTAAAAGAAGATGGTTTTAAAATTACTTCTTCTGATAAAAAGATAACCGATACTGATACACAGCGCAAGTGGTACTTGGGGAAAGCGCGTTTGGATGGTACTCCTGATCATTGGGTATATGTTGAATGGCGTGACGGTGCAGCATTTGTGGATCCTATTGCGATGAATACTCTTGCTGAAGAATTAAAGTTGCCGATTTTACGCCGCAGCGAGATGGAAGATTATTTTAAAGACAAGTAAAGAACGTTTCAATTTGAGCCGGAAGGTTTTTCCTGCCTCGAGCACCTCCCGTTGAAATCGGGAGGGGTTTAACTTGTTATATAATGGGGACTTTGTCCCCAAACCCCTATTTATGAAAATAAAAAAATGAAAAAGATTCGAATTTCGCAAAGGTCTCAAAGTATTGATTTGTCGGGATACGCGGTGACTTGCTTTGAGGTTGTTCAATAATGTATTTATCATACAAAAAGAACAAAATTAAATCGAATTATCATACCCTGTAAGAAAATCTATGGTCAACGTCATTTTACTCCTCAGAAACAATGAGGTCATCGGCATCGAGCATGCTGTGTTTTTGTTCAAGCCATTCATACGCGCGTTCGCGTCCTTCTTCAACGATTGCGTCGTCGAGGCTATTTTCATAATCAAGTATCGCTTCTATGATTGATGCATCGCGGCAGTGACGATCTTCGCGAAGGATGGTGAACCATTTGACCGCTTCAGTGTCATTTTTCTGAATCCCTTTACCCATCCGATATGCATTACCCAATGAAAAAAATGCCGGCAGATATCCCATGTCCGCTGCTTTCGTATAGCAAGCGACTGCATGTGTGTGATCAGATGTAATGCCTATTCCTTCTTCATACATTCGGCCAAGTTCATTGAGAGCCCACGGATCGTCGTGTGTGGCAGATTGCGTAAGAATTTCAAATGCTTTTTTGAGGTCTTTTTCAACCCCATGTCCGTTTTGGTATAACCATGCAAGGTTATTCATAGCCGCTAAATGTCCTTTGTCTGCGGCTTTCGAAAAGTAGTTCAACGCTGCGGTATAGTCTTTTTCAACTTCCGATCCGTCGTTATACATACACCCAAGAAAATACAGGGCGTCGGGAATATCTTTTTTTGCAAGTTTTTCTATGAGTGGAAGCGCTTCATGGAATCGGTTGAGTTCGAATAAAAACGATGCGTATTTGAGTGTGTCATCGATTGTACCATTGATAGCTTCGTGCATCATTTTTATAATATCTTCCTCAGATGATGCTGAATCGGCACTTAGCTCGCTGATAAATGATGCGAAATCTTCTTGGGACGCGCCCATCATCAGTTCTTCGATTCCGGTCTCCTTCATGAGCTTGTTGAATGCAAGGACCGCCGCGAGTGTCATCTCCGGATGAATGTCGATATCATCGTCAGGATCGGTTGGGGTGTGAGTATCGTTGTCGTGATCAGTATACGACGGTGCAACATATGGTTCCGGTGTTTTTACGTGTACCCCTGTCTTTCGGGCGGTATGTGCACAGAAACGTGCAATCACAAAAAATACTACCCAAAACGACGCGACACTTATGAACGGATGCGACTGTATAAAAGCGAGTATGCTCCCCCGGGTGGTATCGTCTTTGTTTAAATAGGCAAGAAACCATACTGCGGGGATGATCGACAGAAAAGAAATCCCCATGAATATCGCGCTCATGGTTTTGAATTTTTTCCATATGTGAATGCTTTCCGGATCGCCGGTATCAAACTGGGGTAATTGCATCTTTGATGTTTTAACCGCATGGATAAAACTGATTATTGCCGGGATCATCGCCAATATCACAGTTACTGTCATATCTTGAAGCATGATATTCCTCCGTCTGTTGTGCACATAGTATATAGGTAATCGGAGATTTGTAAAGATGTTCTCTCGGAAAAATGACAGGTTACTCTTTGATGACCGTTGGAGGATCATGATCCTGAGGAAACAATCGAAGAAAGAGGGAAATGGTCTTCCCGCGGACTATGGCGGTGAGATACGTAATGTGATGAATAAAAAATAAAAACGCTTGCATTAAACGCGTAGCGTGCTATAATGCGCCCAAAGGGATGGTGTTTTTTACCATCCCTTATTTTTTAGGGAGGAATAATGGATGTTGTGCAACGTATAACTGAGTTGCTTGAACCGTTCTGCGAGCGCGAAGGATACCGCATTTATAAGATCGTTCTGTCTGGCGGTGCGTATAAGAAACGTGTCGCGGTTTTTGTGGACGGAGTTGACAGACGTATTATGGTCGAGGATCTTACGAAAGTGAATCGTTTTTTAGGCGATATACTTGATGCTGAAGATATCATTCAATCTCGGTATTGGCTTGAAGTGTCATCCCCCGGTATGGTGGATCTGAAGGAAGATCGCGATTATGAATTTTTTCGCGGAAGCTTTTGTCGTGTTGTGTGCACGAAAGAAACTTTTACGGGCATATTGGAGTCACATGATGAGCAGTCGATTGTCCTGCGTCATGGAGATGATGTTATAGAGATACCTCGGGCAGATATTTTAAAAGCCCGACTTGATGTAGAACTGTAAGGGAGGAAGGACAGCATGGAAGCCTTATTGAAAGTTATAGAAGAACTTGGTCGTGCGAAAGACATGACCCGCGAAGAGATGGTGGGTGTTATTCGGGAGAGCTTGAAAGCGGCATTTAAACGTAAATTTAATATTACCATAGGGCCGGAAGATCCTGATATCGAAATGACCGTTGAGATCGAAGCAGGCAAGTTGATCGTATATATTGCGAAGACGGTTGTTGAAACTGTAGAGAATAAAGAGTTGGAGATAAGCCTGGAAGAAGCGCGTGAACTTTTAGGAGATGATTCGCTTGAGCCGGGTGATATCGTTGACGTATCATTTGATGCGAAAAAACTCGGTCGATTCGGTGCACAGATCGCAAAAGAACAAGTATTTATGAAAATACGTAATCTTGAACAAGACAGAATATTTGAAGAATATCGCGAGAAACAAGGTGAACTTTTCACGGCAGTTGTATTACGTAAACAGCGTTTACGCGGAAAAGAATATGAAGATTACACTCGCGACCGTGCTCGTCATCAACGCTCTGACGAGGGAGTGGAGCCGTCAACCATCGTCGTGGATATCGGCAAAGGGGAAGCGGTCATACCGCCTCGGCATCAGTCGCCGCGTGACAATTATTATCGAGGTATGCGCATGAAGGTATATCTTGATGCAGTGCGTAAGGATGGTACCGAAACCGAGATCATTGCATCTCGATCAAATGATAATCTTTTACGCGGTCTTTTTGAGTTGGAAGTGCCTGAGGTTGCCAATGGTACCGTAGAGATCGTTTCGGTCGCACGTGACCCGGGTAATCGTGCAAAAGTATCAGTACGCTCCAAGAACTCTGATATCGATCCCGTCGGTACTTGTGTCGGCGTTCGTGGTATGCGTATTCAGAATATCGTACGTGAGCTCAATGGCGAGCGTATCGACGTTATCGAATATTGTGAAGATCCGCGTGAATATATCGAGCGTGCATTGAAGATCGCAGCTGTAACGCGTGTGTCCATTCATGATACTGAGGACAGAAAAGAGGCCATGGTTGTAGTGCCGGATGAGCAATATACATCTGCAATCGGCAAGAACGGACAGAATGTAAAACTGACGTCACGTTTGACCAAGTGGCGTATATTTATATTTAATGAAACGAAATATCACCAAGGACTTGAGCAAAAACGTGAAGTGGAGATGGGAAAGATGAAAAGTCTTCCCGGCATGACCACCGATATGCTCAATGTAATGTTTGACAATGGAATTCACACGATCGAAGATATCGCGAAAAAAACGGTCGCCGAGCTTAAAAAACTTGAAGGCATGGACGCCGCAAGCGCATCATTGATGATTGAAGCCGCGTCTGAACTTGCGATGTTTGCTAACGATGAGATACCGAAACAGGAGTAGATGTGACGCAACTTAGCTATCTTGGTTTGTTAAAACGAGGCGGGAACATTACCGTGGGGACGGATGCCGTAGTTCGTGACATACAGCGCGGGCAAGTGTTTTTGGTTATTGTCGCAGAAGATATGTCTGAGCGAATTGCCAATGATATAATTGAAAAAGCCCGCCATAATCATATACGTGTGATAAAGTGTTGGACCAAACGCGACATTGGGTATGCCATAGGGCGTGGCGATGTGGGTGTTGTGGCTATCACTGATAAAAGGGCCGCTGCCAAAATTCAAGGGGGTGCGTGACCATGTCCGAAGACAAAGTGCGGGTATTTGAGTATGCAAAGAAAATTGGAAAACAATCAAATGAACTGATCGAATTCCTTAATCAGGAAGGATTTGAAATAAAAAATCATATGGCTGTTTTGGGGCCGTATGAAATACGTCGTATAAAAGAACATTTTGATATTCATGACGAAGCTGAAGAGGAAGTCAAACCTACGGTTCGTATTCGTCGTCGCGTGTCTCAAACCGAGACCCCGACCGCTGATGTCGTCGCAGAGCCGGCACAAGAGGTTACGGCCGTTGTCGTGGAGACAAAGGAAAAGGCATCCGAACATCCCGTACACACTGAACCGAAGATTGAGGTCAAACATCGCCACGAGGAAGATGATTCTGATACGGTGGGGATTGACATTCAACATATGACACTTCAGGAGATCGGGAAACAAACGACGACTGTACAGACTGCAGAAGTTGTTGACATACCGGTCGTGCCGAGTATACCTGAGGTCGCAGAAGTGAAAAAAAACGAACCGGTCATTGTATTGAGCGAGGAAGAACAACGAAAAAAAGAAAAATTGGATGCAGAAGAATATGCTCGTAAAAATAAAGGCAAGAAAAAGGTCACCAAAGATGAGAAACTGGCTGATTGGAAGAACAGCATCTCGTTTTGGGAAGAAGAAGAAGATGCTGATGTAAAGAAGCGCAAACAAGCCAAAAAAGATCAGCATGATTCCAAGAAGGAAGATAAAAAAGCGGTGACATGGGCTGAACTTGTGAAAAGAAATGCCGTAAAAACACCGGCAGGGAAATCGGAAAAAAAGCAGAAAGAAGAAACGGTGGAAAAATTATATCTCATGAAGGGTATCACGTGTAAAGATTTTGCCGAGACGCTTGGTATTGCTCCGGAAAAATTAATACAGATATTGGCAAAAGAGGGTGTCGAAGTCGAGTCCCTCGAAAATGCGATCGAAGAAGATTATGCGCATTTGATTGCCGATGAATTCAAAAAAGAATTAACGATCATCAAATCGTATGGTGATGATATACTTATTAAGGAATATGAACAATTTGCACGTGATGATATCAAAAACCGTCCGCCGGTCGTAACGATCATGGGCCATGTTGATCACGGTAAGACATCGATACTGGACTATATACGTAAATCGCGTGTGACCGCAAAAGAATTCGGCGGTATTACACAGCATATCGGCGCATATTCGGTGACCACTGCGAAGGGGGCTATTACTTTTGTTGATACTCCGGGGCATCAGGCTTTCTCTGCTATGAGAGCGCGCGGTGCGAATCTTACCGATATCGTGGTTTTAGTTGTCGCTGCTGACGACGGTGTGATGCCGCAGACGGTGGAAGCGATCAATCATGCAAAAGCAGCCGGCGTTCCCATTGTCGTCGCGGTGAATAAAATGGATCTTGCCACTGCAAAACCGGATAAAGTTCGGCAGGAACTTACTCAATATTCGATCATCTCTGAGGATTGGGGAGGTCAGAACTTGTTTGTGAATTGCTCGGCATATACCGGTGACGGAATCGATGAATTACTTGATATGATCCTTTTGCAAGCGGAAATGTTGGATCTAAAAGCGGTGCAGACCGCTCCTGCACGCGGAATAGTTGTTGAGGCACGGGTCGAAAAAGGCAAAGGCACGGTAGCCACCATACTTGTTAAAGAAGGCACATTACGTTCCGGAGATATTTTTTTGGTCGGCAATACATGGGGTAAGGTTCGCATGATGACCGATGATCTTGGTAAGTTGGTAAAAGAAACTCCTCCGGGGCATGCGGTTGAAATTACCGGTATCGAAGAGGTGCCGATGGCGGGTGATGAATTCGCGGTATTGAAAAACGAGAAACGCGCGAAATATATTGCAGAAAAACGTGCATATTATGCAAAACGACTTGGGCAGCCGGATAAAAAAGAGGCGATCGTGTCTCTTGAGGATCTTTTTGCCAAGCTGAATGATCAAGATGCGGTCACACTCCCGTTTATTGTAAAAGGGGATACGCAAGGTACGCTTGAGGCCATTGAACAAGCTATCAGCGGTATTCACAATGACCAGGTCGCATTGAATATCATCCATAGCGGTATCGGTATGGTAGCTGAGACCGATATTAACCTTGCAATCACTGCAAAAGCTATCGTAGTGGCGTTCAATGTACGTGTTGATGCAGCTGCCCGAAAAATGGCAGAAGATCGCCGTGTTGAGATTCGTTCGTATAATATTATTTATAAACTCATTGAAGATGTACAAAAAGCGGTTGACGGTATGCTCAAACCTGAAGAAGAAGAAGTGTATCAGGGGAGTGCTGAAGTACGTCAGGTTATCCGTATCCCTGACATGGGTAATATCGCAGGTTCGTATATTCTTGACGGTAAAATCATGCGCCATGCGATCGCACGCTTAATGCGTAATAACGGACTTATATGGCAGGGGCATGTCGGTTCTATCTTCCGGTTCAAGGACAGTGTCAAGGAAGTGTCCGCGGGATATGAGTGCGGTATCGGTCTTGACGGATTTGCGGATTTCAGAGAGGGCGATATTATTGAAGTTTTCCAAATGGAAGAAAAGAAGTCTTAATAGAGAATGTGGATACTCTATGGCGAATATGAGATGCATGTACCGTGTGTTCGCAGTCTGAAGGAAAAAAGGATGATTGTGAGTAGTATGAAAGATATCATACCATCACGATTTGATGTAATCCTCAAAGAGTGCGCACATCACGATGCACATAGGACTCTCACCCTGTGTGCTGTCTCGCTGTCGAATGATAAAGACTATTTGTATTCCTTGTGGGATCAAATAGTGGTATTCAGCGAGGAACGGTACGATGTTCGGGTGATTCGCGATGAAGTATCGGTATTTCAGGGAGAAGTATGAAAAGTTTTTCACGATTAGACAGATTGAACAAAGAAGTGCTCCGTCTATTGGGAGCGTATTGTGAACGCGAGTATGATTTTAATGAATACGGTATGATCACTATTACTTCGGTCCAACTTGCCCCTGACCTGAGACATGCAAAAGTTTTGGTGTCGGTGTTTTTACCGTCGGAGACCACATACACTCGTGAGGACATCATCGACATGTTGAATAATGACGAGTATAAGATCAAAGGCGAGATCGCTCAAGGGATACGCATGAAGTTTGTACCGAAATTGCATTTTCGTATTGATGATGCTCAAGATAAAGTGGATGAAGTTACCTCACTTTTAAGGAAAATATCGCATGATTGACACAGGATTGCGTCTACGCGAGTATCTCGATACGGTCCACACGGTTGCCATCGCTGTACATGAAAAACCGGATGGTGATGCCTGCGGTGGTGCAGTCGCATGCGCCGTGGCCCTTCAGGAGATCGGTAAAAAAACGGTCATTTGGGATAGATTTGATTTTCCCGAGCATTATACGTGGCTGTACGAGCAAGTAGAAGATACCGACGAACCACCCGATTGTGTTCTGATACTTGATTCGGGTGATATGACACGAGTCAGCGACTCCTCACGAGCTAAAATCGGCACTATTCCTGTAATAAATATTGATCATCATGCCGATAATACCCATTTCGGCGTGTATAATTTTGTCGATGCGAACGCATCATCGGTATCGGAGATGATCTTTTTTTATATTCAATCATGGAATATTGCCTTGCCGCTTGCTTTTTATGAAGCAGTGTATACAGGTATCATGACCGACACCGGTAATTTCGCATATTCTAATACCACTGCGTGTACATTGAAAGCTGCTTCTTCGATTCTTACGAAAATAGGGAACCCCGCATCAATTTATCGAAAAGTTTGGGCTTCCTATAAGCCGGGTTCATTGGTGGCGTTCGGGAGAATATTGAGTAGAGCGAAGACCTTTGCAAACGATCGTCTTGTGGTCAGTTATTGTACCTTAGATGATTGTGCGGAATTGGTCATGACCTATGCCGATATTGAGCATGCGGTTAATTTTTTGGGGAATATAAAGAATTCTGAAGTGTTCATATTAATAAAAGAGACCTCACCAACTACATGTCGAGTGTCGTTGCGTTCCGCCGGAGTTATCAATGTGGCTGAATTTGCCCGTGCACATGAAGGCGGAGGGCATGCCTTTGCTGCAGGAGCGACAGTGCATGGAACTGTTGAGGAAAGTATGAAATATATTGTATCGAAGTGGAGTGCAATGGTATGATGAACGGTGTCATTGTAGTCGACAAACCTGAAGGAATCACCTCGTTTGATTGCATCAGAAAGGTCAAACCGTTTTTAAAGAATGAAAAGATCGGTCACTTGGGGACACTCGATCCTATCGCAACGGGGGTTTTACCGTTGTTATTCGGAAAAGCGACCAAATTATTTGATGCATTGAGCGCGGATGAAAAATCATATTTAGCCGAAATGAGATTCGGTATCCAGACCGATACTGCAGATCGAACCGGTAGGACTATTCGTACAAAAAATGTACCGCATTGTACACCGGAAGATATCACGAATGCATTTTCGCATTTCATCGGCGGATATTTACAAAAACCGCCTGCATACAGTGCGAAAAAACATGATGGTGAACCATTATACAAAAAAGCGCGCAACGGTGAAGATGTAAGCGACCTGCTTGAACCGACCTTTGTGAATGTATATAGTGCCGACCTTTTGAATTATGACCCGTTGGAGCAGAC
The DNA here is from genome assembly GCA_964423645.1 of uncultured bacterium. GTDB lineage: Bacteria > Macinerneyibacteriota > Macinerneyibacteria > Macinerneyibacteriales > CAYRFE01 > CAYRFE01. The sequence goes on along the minus strand of CAYRFE010000009.1, from coordinate 52,939 downwards.
ATGTATTTTTCGTGTGACTTCGGGAAAAGGTTTTTATGTACGGAGTTTCATTGAAGATGTTGCCGAAATGCTGGACACGGTAGCAACCATGACTTCACTCAGAAGAATTCAAGTAGGGCATTTTTCGCTGGACAAAGCGATAAATATTGATACTATTAGCGGGCGTGAGGAGTTGGAATCCGCGCTGTTGCCGCTCGAGGCAGTGACAGCACATTTGCCGACTCTGTGTGTAAGCGATGATGTGGCCGCACGGGTCATAAACGGTGCACGTTTGGATATGGATGTGTTTCGTCGATTGACAGGTTTTGTGCGTGTGGTTGATAAGTCGCAGCGTTTATTGGCAGTGGGTTGTGCGAGTGCAAAGCGGTTTGAATTTATTGTAGTAGTGGGAGATTCTGTATGAATGTTTTTCAAAGCACTGATCAGATACCCTGCAAACCCTATGCAGTTGCGGTAGGTATGTTTGATGGGATACATCTTGGGCATCGCAGTATTATAGATTGTCTTATCAAAGAAGCCGACACACTCAGCGTTGAATCGTTAGTTTTTACTTTCGATATACACCCCAGAAAATTGCTTCACGATGCGCCGTTCAAACCGATCTCATCAAAGAAGGAAAAAGTAGATTATCTGCGTGAACTAGGTGTGAAAAATATTGTATTTTTCCCGTTTGATTATGAAATCGCAGAAATGACCGCAGAAGACTTTGTTAAGAATATTCTTGTTGAACGATTTCAGGCGAAAGCGATCGTGATCGGAGATAACCATCGTTTCGGAAATAAACAAATGGGGGATCATCATTTGTTGCAGCAAATGGCTTCACGCTTCGGATTTACCGTTCACTCAGTACCGCCCGTATATTATGAGAATAAAATTGTCAGCAGTACTTGGGTTCGACAAACTATTGTCGAGGGGAAACTGCGTCTTACGCGCGAATTGTTAAATCGTTTTTATTCTGTACGCGGTGTCGTTGTCAATGGTGACGGACGTGGGCAAAAGATCGGATTTCCGACTGCCAATATTGAAGAAGTTGAAACAAAAGTACCGGTTGACGGTATATATTCATCATTTGTTGAACATGAAGGTAATATTTATGGTGCTATGACATATATCGGTTACTCACCTACTTATGAAGGTAATAAAAGAAAAATTGAGACCCATATTTTTAATTTTAATAAAAAGATTTACGGAGAAGAAATAAAAGTGTCTTTTGTCGCACGCATTCGCGATGAAGATCGTTTTGAAAATCAAAGTGAATTGAAACGAAAATTGCTCATTGACAAGAATATCACATTAAATATTCTTGCTGATGAAGGCATCGTTGTATAGGCATAACCCATATCTAGGGTATGATCAATGGGATTATACCTTGGTTTGAGGAAAAGGAGGAACTACTATGCTTACAAAAGAACGGAAACAGGAACTTATCCAGAAATTCGGCGGTTCAGAGGCAAACACCGGATCTGCGGAAGTGCAGATCGCATTATTGACGGAACGAATCAATGGATTGCAGGGGCATTTTAAGTCACACGCGAAAGATCACCATTCTCGCCGCGGTCTCTTGAAAATGGTTGGTCAACGCAGAAGTTTATTACGGTATTTGAGTAAGAAAAATATTCAAAAATATCGTGAATTGATTGCTGAGCTCGGAATCAGAGGTTAACATGCAACATATAGTACGTTACGAGTTAAACGGCAAAGAACTGACAATTGAGACCGGTCGTATGGCCAAGCAGGCTGACGGGTCATGCGTTGTCCGTTATGGTGATACCATGGTGCTTGTTACTGCGGTGGCAAGCAGAGTGCAGACACCGAAGGATTTTTTCCCTTTGACCGTTGAGTATCGCGAGAAGGATTATGCGGCAGGGAAAATCCCAGGCGGCTTTTTCAAACGCGAAAGTCGTCCGGGTGATGAACAAGTATTGGTTGCTCGTATGATCGATCGTCCGATACGTCCGTTATTTGCCGATGACTATATGAATGAATTGCAAATTGTTGCAACGGTAGTTTCCGCTGATAAGGAAAATGAAGCGGATGTGCTTAGTATTATCGGTGCATCACAGGCACTTATGCTTTCCGGTGTTCCATTCCACGGACCTGTCGCAGGTGTGAGAATAGGATATATGAATGGCGAGTTTCTTATAAATCCCACCAATACTCAAATTCAAACGAGTGAAATGGAAATGATCGTCGCAGGTACTGAAAAAGCGGTGACCATGGTGGAAGGTTTTGTCAACAAACTTCCTGAAGATATTGTCTTGAAAGGTATTTTGGTCGCGCATGACGAAATCAAAAAACTGTGTAAAGTGCAGGAAGAATTGATCGCTCTGACCGGTAAAAAGTCATTTACCTATGAGCCTTTCGCGGTCAGTGATGATGTTTTAGCGGATGTAGAGGCATTTGCGGGCGATAAAATTCGTGAGGCAAATACCATAAAAGTTAAACTTGAACGTGCTGATTTTTTGTCTCCGGTCTATGATGCAACGAAAAAAATGATCATTGAAAAATATCCTGATTATGACCCGCGTCTTATCAATGTCGCGTTCCATGAAGTGGAAAAGAAAATCACCCGTCAGAAATTTGTGCAGGAAAAAGTTCGTGTTGACGGACGCCCGTTCGATCAGGTTCGTCCGATCACGATCGAATTAGGTGTATTACCTCGTGCACACGGGTCGGCATTATTCACTCGCGGAGAGACGCAAGCACTTGTGGCGATCACTCTCGGTACTGCCGCAGATGCACAGATTAAGGATGAGTTGAAAGGCGAAAGTCGTAAACGCTTTATGTTGCATTACAATTTTCCCCCGTTCAGTGTCAATGAGATCAAGCAAATGATGTCGCCGGGAAGACGTGAGATCGGTCATGGTATGCTTGCCGAACGATCACTTACGCCTATTATCCCTGCAGAAGAACAATATCCGTATACCGTGCGTATCGTATCAGAAATATTGGAATCAAACGGGTCTTCATCGATGGCGTCTGTATGCGGGGGATCGCTTGCGCTTATGGATGCGGCGGTTCCTGTATCTGATGCAGTCGCGGGTGTAGCCATGGGGCTTATCAAGGAAGGTAATGATTTTGTTATTCTTACCGATATTGCAGGTCTTGAAGATCATCTCGGTGATATGGACTTTAAAGTATCGGGTACAAAAGACGCGATCACTGCGATTCAAATGGATATAAAAATCGAAGGTGTCACTGAAGAGATCATGAAGACCGCTTTAGCACAGGCAAAAAAGGGCCGAATTCATATCTTGAGCGTGATGCAAGAGGCAATTACCGAACCTCGCAAAGAACAGTCTCCGTATGCCCCAAGCATTACAATGATCAAGATACCTGTTGATAAGATCGGTGAAGTTATCGGACCTGCCGGCAAAATGATCAAGGCAATCACTGCCGAGACCAATGCCGAGATATGGATTGGTGAAGACGGATCTACACAAGTGTCAGCAATGAATGCATTTGATGCTGAACGCGCTATCAAAAAGATCAATGCAATAATCAGATCTGCGGAAGTTGGCGACATTGTCGATGGCACCGTTTGTAAGATTGCCGAATTTGGCGCATTTATCACACTTGATGGAGGTAAACAGGCTCTTGTTCATATTTCAGAGATATCTGCAGAGCGTGTTGCGAAAGTCGAAGATGTCCTCAAAATGGGTGATAAGGTAACCGCGAAAATTATCAAAATTGATGACATGGGACGTATAAACGCAAGTATCAAGAAGTTGAATCAGTAATTGTTCATGTAATGTAACGCGAAAAAAGCCGGTTTTCCGGCTTTTTTTCTTATGGAGATGAAATGCCTGAACGGATCATTCATAAATTACCGAATGGGATCACTCTTGTCTACGAACATCTTCCATATTTGCATTCATTCAACATAGGTGCTTTTTTTAAAAACGGCTCGTTGCATGAACCTCACCATCTTAACGGTATCACACATTGTATTGAACATTTGCTGTTCAAGCGAACTAAAAAACACACCAACAAAGAGTTGCTCTATATCATCGAGGGTATGGGCGGTGATTTTGACGCGTTTACCGAGCATGAAGGAATGACACTCACTTTACGAATATTAAAAGAATATTGGAAAGATGCGATCGAAGTTTTGTTCGAAATCCTGCAGGAATCTGTTTTTGATGAAGATGATATTCGTGCGGAAAAAAATGTTATCTATGAAGAAATTGCTATGTATAAAGATACCCCGCAAGATTATATATATGAGATGTATTTTTCTCATACTTGGCCGGGACAATCCCATGGAAGACCGATACTCGGAACACACGAATCATTAAAAACATTTGATCACGCCGTATTATCTGAGTATTATGCATCGAGTTTTACTCCTGAAAATCTGATTATTTCAGTTGCGGGTGATGTTCCGGTCGAGCTTGTGAAAAGCGAGATCGCTCGTTTTACATTTACCACAACCGGTGAACCGGTTGTCACGCCAATCCCGACACGCCATTACGGATTGTTTTTTGAAAGAAATAAAGAGCTTCAACAAGAGCATGTATTACTTGCTTTCCCGTGTACCACGATTTATGACGATGATCGTTTTGCGGTGTATGTTTTAAATGCATTATTCGGAGCGACAGATTTTTCAATCCTGAACCAAGAAATTCGCGAGAACAGAGGTGTTGCATATACGGTATATAGCGATACGCTTCTTTTCAGCACGACAGGAAGCATGGTCGTGTATGCTGCATACAGTCAATTGAAAAGCGATCGATTTTGGGAAGGGATTACCGATAGCATACTGCGTTTAGAATCGCATATCACCGAATCACTCGTAGAAGTCGCAAAACGATATGTAAGTGCTCGCATATTATTTTCTTTGGATGCCGTACATAATATTATGGAAAAAAACGGGTCGAATATGCGTCGATATAACAGTCTTCCCGATTATAATCAGCTTATTGCGCGTATTCATTCGGTCACGATCGATGATATTACGAGGGTATTGCATAAAACTATTTTATCTGGTAGCATGAGTCTGGTGTATTACGGGACAATGAAACAAAAGGAAGCACAGGAAATATGGAACATATTCCAATCAAAATATTCAGAAATGATAACGGGCAAAAAGTGATGCTTCCGTCGTATATGAGTGAACACGCGGCCGGTATGGATGTGTGTGCCGCTGAACATATATGCATTGATCCCGGCAAGACAGCACTGGTAAAAACCGGATTGTTTGTTGAAATACCTATCGGGTATGAATTACAAGTTCGTCCGCGAAGCGGACTGGCATTAAAACATTCATTGCTCATTCCCAACGCTCCGGGTACAATTGATGCCGATTTTCGCGGCGAGATCGGTGTGATCGTATTGAATGCAGGGGTGCAGTCTTTTACGATTGATCCGGGAGATAGAATAGCTCAATTAGTCCTTAACAAAGTTTATCATGTCACATGGCAGGAATGTGAGTGCTATGAGTCACTGCAGTCAACCGAACGAGGAGAAGGCGGCTTTGGACACACGGGTGCTTAAGGCATTGGCGGCGATCATACGACCGATCAATCTTTGTATCATTATTATCACGGCGGTTTTCGCGGTGTATTATTTCCAAATCTCACCCACAGTTACGATGGGCATCATTGGGATGCTTTTTGCATCAATAGCCGCATCGGGCTACATTATCAATGATATTTTTGACATTGAAATTGATGTACGCAATCGACCGACTCGTCCGTTGCCCTCAAGAATGATATCGGTGCAGACCGCATGGATATGGTACGCAATGTGGATAATTTTTGCGATGATACTCACGGTGTATTTGTATTCTCTGACCATCATATTTGCAATATTGTGTGTCTACTTGACCATTTATTATGCGACAAAAGCTAAAATTACGGGTGTTTGGGGTAATTTGATCGTCGCGTTTCTCACTGCTTCCCCGATCATTGCGGTCGCTTTGGAAGGTGAAGTAACAGCGTTACGTTTACTCGTGCCGGCGGGATGTGCATTCCTTATTACACTTACTCGCGAGATCGTGAAAGATTGTGAAGATATGGAAGGTGATGCTCAGGTCAACTCAAAAAGTATCCCGCTTTCTCTGGGAATTCAAAACACCCGGTACATCATTTTAGGATTGACGATAGGGCTATGTTGTTTTACACTGGCGATGCGTTCGTCGGCGACAAAGATATTGCTGTATGACTGTATAGTAATTGGAGTGGTGACTATTCTCATGACAGTTGCATATGCTTCGGTTCGGAAAGAACGGTATTCGAATGCAAGTGTGTTGTATAAAGTTGCAATGATTGTCGGTATCGGAGGTTTATGGTTGTCACGGTGAAACATCAGGTGTGTTGTTATTGCGGCGGGTGCGTTTCGCTCTGTCCTCAACAGGCATTGCTGTTGCACGAGACCATTGTAGTGGTTGATCGATCACGGTGCTCAGGGTGCGGACTTTGCGAGAAAATGTGTCCTTCGGGAGCATTGGTGTTGCAACATGCATGATGCATGTTTTGACGTGGTGGTGATCGGAGCCGGCCCTGCAGGATCTGTCGCTGCACGTAATGTGGCTAAAGCCGGATATTCTGTCGCATTATTTGAAAAACGGCAGGAGATCGGTACTCCCGTTCGCTGTGGTGAAGGTGTGAGTGCAAAGTGGCTTATTAAGCACACTGAGGTGCAAGACAGATGGATCTCAACGGTCATAAAAGGAGCATGGTTTCGTTCGCCCGATATGACAACAGCTGAAATGCTTTATAAAGAACCTGAGTATATAATCGACAGGAAGCTTTTTGACTATGATTTGGCATGTGATGCGGCACGTGCCGGTGTGCATGTTGCCACAAAAGCATCAGTGACCGCAATAACTCGTCAAGACGATGGGTTTGTATGTATGATTAACGGCTTGAAAAGTTTTCATGTCTATGCTACACTCTTGATTGTAGCGGATGGCGTAGAATCGCGAATCGCGCCGATGCTGGGTATAAATACGACACTGACCCCGAAAGATTTGGGCGTGTGTTTTCAGTATACGATAGAAAATGCCGATATTGAAGAAGATCACATAGAGGTGATCGGCGGACGAGAGTTCGCGCCGGGCGGCTATGCATGGATTTTCCCAAAAGGAAATCGTACTGCAAATGTGGGAATGGGAATGCCGGCAAGTTTTTCTACGAAAGATATGAATGCATGTTTTTATGTTGAGCAGTTAGTAGCAAAAAGGTTTCCCAAGGCATCGGTTGTTCGTACGGTGTCGGGTGCGGTGCCGTTGAGTTTACCGCTTAAAGAGATGTATGGTGATGGTTTTCTTATTGCGGGTGATGCTGCACGGTTATCGAATCCGCTTACCGGGGCCGGTATAGGAAATGCTTTGGAATCCGGCGCACTTGCTGCGAGTACTGCTGTGCGTGCGTTGAAAAAAGGTGATGTTCGGAAAAACGAATTGCGTGAATATCAGGACGAGGTCATGAAATCGGTAGGGACGTCAACGGCGAGATTTTATTCGCTGAAAGAAGGTTACGTGAAGTTTACCGATGAAAATTTTAACACGCTTGTTCGAATAATACGTGCGATCGCACCGGGGAAAGTAACCCCGAAGGTGATCCTTGAGACCGCGTTCAGAGAAAATTTAGGGCTGTTGAAGATTTTGAAATCGGTGTTGCTATCATAAAAGGAGATCACGGTGATTATTGAATCGATTTTACATAAAGTAGTGACCAAGAAGAAACAGTTTTGGGTATTAATTGACCCTGACAAACAAGAGGTTCATGAAGCGCGTGATTTTGCAAAGATGAGTGAAGAGAATGGTGCTGATTTATTGCTGGTCGGTACCAGTTTGACGATGACGGATCGATTCATGAGCACTGTTCGAGAGATAAAAAAAGTTGTCTCAATACCGGTCATTATATTTCCTACCGGTTCACATCAGGTCACCCAAGACGCGGATGGAATTCTTTTTATCAGTCTCATCAGCGGAAGAAATCCGCAGTTTCTTATCGGTGAGCATGTTCAAGCTTCTCCGATGATCAAGGCAAGCGGCATTGAACCGATACCGACGGCATATATGCTCATTGAATCGGGAAGTGTGACTGCGGTCAATTTTATCAGCAACACAATGCCGATACCTCGTAAAAAAAGTGATATTGCGGTCGCACATGCATTAGCGGCACAATATCTTGGCATGAAACTTGTCTATCTTGAAGGCGGAAGCGGGGCGGATATGTCGGTGCCCGATGATATGATTGCGGCGGTCAAATATACCGTTGATATCCCTGTCATTGTCGGAGGAGGCATAACCGATCCTGATGTTGCTGCTGCAAAAGTAAAAGCCGGTGCCGATATAATCGTTATTGGAACTGCGTTGGAGAATAATCGTTCGGAGTCGCTTGTGAAAGCGTTTCGTGACGTCATCAGATGACTGTAGTAACCCCGATCGTGTGGGTTTTAACCGGTGTGTACATACTGGTACTGTGTTATTTTCTGCTTGGAATAATCATTCGCACATTTTTCAACCCGCCGTACTCATTACGATCATCAAAACGTTCTTTCGCAGACACAACTCGTGATTCACAAAATATTATTCAGTCGCAACCGCTAACCGCTTCAGTGATTGTTTGTGCGCGTAATGAAGAGCGATCCATTCGAAAGTGCATTCAAAGCCTCTTATCACAGACAATACCGGTGCAAATTATCATTGTGGATGATCGGTCAACAGATTCGACACCTGTTATCCTTGCGTCTTTCGGTGATGCGATCACAGTTGTCCGTATCGATACGTGTCCCGAAGGGGTAAGTCCCAAAAAGAATGCACTTCTTCACGGTATTCGATATGCACACGGTGATATCCTCATGTTGACCGACGCTGATTGCACAGTCCCGCTTCAATGGGTTGAATTACATTGTACACAGTATGCCGACAGTATCGGCTTATGTGCGGGATTGGTCTTTGTGAAAGAAAAAAATTTCTGGCATCGTTTGATTAATTTTGAATTATATGCATTATCATTGTGTACGGCAGGGGCGATCGGTATGGGAAATCCCATGATCGCAACAGGTAATAATTTGTCATATCGGAAAAGTGCGTATCTTGATGCAGGCGGGATAGAACCCTTGCTTTTGATAGACTCGGGTGATGACGATCTCATGGTTCAGGCGATAGCCCGCACAGGAAAATGGGGATCAACGTTTTGCAGTGATCCGCGATCCTTTGTGGCAACGGAACCGGTTGAATCCGTATCGGCTTTTATCAGACAGCGTCGTCGATGGGCTTCTCGAGGATTGGATTATCCTTGGTGGTTAATCATGATCCTTGGTTCGATCTATATGATGTTTGTTGTTTTTGCGGTTGTTCCCATCGGATTAACACTCTCCTTTGCCTCGTGGCGAATGCTGATTGTCCCGATCGTATCTGCATGTTGTATGGAAATCATTGTACTGACTGCCGGTTTTTATATCTTCAAACGATTGTCACTGCTGATATATTATCCGATTGTAAAAATACTGCATGTGCCTTATATTTTGCTTATGCCGATTCTTGGAATATTCAGAGGATTTACATGGAAATAGTTGTGTGGCTCTCCTACGCATATGTCGGTATCTTTTTTATTCTTATCGTAGCAGTCGGACTTCCCGCAAAAAAATCCAATACTGTCTATACCGGGATTCTGTCAATCTGTGTACCGTTTCGAAACGAATCGGCTAATCTCGTACGGCATTGTTCTTCAATAAAAAGTCTTGACGATATTAATTATGAAATACTGTATGCCGATGATCATTCTGAGGATGATTCATCGACAGTATGCAGGACAAAAGGGTTCCCCGTATACTCCGTTTCTTGCGGTGAAGGTAAGATCGCGGCATTAACCGAAGCGTGCAAGCATGCAAAAGGCGAAATTCTTGTTTTTACTGATGCTGATTGTACTGTGCCGGACCTGTGGCTACGTACGTTACGAACACGATTGCACGATGCGGGTCTTTGCGTCGGAATGGTTTCGGTACGGGAAATGCCCCTTATGACGCTTGATTTTTATTGTCTCATCGGTGTTGCTGCAGGGCTGTACCGACTTGGTATTCCGTCAAGTTGTCCGGGAGCGAATATTGCAGTATCGTCGCACACCTATAAAGAATTTTTGAGAACGATATCTTTTTCACACGCGACTGATGATGCGGCACTTTTACATTTTGTGCATTCTTATACCAAAAAAAAGATACATTTCCTGTTCTCCCGAGACAATATGGTGACGACGGAGCCGTATAAGACGTGCGGTGAATTTTTTCAACAACGGTTCCGATGGGTTAAGGGGGGTATTCGCCTCAACCCGTGGTTGACGATGTATCTGTTGTTTGTGTATGTGGCACATTGTACGTTTTTTGTTTTTCCGACCATGTTATGGGTACCGATACTATGCGGTGCGTTATTTTCAGGGGTCGTGATTTTAAAAATGCGCGATTACAAACTCTTGCCATTGATACCTCTTTATGGTATTTTCTTCGTGGTGTATACGACAGTAATCGGATTACTTTTCCCGTTTTTGAATGGTCGTGTGCGCTGGAAGGGACGATCCTTATGAATGTATTGGTAACGCTCATAACGGGTGGTATTATCATCTATGGTATCATATGTATCGTGACGATAATGCCGTGGCTTAAAAAAAGATACAACGATTGTTATGCTGAACCGACGCAAAAATACACACTCACGATCGATGACATGCCGGATGACGCGGCTGATGAGATATTGGATGTGTTACGTGAGTTCTCGTGCCATGCGATTATTTTTGTGATAGGGTCACGAATAGAAAAAAATGCACGTATACTCTCTCGTATTATTGATGAAGGGCACCAACTCGGTAATCATTCTTACACGCATTATTTTTATAATCCGTTATCAACGCATGTCTTAGTCACCGGTTTTACTATGACCGATGAAGTGTTGGCAACCATGAAGTGTGCGACACTCAATATCCGTTCACCTCACGGGTATACGACTCGCGGGTTATTGGAATGGTGTCGTAAAGAAGGGAAAAAATTTTGGTATTGGGATATGATCCTTATGGATTTTTTACCGGTGCCGTTTTTTATCTTGCGACAGCAAGCTGATCGTTATATACGGCGCAAAGGGATTCTGTGTATGCATGGAAGAGCTCGTTCAGTTCGTATATTGCGATATATTTGTGAAAGGATAGCATATGCTCAATAGCGGAGGATATTATGCGGTCGCCTATAAAAACGGTTTCGTGCCTGTGAAAATATTTGCGATCACTGAGACTGAGGCTACGACATTGTACCATATAACCATTTTTACGGGTCTTTATGACCGTATCGAACAAATCCCGCCTCCTGATGAACATGACTATTTAGTCGAGCATGTTGCAGTTGTTGCACGAATATTTGAGCAAGAGATACTCCACTTCATGCAGAATTATCCTGTGTTTGCTGATGAGGAAAATCTTTATCGTATTTGGAAAGATGACTGGAACAATACTCAGGCAGTGTATTATGCACTCCGATTCGAAGAGTTATTACCCGCTCTCTGTGCAGGTGGGAATTAATGCGAATCCTTCATATTATATCATCAAGGCGGTGCGGTGGCGCGGAAAAGTATGTAGCGATTATTGCTCGGTTTCAACGTGACAATGGTCATTCAGTCTATTTTTATCGCAACTCATTCCCTTGTATTGACTCTCTTTTGGCCGGATTGGCTGAAGCAGATATGACCACTGCCATACACAACAGTGTATCTCCGTATCATATAATGAAATTATGCTCTTTTATAAAAAGAAAAAAAATCGATATAATTCACACCCATTTATCAAAAGCCAGTATTTTAGGTGGGATCGTAGGGAAGCTTACCAAAATACCTGTAATCGCGACCGTTCATGGAATGAATCATTTCACGGACTATCGGTTTTGTACACGATCGATAGCCGTATCGAATGCGGTCAAAAACCGTCTTGTTGAAACAGGTGCGTTAGAAAAAAATATCGCAGTGATCCATAACGGCGTTGAACGACCGTCATCGCGGTGTATGAACAAAAAAAAGACTCATGCGGGGGTAAATTTTCTTTTCGTCGGTCGACTCGAGCCGGAAAAGGGGATGTCGTGGTTTATTGAAAATCTTGCGCAATTTACAGATATGCAATGGGATTTGGCGATAGTCGGTGCAGGTTCCCAGGAATCCATTTTGCGACAAACAGTTCAGAATGCCGGTTTATATGACCGTGTGTGTTTTTACGGATATCAGCCTGTAACAGAGACATGGTATATGGATGCAGATATAGTGGTAATGCCGTCAAAAAAAGAGGGATTCGGATTATCTGCCGCTGAAGCTTTTTCGTATGCAGTCCCTGTTCTTGCAAGTGATGCGGGAGGGTTACCTGAGATCGTCACACATGAAAAAAACGGTTTTATTTTTCATTCCGGAGACGAACAGTCTTTACGGGCAGTGCTTGCACGTGTGTTTACGGCGGACTTAACGCATATGGGACAATGCGGATATGACACATTCATTCAAAAGTTTGATGCAATCATCATGAATAAATTTATTATGGAGGAATATGAAAAACTTATCTCGAATTCTAATTATCACGCATAATTATTTGGGTGACATTCTTATGACGATGCCACTTGCGTATAATATTCGTAAGGCGTACCCGAATGCGGTAATTGCGTTATGCATAGGTAAACGCGGTCGTGCAATCACGACGTTAGCGACCGGAATAGATACATTTATTATTCGGGAAAACTATGACCGATTCTGGAATATCGGCCGCGTAAAACGTGAGATCACACAATTTAAACCGGATACTGTTATCGATTTACGTAACAGCCCTTGGACACATCGAATGGCATACGGAAGCGGTGCATCGCGGATCATAACGGTTGGTGCTCGTTCACGAATCAAGCACATGCAGGCCGAGTATGTTGAAATACCCGAGACGGCGAGTCATCTTTCAGATAAGGCCCTTGCTGCAGGTGTGTATATCGGTCTTACCGAATATACGCATGCGATATCATTGTACGAAACTGCATGCCCTGATCCGCACCAATCTATCGTATTCCTTCCGGGGACTACACGACCTGCGAAGTTGTGGTCGGGAGAAAAATGGAGAGCGTTAGGTGAGAAGATAGTTGCTCACACGGGAAAACGAATTCTTGTCGTTGGTGCAAAAGATGATGCGGCGTTATCGACGTATTTCTCCGACAATTTGTTGTTTGATGATCGGATCGGAAAGACATCTTTGACAGAATTATATTGCCTGTTAAAACATGCGTCATTTATTGTTACCGTCGATAACGGTGCATTGCATATCGCTGATTATTGTGATGTGCCGGGTTTAGCGTTGTTCGGCCCTACCGATTGGCGGGTTGCCGGACCGAAAAATCCTTTGTTACAGGTTGTCGAACCCGAATATTCATGCACTAACCATTATTGTAATGCAATGAAATGTACCGCGATGCATCATTGCATGAATGATATTTCTGTTGAGCATGTTTTTGCCTTATATCAAAAAATGATCGAGAAAGGAGAACATTCATGAAGCAACGATATACATTCGACTTCAATGAAGATGATTATATCGACTATCAACTCACCTACTTTGAGACGGCAGATATGTTGAAAAAAACAGTTTTGCGTGCGCGAGTGCTGTTTGCTGTATGCATGTTTGTACTCGGAGGGTTGTGTTATCTTATGTATTCGGGAACCGCGTTCATTTTAGCTGAGATATTGATCGGTATCATGGCGGTTGTTTTTACGGTGAGCATGAAAAATGCATTACGAAAAACTTTTCTACGTAATGCACGAAGCATACTTCGAGAGTCGGAGAAAACAAATCCGATTTTAGGGACGGTGCAATTGGAGTTCACTGATGATCGGGTCATTTATAAAAAAGACGGAATTACCAGTGAGATTATTTATACGAAAATGACTCATCCGCTTGAATCTGACAAAAGCGTGTTTTTATATTTTTCTCCTGTCCAAGCGATAATTATACCAAAACGATGTTTTGTAAAATATAATGAAAAAGAAGATTTACTGAGCACTATTTTTCGGTCGCACGAGGAGGTCATTACTCGGTGAAGCGTTTGATCCTTTCCTGTGTCGGAGGGTGTGTCGATATTAAATTCAATACCGCAGAATCATGATTATTTGTATCTAAACGAGTGAGGATATCGGAAAACCGTGTCAGCGGGAGATTGTTTTCTTTTAAATACCGATAACTGAAATCATCCGCACGTGTCTCAAAGTTGCGTGAATATTTTCCTTCAATCAGCACGATCGGAACCATCGCGGCTAAGTTGGTTGCGGAGATAAAATCCCCCATAATAAGACTCAGCAGGATCATCACTGATGACCCTTGAATAACAGAGCGCATTGCGTGGTGTTCCATCGCGTGGCCTATTTCATGGGACATTATTGACGCGATTTCATCATCATGCTCGGAATTTTCAACCAGTTGATCGGTTATAATGACTGTGCCGTTCGGTAAAGCAAATGCATTCGCTCCGATCGATTTGCCATCACGAATGAGAAGCGTATAGGTTTCAGGAGCATGAAAATGAGTTCGAACCGTGGTAAAAAGTTCTTGCATTTCTTCCTGGCGATCACCTGACATTGTGGTTTCACCAAGATATTGTTTGTCGAATGTTTTAATCGTCATTTCGGTAATGGAGTTACTGACCGATTGGGGGAGGGCGTATGCAATTTTTTTCGCCGCAAAGGGAATTCCGAAAAAATATATCCCGGCGATGAACAGCACTACACATATGAACGCGATCGCGATATATCGAAGTTTCGATTCAAGCATGTGAATAAAACGATTCCCATGGGCTGTATCAAGTTGGCGGCATATTTCATCGATATGGTCATTCATGGCTGTATAAAATATCGTTCCGTCGGGAAACTCGATTTTTCGCTGAATGTTTCCTATGCGAGGTGCAATCACCAGATCGGAAAAAGGAAATAATTTCGAGCCGAAATCCCCGCTGATTTGTACTGAATTCTGGTTGACGACCGACAGGGTTGCAGAATGCTCAACAGGACTCTCACCGTCAAAGAATTTTCCGATAATATTATAACCCGATATCGAATTCATAATCGAATATATCTCCAATTTCTTCGCCTATGGCGCTTTGTTTCGAACGATCTCCCGCAGCAAATTGATCCCATTCGCCGACAAGCGCAACATTTATATGTTCGGATAAATATCGCGCGTTGCGTACCATGACCCACGGGGTAGCAATACCAACGGTAACAATGATAAAAAAGTAGTTGACCAAATACAATTTGAAAACTTCGGAAAATTTCAAAGTGGTATTAATTTTCCCGTTGGCAAAGTGAATATGATTGTACGTTAATTCTGCTTTTTTGCATCGTGTATATGCGGTCAGCGCCAAGAAAGGAATACTACCCAAAAGCATTAAAAAAATTATAGGCACAATTGTTATGACGGATTCTGTTCTCTGCCATATAACTGTTAGTGCTGATATTATAGAAAAAAACATTATACCACTAAAAATTGCCCCAATTGTAATGGCCATAGTAACAGCAAAAACTGTATAAAAATGACCGATTGTCCCACTATATGAAAAAGGTGTTTTCCCGTAACGATATCGAGTCGATACAAAGTTAGTTTGATAATACTCAACAATGGGTTGAGTAAATGGAATAATAGTGATCATTGGCCATAAAAAGAAAAATGTGTAACTCTCTCCAAGAGTACCTTTAAAACCAAAATTAATATTACGATATGAGGAATAACGAGCATTGAAGCGTAAGGTTTTATAAATTAGCCATGGGCTAACACAATAACCTATAATCACCAACAAGGATATAAAGGGGGGGATAAAATTTCTGAATAATATAAAAGAGAATCACAAAAGCGAATGCAATCAAACGACCGATTAAAATCCGTATCGGGTCGGCAGTATATTCAAAAGGCACACCGTCTAATACGGTATTACCGTAAAAATAACGTTTCGTACGGACTTTTGCCCATGCTGAATATACACCGAGCGTGATTATAGTGAGGAATATATTGACGATCCAAATTTTGAAATATTCACCGCCTGTACCGGTGAAGCTGATATGGTGCGTTTTTGATCGGGCGGGTGTCTCTTTGGACGTATCTTCGGTTGAATTTTCAGTGGGAAGTTCAATAATCGACTTTTTTTCTTCGGGTATCACAAGCTCTGTACCACATTCGGTGCAGAACATGGTGTCTCCGGGTTTCTTTCCTCTGCTGTCCATTTTGTTGCCGCATCGTGCACAAAAAAATATCATATAGTTCTCCTTCGACATCGTCTCAGATACCCGAAAAGGTATCATTTCTTTCAGATAGTATGAAGGTTGTTTTATAAGTTGTCAAGTGAACATATAAAAATAAGCACAAATTACTTTTTTAAAAACATTTTTATCGCGGTGTAGGCTAATAAAAGCGCAAATCCTTTCCTGAGTATACTCCCGGGTATAATTTGAGCTAATTTCGCTCCGAAAAAGCCGCCGATGAGAAATCCGATGCAAATTAATAGTGCGACCTTTATATCAACATGTCCGTGTTTATAATATTCATAGGCGGCGAGTATCCCGATCGGCGGTACCATTAAGGCAAGCGTTGTGCCCGCAGCCAGGTGATATGAAAAACCAAAAAACATAACAAATATAGGTAAAAACAGTAATCCGCCGCCAATTCCCACCATTCCGCTTACGACACCGACAAAAACACCGACCAATAAAAAAATCACTATGAGTGTAATCGACATAGGAGCTCCTTTTGAATAAACTATTTTCATGGGCTGATGATAGCGATAAAATGATACTGATGCAAGAAATATTGTGAGGTGAAATCTGCATAAAACTATTATTTTTGAAACGGTTAGTGTACCGGCAAAGAGGCATATAACCTCTTTTTACGTGGAAATTAGTTTTGGTACTGTCGGGCAAGGGACAAAGAATTCCTCGTATAGTACGTTTTCGCATTTGAAAATAAAAAAATAATATCGCGAAAGCCTTGGATTATATTTTTTAAACCAGGCAGTATTGATTGGAATTTTACATCTCTTCAAAAAGAAAGTTCCAATAATTGTCGTTTTGCTTCAAATCAAGCGGCACGTGTTTGAAAATGGCAGGTATCACCTATGGAGCATGTGTAAAAATACTTCCGTAATGAGAAGATGACTTGACAGCGGGGGAATACCCCGCTGTGTAACAATCATATGAATTCGCAGTATCAAATCGCAGTGGTTATTGTATCGCTAAAAGCGCATGTTGAGCCGCTGCAAGCATCGGTGCTGTCGAGATCGGACTGCCGACCGCTTTTTTCATCCATTCCTGCGGAAGTATAGCGCCGATTGCACACATGCGTTCCATTTCGTACCCGAGATTTTTCCCTTCCAAATATTCTTCGATCTGAAATTCTATGACATGCCCGAGCGGGTAATCCGCAAGATACAGCGGGTAATCGATCATATGGGAATAAACTGCAAGAATTGTCTGATCACGAATGCCAAAAACGGGTGCAAACAATTCATTCCACGTTTCTTGCGAGATACGAAGAGTGTTATCGCGAATGTCATTTGCACTTGCAGGTGTTGCTTCATACATCCATTTCCATACTCGCATCTCATTGAGTGCCATTCCCATTATTTCATAGGTCATCCACAGTGAATCAAGCGCTGCATAATGTTTTTGCATCGGATCATGATCGGTAATGCCTAAAAGCGTAAGATCTCTGTGTTGGAATACAAATGCAAATGCTTCCGTGAACGCGGTAAATGGAATCCCGTGCAAAGTGTAGTAGGGCACTTTGTGAAGCGACAGAGTTTGTTCGACATTGTGCCCGAATTCATGGACCGCAATGTTAAATCCCTTATAGTCCATACCTTTTGTACCGATTCGTGTACGGAGACGTGATCTCGCCGAATGCATTCCTGCACCCCAGGCATGCCCGGATCCTCGTGCCGAATCTACTTGAATTTTTGGTGCAATAAACGATATCTGCTCTTGACTGAAACCCAGTTTGGTGAGAATTGTCGGTAGATCACGTTCGAATGCGTGTGCATCAGGATACATCGAACGTGTTTTTTCCGTGAGACTGTTCTCATCAATTGTGCTTCGCGGTTTAAAGCCGTCATACCATATGTCAAATGGTTCGAGCGGACGATTAAGTCGTTTTGAAATAAGAACACCTACTTGTGCAATCAAAGGTGATGTCATAAGTGATAAAAACAACGTCTCAATCTCTGTATACGACATCTCGCGATCCATATCGAATCGTCGGGCGAGAACGCTCGGAAATAACGGATAAAATGCGTCATATTCTCTCTCGACAGTGTAAAAATCGCGAATTAATTCATACCGTTTTGAATCGGGAACAGGTTTTTCCGCGACACCTTGCACGGTGATGTTGTTTGTTCCCGGTGTCCATTCGCAGTCGGGATTATTTATCGCTTGTGAGGGAATTGTTTGTTCGACAATACGGGTCATTACTTGGTAGATCATTCGTTGTCGGTGAATTCCGTCGCTGTGCGCATACTGAGATTTCAACTCATCACGTAACCCCCAATGCGTAATCAGTTTCATGTCTTTAGGAAATAACGATTGCATATCGGTGGTTTTTAACATTCCCATCATGATGTTATATTCGGATATATACGAATCGGCCTGGGTGCTGATCGTCGCATTTTTTTGTTGTAGTTCTGCGGGGATACGTTCTGTAAAAAAGTCGCCCAGTCGAGCATACGCCCATTCGAGCGGAGTCCACTTAGAAGCGTATGCGCTTTTCTCGTTAAGTGTATAGCGCGGAAAATTTAAAATAATATAAAATGCGATTTTTTGTGTAAACAGATCTTCAGCCACATGTGCGGAAGGAGAAAAAGCACCAAACATTGAATCAACCGCATGAAGAGGTCCTGTCTCCAAATGAAGATGGTGTGAAAGCGCTAACCGCATAGTATTAAAATTTCCGTATATATTTTCCAAATAGAAATCTATTTTTTTAAACACTGATTCTCGCTCATCATCACGGGCGATGAAGTGTGTGGTACAAAAAGTAAAGAACTCTGAATCATCGCCATCGGTTTCACTCCATAAAAGTGTAATTTGAGTGACTCCCTTTTCCATTCGTTGGAATGCATCTTCACGAAGATTCCCTGAAAAATGCGAAATCGTGTGTCGAATAGTTTCATGCGTGATTATCATATCTTTCCTCCTTAATGACACTCAGAGAATAATCGATTTGCGTGAAAAAGCAAGATAAAACGATGTGCGAAAATATGTGACGCATCTTGATTTGTCTTGACAAGCGACACGGTTGGTTTTACCATACACATATTAATGGTGTCGTAGAATGCGACGCTGAGGAGGTAGAAGATGAGAGGTTTGAAGTTTTTAGCTGTGGTGGCAGTTGTAGTAACGTTGGTAGCGGGATTAATAGGGTGCGGAAAAAAAGAAGTCGTACTGAAAATCGGTACAAATGCGGAATATCCACCGTTTGAGTTCAAGGAAAACGATGAATACAAAGGTATCGACATTGAACTTGCAAAAATGCTTGCCGAGAAAATGGGTATGAAATACGAGATCGTCGACATGCAGTTTGATTCTCTGATCCCGTCAGTTATGCAGAAGAAAATCGACATGTCGCTTTCCGCTATCACCATTACTGATGAACGTAAGCAACAAATTGATTTTTCTGTGCCGTATTATAGTGCTAATCAGGCGATCATTGTGAAAAAAGATTCGAAGCTTGTTATTAAAGCTGACGATGAATTGGCAAAATTTAAGATCGGTGCTCAGAACGGTACAACCGGGCAATTGTGGATAGATGACAATTTGGTGACCACGAAAAAAATGAAGGATAACCAATTTAAAAAGTATGCTACCAATATTGAAGCAATAACCGATATGTTGAACGGCAATCTCGATATGGTCATCATTGATGACAGCGCGGCAAAAGGTTATGAAAAATTAAAAGACATCAAAGTCATCTATACGATCAATACCAATGAGAATTATGGTATTGCATTACCGAAGGAATCAGTATACAAAGAAAAAGTCAATGCCGCATTGAACGAGATACTTACATCAGAAGAATGGAAAAACCTTCTTGAAAAATATTTGATGTAAAGGGAAGCAGCATATCAAATGCTTGACACTTTACAGTTTTTACTAAAAAACACCCCGCTCCTTCTCAAAGGAGCGTGGGTGGCTATTTTGATTACGGTATTATCTATCGCACTTGGAATGGTAATAGGCGTTTTGGTTGCTTTTTTTAGAATTTACGGCACTAAGCCGATAAAAAACTTGTTGTATTTTTATGAATGGATCATGAGGGGTTTGCCGTTACTGGTTATTATCTTTATTATTTACTTCGGATTTCCGAGCATAGGCATCAACATGAACGGTTTTGTCGCGGTCGTATTGGCGATGGGGCTTCATTCGTCGGCGTATCAGGCGCAAATCTATCGAGGAGCTATTCTGTCGATCGGCACTGAACAAATGGAGGCCGCTCTTTCTCAAGGGATGAGCAAGACCATGGCACTGCGCTATGTGATATTACCTCAAGTTGTCCGTTTATCGTTACCCGGTTTTACAAATGAATTTACCATTGTATTAAAGGATTCTCCTCTTGCATATGTCGTCGGTATTGCAGAAATCCTGAAATACGGGCGAGAGATCATTGTTGTACAGGCACGACCGTTTGAAATTTATTTAGCGTGTTCTATTTTGTATTTTGTGTTATTTCATATCTTTTATTATCTTTTTAAGTATATTGCAAGACGATATGAAGTACCCGGGTTTCTCATATCAGAGTAAGGAGACAGCATGTATTTACTGCAGGTTGAGAATGTTGTAAAGAGATTCGGTAAAAATACTGTCCTTGACGGAGTAAGTTTTACTGTTAATAAAGGTGACGTGAAAGTAATCATCGGGCCTTCGGGAACGGGTAAGTCAACCTTGTTACGCTGTGTGAATATGCTTGCACCTCCTGACGAAGGACGAGTATTACTTGAGGGTAGAGATGTAACAAAGTTAAAATCACATGATCTGCCGTTTGTACGTCAACAGGTTGGTATGGTGTTTCAACATTTCGCGCTTTTTAAGCATCTTCGTGCGATCGATAATGTCGCATTGGGACTGCTACGTGTAAAAAAAATGAATAAAACCGACGCATATGACAAAGCGATGCAGGAATTGAAAAAAGTCGGTCTTGCTGATCATGCTCAGAAATTTCCGGCACAAATGTCAGGCGGACAACAGCAACGCGTCGGCATAGCCCGTGCACTTGCGATGGATCCTCTCCTGATGCTTTTTGATGAGCCAACTTCGGCACTTGATCCGGAATTGATAGGTGAAGTTTTGCAGGTAATGCAAGATCTCGCAAAAGCGGGAATGACAATGTTGTGCGTAACGCATGAATTGGGATTTGCAAAATCGGTTGCGAACGAGATCATATTCATGGAAGGCGGACATATTCTTGAACAAGCACCGCCCAAAGAAATGTTCGCAAATCCTAAAAATGAACGCACACGTTCGTTCTTAGGAAAGATCACTGAACTCTACGGGGATGATGAATAATGTTTTGGGTGAAATTTCAGGAATATTTACCCAAATTTGCCGATGGTTTGTGGCTTACCGTGTTATTAACGCTTATCTCCGCTGTTATCGGTTTTTTATTATCGGTACCGCTGGTGATCGGTGTGTTATACGGAAATAAGTTTTGGAAGTTGCTGTGCAAGGGATACATAACCCTTGTACGAGGCACGCCGCTTCTCGTGCAATTATTTTTTATTTATTACGGATTACCCGGTTTATTACAATCTGAACCGATTGTCGAACTGAATACGTGGCTTTTGCAACACGGATTACCGATAGTACCTTCATCTGTTGCGCCATTTACTGCGGCAGTGGTTGCGTTCATTCTCAATTCGGCGGCATATCAGGCCGAGTATTTAAAAGGCGGCTTTTTGGCGATAACCACCGAGCAGATGGAAGCGTCATATTCGATAGGCCTCACCAAATGGCAGGCAGTGCGAGAAATAATATTTCCCCAAGCATTTCGTTTCTCTATACCGGCTCTCTCCAATGAAGTGATCTATCTTATAAAATATACGTCAGTGGCGTATATTATCACTGTAGAAGAATTATTTGCAAAGGCAACATTTTTTGCATCGAATACATTTTATTTTCTTGAGATCTACCTTATAATCGGTGCGCTTTACCTATTATTGATACTTGTCGTGACCAAGCTTACTGAGTGGCTTGAAAGGAAATTGTATATACCGGGGTTCGAGATTTCGCATTTACGGTAAGACAAAACGTATGTTTTAGTGTATACTTACCCTCGGTAACGGGGGTATTTTTATAAAGGAGACGTATGCCGTATTACAAAACATTACAAGGAAAAATGTGTTTTCTTTCGCCGATTTCTTCAGAAAGCGTTGAACGGTATACGCAATGGTTCAACGATCTTGAAATGTCGAAAAATCTTATTACCGTCTCTCAGATGATCACGCTTGAAGGAGAAAAGGCCTTTGTCGACGATATGGTGAAAAAAGGGCGATACGTATTCGATATCGTTACTCACCGCGATGAGATACATATCGGCAATATAGGTCTATTTGATATCGATCATCTTAACGGGACAGCCGAGCTGGGTGTAGCCATCGGTGATAAGAAGTACTGGAACAAAGGGTATGGTACGGAAGCATTGCAGCTTTTGTGTGATTACGGTTTTAATATTTTGAATCTTAAGAACATTATGTTGCGCTACTATGAATATAATACCCGTGGCGGACGTTGTTATGAAAAGGTTGGTTTTCAATACATAGGAAAACGTAGAAAAGCAAAAACGATCGCAGGTAAAACTTACAATATCGTGTATATGGATCTGTGTGCGGATGAATTTGAGTCACCATATGTCAAATCGATCGTTGAGGGGAAATAATATGGATATCGTTCTGTTGATACTGGGAATTCTTCTTATACTGACGGGAATAGTCGGGTGTTTTGTGCCGGTGTTGCCGGGACCGCCGTTGAGTTATCTCGGCCTGTTACTATTGCATTTTACGAAAAAACTTGATGTCAGCTTGTGGTGGCTCATTATTTTTGCCGTTTTGGTCATTATCGTGCAGGTGATCGATTATATTCTGCCGATACTTGGTATCAAACGTTTCGGTGCGACCAAATACGGGATATGGGGTGCGGCGATAGGGATGATCGTCGGATTGTTTTTTGGTCCTGTCGGTGCAATGCTCGGTATTGCGCTCGGTGCGGTTATCGGTGAATTGACCGCCGGGCAGACAAAAAAGAAAGCACTCAAAGCGGGTGCGGTGACGTTCATTGCGACAATTATCGGTATCGGTATCAAACTTATGTTGTCGGGATTTATTACTGCAACTTTTATCGGTTATGCAGTCGCGATGCTGAAATAAGGATATTCATGAATGTGTTTTTTGGCTTAAAACGTATTTGCAATAATAAAGGTTTTTTACGTCGGAAGTTACTTTTAAAAGACCTTTGCAAAACTACCATATTTTTAAGTTTGTGCCCACCCCAAACCCCTCCCGTGAAAATCGGGAAGGGGGCATTTTCGGTTACAGACACGGCATGCCGTGTCTCTACACCGTCCCCACACCCCTTTTTCGACAACAATGGTAAAAAGGAAAAACTTATTTTTGAAAAAGTTTCTTTAATTATTCGTAGCTTATTTGTACCCACCCCAAACCCCTCCCGTGACATTCGGGAGGGGCTTACAGTTTTATATAGTGGGGACTTTGTCCCCACACCCCTGTTTGGTAACTATTACAAAGGGATTGTGGTATGAGAATTCGATTGAACAAATATTTAAAAGACCAAGGTATCGCGTCGCGGCGAAAAGCGGACGAATTGATCGCGGGAGGGTATATTAGGGTCAATGGAGAAGTGGTACGTGAAATGGGAGTGACCGTTGATCCCGAGACGGATATCGTTGAATGTGAGTCATTGTTTAAAAATGATTATGTCTATATTGCATATCACAAACCTGCAGGAGTTGTGACCTCTGCCAATGAGGAAGAGGGACGCACGATATTTGCAGATCTGCCTGCGATTGACAATCTTGCCTACGCGGGACGACTTGATAAAGAAAGCGAAGGACTCCTGATCGTATCAAATGACGGTCAATTCGTATATGCGGTCGCCGGCGCCGATAATGAGAAAGAGAAAGAATATACAGTGTTCACTGATAGACCTGTGACCGAAAGTATGCTTGTGAAAATGCGACTTGGTATGGTAATTGACGGAAAAAAAACAAAAACTGCACGTGCGGAACGTATAGGCGAGCGAACATTTACCCTCATCATTCGAGAGGGGTTAAATCGTCAAATTCGTAAGATGGCGCAAAAAGTGGGGCTCACCGTGATGCGCCTCATCAGAACACGTGTGCATACGGTGAAATTGAATAATTTGGAACCGGGAAAGTGGCGCTATCTCACCACAGAAGAGATAGAATCATTTTCCGACGTGAAAAAACAAGATACGTATGAAAAATAATAGAATTATGAATACTCTGTTGTGCCCACCCCAAACCCCTCCCGTGATATTCGGGAGGGGCTTACCTATTAATATAGTGGGGACTTCGTCCCCACGCCCCTTTGTTGGAGGGACAGAGAATATCGTAACGAGCAATTTCGCATTGGTATTTCGAGGGAAAATAGTGAGTACTTCCACATGTTTTGCATGAAATAACCACAATCACACGGAGGGTTTATGAAAACGCTTTTGGTATATGCCACAAAACACGGGTCGGTCACAACAGTCGCTGAAAAACTGCAACAACATATTACCGACATCGTCATCGTGAATTGTAAAGATGAAAAAACAATTACACTCAACGAGTTTGACACGATCATACTTGGCGCATCACTCTATGCAGGCAATATTCAATCCGAAATGAAAAAATTCATCGCGTCGCACGAAGCAGTATTACGCACGAAACGTATCGCCGTGTTTTTATGCGCAGGTGAATACAATTACAAAGCCTTCACCGCCAATTTCCCTGCATGGATGATGGAAAAAGCGGTCGTGCATGACACGCTCGGGTATGCGTATTATTTTGAAAAAATGAATTTTTTGGAACGAACAATGGTGAAAGCGATCTCGGGGAAAAAGCAAAGTGAAGCGCATTTTGATGACGAAAAGATTACCGCGTTTGCCGCAAAAGTAAAAGAATGAAACATGTGCACAACTACGATTTTTTTTACGTTGTGCCCACCCCAAACCCCACCCGTGAAAATCGGGAGGGGCTTAGATTGTTATAGTGTGGGGACTTCGTCCCCACATTCCTGATTGAAAAATAAAGCAAAAGTGGAAATTGTGAATTTTGCAAAGGGTAGAGAATAGTGACATGAAAGGAGCAATATGAAAGACACAGGAAAAACATTCATTGAACTGACCAAATATCCCAATACGTCGGAAAGCGATCAGGAGAAAAAACTGCCGCAACCGCCGCTTACTGATGCGTTGATCGACGGTAAAGAATTGATAGCACTCCCGACACCGGGCGCGGTGAACCCGACTGTGGCGTTAAAAACACTTATAGACCAACGTCGCAGTGTACGTGCGTATGATAAATCCGTGCCGATGACACAGGACGAGCTTTCCTATCTTTTGTGGACAACACAAGGTGTGAAAGAATGTACCGGTCGCCCCGTAACGCTTCGCACGGTGCCTTCTGCGGGTGCTCGTCATCCTTTTGAGACATACTTACTTATCAATAATGTGGAGGGGTTACAACAGGGCTTGTATCGTTATTGTGCGGTCGAGCATGCGTTGCAATTCATGCGGCCGGATTGTGCCCGTGAACTCACCGAAGGATGTTTGGGGCAGGAAATGGTGGCACGTTCCGCCGTGAGTTTTTTCTGGGCAGCAACCGTGTATCGTATGACATGGCGTTATGTAGAACGCGGGTATCGCTATTTTTTCCTTGATGCGGGGCATGTATGTCAAAACCTGTATCTTGCGGCAGAAAGTATCGACTACGGCGTATGTGCGATCGCGGCATATGACGACGATGCGGTCGACGCTTCGTTGGGTTTGGACGGAGTGGAGCGATTCACCGTCTACTGTGCAACGGTCGGTAAAAAAATGCCGCCAAAAGGATGATCTATGAAGCTACTGATTACAGGATTTGCGCCGTTCGGCGGAGAGAAGACCAATCCGTCGTGGGAAGCGGTACAACGGCTTCCCGATTCGATTGACGGTAGCACGATACTGAAAGAAGTATTGCCGGTCTCTTTTGCTCACGCCGGTGCTGCGATAATTGATCTAATAACCACAAAAAAGCCTGATATAGTGATCGCTGTAGGGCAGGCGGGCGGGCGCTCGGGGATCACGGTTGAACGCATTGCCATTAATGTCAACGATGCAGAACTCGCCGATAACGACGGGCTAGTGCTCACCGACACGCCGTGTTTGAAAAACGGGACTGCCGCCTATTTTTCTACACTTCCCGTAAAGGAGATCATCGCCGCCATTCGTGCGGAAGGTATACCTGCGTTCATTTCCAATTCGGCAGGAACGTATGTCTGTAATCACGTGATGTACCATGCGTTACATCATTGTGCGGTGCATTCATTGCCGATCAAGGCGGGGTTTATACATGTGCCGTATATTCCCGAACAAGTTGTTGAAAAAAATGGAGTGGCGAGCATGTCGCTTGAAAAAATAATCGATGCATTACGACAGACGATTGCTGTGTGCATCAGAAATGAAGGATAGTTGGGTATGATTCATCTGGGAAAAAAGACACAAAAGTACATTATTTTGGTTACGGGATTATTGTTTTTGTTCTATGTGTTATTCAGAATTCATGTCGCGATATTTCACAAGAGTTATGAATTTATGTATTATTTGATAATGGATATCGCTTTTTTACCAATAGAAGTGTTGTTGCTGTCACTGGTTGTCGAAAAGATCATAGCCGAACGCGAAAAGCGTGCGATCGTTGATAAGATGATGATGGTAGTCGGTGTGTTTTTCAATGAAGTAGGAACTCAATTGTTACAACGCTTTGCAACCGCAGACACTTCGTTGACGCAATTACACGACATACTTGTAATTTCGGTAACTACCGATGACGCGAGTTTGAAAAAATTAAAACGGTCGCTTCGTGACTATACACCGACAATTGATATTGAAAAAATTGATCTTTTGAATTTGAAAAATGATCTTATCGAGAAACGTGAATTTTTAATAAAACTTCTTGAAAATCCGGTTCTTCTCGAGCATGACGAGTTTACCGATCTGCTGCAGGCAGTGTTTCATCTTGAAGAAGAGATCAGCAGACGGAAGAATATTCAACAATTACATCATCACGACAAGGAACATATAAATGCCGATATCGATCGAGCATACCGTTCATTGCTCTTTGCGTGGGGTGATTATATGGGACATTTGAAAAAGAATTACCCTTACTTGTATTCTTTTGCCGTTCGTACGAACCCTTTTAATGAAAACGCACGTATTGAGATAGATTAATACAAAAGGATGAAAATGTCTATGAATCAACAATCAATAGAAATTCGGATCATTCGTGAAACATCGGCACTTGATATGATCGCACTGTATAAAGATGCAGGGTGGTGGGAAGCGGGTGACGATATACTCGAAGAGCATACGCAATTTGTGGAAAAGATCCCGCGCTGTTCATTCGTGTTTGCAGGTGCATTCGACGGCTCGACGATGATCGGTATGGGACGCGCACTGTCGGACGGCATCAGCGATGCATATATTCAGGATGTGACAGTGCTGAAAAAATACAGAGGAAAAGGAATAGGGAAGATGATCATCCGTGCGCTTACCGATGAACTGCAAAAACGCGGGCTTGCGTGGATCGCGCTGGTGGCGGAACCGGGCACCACACCGTTTTATGAAAGCCTCGGCTTCAAACCGATGGAAAACTATGTGCCGATGAAGTTTCAGCAGGAGAAAAAGTAGTGAATATCTTTTTCTGGTTAGAGATAAAAATTTAGAGGGAGAGACTATGTTAAAGCAAATAGGTCTTATTTTTAGTGTGTTAATTATTGTATCGGGATGTTATGCGCAAAATAAAAACGATGTTCTACTTATGGCTCAAGAAGATCTCGAAAAACCTGAAATAGTGATAACGAATGAGTATGAAATGTATAGACTACGAAATATTAGCAAGTATAAAAATATTAATATAATCAATATAAGTAATGTAGATTCGGTAGAATTAAATGATGAGATATTAAAACATAAACAGTTAAAAGCAATATATATAGGAAATGTAAATTCAATAAACATTACTAATAATATAAAAGATTTGAAAAAATTAGAAAATATTACTATTGGCGATAGTAATATAGATAAAATACCCCAGTCAGTTTTTAATTGTACTTCATTACAGTTATTATCTGTATTTAACTGCAAGATCAATGAAATACCAGATGATATCGGTGAGTTGCAGAATTTAACTTTACTTGAACTACACAATAATCAAATATCAAAAATATCTTCAAAAATATCAAATTTAAAAAAGTTAAAAATTTTAATCTTTAATAAAAATAGAATTATGACTTTGCCAAAAGAACTAGGTGAGTGTATTGATTTGGAGAAGTTGTTTTTTAAAGAAAACTTTATTGAAGAAGTGCCTGAGTCACTAAGTAATTTGGTAAATCTTAAGGAAATTCATTTAACTAAAAATAAAATTTCAAGAGTACATTTCAGGTTTGAAAAGTTATCAAAGCTTTCTATCCTTGAGTTATCAAATAATCAGATTAGCGAATTGCCGAGTGATATCGGGCTTGCTGAATCTTTAATTAAGTTGGATATGTCTAATAATTATTTAAAGGAAATTCCAAAATCGTTTTATAATTTGGTAGGTTTAAAGTTTTGTAATTTTATCAACAATGAATTGACTGAGTTTGATGAAGGTGTGACAAAACTCATAAATTTAGAAATGATTTTTCTCGGTCAAAATAAAATAAAAACTATTCCGAACAATCTTTATCTTTTAGAAAACATGCATTCATTTTCAATTCCATATAATCAGCTTGAAGAACTACCCACAACTTTTTCAAAAATTAAATCCTTAAAATCATTAGACATTTCCGGTAATAAATTTAAAGAGTTTCCTGAAGTAATAACAAAACTCCCGGAGTTAGTGTTCTTAGAAATTAATGATATAGGATTAAAAGATATTCCAGCGTCAATCAAAAAAATGAAGAAGTTGAGCATGCTTTCGATAGAAGGAAATGATATCCCAATAAAAAAAATTCAAAATTTTATTGAGGATGTGGATTTGTTTGTAAAATATTAAAATTTTAAAAAAGATTTGAGATAGTTATGGAAATATTAAAAGATTTACGCATTAAAAATAGAAGTGGTAATTTTAGTATTACCCCTGAAACTCATTATGCTTCGCTACGTATATGACGGCACATTTATCGGATTTTTGACCTGTGTTTTCGAGTCGTATCGTCTGCACAGCGATCCGCTTGATATCTGCGCGTCATCACGCCTTGAGCCCGTGCTGTTTGCCGAAGACATCGTCATTCCGACCGATGAAGAAAAAGCCGACCGTGTGTTTCAAGGTCTTCTCAAGATCGGACGTGACGTACCGCATGATGTGTATTACGCCTATTTATCCGAGATCAAGGGGATAGAGCGGCATATCCTCGTGTTCAACCGAAAAAGAATGGAGAGTAAATGAAACCTTTTGCAATCATAATAATTTTTATTTCAATAAGTATCATCACAACATTTGTTTGTTTCGCAAAACCGAAAAGTATGAATCGCTCACAAATACCTGATAAATACAAATGGGATTTTACTGATATCTATCCCGATTGGCAAACCTGGGAAAAAGACATATTGCTTTTAGATAAAAAACTTATGCAATTTGAATCAATGAAAGGCATAGTATCGCAAAGCCCCGAAAAACTTTTCAAAGCACTAAAACTTACTGATGAGATGAGTATTCTGCATAGTAAAATTAAAAATTACATCCTTTTGCAACTCGTAGTCAATATGCCGATAAACGATGTGAATAATAAACAAGAACGACTTAGAATGAATACTGAAAAATTAATTCAATCAACTGCTTGGTTTACCCCCGAAATACTTTTGATCTCTAAAGCAGAAATAGAAAGATGGTTATTGTCATATCAGCAACTCGCACCATACAAAATGAAAATCACGCATATTTTCCATTTACACGAACATTCACTTTCAGAAGACAAAGAGCTGTTGTTAGCCGGATTTATCCCGTTAAGCAATACCGTTTCTTCGTTCTATGAGCAATTTGAAACAAATGCAATGGACGACACTACAATAACCTTCTCCAACGGCGAAACAAGTGAAGTTAACATTTCATCCATTTTGACTATTTTAAACAACGAAACCTTCACACAGGATGATAGGAAAAAAGCAGATAGAGAATTAAATATGTTGTTAAAGAAAAACATCAATACGATTGCTGCCTTTTATGCAGCCATTTGTGAACGCGACTGGGCGTTTGCGCAAGCCAGAAATTATTCTTCGTGTCTTGAGGCGGAACTTTTTGATGATAACATTCCTTTAAACGTATTTGAAAATCTTATTCAAGCTGCACACGATAATTCTTCAGTATTACAACGTTACCTCTCGATAAAACAAAAATATATCATGAAACGTAAAAACCTCAAAAAATTTCGATCGTATGACAAATACCTAAATCTAATCGATTTCACAAAAGACTATCCGTATGAAACCGGAAAAAAAATGGTAAGCAATGCCCTGGATCCACTCGGAAAAGAGTATCAATCATATATGCATCGAGCATTTAATAGTCGCTGGCTTGATGTTTATAATACTCCAGGGAAGACTTCTAATGCCTTTACACAAATGACATACGGATATCATCCCTTTGCAAATCTCAGCTACGATAATCAGTTGGAAAATGTATTTAATCTTGCACATGAACTTGGCCATGTAATGGATTACGTTTTTTCGAGCAAGGCGCAACCTTATTCGACTTATAACTCACCGACATTAACGGCAGAAACGATTTCACAACTCAACGAGCATTTTCTTATTTATTACCTTCTTGAAAATTCAACTGACCATAAAGAACGTGTGATGTATTTGGATAAAGCTATTTCAAACATATATGATTCTTTTTGGAAGTTAATTTTTCACTCCGATTTCGAATACCAAGCTCACCAACTCGCTGAACAAGGAAAAATCATTAACGCAGAGACACTCATCGCGATTGAGAAACAATTGAATACTATCTATTTCGGCGATGTTATACAATTTGATGCGCCATATAGAGGAATAGAATGGAGTAAGGAACCAAATTATTTCATAAAAAAACCGTTTTTGGCATACCAATATGCGATAGGCTTTGCCGCATCATTACATCTTTATACCGACCTTACAATGGGGGCTTCCAACCAACATGAAGCAGCTCGTAAGCGTTATATCGAACTTTTGAAATCCGGTAGTAGCGATTATCCCCTTAATCTTTTAAATAAGGCCGGTGTTGATATTACGAGAAAAGATGCTTTCATGATTGTTATCTCTGAAATGGATCGTCTAGTAACGTTTCTGGAAGAAGAACTTAAATATTTATGAACATTTTTTATTCGAAGATTCGAAATAGACGGGATTTAACAGCTAATATTACGATTATTCTTGACTTAACTTCAAAAATTGAGATAATTTACGAGTGATTAAAGTTGGCGGAGTATATAAATCATATTATATGATGAGTTCAATGGGTTATGTTTTTTTTAAATATAGGTATTTCATAAATTATGCTTCGCTACATATATGACGGCACATTTATCGGATTTTTGACCTGTGTTTTCGAGTCGTATCGTCTGCACAGCGATCCGCTTGATATCTGCGCGTCATCACGCCTTGAGCCCGTGCTGTTTGCCGAAGACATCGTCATTCCGACCGATGAAGAAAAAGCCGACCGTGTGTTTCAAGGTCTTCTCAAGATCGGACGTGACGTACCGCATGATGTGTATTACGCCTATTTATCCGAGATCAAGGGGATAGAGCGGCATATCCTCGTATTCATCCGCAAAACGATGGACGCGAAAAAAAGCGTCGCCGGTCATCTTTCCGATGAGGACATTCGCCTTACGCAGAAAGCCGCACAAAGTACCGGCGGAGAGTCGCATATGTTCAAAGGGTTGCTTCGATTTACCGAGCTTGCGGACGGCACACTCTATGGGCCATTCGAACCCGATCACAACGTCGTGCCGCTCTTGGCGTCGCATTTTAAACATCGCTTGCGCGGGAAAGTGTGGCTTATCCACGATACACGGCGAAACAGTGCGGCATATTTCGACGGAAGTGATATCACGTTTTATGAGAACATCGAAGCCCCCGTGCAACAAGCGGTGCAGGGTGATGAATCGATCGTCGGCGATAAGGAAAATGTCGTGCGTGAGTTGTGGCGCGGCTATTTTCACAGCATTGCGATCAAAGAACGATTGAATCCCGCATTGCAGAGGAGTATCATGCCGAAAAAGTATTGGAAATATTTGACGGAGAAGCAATGAAAAACAAGCTCAGACTCTATGCGGTCATTGTAGTGATAATGAGTATGATGCTCTCTGTTCCCGCTTGCGGTGTCGCAAAAACACAAAAAACGACAACAATCCGCGATGATTCAAATCTTTTCATTACAATCACCGGCACGTATACCCTTATGAACGTCAGTCAAATCCCCGAACGTCCTGTGTATAACGGAAGGGTGGTTATAATTCTTGCCGACGGTACAATGATCGCCTTAGAGCGCGGTGACGACGGTATACGCACTGAAGAAGAATTGAAACAATTTCAAAACAAAACGGTTCAAGTGACCGGTATTCTCATGCCGGCAACAGTTTTATGGGGTGACGGCTCGGAAACCTCGATAGTCGCGGAATACATCACGGCCATTCAGGAAATTCAATCATTTTAAATGCGATACGGTGATCCATATCCACTCTTTTAAATAAGGCTGAGTACAATATCAAAAAGTAGTTATGCAGAGATGGCGCTCGTGTATGTGTCTTGTTGAAGTTGGGAGGATATGTACAGCTTGATAAGTCGGAGTATAATAAAGCTTGCCGTGTAAGAGTGTTATTTCTGTTTATTCCTTGACATTTCTCATTGATTTCACTATTATACCCGAGGCAAAACTGCGAGAGTGGCGGAATTGGCAGACGCACCAGACTTAGGATCTGGCGCCTTTGGCGTGGGGGTTCAAATCCCCCCTTTCGCATGAATTGACGATCACAATTATTTAAGGGGGAAATATGAACATTAGTGTCACAAAAAAAGACATCGGTCGCCTGGGGTTTGAGTTTACCTGCGTATTTGCGCAAGAAGAATTTCAAAAAAAATATGAAACACGGTTGCAGTATTATAAAAATACTGTTGCGATCAAAGGCTTCAGAAAAGGTAAAGCGCCGCAATCGTATATCGAGAAAGTATACGGTGCCAGTATCAAGGGTGAGGTCATCAACGATCTGCTTCCCGAAATAATTGATGAAGCGTATAAAAAAGAAAATGTCAAACCTGTTACCGAAGCTGAAGTAAAGGATTTGAATGACGAGAACGGTATAACGGTGATATTTGAGGCATATGTTGAACCGACACTGCCTGAATTTTCATATAAGGGGATCTCAACGGATATGAAGATCGATAAGGTCACCGACGAAGAAATTAAAAAAGAGATACAAGGCGTACTTGAGCGCTTTGTAACCTATGATGATATCGCTGATGCCAAAAAGAAAATTGCAAAGGGTGACCATGTCTACATCGATTTTGACGGTTTTGTTGAAGGCGGCGCGCCTATTGACGGCGGAAGCGCAAAGAATTATCTTTTGAATATCGGCGAAGGCATGTTCATAGAAGATCTTGAAGCCGGTATTATCGGTATGAAAAAAGACGAGACCAAAAAAATTGATGTGCAATTCCCGGCTGATTATCGTGCGGCACATCTTGCAGGCAAGAACGCTTATTTTGATGTGACCGTCAGCAGGATAGTCGAGAAAAAATTTCCGGAACTTACCGATGAATTGGTAAAAAAAGCGGCAGGTGTTGATACAGTTGCCGAGTTGGAAAAACAAATCGTTACCCGTCTTGAAAAAACAAAAGAAGATGCGGCGAAAGATGCACTTCGTACCTCGGTTTTTAAAAAATTCATCGAGATCAATAATAAATTTGAACTTCCGGGAAAAGTATTTGACGATGAGGTAGACGCATATATCAAAGACGGTAAGTCAAAAGAAGAGGCCGAGAAGACCGCAGAAGACGGATTGAAAAGTTATTATTTGCTCCAAGCGATCTCTCGTAAACATAATATCAGGATAAATGAATCGCTGCGCCATGAAATAGAAAATCTCTCCGCGTATTTCGGAAAATCAGTGGATGAAACCACGAAAATGCTTGAAAAGAACGGCATGCTCGATCGTATGGCGTATAATGCATGGGAGCGTCAAGCGCTTGATGCGTTGGTTCAGGATATTCGCGGGGTAGACGCACCTAAAAACGCTGCGGAAAGTATCGAAAAAACTACAGAGAAGCCTAAACGCACTCGTACGGCTAAGAAGGAGGACGCATGAGTCTTATACCTTATGTAATTGAAGAGACGAGTAAAGGTGAACGCGGGTATGATATATATTCCCGTTTATTGAAGGATCGTATTATTTTTCTCGGATATCCTATTGATGATCATGTGGCGAATGTGGTGATCGCACAGCTTTTGTATCTTGAGGCAGAGGATCCCGATAAAGAAATTTATGTTTATATCAATTCACCGGGCGGTATCATTACATCCGGTTTGGCCATTTATGATACAATGCAATTTGTAAAACCGCCGATATCGACCATTTGCATCGGCCAAGCGGCGAGTATGGCGGCAGTATTGCTTGCGGCAGGTTCTCCCGGCAAACGGTTTGCGTTGCCGAATTCCCGTGTGATGATCCATCAACCGCTTGGAGGAGCTGAGGGACAAGCTACCGATATTGAAATTCAAGCGCGAGAAATTATGAAAATGAAATCATTGCTCAACGGTATTTTGGCTCATCACAGCGGACAATCGCTGAAACGAATCGAAAAAGATGTCGACAGAGATTATTTTATGAGCCCGAAAGATGCAAAAGAATACGGCTTGATCGACGATATTATTTCGTCACGATAGGAGATGCATGGATATTCATTGCTCATTTTGCGGACGTAGTATCGATCAGATCGAGCGGATGTTTCGATCGAAGACACAGCAAGATGTATTTATTTGCGATCTGTGTGTGGATGAATATGCCGATATGTTGTATGACATAGAAGAAACAGAAGAGACCGCCGGTGCAGTACTTGACAAGCACACACGCGAAAGTATGACGATCGTTCCGCCGAAAGATATTAAAAAATCACTTGATGAATATGTAATAGGGCAAGAACATGCCAAAAAAGTATTGTCAGTGGCAGTCTATAATCATTATAAACGTATTTTTCATAATATTGACAAAAAAGGTGAAAAGGATGTTGAGATCGAGAAAAGCAATATTCTTCTCTTAGGCCCGACGGGATCAGGTAAAACTCTGCTCGCTCGTACTCTTGCACGTATCTTGGATGTGCCGTTTGCCATTGCGGACGCCACAACCCTTACCGAGGCAGGATATGTAGGAGAAGACGTCGAGAACATTCTTTTACGTCTTTTAATGGAAGCCGACTTTGATGTTGAAAAAGCGCAACGCGGCATCATCTATATTGACGAGATCGATAAGATCGGCAGAAAATCGGAGAACCCCTCAATAACGCGGGATGTGTCCGGCGAGGGTGTGCAACAGGCATTGTTAAAAATCATTGAAGGTACGGTTGCGAATGTTCCTCCGCAAGGCGGACGCAAACATCCCTATCAACAATTCATACCGATCGACACGACCAATATACTTTTTATTTGCGGAGGTGCTTTTTCCGGACTTGAAAAGATCATTGCGCGTCGTAAAGGAAGAAAGATCGTAGGATTTTTAAAGGACGGAGATGTTGAACGTACCGAAGAGAGCTTTGAACTGCTCAATGAAGTGGAACCGGATGATGTGATCAAGTTCGGGCTTATTCCCGAGATCGTCGGACGTTTGCCGGTTGTCGCGGCATTGGGTGAGTTAGATAAAGACGCACTTATCAGTATTATGACAGAACCGAAAAATGCACTTGTGAAACAATATCAGGCTTTTTTCGGATTTGAAAAAGTAACGCTGGAGTTTGAAAAAAAGGCACTTGAAGCGGTGGCTGAGATTGCACTTAAGAAAAAACTGGGTGCACGCGGTCTTCGTTCCATCATGGAAGATACCATGCTGGATGTGATGTATGAATTACCTGACTATAAAAATTTGAAAAAATGTACAATCACTGAGGGTGTTATCAGAAA
Organism: uncultured bacterium; assembly: GCA_964423645.1. Classification (GTDB taxonomy): domain Bacteria; phylum Macinerneyibacteriota; class Macinerneyibacteria; order Macinerneyibacteriales; family CAYRFE01; genus CAYRFE01. The sequence continues at coordinate 16,562 of CAYRFE010000009.1, read as the reverse complement.
AAAAGAAAAACCGGGGTTGACATATGATAAAGCAACGAAGCCTGCGTAGGATATTCAGTGGAGATTAAATCAGCGGAATTTCTTACGTCATGGGTCGGGGGGGGAGAGCCCCCTGTGTGGGATTTGCCTGAGATCGTCTTCGTCGGACGGTCAAATGTCGGAAAATCATCGGTCATTAATGCAATTTTAAACAAAAAAAATATTGCGCGTATCAGTTCGGTTCCGGGAAAAACTCGCTGTATTAACTACTTTAAGGTCAATAACGATTTTATTCTTGTTGATCTCCCCGGATATGGGTATGCAAAAACATCAGAGACCGAACGCAAAAAATGGGCGGAATTTATCAATGCATATTTTAAAAAAAGCAAGGCCATCATCCTCGTCATTTGTATCATTGATGCGAAAGTAGGCATCACGGTGCTTGACGAGGGAATGTTGCAATTTTTAATCGGCTACGACTTACCGCATTATGCCGTGTTCAATAAAGTTGACAAATTAAATACTTCTGAGCGTCGTGAACGCTTAAAAGTATGGAATTCGCATCCGTATATTCGTAGTTATCAACTGTTCTCGGCAACAAAAAAAACAGGATTGGAAGAGTTTTATACCATATTGGATCTTTACCTTAAGGGGGAGGATGTATGCCTTCAGTAACGATTATCGGTTCACAGTGGGGTGACGAGGGTAAAGGGAAGATCGTAGATCAATTGGCTGAAAAAGCCGATCTTGTTGTTCGTGCACAAGGCGGTGCGAATGCAGGGCATACGATTTATCTCAATAGAGAAAAACTTGTATTTCACTTGCTTCCCTCCGGTATTCTTCATGACAACACGATGGTGGCCATCGGGAACGGTGTTGTTCTTGATCCAAATGTATTATTACAGGAAATTCGCACCTTGAATGATAAAGGGTTTTCTATCACTCCTGATAAGTTAAAGATATCACCACTTGCACATGTGGTCATGCCGTATCACATGACACTTGATGAGTTGCAAGAGAAACGCAGAAATAATAAGATCGGCACTACTAAACGCGGCATCGGCCCGTGTTATGAAGATAAAATGGCGCGTATGGGAATACGTGTCGCCGATATGGTGAACGAGACCGTGTTGCAAGATAAAATTAACTTCATGGTCGCATTGAAAAACGACATCATTACACGGGTATACGGCGGATCTCCGCTCAGTGCCGAAGAGATATTTGTACAATATCGCGAATACGGCAAAAAACTTGACGATTATGTGTGTGATATTTCTTATTTAGTGCACGATTTTTATCGTAACGGCAAAAACGTATTGTTTGAAGGTGCACAAGCGAGTTGTCTTGATATTGATTTCGGGACATATCCTGATGTCACATCATCGAATACGACTATCGGAGGGATTCTTACCGGAACCGGTATTAATGCAGGCATGATCGATCATGTCGTCGGAGTAATAAAAGCATATACGACCAGAGTGGGAGAAGGCGTTTTCCCGTCAGAGCTTGACAATGATATCGGTCAACGAATTCGTGACGTCGCGCAGGAATATGGTGCCACAACCGGAAGGCCTCGTCGTTGCGGATGGCTTGATCTTCTTGTCGTGAAATATGCCCAACGTATAAACGGATATACCGCATTTGCATTGACACGTTTGGATATGTTTGACACTTTTGACGAAATAAAAGTAGCGATAGGGTATGTCATAAACGGCGATGAGGTCGATGAGTTCATGCCGTCCTACCAAGGGTGTGTTACTCCGGTCTATGCAACATTTCCGGGATGGAAAACACCTACCAATGATGTTCGTTCATTTGATAAATTACCGATAAATGCACAAAAATATGTCATGTTTATTGAAGAATACCTCGGTACTCCTGTTGAAATTGTGTCGGTAGGACCTCACCGGGAACAGAGTATCTACAGAAATTCTGTATCTTTTTGGAAGAAATAACACTTTTGTGCTACCTGTCATGTGAAGAACATGATAAAAAATACTAATGATTTGCCGGCCAACAAATACGGTACGATTGAACGATGTTGTCATAAAAACTTATTGACAATACCGCCGATGGCATTATACTATCCGAAGTCTGAACTAACGTGATTGGGGAGGTAATATGATGAGGCTGAGAGTGGTTGTTTTAAGCGTCGTTTTCGCCATGTTCTCGTGGGGAACATGTAATGCCGCAATTGTTGATGCAATTGATGCACCGAGCGATGACGGCACTCAAATTGATGTGTCTTGGGATTTACATGAGGCGTTTGGAGATGTGGTTACAAAAATCGAATTGTTCCGGTTAGACGGAGAAAACGAAGGTAAGATCCATGAAACTTCTGATCTCAAGGGGAAGTATTCTGACAGCGGTCTTATCATTAAAAAAGACTATTCATATCGTTTAGTCGGCATGAACACCAACGGTGATATTGTTATCACTTCCACTTCAAGGGCAATCACTACCAAGGCCGAGTGGTTTAGTGTAAAAAGAACGAATATGTTGATAGCATTATTATTACTCGCAGTAATATTAGTGTATTATATCGAATATGCAAAAAAAGGAAGAGAAATAAAGATCAGAAAAATTCCTGCGCTTGAATCAGTCGATGAAGCTATCGGAAGAGCGACTGAAATGGGCAAGCCGATTTTGTATGTTCCCGGTATCATGGATATTGATGACCCGCAGACCGTAGCGGGAGTAATCATCTTGGGCGAAGTTGCACAACGATCAGCGTTGTATGATGCAAGATTGAATGTGCCTGTTTGTCGATCAATGGTCATGTCAACGGGGCGAGAGACGGTAAAAGAAGCCTATATCAAAGCAGGGCGTCCCGATTCATATAATGAAAACATGGTGCATTATCTTACTGATGATCAATTCGGATATGCATCAGGAGTAAATGGGATCATGCTTCGTGAAAAACCGGCTGCAGTATTTATGTTGGGGACGTTTTATGCGGAAAGTCTGCTCATGGCAGAAACCGGTAACTCTATCGGTGCAATACAGATCGCCGGAACGGCGATGCCTTCGCAACTGCCGTTTTTTATTGCATCATGTGATTATACATTGATTGGTGAAGAGCTGTTTGCCGCTTCGGCATATCTGGGGAAAAATCCTCAAATGTTGGGTACGCTGAAAGGTCAAGATATCGGAAAGCTAATCGTAATGATCATTTTAGTTGTTGGCATAATCCTGACCTTATTGGGAATACCGGCTGCCGACTGGTTTACCACCAATTAAAGGAGAATGTATATGTTTAAAAAACAATTCCCGATACTGTTGACCGCACTGGTCGCAGTGTTCATGATTATCGGATATTTTATTCCCCATCCTTTTATTCAGGTCGGGTATAATAAATTCCAGACATTTTTTATTATTATTGCGACTTTCACCATGATCTTAGGTATTTTGAATGTGTTGCAGTTTAGTATCGTACGCTATGTTCGCGGCAAAGCGAACGACAGGATATTCCAAGCGGCAACGATTTTTGGGATTCTGTCAATGATAATATTTGGCTTATTCTGGGGAACAAACCCCGGCACTCCGTTTACATGGATGTTTGATTATGTATATTCGCCGATATCGGCGACCGTATTTTCCCTTCTTGCATTTTATATTGCATCAGCATCATTTCGTGCATTTCGTGCGAAATCCGCAATGGCGACCATTCTTTTGATCACTGCATTTATAGTTATGCTTGGGCGTATTCCGGTAGGTGAGTTTTTAACGGGCGGATCTTTCATCAATGCAGATGAAAGCAGCAATGTTTTTGTCAGAACATTTTTCCATATACCGAAACTTACCGATTGGATCATGGATGTGGTGAATTCAGCCGGTCAAAGGGCAGTTATGATCGGAGCGGCATTAGGCATAGTTGCGACAGCAATAAAAATTATTCTCGGCATAGAACGCTCCTATTTGGGCGGGGAATAAGGGAGTGGTAGTATGTCATTTCTTGAAAAATTAGATAAATTCGACAGACGATATATATTTATGCTGATCGGACTCGCAGTGTTTATACCGATCTTGTTAAAAGTCGTGATCACCGTTCCTCCAAGTCCTGTCGTATCGAGTATTTATGAGTCGATAGACAAGCTTCCGGAGAATTCTGTTGTTCTATTGTCATTTGATTATGACCCGTCCACTCGTGCAGAATTACAACCGATGGCGGCGGCGATAGTCGATCATTGTTTCCGAAAAAATCTGAAAATTGTCGCTATGGCATTTTGGGCACCCGGTGTACAATTAGCGAATACTATTCTTGCAGAAAAAGGTGCAAAATATTCCAAGCAATATGGCGTTGACTATATTAATTTGGGTTATAAAGTTGGCGGTCTTGTTGTTATGGATAATATGGGGACATCAATTCGGAATGCGTATCCGAATGATGCGGAAAATACACCCCTTGATACGTTTCCTTTTATGAAAAGGGTGTCGAAATTACAAGATATGGCAATGGTTATATCGTTTTCAGCCGGTGATCCGGGAATCAAACAATGGGCTATGATCGCGCATGATCGATATAAATTACCCGTGACCGGCGGCGTCACTGCAGTCACTGCTCCTGAGATCATGCCGATGTATAATTCGGGACAATTGATAGGTTTTATGGGCGGTTTACGGGGTGCGGCAGAGTATGAGACATTGTTGTCGTTACCGGATTACGCATCTCGCGCCATGAGTGCACAAACATGGGCTCATATGGTGATTATTCTTTTAATTATTGTCGGAAATACAACAATGTTTCTTTTAAAGAAACAAAAAGCACAGTAAGGCGGTGGAAGTATGTCGACGATCACTGCGATTGGTATTTTTATCGGAGGCCTTTTGACATTAGGTACATTCAGTTTCTTATATAAGGACAACCCGATTTATAAATTCATTGAACATTTATTCATCGGTGTGTCAGCGGGATATTTGTTTATTAATGATATTAAAACGAACATTATTCCGAATGCGTATGAACCGTTATTTAAAAATGAAGTGAAAGATTACTGGATGATTATTCCGGTTATTTTAGGAATTCTTATGTTAACACGCCTTATTCCGAAAATTGCCTGGGTTTCACGCTATGCGATCGGTTTTTCGGTCGGATTATCAATGGGTATGGCGATTACGATGGCCATTGAAAGCCAGATCATGGTTCAAATCGGCGCAACCGTCGGTCCTTTCGCAGATTTGAGTTTAAAGACCGGAGAGGCGGCGCTTTCATCAATAAATACGGTGTTAATATTTATCGGTGTTATCGCTGCGTTGATATATTTCTTTTTCTCGAAAGAACATACCGGAACGTATGGAAAAGTTGCAAAACTCGGAGTATGGACACTTATGATCACTTTCGGAGCGGCATTTGGGTACACCGTCATGGGGCGTATTTCACTTTTGATCGGGAGAGTGGATTTTTTGCAAAATGATTGGTGGCCTGCAATAAAATCGCTTCTTGGTGCGTAGCTTAAGGAGCATATATGATGAAAAAAATCATGTATTGGTTTTTCGCGGTGGGAGTTGGATTAACGTTGTTAACGAGTTGCGGCCCCAGTGAAGAGAATGTATTTGGCGATGTAGATGACTCACAAACTACGCCCCAGTATATTATCGACTACAATAAAGCATTCGAGTTACATAACGGTCGTGATTATCCGAATGCTGTCTACGCTTATGAACAAGCACTGAAGGCTATTGACGCACTGAAACCGGAAAAGAAAAACACTGATACGGTCAAGGACGTATATAAAAAATCAGTGATGGGAGCTGCCCTTTGTTACGGTAATCTCAACAATATTGACAGTGCGAAAAAGTATTTTACCCAATACCAGACCATGTGGCCGAATGAATTGGACGGTTATTTGAAGTTTGGCGGTATTCTTGAGAGAAACAATCTGCCTGAAGAAGCCTATGCACAATACAAAAAGGCAATGGATCTCGATCCGACGAATGCAACTGCTGAATTTGCGTTGGCAAAAATTTATAAGGATGATAAAAAATTTGATCAGGCGATAACATTTTTTGAAGCCGGATTAAAAAAGCAACCGAATTTCCAGGATGGGAACGGTTGGTTCATGTTGGGAGACACCTATCGTGAGAAAGGTGACTATGTAAATCAAGTCAAAGCGTATGAACGTATGGTCCAGTTGCGTTCGGACGATTGGCAGGCATACTACTATTTGGCTCAAGCGTATCGTGTAATCGGTGAGAAGACCGGTTCTGATAATAAGGATTGGCGGAAACTTCGTATTGAATATTACACGAAATCTGTCGATAACTACAAAAAGGGATTATCTTTAAAAGCGGATTCAGATGGTTTGATGCGTGGAGTTGCTTCATCATATCAGAATTTAGCTGAAATGTTCAAAGGGAAAAAAGAATTTAGTCAGTATTATCAGGAAAGTGTTACCTATTTACGGGAAGCTATAAAAATAAAACCTGAGGATTCAATAGGATACGCGTTAATAGCAGAGGCCTATTCAAAATTAGGGAAATCAACAGAGGCTATCGATAGTGCTAAAAAGTCAATTTCGCTGAAGGACTCAATATTTGCACATTCTGTTCTTGCTGATGTGTATTATAAGCAAGGAAAAGCTATATATTTGTCCAATGGGAATCCTGATTTTTATGCCAATGAAGCAAAACGAGAATTTTCTATAATAATGAAAGATCCTGCGTATTCAATGTCACGAATGTATGTGGAGAACTGCGATGCTATGTTACGGAGAGAAAGTTTACCGTACCCCAACATATAAATAAAGGAGAGGATACTTATGAAAAAAATCATGTATTGGTTTTTCGCGGTGGGAGTTGGATTGACGTTGTTAACGAGTTGCGGCCCCAGTGAAGAGAATGTATTTGGTGACGTAGATGACTCACAAACTACTCCCCAGTATATTATCGACTACAATAAAGCATTCGAGTTACATAACTATCGTGATTATCCGAATGCTGTCTACGCTTATGAACAAGTGCTGAAGGCTATCGACGCATTGAAACCGGAAAAGAAAAACACTGATACGGTCAAGGACGTATATAAAAAATCAGTGATGGGAGCTGCCCTTTGTTACGGTAATCTCAACAATATTGACAGTGCGAAAAAGTATTTTACCCAATACCAGACCATGTGGCCGAATGAATTGGACGGTTATTTGAAGTTTGGCGGTATTCTTGAGAGAAACAATCTGCCTGAAGAAGCCTATGCACAATACAAAAAGGCAATGGATCTCGATCCGACGAATGCAACTGCTGAATTTGCGTTGGCAAAAATTTATAAGGATGATAAAAAATTTGATCAGGCGATAACATTTTTTGAAGCCGGATTAAAAAAGCAACCGAATTTCCAGGATGGGAACGGTTGGTTCATGTTGGGAGACACCTATCGTGAGAAAGGTGACTATGTAAATCAAGTCAAAGCGTATGAACGTATGGTCCAGTTGCGTTCGGACGATTGGCAGGCATACTACTATTTGGCTCAAGCGTATCGTGTAATCGGTGAGAAGACCGGTTCTGATAATAAGGATTGGCGGAAACTTCGTATTGAATATTACACGAAATCTGTCGATAACTACAAAAAGGGATTATCTTTAAAAGCGGATTCAGATGGTCTTATGCGTGGTATTGCCGGATCATATCAAAATTTAGCTGAAATGTTTAAAGGGAAAAAAGAATTTAATCAGTATTATCAGGAAAGTGTAAAATATCTTATAATTTTTACACAAAATAAACCGAATGATTATTTTGGATTCGCACTATTGGCTGAAGCATATTCAAAACTCGGGAATGCAAAAGATGCGCTTGAAAATGCGCAAATTTCAGTAAAAATTAATTCTGACTCGACGAGTAATGCAATGGGTTACTCGGTATTGGGTGACGTGTATTTCTCCCAAGGCGCATGGCCTGCGGCACGTAATGCATATCTGAATATCGTCAATAATCCAAGTTATGTATATGTTCGTTCGCGTATAGAAATTTGTGAAGCTCGGATACGTGGGGAGTATTAATCGGGGATAAAGCATGATAACTTTTGATTTCACACATCTTACTGAAGGAAGTATCGGGCGGGAGAATGGTTTTTCTCCCGCAATTTTGAGCATGTATAGTGAAGCATTACGCAAGGGATATGCTAAAATTGAAAATGGAAGAGGCCGATCTCCGTATGATTTTATGGAATTACCCTATCAGGATATAACCGCAATTGTTGATTTTGAAAAAAAATTATCTGAATATCGTAATTTTGTAGTTGTCGGTATCGGTGGTTCGGCATTGGGTGCATATGCATTATTTAAAGCATTGACTCATTATTATCATAATTACCGATCAGATAAACGGATCTTTTTTTGTGATAATTCGGAACCGCGAACGCTTGCCGATCTTCTTGATGTGATCGACTTGCATGAGACGGTGTTTAATGTGATCACTAAGTCCGGAAGCACTGCTGAAACAATGTCTGCGTTGTCAGTAATCACCGATATCCTGACGGAAAAGGGTCTTGCTTTGAAAGATCATATAATCGCGACGACTGATTCCGAAAAAGGAGATCTTCGTTCTATTTCCTTACGCTATGATCTTCCCACCGCACTTATTCCTTCCGGAGTTGGCGGACGTTATTCGGTGTTGACCGCTGTCGGTTTATTGCCTGCATTATTTTTGGGGATAGATATAAAAAGCCTACTTGATGGAGCGAAAGCCGTTGATGCAATGTGGAGGCGTACGCCAGCAGAGGAAAATCCGATTGCGATCAGCTCATTATTCCAGTATCTCTTTGATACTCAAAAGCATCACAATATTGTCTCAATGATGTGTTATAAAGACGGATTATACGGTGTTGGTTTATGGTATCAACAATTATGGGCTGAAAGCCTGGGGAAGCAATACAGTAATGATAAAGAGGACATATTTGTCGGGAGCACGCCCTTAATTGTTCGCGGAGCTACCGATCAACATTCCGTATTACAATTACTGATGGAAGGACCGCTTGATAAACTTGTGGTGTTTCTTGACGCATTGGATGTTGGAAGAGATATTTCTTTTGATGTGAAAAATCTGTCTGACTATAAGAGCATTGATTATTTTAAGGGAAAAACCGCAATGGATCTTATTTCATCGGAATTGCAGGGTGTTCGATATGCATTGGCTTCAGCACAGCGCCCGAATTATTCAATTACTCTTGATAAAATGGATGCATATCATATCGGGGGATTGTTATATTGTTTTGAGCTTCAAACAGTAATGGCCGCTGCATTATACGATGTCAATCCTTTTGATCAACCGGGTGTTGAAGACGGGAAAAAGGCAACCTATGCCTTGATGGGTAGAGAAGGATATGAACATAAAAGAGATGAGATGAATACTGCGAATCATGATACTATGGTTTATCGTATCGAAGAAAAATAAGCGATCTCTGTAATGAGTGATGATATGGTGTGTGTATATGATTATTTTAAAATAAAACGGAGATTTATCTCCGTTTTATTTTTTTCACTGACATCTCAATATGTGATACCTATCAATGCTATTATTCTCAAAAAAACATGTAATTTGATGTGAGCTGGAATGAATTCATCTGCAGCATTCATAGTTGAAAATATATTTCGTGTCGATACTATGGAAATACTTGGTCGAATCATATCACAAGGCTTACATACGGGAATACACCCCTCGCGTCGAAGCGGTTATTCTGACGAATTTCATGATTATCGAACCTACTCAGGCGAAGATATCAAATATATCGATTGGAAATTATTTGCCCGAACCGATAAATTGTTTTTACGTAAATATCGTGAACGCATCACATCTTCGATTTATGTGTACCTCGATGCATCTGTATCAATGGATTTTGGAACGACTATATCTAAGGGTATTTTTTCTCGGTATATTGCAGCGGCGTTGGCGATTTTAACGTCTCAACAAGGCGATGCATTAACTATGAAAGTCGTCCAATCGCAAATTCAAACAATTTGCTCATCATCACACGCACGTCAAGCATTGCGATCAGTGTACTCATACTTCGAAAAAATGAACGAGAACGGTGTATTTGATATCGCAGCATTTGCAACGGATGTCGTTCATATAAAAAATTCGATTGTATTTTTACTGTCAGACTTATGGTGCCGGGACGATGAATTGCTGCAAACAATGAATGAGCTTCGGTCACGAAATAACGATGTCGTTATTCTTCACATACTTTCTCCTCACGAACTGGATATTGGAAAAATTGGCGTCGCTCAATATAACGACAGTGAAACCGGAGCGTCATGTGTCTGTAAAGCCTCGGATATTCATGCGATGTATAATCATGAAATGAAACAACGAATTTCTTTTTTTAGAAACTCCTTCGCATATATGAATATCAGATATATACAGGTATGTTCCGCAGACTATATACCTGCGGTTATCTGCACATTGTTGCGGTGATTCATGTTTGAGTATTTACCCGCGGTATTGTTATCCGTATTTATCATTGTGCCGGTTCTTTTGTATTTTTTACGAAGTGTGACCTCCAAGCAAATTCGGTATCCTTCGATTATGTTGATTGAAAAAGTAGTAAAAAAGCTACGATTGAAAGAACGTTCAATAAAACGATTGATACTTAGAATTTTAATTATTCTGTCACTTGTGACGGCATTTATGCAGCCGATATTTCAATCTCACCGAGCAAAACGCCTTCCGGCGTACGTAGATGTGTCATTTTCTGCTTCGCGATTCACAGTTGAGAGCGAAAGAATGGTCTCGGATTTGACCAAAAAAAATGTTTTTTCGGATGTATTTGTTTTTAGTTCGTCAGTTGAAAGATTGAACGGATTATCGATTCCCTCAACATTTCAAAAACAAGATTATTCATTGTTACCGGAGGATGGATTTTACTTAATTTCTGATTTCTCGACTCCCTATACAGGTAAAGGGATAAAATTATCTCATGGTAGTAAAAATAACAATAATTCGGTCGTTTCAGCGCACTTTTCACAAGAAACGATCCGAGAATCGGAAAATGTGATTTTAAAAATTATGCTGAAAAGCACGTATGACTCGACAGAGACCATATGCAGCGTATGGGTAAACGGTGAAAAAAAAGTTGAACGTCCCGTAACAATAATTCACCAGGAAGTTGTTGAAATACCGCTATTTTTTGACACAGCCGGCGATTATGCGATTGAAATTCGACTTTCTGATGACACCTATAATGCCGATAATGTATATTTTACAGCGCTTTCTGTACATAAAAAAAAGGTGAGATATTTTATCAATTCCTCTAACTATTTTTTGGAGTCATTTTTCGGAATTATGGAGAGTGAACGCGTAAGTATGCATGATGCTGATGTAGTTGTTATTATCGCAAAAAACAGCAATGATATACGGTTGTTCCAATCGCTACCGGGTGAGAAAAAAGTATTTTTATTCGCTCAAAACGCCCCGATTGATATACCGGGCAAAACAGTTGGTTTTACTGAAAAAATAACTTCTGAAAATGTTTCTATGTCAAATGGCAGACAATTTTTTATAACGAACGGGGTGGTCATTCGACACGATCGAGCTATGATTCATGCGCATATCCATAATAAACCTGTTATTGTGCAGGATGGAGCCACAATATATTTCGGATTCGACCCTATCCCGTCTCAAACAGATTTTATATTGCAGCCGTATTTCTATACCTTCATGAGGGAGCGAATGCTAGAAAAATCAATTCATATGAATTATCTTGATACCGAATACAAAATTGCTGTTCCGCCCGATGCATCAGTGTTATTCAACGGCAAATCAATTAATGACCGGGTGAATAATGGCGTTTTATTATACAAGGATTTGCATGAGCCCGGTATGATATACATTATCACCCATAACGATCGTCGAGTTTATGCAGTAAATGTTCATCCGGATGAATACAGTACCCCGTTGATAAATTCACATGATTCAATTTTTGTGTCTCATAAAACATCATTGTATCGATTGTTTCTCATGTTAACCGCATTTTTTCTTACATATGAAACGTTTCTGATATGGAAAGAGAGAAGAGGTATGGTGCGATGACCACATTTTACATGAGAATCGCTATTATAGTCAGTATCATCCTCATGACGATCCTTACACATTGTAATTACCGTTCAATGCAACCGATCAGAATTCTCATTGATAATTCTCAAAGCATGAGGCTTAATAATCGTGACGACTTGCAAAAATGGATAGATGCGAATAACTTGGAAACATATATGTTTGGGGAAAAAACCGAGCTACTTTCTGCGATCACATTTGATGACAGTCAAAGTAAACTTGATTGGGATCGCTTATCACGTGATTATACATATGTGCTGGTTTCTGACGGATATTTTCAGGAGATAGGCAAAAGACCTGAAACAGTTATTCCAGTTCGGTTAGATACCTCGGGACATATGAATGAGGTGATACTCACTGATGTCCGAATGCCTTCGAAGACAGTTAAGAATAAACGAGAGACAATCAGTTTGCTACTCTCGTCTTTGGCTTCAAAGAGCATCACCTGTTCGCTTATAGTACGTAATGATAACGAAAAACTCATCGAAAAAAGAATAACACTCGAACCGCATTCGTCAATTGAATTGAATGAAGATATTATGTGTGTACGCACCGGATTAAATACCATCTCGATCACAGTCCAATATTTGTCTATGCAGCAGACAATAACCGGCTATATACAGGTTGAACATAATAAACGGCAAATCCTCGTCACAGGTGAGCTTTCTCCGGAACTTACCTATTTACGACGTTATTTTGTCGAACACCCGATGTACGATGTGCATACACTGGTGAGAATCGGAGAACGGTTTCTTTACGATAATGATATCATCGAAAAACAGCCGTTTGTTGATCTCAAACATACGGGAGTGATCACGATCGGGAAAGAGATAAACCCCTATCACCCTGATATTGTGATTCTTTCAGGCGGGAAAACGCTACGCACCACACTTCACATACTCGATTTGATGCAAGAACCGATTCCTATCCAAGGGGTTGTTATTTCCGATATAGTACCTGACGAAGTAATCAATCGTGCAGGTGGATATCCTGTGTTGTTTGTATCAGGAAAAACGGTTTACACCGCAATCCCGGATTTTTATACGATATATATTCACTCGTTTCATCACTATGATGCAATCATGAGGCGTATTATGGATATTCATGAGCATTTATCGCATAAATATGATAGTTGGAGCTTGATAACACCGGTACTGTATCAGGATTCTGATTTGATACTACAATCAAACTCAAAAATGCAGGTGACAATTAATGCTCAGCAATTACACGTTGAAACAACTTTTGAAGGGTACAGGTATCAATTTCCCATTGGAAAAACAGAATCGTTGTCTTTACGTATCGGAAATGAGGAGTACAACCTAAAGACGGTCTCCAAAAAAGAAAAGGTATACTTTGAACAAAATATTGATACACTATCCACTTATTCCGGCGGTTTTTATATCTCACCGGACGATGCGATTATGGAAAGTATTACAAACGTTCACATGCAATCATTGTATTTCATTCAGCACCCATGGATCGCGCTTGTGATCTTATTGCTTCTGTCATTGATTTGGTGGAAAGAGCACTCACGATGAAATTAACGGTGAGCGTTCTATTTCTTTTTGTATGGACAATGTCGGTCTATTCTGCACAATTTACCATTGGCCGTATCAAATACAGTGGCGGGGGAGACTGGTATACGGATCCCAGCGGACTTGTTAATTGGTTATCGGAAGCAAAACGAGTACTTCGTCTGGATGCGGCAGAAAAAGAGTCGGTCGTTGAACTTTACGATTCGGCATTGTACCGCTATCCGCTTTTGTTTATGTCTGGACATGGCAATGTCGTTTTTAGTTCAACGGAAACGAAGAATCTGAGAGAATATCTTATTCGCGGAGGCACGCTTTATGTTAATGATGATTATGGATTTGACAAGGCCTTTCGCAGAGAAATGGGGAAGGTATTCCCTGAATTGTCATTTGTCGAGCTTTCATTTGATCATCCGGTGTTCAGATGTTATTTTGAAATGACCTATTTTCCTAAAGTGCATAAACACGACGGGAAGCCGCCTCAACTTTTTGCGTTATCCTATGAGGGACGAATTGTTGTGTGGTATACGCATGAAGCGGATATTGTCGATGGTTTGGTTGATGAAGAAATTTTTAATGACTCGCCTCAAGATCGTGCAGAAGCGATGAAATTTGCTTTAAATCTTTTAGTCTATATTCTTACACATTGAACATCGTTACAAATCAAAAATGATTGATAAACGATACTGTCCAATTGAGTAGGGTAGAAAATTTGGGTACCATACATTTCTATGTTGAATACGGAACATCATTGCAGTATAATCAGTCCACATCATAAAGGAGAGTGGCTGATAATGCTTGACATCGTGAAAGAAATTGCCGCAACGACTTCATTACCGCATCATAAAGTCTCAGGGACCGTTGAACTCTTAAAAGAGGGGTGTACGATTCCGTTTATTTCACGTTATCGTAAAGAAGTAACAGGGAATCTTACAGAGACCGAGGTGAGGGCCGTTTCGGAACAGTTTGATTTTTTTACCGAATTAGAAGAACGTAAAACCTATATTCTTGATGTTATTGACAAACAGGGTAAGTTGACTGATGAATTGAAAGTTGTTATAGAGGGTTGCCGCGATAAAAATGAATTGGAAGATTTGTATCTTCCGTATAAACCAAAACGTCGCACGAAAGCGCAGATCGCTCGTGAGCTTGGTTTTGAACCGCTTGCTCTTTTGATTCTTGCCCAAGAGACAATGAAGGGCCAGCGGGAGGATATTATTGCCCAATTTAAAAATGAGGAAAAGGGTATCGTTGAAACAGACGCCATAATGCAACATGCTCTTTTTATAGTTGCAGAAGAGATAAATCATCATGTTGATGCACGGAAAGAATTACGTGATTACTATGTGCATAATGCGGTACTGGAAACCATTCGAAAAGAGGGCAGTGATGATGAGAAAAGTATCTTTCGTGATTATTACGACTATCGCGAACCGATGCGAATAATCAAATCACACAGGTTGCTTGCTGCCAATAGGGGTGAACGTGAAAATATCCTGAGCGTCACAATTTCTATTGATAATACTGCGGTGACAGCAATACTGAAAAAACATATTATCAAAAATACTCGGCATATTTTTACTTCAGATCTTGCGGATGCGATCGATCTTGCGTACAACGGGTATTTACATCCTTCATTATCAAACGAAGTACGAGCTCATTATTCAGCAATCGCCGAAGCCGAGGCAATCGATGTTTTTGAAAAGAACTTATATTCGCTCATTATGGCATCGCCTGCAGCCGGAAGAACAATTATGGGCATAGACCCGGGGTTACGTACAGGATCAAAAGTTGTTATTGTCGATAAAACGGGGAAATATATCACCGATACCGTTGTAGGTACGCTTTCAGAGAGAGATATTGCACATGCAACAATCACACTCGAGCGGTTGATCATGGAATATGAAGTATCATTGGTTGCGGTCGGTAACGGGAAAGGTTCAAAAGAAGTTGGCGGTATTATTCGCGATATTATCAGTCGATTACATGCTGAGGGTCGAGAATTATATATGTCCATTGTGAATGAAAGCGGTGCAAGTATTTACTCTGCATCACCGTTTGCCGTGTCTGAATTTCCTCACCTTGATGTCACCGTCAGGGGAGCTATCAGTATCGCTCGCAGACTCCAGGACCCCCTGTCCGAATTTGTTAAAATTGATCCAAAGTCACTCGGTGTAGGACAATACCAGCATGATGTTGACCAGAAAGAGTTGAAACGGCGGCTTGATATGGTTGTTATGAGTGCAGTTAACTCGGTCGGTGTTGATGTCAATACGGCCTCAATCCCGCTTTTATCATATGTTTCAGGTATTAGTGAAAAAATTGCAACTGAAATTGTCAAGTTCAGAGAAGAACGCGGAACTGTCAGTGCACGTGATGAACTTTTATCTATAAAGGGATTAGGCGCGAAAACATTTGAACAATGCGCCGGTTTTTTACGTGTACGAAATGGGAAAAATCCATTGGATAATACGGCTATTCATCCGGAGAGTTATAACGTTGTTGAGAAAATGTGTAAAGAATCGAAAATAAATGTCAATGTATTGTTACAGGACACGTCTTTGCTTACCATGATCGATGCTGCAAAATACATGGGTGAGGTAGGCCAATATACAATTAATGATATTATTGAAGAACTCAAACGTCCGGGAAGAGATGTGCGAAGTGAATTTGTTCCTGCACCGTATTCGGATGAAATCTCCGATATTAAAGATGTCCAGGTCGGCATGATGCTTGACGGTGTCGTGACGAACATTACCAAATTCGGATTATTTGTTGATTTAGGTATAGGTATAAGCGGCTTATGCCACATATCTCAATGTTCGAGTCGATTTATCAGTGATCTGAGCACGGCTTTCTCGGTAGGGGATAGAAAGAAATTCAAAGTAATAGAGGTTGATATATCACGTGATCGTATAGCCTTGTCTTTAAAAGATTTATAAAAAAAAATTGCAAAAAGGCTGTAGCTCGCAAGGGAAAATGTCCCAAAAAGCAAGAAACATCAGGTCTTATTAT
>CAYRFE010000008.1:17605-108522 GCA_964423645.1 uncultured bacterium | reverse complement strand
CATGAACTCGAACTGAGATTTCTCACCTAAAGGTTCGAAATGACATAGACAACTCCTAGCCTTCGGAGGGGATGGCACACCTTCAAAACTCCTGCCTTACTTTTTGTCTTGCCACAAAAAGCCGGTATGTGTCATTCCCGTCTCCGTTTTCACGAGGATAAATTCCAACGGGAATCCGGAAGTATTATGAAAGCACCTGGATTATCGGGTCAAGCCCGATAATGACACCTAAATATTTTCTGTAGAGACGTAGCATGCTACGTCTTTACACAGGTATTATTTAACGTCGATTTTTTAATGCCGTTTTTCTTTCCCCCTCTTTTTTGCAAAGAGGGGGAAACGCGTACCCGCGAGGGGGAGCTACATTATTTTCTTTTATTTTTACTGATTTATTATTATTTGTTTATGGGATTTTCTATTATTTACAGTTTAAAAGGGATTTGGGGTGGGCACAAATTCAAAAAATGGTAGTTTTATAAAGGTCTTGATCGTTATCAGGATCATGTGCGAGAACGTGATCACAACGCGTCCCAAATACGTTGGCGTATATCGGAGAATGTGGCAGAATGAAGCAATGCTTTACGTTCTTCGCGGGGAACCGGACTGTGGATCGTATCAGTGATATGAGCGGGATGGCCTGCCATTATGACGATCGTATCTGCCAACAAGAGCGCCTCCTGCACGTCATGAGTGACAAAGAGAACCGAAGGTTTGAGTTCGTCGACGACCGACAGAAGCCATTCTTGCATTGCCGAACGAGTGATCACATCAAGAGCACCAAAAGGTTCATCAAGTATGATGCATTCCTTCGAGCAGATGTAGGTGCGCAGCAGGGCGGCGCGTTGGCGCATACCCCCGGAAAGTTCCCAGGGATATGCAAATGTATGATTGTCTAACCCGAATAACGGAAGATAGGGTTTGACGATGGCACGTGCTTCGACAGTGGTCTCGCCTTTGATCACAAGCGGTAATGCAATATTATCAATAAGTCTTTTCCATGGCAACAACAAGTCGTCTTGTTGCATATAACTCACGTACCCGGGAGTGGAAGTGATGTCTTTGCCTTGTAAAAGGATGTGTCCGTGATCAGGAGCGGAAATTCCCGATATGATGTTTAAAAGGGTTGTTTTACCGCATCCGCTTTGACCAAGTAATGCGACGACACGATGCATCGGCACACCAAATGAGAGTGAATCGAGAACGCAGGCACCGTCAAATGATTTCGTGACATCCTGTATGTCGAGAGCGTTATTGTTTCGGGATAAATTCATTCGTAAATGCCTCGTCTACAGTTAAGGGGCGAGTGATCAACATGTTTGAATACATCCAATCGGCAAAACGTTTCCATACGGCGGAATCCATCATTCCCCACACAGAAGCATCGCTTTTATAGTGAGCGGCAAGATACCGTTGGCTTGCAATGATAAAATCTTTTTGTGTTGAGAATTCAGGCACTGCCTTGATGAGTATTTCAGCAGATGCATCGGGTTCTGCGATCGCATATGCATATCCTCGTGAAAGCGCCCTCATGAATCGCGTGACGAGTGCTTTGTTCGCAGTGATATTTGAACGATTGGTGATGATGACAGGCGTGTAATAGTCGTAAACAGGGTCGATATCGCGCAAATAGGTGAAATGTAAGGGGATATTCTTGGTCTCTGCGTTGATCCCGTCCCATCCGTAAAAGATCCATCCGAAATCTATGTCTTTTTTGGATGCAGTGAAAAAATCAGATGCACCTATGTTTACCATGCGTATCTTATTGAAATTACCTCCGATACGAGTCATTAGGTCACGCAAAAGCATGTCTTCCATGGGTGCGCCCCATCCGCCGTATCGTTTTCCTTCAAAGTCCATCGGTTTCATGATGTTTTTTTCTTTCAGCGATGCGAATCCTGATGTGTTATGCTGTATGACCGCAGCGATCGCAACAATAGGAAGCGGTTCGTCGGCAGTGAGGGCGTACGTCACTTCTTCTTGATAACTGAAACCGAATTGTGCTTTACCTGCCGCTACAAGAGATGCGGCGGTACCTTCTGACGGTTGGATGATCGTAACGTGAATATTTTCGTCGGCAAAATACCCCATCGCCTCAGCGACATAAAGACCGGTATGGTTGGTGTTCGGCGTCCAATCCAAGAGCACGGTAATGTGTTCTTTCTCTTTTGATCGGGTACAACTGAACGACATGACGGTAGCCACACATACAAGGATCATACACAAAATTTTCATATCAGATTCCTCCTTCAAGTATTAATAATCAAGGCCTGAATACGTTGACATATTATTCACGATCGCTCCATGGAATGAGTATCCGTTGAAATAAACGAATCAACACAAAAAGCATACCGGTCACTGCCACAATCACTGCAATCGCGGCAAACATTTTATCTAACGCAAAGGCACGTTGAACACGTATCATATACACACCGATTCCGCCTGTTCCACCGAGCCATTCGCCGATTATGGCGGCCATAATGCTATAGGCGACAGAAATTTTCATACCCGCGAACAAATGACCCAACGCCGAGGGGAATTGCACATGTCGAACGATCTGAACGGGTGTTGCGCCGAACGTTTTCATCATATTGATCCGTTGTTCACTGACAGCCGCTAATCCGTCGGTGAGTGTGACAGTGATGGGAAAGAAACAAATAAGTACGACAGTGATGATTTTTGGCATATATCCAAACCCGAACCACAACACAAAAAGCGGTGCGAATGCAAGAATAGGGATTGCCTGTGAAAAAACGATCGGCGGATAGAGAAGAGATTTTAAACGCGGATGAGCATGCATCAGCAGTGATATGCCGCATGCCAGAAGGATCGCTCCGATAAAACCGATAAGTGCTTCGATGAGAGTGATGCATAAGGCGGTCGATAGAAGAGAAAAATCAGCAAGACATGCCAGTAAGACATTATAGGGTGTCGGGATAATGTACGGAGGGACAACAAATGTTATCGCTTGCCATAATGCAATGATAACAGCAAATACCAAAAAACGCGAAAATAGGGTTTTCATCATTCTGATCGGCACTCCTCATAAAAAGAGTGAACCGATGGCAGAATGCGAGTAACGGATACATGATGATTGATATCAGTGGTCATAAGCTCCCTCCGCCGGTATTAACCGGATCAGGTTCAACGGGTCGAAACAGCGAGTTTCCTCTCAGCGGAATAAATATCCCGCTCCCCGGCGAATTCATTGTAGCGTTCTGTTCTGTAATGTCAAGCGGAGAGATGATACGGTAACGGAGAGTGACGTAACAGATCGTTACCAAGACTTCAGACATACGCTTCGGCGAAGCGGGAGCTGATAGAATCCGTTATGAGCGATGAGACATGTCTTTTGCGCAGTACCGTCATGGTATGATCGTGTGTATGCAATTGCGTACATCAATACCGATTGATGTTACGCATAATGTATGGTATGCTGTTTCGATAGACGAAGGAGTGGATATGAAGATTGCAGTATTGTATTATGATGATTTTGCACAATTTGAAGTTGCGCTTTCTTGTTTTATTCTTAGCATGGAACATACGATCACATCCGTAGCACTGGAGCAACGGTTGTACAAATCCCTTGACGGTCAGCGTTTTGCAGTTGATATGACAATTGACAATGCAGATCCTGAAGACTTTGGAATGCTCGTGATACCCGGCGGTACACCGGATTCGTTGTATACATGTGACACTCTCAGAACATTTATTGCGCAGGTGCTTTCTCGCGGCGGAAAAGTGGCCGGTATATGCGGGGGGTCTGCGTTACTCGCCGCGTACGGATTCCTTGACGGCAAAGCATGTACGGGTGAAACGAGCGGCGTTACTAAGGATGATCCGAGCTTTGCATTATATACGCAGGCACAACTCTCCGATCAACACGTTGTGGTCGATGGCAGTATTATCACTGCTCAAGGGCAAGCGTTTATGGAATTTGCGATAGAGCTGGGTGTGCAGACCGGTTCGATTAAAAATAACGAAAGCGCGGCAGAATGGTTGAAATGGCTGAAAAACATACGCTAAGAGTGTTATAGTAAGGGTTTTGCGAAATGTATTTTTCTTAATGGCTTCTTTGTGTTTAATCTCAATGGGGTCAAATCCCCGAAGCTTGCTTCGGCGTTGTTATTAAAGGGGAGTGGGGACTTCGTCCCCATTCTATAACAACTTAAACCCCTCCTGATTTCCACGGGAGGGGTTTGGGGTGGGCACAAAGTTAAAAAATGGTAGCTTTGAAAGCTCTCATAACAGATTTCCTCTGTAGTGAGAAGTTATACGCTACTCGCGACCTTTGCAAAAATCAAAATCCCCAAAATTTCTTTATTTTCCAAATAGGGGTGTGGGGACGAAGTCCCCATTATATAACAAGTTAAACCCCTCCTGATTTCCACGGGAGGGGTTTGGGGTGGGCACAAAGTTAAAAAATGGTAGCTTTGAAAGCTCTCATAACAGATTTCCTCTGCAGCGAGAAGTTATATACCGCTCAGTCTGAATAGGCACACATTCCAAAATCGAAAGGGCGCAATTCTATTTTATACATTAACAGAACTTAATAATGTTTAGGATGCGGAGACTGCGTCCCCGCATACCTCGTATTATCGCAATTCAAAAACAGTTATTTCGTTTCTCGAGAACAATCGCATCGGCGGTCCCCAAGTGCCGGTTCCCGGACTTGTATACATATACGAATCGCCTATTTTATACAGTCCCATCGGATACTTATACGCGAAAAATACCATGATATCCATCGGAGGAAGTTGTCCCGCATGCGTATGCCCTGAAAGTTGAACGAGCGTTCCGTGTGCGATCGCTTCATCAACCAGTAAAGGGCGGTGACGTAATGCGATAATAGGTTTTTTTGTGTCGATAGTACGCATAACGTCGGCAACAGGGATCTGTTTTTTATGTGCATAACGCCGATCATAATCATCAAAGCCGACAAGAGAGATGCCGTTATCAAGCACGTGTACACGATCTCGCAAGACAATGGCCCCGCTCGATTCGCTAATCCGTACAAAAGTGTCGATTCCCGAATAATACTCGTGATTACCCGGTATTACAACAATACCGTGCGGTGCAGATAATCCTTTCAACAACATTGCGTCTTTTTCCTCATCTCCGTTAAAACCGTCAAAAAGATCGCCGGTGATAAGTATCAGATCGGGGGAGAGTTTGTTGACCTCGTGAATGATATGTTGAATGCGTGCAACAGTCGTCAGATTGCCGATGTGAATGTCAGAGAGATGCACAAAGCGAAAACCTCTGAACGGTGCCATCGTATCAGGTATGGAGAGTGTATGTTTTTTGATGACAGGAGCGCTCAAACCATTGATTAACGATACGATCACAAGACACGTAATAAGTCCCATCGTGATGTATAAGGATGGCATTTTCCATGGTATCGGTAGAAATTTGATGATAATCCACCGAAGAAGTGTACAGGTGAGCGCAATACTGATGATCCCCAACCATACGGAACCGGCAAATAAAAGCCAATAGAATTGTTCATAATGTCTGTTGCTGCATACTTCTCCCAGGATGAACGAGAGAGCGCCAATCCAGAAAAAAATAACGACCGTTCTATGCGACCATCCGGTTAACCGAAATGGCGTAATGAGTTGTGAGTATACGAAATAATGCATCCCGGTATACACGGACGTGACTATTGTTAAAAAAAGAATTGTCTGCATGATTTTCATTGGTGTCCTGCTTTTTCAGATACAGGGGTCTTGAGCCATATCTGAATGTAGTACCATACAAATGCCGTAATCGGAATACCGATGATCAATCCGAACAATCCCCAAAAGTGTGAAAGAGTTAACAGCATAATCATTATGAAGACTGAATGGAATCCTATCATTTTTCCCATTATTTTAGGATATATAACAAGTTGTTCCATAAGCTGAACGATACCGTAACCGATGGCAAGTTTAAGAATCATCGTGCCGTCTCCTCCGCTGATGAGCACGGTAATAAGTGCAAAAGCGACGGAAATCCATATTCCTATATACGGCATGACATTGAAAAACATAGTTACGATACCGATAAATAAGGCAAAAGGAATTCCCAAAATGGTCAGAATGATAAATGTCAATAATCCGACAATGCTTGAGTCAAGTACCACCCCTCGAATATATCTGCCGAAAATGGTGTTAAAATTATTATATCCGGTCTCTATACGTGTGCGCTTTTCATGCGGAACCTGACCGAAAATCCATTCACGAATGATATCATAATCACGAAGCAGGTAAAATGTAACCACCGGTATGATGATCAAATTGAGCGCGTATTTAAATACTCCGCTTATATTCGTGATCGCTTTGAGTGCTTCTCCTGAGATACGGTTTGAAAACTCCTGTAAGGTCACGGTAAGTTTTTCGGTATCAATGAGGCCGCTTGCTTTCAGTTTATCCCAGTTGTTCTCAAAAAAAGACGTGA
Source organism: uncultured bacterium (assembly GCA_964423645.1). Taxonomy (GTDB): domain Bacteria; phylum Macinerneyibacteriota; class Macinerneyibacteria; order Macinerneyibacteriales; family CAYRFE01; genus CAYRFE01. Next base: position 102,087 of record CAYRFE010000008.1, on the reverse strand, counting down.
TCTGTTGTTGATTGGTCTGAATATTTGATATCAATACTGTTATTTGATCGATAAGTCGGGGTATTATCAGCAAAAACATCGTTAAGAAAAGTCCCAAGATACCTCCCAATACTAACCCGACCGCCAGAGGACGTTTAAATTTTTTACGTTCAAGGAGATCAATGACCGGATCCAAAAGATACGCCAAGAATAGTGCTGTGGCGAACGGGGCCATGATCGCACCGATCTCTTTCCATAACCACAAGATAAAAAGTATCGAGGCAGCCACCATTAAGCGCTTAACCGGGACTGTCGCTCTGTACGGGTATGCGATATACATAAAAAAAATGAATGCAAGTGCAGGCGAAAGAAACGGTGCATAGACAATGGTGAGTCCGATGAAAAGCACAAACAAAACAATGACAACTCCCTTATTGTTTTCCACGGGATATCCCTCCTTTTTTTATGACAAAGATCAAGCCGATGAGCGATGGTAATAATATATTGGCGAAATATTGTATAAATGATGCGGCAAGTGCCGGTTCCGGTGCGTGCCCGGAAAGTGAAAAAAGCCCGACAAGCGACAACTCGCGGATGCCGATATCGGCGACACTTAAGGGTATAAGATTTTTTATAAGAATCGCCGCCATGAATGCCAACGCTGCAAACCATGCGTCAGAAACGCCGAGTGCATACGCAAAAAGTGTAAATTCTATTGTGTAGAGAATGTATGAGACAAGCGAGAGAATAAAAATAATCCCGTTTGCACGCGGATTTGTTTTTCGCAGTACGGATATATAGTGTTTTGCATGACCTTTGCGTAACCGTGGGAATCGCACCGCAAGTGCATAGAGTGAACGGGGGGCGGCAATGTAGAACAGCATACAGGCGATGATGATTCCTGCAAACAAGCCGCTGAATAAAATAATTCCTGCAGGTAATCGTGAAGGGATAAGTGTGAACGCGATCGAGCCGAAAATGATCATAAGTAACAGATTGAAGAGTTTGTCGATTATCGTAAGGGTTATACCGGTATTACGGTGAATATGCGGCAGGAATAAACATCGTCCCAATTCTCCCACCCCTCCGGGTGTGACCAGTGCAAGAGAGTAACCGGCGTAAAAGGATGCAATGATGTGTTTCCGTTCGCCTTGTGCAAATGCACGGACTATATAATCCCATTTTATAAGATTGATTGCCATGACCATGAGCGCAAGCCCGAATGCGGACCATCCGCATAACGGATCGATCGTTGAAAAAGCATGCAGAATATCTTTTCCGTTGATCTTTGTGGCGATGATATAAACAACTCCCCCTATAAGCAGTGTTTTGAATAGTGTGATGAGCGGTTTAGCGGATTTTTTTGTCACTTTTCCACCGATATCCTTTTATTGCGCCCCAAAGGCTAAAAATAATGACTTCAAACGGATAGACCAAAATAAAAAACGGGAACCACGGCAGATAGTTCCATGCACCGAGTCGGGAAGCACCGATACAAAAAATCATATACTCACATGCCGTTTTTATGGCGATCACATGAAGTACGTGAACGGTATTGGTAAAAAGTCCCGTAAAGAGGAGAAAGTGAAACAATAAACCGCCCACAAATAAAATCTGGTGAAGCGGTTCATAGCGGAAATTTTTGGCGTATTTTCGTTTTTGCTGTTCAATGTGATCCGATACGTGTGTATGCAGTGAGGTACTCACAAAAGTTCGTTGATCAAAAACCGGACGACATTGTCCGTAGTGACGTAGTTTTTGCAGTAGGAACATATCATCTCCCGATGCGATCGGCGGCATTCCCTCATAGCCTTTTGCGCGAATAAATGTGTCTTTCCGAAATGCAAGATTTGCCCCGCGACAATAAGGGGCGTTGTTGAAGCGAGCCCATGAAAACGTAAATATCGAACCGCATAATGCTTCAATATTTGCAAAAAAAGAATGAATTCCGGTCACCGCATAGCGAACATGTCCGAGAAGCATGACGGTACTCGGCGTAAAATGGCGGAGCATTGCCTGCACCCACCGGGGTTGCGGCACACTGTCTGCATCGGTCATGATGATTATTTCGCCGTGAGCAACTGCGACAGCACGGGTTATTCCGTCTTTCTTCCCGGGCAAGAGAGGGTTTTTTGTGTCAATAGTGAGTATGTGCACGGGAAACGTCGAGGTAAATTGTTGCATGCATGTGAGAGTGTCATCGGTAGAACAATCATTCACGAAAATAAATTCTGCGCGTATACCGGTAAGATCGAGTGTCTGTAACGAGGCAAGCGTAAGGGGCAATCGCAATGCTTCATTTCGTGCCACGATAAGTATCGTGACCGAGGGAAATGAGGTGCAGTCGTTTTTTCTATACGGTATGATCAACCCGGCAAGCGTGAATAACCATATGCATGCATAAAATAAGCATCCGATATAAATATAATTCATCATAGGAAAGATGAGTATAGCACAGCGGCGCATACTTCGCAATACTGTGCTCGAGCGTGGTGTATGTGCATGATTAATCGGCTAATTTTGCGTGAATAAAGCGTTTAGGTGAAATAATACTTGCAAAATGGTCAGACGAAGGTATACTTATCGGCAGGAAAATGGGAGGTACCATGCCGCAAATACCTTTTACTATCGGTGAAGCGTCGTGTTTTAAAGAGGATATCGGAAGAAAGCATTTCTGGTATCTTCCGGCGCGGAAATCTCATGAAGTCAAAACATGCGGACATCTTTTCGGTGTCACACAAACCGTCGCCGAAGACGGCAACAATATCAACGATGTGCTTGATATCTACTATGAGAACGCCGAGACACTCAAGCCGCGTATGGCACTTAAAAAAGCTATTGTTGACGGGAATCTTCTCGGAGGTTTTATTCTTGCCGTTGCGCATAATCGGATGTTGTATTTTGCGATGCACACGGATATGTCCGTCTTGTTGATGCGCAAGGAAGAACTTCGTTATCTCAATGATCCTGACACTGCGGTCACTGAGGGTGACGGGGATGTGGTGTTTGGAGAATATCCCGTTATGGGCGGCGATAGACTGGTCTTTTGTTCTCGCGAAGTGCCCGAGGCACTTGATGTACGAGAATTAACCGATATATTATGCGAATACGAAGAGAGTGTGGCGGCACAGGAATTGCTCAAAAAAACACTTGAGCGTACAAACGATGATAAGGTGATGGTTATGGCTGTACGAGTGAATGCAACGCAAAAATCTTCAGGGATTGCATTGGTGCGTATGGGTTTGGTTTTAGCGGTTATCGCTGCGATCGTGTACGGTATCTACCGTTTGTTGTTCGCCGATCCGGGTATCCCCTTGCCGGATGACCCGACCAAGAAACCGGTGAACGATCCAATTGTGCAAAAAAGCAAAAATAGTGAATATATCAAAAAATTAGAAGGCAAATTACCGTTGAATCCTCGCACATCATGGGAAAAGACCTACGCAAGTATTACATCTTCGCCTATTGTATTCAACGGCGTGCTTTATGTTGCCGCAAAAGATTCAAAAGTACGTGCGATCAATATGCTGACACATGAAGAAGTTTGGACTGCCGACATGGCATATGAAATGGGTGGAACCCCTGCCGTTGATCTGACCGGTGTGTATATCGGGACGTATAAAGGGATTGAATACAAACTTTCGCTTCTTGACGGCTCGATTATCTGGCGCGGTAAAACCGGGAAAAAGATTGTCGCCGGCTCGGTGATGAATGATACCCTGGTATTCACCGGTTCCACAGACAGTTATATTTATGCATTCAATAAAGATACCGGAGAACAGGCGTGGCGTGTGCCGACAAAAGGTGTGATTTGGGGAACGCCGGTGTTATCCGGTACGACTCTTTTCGCAGGGTCTCTCGATAAATCATTATATGCGATCGATAGTTTGACGGGAAAGATTATATGGCGTAAACAATTCCGCAGTTCGGTGTATGCGACATCTGCAGTTTCCGGCACGACCGTGTTTGCAGGCACATCGAACGGGTCGCTCGTGGCATTGGATTCAGCCACGGGAAATGAATTATGGTCGTTTGTAGCGCCGAAAGGGATCAACGGAAAGATCACTGCGGATGATGCATCGGTATATTTCGGGTGTGATGACGGTACTGTGCATGTGCTTGATGCGAAAAACGGTGCAGTGCGCTGGACGTTTAAAGCGAATGCCGAGGTCATGAGCGGTGTCATAGTTGCTGATGGTGTCGCATATATTGCAAGTTATGATACGTATGTCTATGCACTTGATGCGTCGAACGGCACAATTCTTTGGAAAGCTCAAATGAGTGATAAGATATATGCAACTCCGTTTTTTGTCGGTTCCGAGTTGGTTGTGGCTGATATGAAAGGTCTTGTCAGGGTATTCGAGACAGATCTTAAAAAGCTTCACACCGGGAATCCCTGAGGAATCGGGGCGATAATGGCGCGAACCATATTTTTTCTCACATGCGTGATCTGTTTTACGGCAGTTGCGCGTGCTGAGTTCATTATTCAAAAAAAAGATGACAGTACTGTTTTACACTCGAACGTGACGAGTAGTGTTTTTATTAAAAGTACCGATGAAAAAAAACCAAAAGATACCAAAATCATATTGTCAGCGGAAAAATCTGATGATGTCATGAGTGTTATTCACCGCGTATGCACCCGTGAAAATGTTGATGTAAAAATGATTAAAGCGATCATTACCGTCGAATCTCGGTTTTTCCCGTTTGCAATTTCTCGTGTCGGTGCGATGGGACTCATGCAATTGATGCCTTCGACGGCGGCATCACTTGGTGTGAAAAATCCGTTTGATCCTGAGGAAAATGTTACCGGAGGCGTGCGATATTTCAAACAGCTTTTGCGATTATATAATAATAATTATTCGCTTGCCTTGGCAGCATATAATGCAGGACCGGAGGCGGTCACACGATTCAACGGGATCCCTCCCTATCGTGAAACAATGGAGTATGTAAAAAAAGTGTTATATTTATACGAAAAAGACGGAGGAGTAGTTGACGATCCGTTCCCTTATCTTAAAGTATATACTGACTCGGATGGCGGCATTGTGATCATGGATAATTATTCCGTGCAACACAAATAGGAGGTGGAGGATGCGTAAAAACGTAAAATGTAAAATTACCTTACCGGGAAACCGACGTTATATCGAGTTCAACATGAACGCCTTAACTGCAATCGGTATCATCGCAGCCTTTCTTTTTGTTTTTGCCGGCGCACTCATCAATTTTTTCTCTTTTGCACATACGGCATATTTAAAAACGGAAAATATTGTCCTTACAAAAAGGAATGAGTATCTTAAAATTCATTATGCGGTATTGAAGGAAAAAATTGTAAAATATGATGCCGGTTTTTTAAAACTCGAGGAGTTATGCGATAATGTGCTGATGTTGAATGCGCTGCCCCCCGTATTTACTACGGTAAAGGGATTGAATGTCGGTGGTTTTTCTCTTGATGATGCAGAGACGATCAAAAAAACAAACGAAGAAGAAATTACGGGTGACATGGATGTGTTGTTCTCTCAAATCGAACTGAAGATGAACTCACTTAATTCAAGCTTCAATAAAGTGTACGAGGTCATGGATCAAAATGTGAAAAAATGGGAACGAGTACCTACTATTTGGCCTGCCGAGGGATGGGTATCCTCGGGATTCGGGTGGAGAGAATCGCCGTTCGGCAGCGGGCAGGAGTATCATACCGGATTGGATATTTCCAATCTTCCAGAAACTCCGATCGTTGCGACCGCGAATGGTTTTGTCGCATTTGCCGGAGCAAGAAGCGTGTATGGTATCATGATTGTGATCGAGCATGGATACGGATATGAGACACGGTACGGTCATTTGGAAAAAATACACCCCAAGATCAAAGCCGGAATAAACGTCAAAAAGGGGCAAACAATAGGATATATGGGTAGTACGGGTAAATCAACCGGAGTTCACTTGCATTATGAAGTAATACGAAACGGACAACCCGATAATCCTGCGAAATATCTTCTTCCTGAAGAAAATACGATGATGCGGAGGTTCACGTACCTTAATGAGTGACAGAAAACGTTATCATATTCTCATTGTTTCCGATGATACCGAAGAAATTCGTAAGTTTACGGTGTCCCGAAAACTGTTCAAGGTGATTATGGCGGTTGCATCAATGACGTTGTTTATTGCCCTTCTTACGATTGGTGTGTTTTTTTGGAATTACAGTGATATGAATCGTGATTATGCGCCGGTATACAGTCAATTTCAAACAACCAAGAAACAAAACTTACAGTTGCGTAATGAAATGGAGAATGTATACCAAAAGTATCGTAATCACAAATACACCTTTATCAACTGGGAAAAACGCGTGAATAATGATATTGCGGCACTCCATGGAAAGATAAACCGGATCACACGATTATATAAAATACCCGATGAACAAGGCGCAGGTAATAAACCAACGATATCCATGAGTGACTATACGCGTCGTTTGCTTGAACAAGATGATGAGCGGGTAATGAGTGAATTGGCGGGGGGGATATTTGCACAGTTGAATACATTTGATGCGATCTTGACCAAAGAGGAACAAAACAGCATTTTTTACTTTTTGGGCGGTCTTGAGTTTATTCACCCCACGGGCACACGAATTACTTCTTATTTCGGGTCTCGGTGGGATCCGATCAATGGGATGGGGGCGTCGCATACAGGGCTCGATTTCGCCGGTCCTTTGGGAACTCCTATTTTTGCCGCTGAAAGCGGTTTTGTCGAATATGCAGGCGTAATGACCGAATATGGAAATGTAATTATCATTAATCACAACGCATCGGTGTCGACGAGGTATGCGCACATGCAGGGCTTTACGGTTTCTACCGGACAGCAAGTTGTCAAAGGAGACATAATAGGATATGTCGGTGCAACCGGAAGGGTTACCGGCGCACATCTTCACTTTGAGGTACGCATAAACGATCAGGCAATTGATCCGTTAAAAGTATTACGGGGGTAATAAGTATGTTAGGTTTTTTAACAAAGATTTTCGGCAGTTATCAAGAACGAACAGTAAAGAAATTGTTTTCGCATGTTGACGGGATCAATCAAAATTTCGAACGGTTTTTGCAAGAAGTGCACACACCCGACGATTTCAAACGAAAAACCGAGGAGTTCCGCGCACGTTTACGTAAAGGCGAAACAACGGACGAATTGTTACCCGAGGCATTCGGTCTTGTAAAGCGTGTTGCATATTACTTGAAAGAGAATAAAATTCTCGCGAATGTGACCGGTCATCAAATGCCGTGGGAAATGGTGCCGTTTGATGTACAGCTTATCGGCGGAATAGTCATCCACAGCGGGAAAATATCAGAAATGGCGACCGGTGAAGGAAAAACACTGGTTGCGACCATGCCTGCCTATCTCAATGCACTGAACGGGCAAGTACATGTTGTTACCGTCAATGATTATTTGGCACTTCGTGATAGTCAGTGGATGGGGCTTTTATATACAACGTTGGGAGTGACCGTCGGTTGTTTGCAGGGCGGTATGGATACCGAAGCACGAAAAAGTGTGTATCAGAATGATATTGTATATGGTACGAATTCCGAATTCGGTTTTGATTATTTGAGAGATAATATGGTGGGGAATCTGCGAGAGCAAGTGCAGAAATATCGTGAATTTGCAATTATCGATGAAGTCGACTCGATCCTCATCGATGAAGCCCGTACACCGCTTATCATTTCGGGACCGGTTCAATCGCAAAGCAATCGTTATTTTCGCGAGTTAAATCCGAAAGTACGTCGATTACTTGATCATCAACGAGAATTGGTATCAAAACTTGTTCGTGAAGGACAAGAAGCATACGAGTCAGGTGATTTTGACACTGCGGCCATAAAATTTCTTATCGCCTATAAAGGTCTTCCCACGCACAAGCAGTTGATGAAATTACGTCAGGAAACAAAGATCCAGCGTCTTATGAATGACATGGAGTTGGTATATATTCGTGACAAACGCGTGCATGAGCTTGAAGAAGAGTTGTATTATGTGATCGATGAAAAACGACATGTTGCCGATTTGGCAGAAAACGGGCGCAAACTTTTATCACCCGAAAATCCGAAGTTATTTGAATTGACCGATATCGGTGATGAATTCGCACGTATTTTAGAAGAGACCCAGGATGAGACAGAACGTGAGAATCTCAAACGTAAAGTCCAACGGGATTACAGCGAAAAGAATGAAATACTTCATGCGTTATCACAGCTTTTGCGGGCATATTCGCTCTTCGAGAAAGATGTTGATTATGTGGTGCAGGAGAATAAGGTTTTGATCGTTGATGAATTTACCGGACGTTTGATGCCGGGACGTCGCTTTTCTGACGGGTTGCATAATGCGCTTGAGGCGAAAGAGAATGTTCAGATCGAAGGCGATACCCAGACGTTTGCGACGATTACGTTGCAAAACTTTTTCAGAATGTATAAAAAGATATCAGGTATGACGGGAACTGCCGTAACTGAGGCAGGCGAATTCAAAGAAATCTATAAGATGGATGTACTTGTTGTACCAACTAACAGACCTGTTCGTCGTATGGATTACGATGATGTGATCTATAAAACCAAAAAAGAAAAATTCAATGCGGTCATTGATGAGATCCATCGTGTAAATCAACGAGGGCAACCTGTACTGGTCGGCACAGTATCGGTCGAAGATTCTGAGTTGTTAGCACGTATGCTTACTCGTAAAGGACTGATCGCTGAGGTCTTAAATGCGAAGAATCATCAAAAAGAAGCCGAGATCGTCGCACGAGCAGGGCAAAAGGGATCGATCACTATTGCGACCAATATGGCCGGTCGCGGAACCGATATTAAACTCGGAGCCGGCGTGAAGCGCTGTGTATCGTGTGCATTGGTGGCATCTGAAGAAGGTGTTGCCGTAGAAGCCGGCGTTGATGTGCGTGAATGTAAACGCGACGTTCCGTGCGGATTATATGTAATCGGTACAGAGCGTCATGAAAGTCGACGCATCGATCGTCAGTTGCGAGGTCGTTCCGGTCGACAGGGTGACCCGGGTGCATCACGGTTCTTTGTCTCACTTGAAGACAACCTCATGCGTCTTTTCGGTTCTGACAGAATAATAGGGATACTTGATCGTCTTAAAATGGAAGACGGGGAAGCGATTCAGCATCCGCTTATTTCACGTCAAATCGAGAATGCGCAAAAACGTGTTGAACATCATCATTTCCAGATTCGTAAACACACACTTGAATATGACGATGTAATGAATAAACAACGTTTCTCGATCTATGATCGTCGTAATTCAGTTCTTGAAGCCGTTTATCTCAGCGAATTTATTGCAGCGACGACCGATAAAACTCGATTTGCATCATATGACGCGTTTCGCACGAATGCATTCGAAAAAGGTTTTGAACGTGTATTGTTTCCACTTCTTGAAAAACACTCTATGATCGAGACAGAAGGCGAAGAAGTGCATATCGCATCAAACGATCTTTTGGAAGAGCAATTGACCGACATGATCGCTGAGGTTGTCGAAGAAGGCGTTGACATGTTCTGTCCGCAGGATCTTCGTCCGATGGATTGGGATTTGGAAGGCTTAAAAACTTTTGCACTTGAATACTTCGGTCTTTTTATTGATATTGATTCGTTAACGAAGTGTGCTGATCGTGACGCACTGAACGCCTATGTCAATCAAGAAGTCGAAAAACTTGCGCAATCACGCGATCGACAGGTCGGTGCTGATATCATGCGTGATGTACAACGTATCATCATGTTATCGGCGATCGATAGGAACTGGCGGGAGCATTTATATGCGATCGATAATCTTATGGAAGGTATTAATCTTCGTGCGTATGCACAGAAAGATCCTTTGTTTGAGTATAAAAAAGAATCGTATGAAATGTTCCATGAACTTGAGGCGATGATACGCAAACAAGTAATACGAGATCTGTTTCATTTGGTCATTGAAAAAGCTGAACAACAACAGGATGATACAAAAGATCTCATTTATACTACTGCGGGAAATTCGGGGGACGGTAAAGGAATTAAGCGTCAACCGATCAAAAAGAATGTTAAGGTTGGACGTAATGATCCGTGCCCGTGCGGGAGCGGAAAGAAATATAAGACGTGTTGCTGGCCGAAGTATGGTGAATAAGCCGTATTTCGGTTGGACGACGAACAGTTATCCGGAGCGGGAAGATGTCGCAGCACATTTTCCCGATGCGGCATATTGTCATCAAATTCATGGAAATCATATTTGTTATGCCCCAAGTCCGGGATTTTATGGCGACGGGGACGGACTGTTTACCGATAGAGCCAATGTGTGTCTGACCGTTCGAACTGCAGATTGCAACGGCATTGTTCTATGGGACGATAATCAAGAACTTGTCATGGTGCTACATGCGGGCTGGAAGGGCACTGCATCTGCGATACTGTCTGAAGGTATCGCTCTTTTTTTTTCGCATGGGATAGACCCTTCACGTCTCTCTGTCTATTTTTCACCATCTGCTCGTTCGTGTTGTTATGAAATCGGAAAGGACATTATTGACCGGTTTCAATCAGAACTTCATCGGTTTTTTATTCAACGCGAAGCAGGCTTGTATGCCGATCTCATTGGGATGAATATATTTTTGGCTGAAAAAGCAGGTGTTCTGCGAGAAAAAATCACTGTTAATCCTCGCTGTACCATATGTGATGAAAGTTTATTCAGCTTTCGTCGATCAAAGACCTCAAAAAGACATGTGGTATATATTAAGAAGGGATGAGGTATGAAGGTTCGCATGATAACAGTTTCCGCGCTTATTATTGCATTGTTGATCATTACGGCACCGTTGAAGTTCAAACTCGGTGAGTTGAGTTTTACGCTTCAAACATTTTTTGTCATGTTCTCGGCATTATTATTGGGTAAAAAGGGGTGGATTCCGGTTTTATTGTATGTAGCGATTGGTCTTGCGGGTGTGCCGGTTTTTTCAGACGGCGGCGGGATCGCATATATTCTCAAACTTTCCTTCGGGTACATCATTGGTTTTGTTGTATCTTCCTTAGTCGTCGGTTTTCTTCTGAAAAAAGAGTCGTCATTTTTATACGATACGACGATCGTAATCATAGGCACGGTTATAATTTATGCTATAGGAATCCCTTATGCGAATGTTTTGTTGCGAAGCGTGGTACATAAACCCATGAGTTATTCTGCCATGTTGACACCGTTTATGCTTGTGTTTTTACCGGGGGATATTCTTAAGGCGGTCATTGCGGTATGGGTCAGCCGAACATTGAAACAACGAGGTGTACGATATGACGATTAACGGACGCATACAGGTGTATACCGGTAACGGAAAAGGTAAGACAACGGCCGCCTTCGGATTAGCACTTCGTGCGGCAGGTCGCGGATACAAGGTTTATATTGCACAATTTGTGAAAGGTATGCATTACGCGGAATTGGATAGTATCCGCAAATTTCTCAGTGACTTTGTGACGATCAAGCAATACGGTCGCGGGTGTTTCATACACGGGAAACCGGTTCAGGAAGATATTGACAGCGCACGTGTCGGTCTTGACGAAGTAACAGGTATTCTGGCTTCGGGAGCATATGATATTGTTATTCTCGATGAAGCAAATATTGCCGTATATTTTGAGCTTTTCAGTGTTGAAGCATTGCTACATGCCATTGCGGCGCGCCAACCTCATACAGAGGTGGTCGTGACCGGCAGATATGCGCACGAAAAATTGTGCGATATTGCGGATCTGGTGACCGAAATGAAAGAAATAAAGCATTATTATGAAACCGAAAAACTCCAGGCGCGCGAGGGGATTGAGTTTTAAAATACGGTTTTTTCACCTCTTTTGTCACGTAAGGGGGGGGGCGCAAAGAACGTGTGTTCAACACGTGGTTTTAAAATTGGCTTTTCCGTTTGGCACAAAATTTGTTTCCGAAAGTTCAATTTAAGACCCTTGCACCCGGCTCAGACTGAAGAAAATTCAATATTAGGCTTTTTATTCAATAATATCTATTCTTTTCTGTTGACTTATAAAAAACTGCTAACTATAATAGCGGAAAAAGGTTAAGGAGGTTTTTGCTATGAACGCATTTATGGATCTTTGGGCCAAGGGTGGAGATGTAATGTGGCTTCTTGCTTTCTGTGCTGTTGCCGGAGTGGTGATTATTGTTGAGCGTTTTATCGTGTATACTAAAGTTACCGTGAGCGCGAAGAAGTTTCTTGTTGATTTTAAATCTCATCTCGTTCAGGGAAACATTGACGAGGCAATTGAGATATGCGAAGCAACACCGGGTCCTGTTCCGTCATTGATGAGAGCCGGTCTTATGAAATATCAACAGACCAAGGGTGACATCAGCGAAGTTGAAAAAGCAATCGAAACTACCGCGGTTACCGAGTTGGCATTTCTCGAGAAGAATCTTACATTCCTTGTAACTCTTTTTACTGTTGCACCGATGTTTGGATTCTTGGGCACAGTTACCGGTATGATAGGCGCATTTGATGCTATCGCTATGGCAGGTACCGTTGAACCGACGATCGTTGCTGCAGGTATATCGGAAGCATTGATCACGACTGCAACCGGTCTTGTTATCGGTATTCCTATCAACATATTCTTCAACTTTTTTACACAGAGAGTGTCTGCTATCAGTGTAAATATTGAAGAAAGTGTTCGCGATTTCCTAGAAATCCTTAAGTCCCAAGGTAAATGAGGCGATCCCGATGTTAAGGAAGTCGAAACTTGAGCTTGCAACCGAAGTCCCTGATTCTTCGATGGCGGACATCGCGTTTTTGCTCATGATATTCTTTATGGTAACAACAAGCTTTTTCAATGATAAAGGTTTGTCAATTATGTTGCCGGGAGAATCGACGGGATCTGCAAGAATTCCGAAAAAGAATTTGTGCAAAATATTTATTAATAGTGAAAACCGTATGTTCGTTGATGATAATGAGAATTCGAGTGTTTCGAACATAGGTGATTACGTCGCTGCACGTATGAAATCCAATGATAAGCTTGTTGTAGTCATCAAGACTGACGAGAATGCCAGCTATGAACGCATGATCAGTGTGTTTGATGAAATGAAGAAGATAGACATGCGAAAAGTATCTCTTCAGGTTAACAAACGGAAATAGCGGGAGGGAACTATGGCTGTGCTCAAGAAAAAAAGAAAGATCACCGGAAAAGTGCCCACTGCCTCCATGGCAGATATAGCATTCCTTTTGGTTATCTTTTTCATGGTTACCACCACCTTTAAGATTGATACCGGTTTGAAAATCACGTTGCCTAAGGCGGAGAAAATTGAAAAATTAAGCAACAAAAACCTTGCGATCGTATGGTTAAATGACCAGAACCGTATTTCAATCGAGGATAAGTTCGTACCGGTAAATATGGTTTCTCAACTGATCGATCAGAAACGCTTTGAAACCAATAACATGTTGATAGTAGAAGTAAAAGCTGATCGTAATACGAAATATGGTGCGGTTGACGGCGTCTTTGAAGAATTGAAAAAAGCTCAGGCATTAAGAGTTGTTCTTGGCGCCCGCTACGATGTGGGGGGGTGATGTCAATGGCTGTTGCAACAAGACTGCAAGACGTTGATGGATTGTATGCTCGTATAGGTTTTATCGTTGCACTTACGTTAACGCTGGCTATTTTTTGGGCGGCTCCGCACATATCAATTGAGCCGTTTGGCGCGAAGCAAGTACGCGATGCATCTATATCCGACCTTAATGATGTTGAAATTATTCAAGAGCAAACTGATACTCAGACTGTTCAGAAACCGAAAGCTGTTGAAGAGGCAGAAGAAGATGAAGCAGAAGACGAAGATACTATTGCCGATACCAACCTTGATTTAAATAAGGCTGTTGTCGACGATACAATTCCGGATGTTAATGCTTTTATACCTTTTTCGGATCCTCCTGTGACCATATCAAAACCAGCTCCTGCGTATCCGGAACTCGCGCAAAAAGCAGGATTGGAAGGAACCGTTATCCTGAAAGTGTATGTTGATAAGAGCGGGGACGTAAAATCTGTTGTTTTGATGAGAGGTGTTTCCGAAGCATTGGATAAAGCCGCTCTTGACGCTGCATGGAGAATTAAATTTAAACCTGCAGTGAATAACGGACAGCCTGTTGCCGTTTGGTTCGGAATTTCGTATACCTTTAAATTGCACAATTAATTTGTGAGTATGAGGCAGTTAACCGGATGCAGGCTTTTACCTGTGTCCGGTTTTTATTTAATGTGAAAGGAAAATGACTATGATCAGTAATCGTATGAGTTCTATTCCCCCATCACCGATTCGTAAACTTGTTCCGCTTTCAGATGCGGCCAAAAAACGCGGTATTAAAGTATATCACGTCAATATCGGTCAGCCCGATATTGAAACTCCCGCTGAAGCGATGAAAGCGGTTCATACATTTAATGCACCGGTTCTGGAATATTCTCCTTCAAACGGGATATTTGAATTACGGGAATCCATGAAGAATTATTTCAATAAATTACAGTATGGTCTTTCTGAAAAAGATATTATCATTACCAATGGCGGAAGCGAAGCAATTTATTTCGCATTTATGGTCACCATGGATACCGGTGATGAAGTATTGGTGCCGGAGCCGTATTATGCCAATTATAATGGTTTCGCGAAGATGGCTGGTGTGGTCATCAAACCTGTTTTAACATCAGTTGAAAACGGGTTCCTTTTGCCGAGCGAGAGTGACCTTGAGGCGTATGTTGTTCCCGGTAAAACCAAAGCAATAGTCATGTGTACGCCGAACAATCCGACCGGAACCGTGCGCGAAAAGAAAGAATTGGAGCAAATAGTACGATTAGCGAAAAAATACAATCTTGCGATAATTGCAGATGAAGTCTATAACGAATTTGTGTATGACGGAAAAAAACACATTAGCATGATGCATTTTCCGGATGCGTTGGAAAATGTAATATTGATTGACAGCGTATCGAAACGGTACTCGGCATGTGGTGCGCGAATCGGAGCTTTTATATCCAAAAACGAGCAATTTGTCAAAGCCGCAATGGTGTTGGCACAAGCGCGGTTATGTCCGCCGACAATTGATCAAGTATTGGCGGTTGAGTTGTTCAAAACCGAAAGATCGTATTTGGACAAAGTTCGCGCGGAATATTGTAAACGTCGTGATGTTGTATTTGAAGAATTGAATAAAATACCCGGTGTAGTCGCTTCGCGTCCGTCCGGAGCATTTTACACCGTCGTCAAATTACCGGTGAAAAGTGCTGATGATTTTGCGAAATGGTTATTGGAATCATTCGAAGACAACAAAGAGACGGTCATGGTGTCACCGGCGGGTGGATTTTACGGCACACCCGGTAAAGGGGAAAATGAAATTCGAATCGCGTATGTGTTGAATGAAAAGGATATGCGTCGAAGCATAGAATTGTTACGTAAGGCTTTGGAGCAGTATAAGCCTGAGACAGTGGGAGATGAACGGTATAATCCTATTATATAACATCGGAGGACAGCCATGAAGCGTTTACCCGGCAGCATAAGCCCGGAACATTTTTGTACGTTCCTGGAGGATTTCGGATCGGGAAAAAAAGATCATTTAATGCGAGAAGTTCTTTCGTATTATGAATTTCTGATTGAGCAAGGGAGCCGGTATCCTGATTATTTATATCCCTCTGCAATTCTTGCACTGTTTCTGGGTGAACGCGAGAAAGCTATTCGTTATACCGAACAATTGTTGAAATTGAATTCAACTTTTAAAAAGTATATCATGCTTCGTGAGCATATTGAAACCGGTAAACATCTGAAGGTCGAGCAAGATGTTATCAAGTCTATTGATGAGATAATCGATCCGTTTATACAATGTGGTGAAAAAAAATTCAAAAATCGATCAGCGGAATATCCTTTTTATGTGTCAGATATTATGGTGGTCACCGGGAAATATCTTCTCGGCGGCTCAGATGTTGAGACTGCATTTTATTGTTTTCTCGCCGCGTTTTTATGCGGCGCGCCAAGGGATTCAATTTTTTATCTTATCGGGTTTTTGTTTTATAAGAATAATGATATTCAAACCGCATACCGATATCTTAATGAGTCAATACATGATAATCCGACCAATATTACTGCGTTGTTGGATCTTTCTCATGTTGCAATTGAATTAGGAAATCGCGAAGCGTCATTTGTTGCATTACAGCATGCGTATTCCTTATATCCGGATTATGCCGATATTGCCTATCGTATGGCACAATTCTATCTTGAAGAAAAAAATTATGAAAAAACACGTGAATGCCTCGAACGAGCTTTGCGTGCGAATCCGATGTATACCGTCGCATCAATAACCTACTTTTATGTATTGTTCAAAATAGCCGACCAAAAGACCATTCGGGCATATATTGATACATTAACAGACGATTCGTTACGAGGCGAGTTCGAATTTTTATATTCCTTGCGATTTGATGTGTCATTAGATAACACCGTTTCGCAATTGTGCGCGATCACTTCATACGAACAAAAGCTTCTTGACGGTGTGTGGGATCGGTTTTTGTCTGAAATACCAAGCGAACGGTACACCGCGATATTTGAAACGTTGTTAAAAACGCAAGCGATCAACGAAGGAGCATATAAAATCATTAAAGGACGGTTGTGTTAATATCATGGCTATGTCTGATTTTCAACTTACCTCAATGGTTCGTCGTACAATAGTAAGTATCGGTTTTGATACCAACATGCTCAATATTGGCGTTTTTAACGGAGTTATTTACATGAAAGGTGAATTACATCGGCAAGATATTACAATGGCAAAGACCATGAGGGATTTTAAATTTTCAAAAGATATGCTTCAGGAAAAGCTTGATAGTGAATATCGTTTTGCCTTGACGGCTCTTGACAAAGAAATTAAAGCATTGCCGGGTATTAAGGGGATTGTCTACCAACTAAAGGGATGGCGAAAAAGTCCAAGCGGCTGGGTAAAGGAGTTGGGATGAATTATCAGCAATTGAAAAATGATATTATTGCGTGGCTTCGTGAAAAAGTTACGGCGGCAGGCTGTCAAGGTGTAGTTGTGGGAGTATCAGGTGGGCTTGACTCTGCAGTGGTCGTTCGACTTGCGCAAGAAGCGTTTCCTGCATCAGTGTTTGGGGTTATACTTCCGTGCGGGAACGGAAAAGAGGATGAGTTATATGCTCGTGAATTGTGTGATATTTACGCAATACCATATACAATAATAAATTTTGAGCCGATGTTTGATGTATTTTGTCGTCTTACCGGTAATGATCGCGTAAGTGCTGACCTATCAACGGTATCTGAAAAAAATCATAAACTTGCTTTGGCAAATACCAAGTCACGCATGAGAATGATCACCTTATATTATTATGCGCAAACACGACGTTCTTTGGTTTTGGGTACCGGCAATCGTACAGAATCAGAATTGGGTTATTTTACCAAATACGGCGACGGAGGAGTTGATCTGCTTCCTATCGTTGACCTTTTTAAATCTGAGGTTATCGAGTTGGCTCGAGTATTAGGGGTAACCGATACGATCATCACCCGTATCCCTTCGGGTGGTCTGTGGGCCGGACAAACCGATGAGGGCGAAATAGGATTAAGCTACGACGAAATGGAATACGGATTACGTCAAATATATACATTACCGGAAAATAAATTGTTGACAATTGACAAAGACAGTGATACGATAAACAAAAGGTTGCAACAACTCATGCAAATGAGCGGACATAAAAAAGAAATGCCGCCTCGATTTCATGTTGCACGATAAGGAGGGTGACGTATGGAGCCGGTGTATATGTGGCTTATTTTTGCTGTTGTAATGATGATTATTGAGATTTTCACTCCCGGATTTTTTTCAGGCAGCGTCGCGGTCGCAGCGTTGTGTACGTCAGTCATAGCGTTGATCGCACCTGAACAACAAATCATTCAATGGTTCGGGTTTTTTATTATGAATTTTGTCATGTTTGCATTTTTGCGAAAAATAGCAGTGAAATATTTTTTCAAAGAAAAAAAGAAAACAGAGACCAATTTTTCGGCAACCGTCGGACAGGTTGTCATTGTTTCTGAGGCAATTGATAATGATAATGGTACCGGGTATGTGAAAGTGTATGGCGATGTCTGGAGGGCGGTATCACTTGACGGAATCAAAATCAAAAAAGCTGAAAAAGTTCGAATTGTGAAGACAGAGGGCAATAAAGTATTTGTTGTCGTTGTAGAATAAAGAGGAGGTAGCGTTATGGGTACATTGTTAATTGTTATCGGTATTTTCGTGTTCTTTTTCGGCATGAAAAGTATTGTGGTCGTGCAACAGGCCGAGGTTATGGTAATCGAGCGTTTGGGGCGCTTTCATCGTCTTCTTGATAGCGGTATTCATATCATATTTCCGATTCTCGATAAACCGCGTGCAATGAAGGTTAAAAAAGTTCAAATGTACCAAGGGCAACATTATGCAACTCTCAGAACAGTCACTCGTATTGATCTTCGTGAATCAGTATACGATTTTCCGCGTCAGAATGTTATCACGAAGGACAATGTTACTCTCGAAATAGATGCGTTGTTATATTTTCAGATAACTGATCCGCAGAAAGCGATGTATGAAATTGAAAATCTTTCTGAAGCGATCGAAAAACTTACTCAAACAACACTGCGTAATATCACCGGTAAAATGACACTTGACGAAACACTCGTCAGTCGTGACACTATTAACTTTGAATTGCGTACAATATTGGATGAGGCCACCGATAAATGGGGAGTTAAGGTTAACCGTGTTGAATTGAAAGATATTACACCTCCGGAAGAGATTCGTAGCGCGATGGAAAAACAAATGCGAGCCGAGCGTGATAAACGTGCGATGATACTTGAAGCCGAAGGTATGAAAAACTCTGCGATTCTTAAGGCTGAGGGTGCAAAAGAGGCGGTCATCCTTGAGGCTGAAGCAAGCAAGCAACAAAAGATTCTTGATGCAGAAGGTTTTGCCGAAGCTCGTATTAAGATTGCTGAAGCCGAGTCTGTCGCAATAACAAAAGTTAGTGCCGCGATCGGTAGCACCGGAACCAAACCGGGCGATTATTTGATCGCGGTGAAATATATTGAAGCATATCGAGAAATGATTAAACATGGTGATAAGACCGTGCTGATGCCCTATGAAGCAACGGGTGTCTTGAGTTCACTTGAAGCAATTAAAACAATGTTCAACAGCGATAAAAAGTAACATATTCTCACTCATGTTACGCCCAAGCCCCTTTGTTATGAAGGGGCTTGTTGTTTTTCAGGGCATTATATTCAGAACCGCATGGGTGAAACGGGGCATGAGTTAGATCTTTATAAAACCACTATATTTTTAGAGTTGTATCATCCACAACCTCTACGCATAAAATGTGAAGATTTGTTACTTGTACTATGAGAGCTTTATACAATTACTATTTTTATGAATTGTACCCACCCCAAACCGCCCCCTTTTCTTTTTGGGAAGGGCTTTATATTCTAGTATAGTGGGGACTTCGTCCCCACACCCCTATTTACGAAAAATAAAGAAATGTAAATTATCAAGTTTTGCGAAGAATTCGCTCTGTGCTTGAATCTATGCTCATGATCGACGGAGAAATTCCTTATATGCTCATTTCGTGTATTGATACAAAAAAAGGACACTAAACAATGTAACTTATTACGTCATTTCCGCTTTTGCCGTGTAAAAACAACAAAATATTCCGAAACTGTTATTGAACGACTTTTAAAACGGCGCCCTTCCCGCTTTTCTTGGAACAGATGTATAATCCGTCATTTTTTATTGATCGTAGTGTAAATTCAACCGTTCCTGAAGCCGGTAACAGGGTATGGTCGAGTTTAATCTCAAGCCAACTGTTTCGTGCGGCGGATGAGATCGACGCTACTTTTTTGTCCTTTAAGAATATATCAAATCCGTCATTGGTTTCTGCCCATTCTCTGTCCGGGATATTTACAATCAGATATGCTTCTTTGTAATTTTCGGTAAGATTGAATGTAAGGATAACTTCGCCTTTTGATTCATCTCCATCAATGATGTAAAACATATCGGTCGCGAGCGTATCATTACTTTTCAGCGTGTTGGTATCACGTTCAGTGTGAATAAAAATAAGATTTCCTTTGTTGACCGATTGCGCACACAATGTGTGTGTCAGTATAACAAAGCATATGATACTGATAATATTTTTCATATATTCTCCTGTGTTCATGAGATTGATTTATACACCGGTTTGATTTTTTTTGAGTACATCGATCACGTTTTTAAAAACCTCGTTATTATGAGCATCAATTCCGGCCAGAAATTCATGAGCCTCGAGTAATACTTTTCCAAGATATTCGCTTCCGGCTTGAGTTGGTTCAAGATCATTCATTTTCACGGCACAGCTTAACGGTTTCTCAATAATCGAAAAAATTTTGGTAAAGCCTACGCTATGCAGGATTGCGCAGACATCATCATTGGTAGAGATAATAGTGACCTTTTGATGAAAATGCTCAAACATATAGTTGGCAATCTTTGCGAGTAATCCCAAATTGGTGCTGTCGATGTATTCTGTCTCGCTCATATCAATGACAATGCTAGAAAAATTTTTAGAGTGAAATATTTTCTCAATAAAAACATCGAAATCAGAACTCAGTGTGTATTTTATTGTGCCAATCATTTTAATAATATACATACTGTTATGTTGCGCATATACAATTTTTCCGGGATTCATTCATTTCCTCCTTTGGACAAGTAAAAACGTTATATCATCCGGTAACGAGGTTCTTTCTTGTAAGCCGAATGCTTCAACCAAGCTATCAATGGTTATATCAGTCTTTTGTGTGATGTTCAATAAAAAACTTTGTTTTTCACGTAAAGTAGGGTGAGGAAGTATCTCGAGAACACCGTCAGATATGAGAATTATTTCATGTATATCATCCAATGAAATAGTTTCGGCACTATATTCTGATTGCGGGAACAAGCCTAATGGAACATTCGTGCCGGAAAGATATCGAGTAGAACCCATGTGAGTGATAATAGGAAACGGATATTGACCTGCTATGGTGTAGGTCAATGTGTTTGTCTGGGAATCCATAACAGCATAAAAAGCGGTCATATATTTACCGAGACGTTCATCCAGCAGATTCCTGTTAAGTTTTGAACACAATTTATCGGGATTAATAATATCTTTCTCGACGCCTCCATGGTACTGCTCAAGGGCATTTTGTACAAAGCTTTTCAAAAAGACCGTTACAAATGCAGATGATACGCCGTGTCCTGAAACATCTGCAATATAAAAACCGGTATAACGTTCATCAATTGGAAAATAATCTAAAAAATCTCCGCTTAAGTGCATCGAGGGGAAGAGAAAACCGTTGAAGGTGAACGGCCCGATCTCTCTTTGCTTAGGGGGCAACAGTTTAAATTGAATTTTTCTTCCCGCTTCAAGATCCTCTTCCAATTGGGCGTTTTTTTCTTCTATTTTTTGTATGTAGTCGATCTGCCGTAAATGCAGTGTGATCCGAGCAATAAGTTCTCGAATATTGCAGGGCTTACTCAAGAAATCAATCGCTCCGTTTTCCAGAGCCGCCATTTTATCGTCAGAGTCAGTACTGCCGGTTACGACGATAACGGGTGTAGCCGTAAAGTGAGGATCTTTTTTTAGTTCGATCAAAATATCAATACCCGCCATATCGGGGAGCCCCATGTCAAGCATTATCAGATGAGGGTGAATTGTACGGGCAATTTCTAATCCTTCTTTCCCGGTTGATGCACCGTAAAAAGTAGTATGAGGAAGAAATTGTTCAAATGAGGCGCGAAAGAGTTCCATGATCAACGAATCATCTTCAATATACAAAATTTTACGATTTTCCATAGAGTATCATCCTTTATCCTGAGAATATTTATTTATAAAACGAATCTCGTCAATATTTTTACGTTGAGGACGAACCGACTCGGCTTCTTTTTGTGCATCAGTGAGGAGCGGATTATCCGATTTGCCTTTTGCCCCCACAATAATAAGCGTGATAATGTCATAATCCTGAGGGACCGCAAGCAATTTTCGTGTTTTTTCGACGTTGAATCCTGCGATCGCATGAGTGACCAGTCCCAATTCAACAGCTCGTAACATCAAAAGCCCTACGGCAATGCCGGTATCGAATTGATAATATAATCGATCTCCGATGATGCAATCCAGCTCTTTTTTGGAAAGCACGGCTATTACACCGGACCCTGCGCTTGCCCATTCATTCCCAGGCGAATACACCGAATGCATTTCTTTGAGGAGTAATTCATTCGATACAAAAACAAAACGCCACGGTTGATTATTAAAACACGACGGTGCAAGCGACGCTGCTGTGGCAAGTTCATGAATAATGAAATCAGAAAATTTACATGTATCGAGTGCACGATATGAACGACGATCATGTAGTGCATTTTGAACTTCCATATACACCCTCCATACTATATGAATTGTTATCATATCAGATATACGCGGCATTGTCAACTTGTTGAGTCTGAATTGCCATACAGATGAAAAAAAATATAAATAATGGGAGAAGTAATTGACAAAACCGTTTTTAAAAACTATGCTCTCTGTATGACTGCTCATGTTAAAATAATTATTTTAAAAATAACCGTATGGTTTTTTGTATTAGCTTCGTTTTTTGTCATGATAAATACTTACGTTTCTGATGAAATGCGCGTCGTAATTAATGTAATGCGAGAGCGGGATGTTTTATTTTCCGATCTTGAATACTCGTATATGGTAAAGTTATCGGACAGTGAATATGAACACCAGATGCTCACGACGTATGAAGCGATTCAGCGCGGAATTGTTGTACGTCAAGAAGTCGGAGCCCAGATATGCCCCCCCGCTGTTTTCATATATGCAATGTTGGCCTCTGAAGAGTTCATACGCCAAAAATGCACCATATTCGCTCAAGAAAAAGGGAGTTACGGCGATTTTTATAGAAAGCTCCTTGTATTACGCTCTGATGCGTTTCAAAACAGAAAACGATACCATGCGTTATTCAGTATGTATTATGCATGGAGCGCTGATACTATTCCGCACTATTATTCTACACGGATTGTTGATGAAGGAATGTTTTTTCGCCCTCTTACGTATCGTTTACGGGAGGGGCATCAAACGGCACTTGATTTGTTTTTTACCGAAACAAAAATACTCGGAGATGAGCAGATAGGACCTTCAATCTATTCGTATACACCGGGAATCATAGTAGCCGCTGCTCGGGAATGGACGAGCGATGTCACGACAAATGCAGGCGGTTTAAGCCCCCACAGCGGCAATGGTGTCATTGTGTTCGATCCTTTTTCAGAACGATATTATTTTTATTTTCATATGTATAATGTCGTCGTCGTGCCCGGACAAATAGTTCGCTCCGGTACCCTTTTGGGGCAAGGTGGCAATACCGGTATCAATGCGCGTAAACCAAACAAGGGAGAGCATCTGCATTTGGAGATCTTTGATTGCAAAAGGGACGATTTCCTTACGGTCTATCAAATAAAAGAAATAATATATGATTCATACTTCGAATAGAAAAAACGTATAAGCGGTTCCGAATTATTCCTTGATAATATGTAACATCTCTTTTGCGCTTTGAAGGCGAGCTTCCATACCCGATTCGTATTGTACAAGATCCGTGACGCTTACACCCAACGCATCAAGTTCTGCCTTTTCGATCGTGTATTCTCCATAGCTTCCGCTATAGCCTTTCAGTTTTATATTCATTAATTTATTTGCTAACGAGACGCAATTAACGAGTCCCGGATCAAGCATTGAGACATGCTTTCGTTTTTCAAACGGCATATTATGATAGTGACATGCATCACAAATATATCCGGGAAGTTTCCAGTTTTTCGATAACCATTCTCCGGTCATATTGTGGTCTATTTTCATTTTTGCATATTCTTCGTCATATAAAAATGATTTATTTGTAAATGCCGTTGAAAGAATATCCTCCATATTCGGAGTCAAATATTTTATCAAAAACATTTTTCCGATATCATGCAACAGCCCGGCGGTGTAGGCATCATCCGGGTTTGTTTTTTTTGACACGATCGCAAGGATTTTGCTGTAATCAGCCACAAACATGCTGTGAATCCAGAAATTCTCCATGGAAAATACTCCGTTTGAAAAATCCATTTTACTGAAAATTGTAACTGATATGACCAACTGTGATATGTGATGAAATCCAAGGTAGGTAACCGCTTGTTGTATATTGGTTATTTTCCTTGAAAGTGAAAAATATGCGGAGTTAATGAATTTTAAGATCTTCGTTGCCAATGCGGGATCTCGTTCAATTATTTTTGCAAGCGATTGAGTAGACGTTGAACTTTCATTGACAAGTTTTAAGATTTTCATACTGACATCGGGAAGTGTGGGTAATTCCTGAACTTTACTCATTATAGCTGATAAATCCGGCATGACTCTACCTCCGTAATTTTATTGTTTATTATAGCATATATACAGATGAAAATGAACGTAAAAATAATGAATACATGGGGAAAGTTAAAGATAGTTTGTATGAACCAATCATGCTGTTTGTTCAAAGATGCCGAAATGCGCTCTTTTTTTTATGATGGTGAAAATTTTTAGAAAAAATTTGAATGAGCAGCGGAAAATCCATTTTTTCGAAGAAACACGCGAAATAACAAGTATTTTGTATTATGGCAGGCAGATAGCGTGTTTTTTTCTTGACATTAAAATGCGATGCTTATAATATGACCGAGCGATAATGCATCAGTGGGCGAAGTATATCCAGTGTAAGGAGGGTATGATGAAAAGTTTTTTGCCAAAAAAAGAAGACATACAGCGTAAGTGGTATGTCGTGGATGCCAGCAACGAAGTTCTTGGTCGTTTGGCATCGAGAGTGGCGCTTATTCTCCGCGGCAAAAATAAGCCTATGTTTTCACCGATGGTCGATACCGGTGATTATGTAGTTATTATTAATGCGGCGAAGGTACGATTGACAGGTAATAAATTGACTCAAAAATTTTATTATCGCCACTCAGGTTATCCGGGCGGATTGACTGAACGCCGTTATGACAGTCTCATGCGTGAAAAACCGGAATTTGTTGTTTCGAAGGCCGTACGCGGTATGCTTCCGAAAAACAAACTCGGTGATCGTATGCTCACGCGTCTTAAGGTGTTTGAAGGTGCTGAACACGGTCATGCGGCTCAACAGCCGGAATTGATCAAAGTTACAAAATAACGTAAAGAAGGGAGGGGTAGTGTGACAACAGTATACTGGGGAACAGGACGTCGTAAAACTGCAGTTGCCCGTGTTCGTTTATTGACCGGAAAAGGACTTGTTACCATCAATAAACTTGAAATGGGACAATATTTTACCGTTGGTGCGTATCAGGATGTCGTGAAAAGCCCACTTGCAGTATTAAATATGTTAAGTCGTTATGATGTACATATTAATGTTCATGGTGGTGGTTTGAGCGGTCAGGCGGGAGCAATACGCCATGGTCTTGCACGTGCTTTGGTTAAAATGGATGAAACATTGCGTCCTGTATTGAAAAAAGCCGGATTTCTGAAACGTGATCCGAGAATGAAAGAACGTAAGAAATACGGACAACGCGGTGCGCGCAGACGCTTCCAGTTCTCGAAACGTTAACAGACAAGGGTATATGTTTTATTCCACACAATTCCGTGTAGTTGGTGGGCGTAAAAGCCTTGAGCGGAATTGGAGGTTTAACCAAAGGAGGCAAATTATATGGTAGTTTCCATGAAGCGACTTCTTGAGTCGGGTGTTCACTTCGGACATCAGACCAAGCGCTGGGATCCGAAAATGAAACCATACATTTTCGGTGCAAAAAACGGTATTCATATTATCGATCTTCAAAAAACGACCGGATTGATCGATGAGGCATACAATGAAATTAAACGTGTTGTTGAAAACGGCGGCAAAGTATTGTTTGTCGGCACCAAAAAACAAGCTCAGGACGCCATTGCCGGCGAAGCTGATCGTTGCGGGATGCCGTATGTTAATTACCGCTGGTTGGGCGGAATGATGACCAATATTCGTACCATACGTCAACGCGTAGATCATTTTAAAAAGATTGACGAAATTGAAAAGACAGGGAAGTTTGATAAAATCAGCAAAAAAGAGATTATCGAACTCCGTAAACAACGCGAAAAAATGGAAAAGATTTTTACAGGGATCAAGGAAATGACCGAAGCTCCCGCGTTGATTTTCGTCGTCGACACTAAAAAAGAACATAATGCTATTTTAGAAGCGAAAAAGCTCGGTATTACTATCGTCGGGTTGGTTGATACAAACTGTAACCCGGACGAAGTGGATTATGTAATCCCCGGTAATGACGATGCAATTCGTTCAATAAAACTGATTTCTGAAGTTGTTGCCAATGCTGTTATGGAAGGTCTGCAGCGTAATCTTGAGGGCAGAGAAATTAATGAACATATTCCTGCTCAGGTAACTGCTGAGGTAACCGCTGACGAAGCGGAAAGCAAAGACGCGTAATAACACGTTAAGGAGAACACTATGGAAATTAATGCAAAAATTGTTAATGAACTTCGCCAAAAAACCGGCGCGGGGATGATGGACTGTAAAAAAGCACTTACTGAAACACAAGGCGATATAGAAAAAGCAGTTGATTATCTTCGCAAAAAAGGTATTGCCTCTGCTGCGAAAAAGGCCGATCGTGCGACCAAAGAAGGTGCAATAGGTTCATACGTTCATGCGACGAATAAAATCGGTGTTTTGGTTGAGATCGGGTGTGAAACCGATTTCGTGGCTAAGACCGATGATTTTAAAACTATGGTAAAAGATGTCGCAATGCAAATCGCTGCAGCGAATCCTACCGTTGTTCGTCGTGAAGACGTCGATCAAGGTATGGTTGAAAAAGAGCGCGCGATTTATAGGGAAAAAATGCTTGCCGAAGGTAAACCTGCTGAACGTGTCGATCAAATTGTCGAAGGTATGTTAGACAAAAAATTCTACAAAGAAACATGTCTGCTTGAACAAGCATTTATAAAAGATGATAAACTCACCGTGAAGGAATACATCAACGGGTATATTGCCAAACTTGGTGAAAATATTCAAGTTCGCCGTTTTGTACGGTTTGAGCTTGGGGAATAATGTATACACGGATACTTTTAAAACTCAGCGGAGAGTTGCTCTCCGGAGATCAAGGGTTCGGGGTTAATCCCCGTGCCCTTGAATCTATTACTATGCAGATAGCTGCGTGTCGTAACGCCGGTATAGAGATCGGAATAGTGATAGGCGGGGGGAATATTTTCAGAGGGAGTGCGCTTATAAGAAATATGCATTTTCCCGAACCCAAAGCACATCAAATGGGTATGGTCGGAACGGTTATCAACGGAATGGCGTTGGAGACTGCATTACGAATGAAGGGGATTCCTGCGAAGAATTATTCTGCATTTGCGGTTGACGGTATTGCAGAGCGCTTTTTCATTGACCGGGTGCTTGAAGACATACATTCACATGTGCTCATATTTACCGGTGGAACGGGGAACCCCTTTTTTAGCACCGACTCTGCTGCCGCATTGCGAGCAACAGAAATAAGCGCTGAAGTACTTATAAAAGCGACAAAGGTAGACGGTGTCTACGATAAAGATCCCAAAAATAATGTAAATGCGGTCCGCTATGAAACCATTACATATGACGATTATTTATTGAAAAATTTAGGCGTAATGGATGCGACTGCGGTATCGCTTTGTCGTGAACGACGAATTCCGATTATGGTGTTTGATTTTTCTTCCATGGATAATTTACACGACGCAGTGTCAGGTACGTGTATACACTCGTTTATACACTGACGTTCTTGAAAGGAGTTGTGTGTCATGAAAGACAAGATTGTGAAGGAAAGTGAACAGAAAATGGAGAAAACACTTGCGGTGCTGAAGGAAGAATTTCATAAAATTCGCACCGGACGTGCATCTGCATCAATTCTGGATAATGTTAAGATTGATTATTACGGCCAGCCTACTGCGGTTTCACAGGTTGGAACGGTCTCAGTTCCAGATGCACGAACGATAACGATTGCTCCATGGGAAATAACCCTTATCGCGGCGATCGAGAAAGCGATCCGTGCCTCAGATCTTGGATTGAATCCGCTTAATGACGGTAAGATTATTCGTTTACCTATTCCTCCGTTGTCAGAAGAACGACGCAAGGAATTTGTTAAGATTGCGAAAAAATACTCCGAAGATGCAAAGGTAGCCATAAGAAATATACGCCGTGATGAAAACGAACGTGTGAAAAAAATGAAAAAAGACGGCGAGATTCCTGAAGATCTTGAAAAAAGAGTTTTAGATGAGATACAAAAAACCACCGATAATTATATTCGGGAAGCAGATATAATGCTTTCTAAAAAAGAAATCGAGATAATGGAGGTATAAGTGTCTGTTCCCGGCCATGTGGCTATCATTATGGATGGAAATGGTCGTTGGGCGGAAAAAAAGCTTTTACCCCATATTGCCGGGCATAAAAAAGGTGTTGACGTAGTGCCGCGTATCGTTGAGCATGCAGCGATGCGCGGTGTGCGTTTTATAACGTTATATGCATTTTCGTGGGAAAATTGGACACGTCCTAAAAAAGAAGTCTCCTATCTGATGGATCTTTTTAAAACCGCCTTTGCCCGTGAATTATCACGTATGCTCGAAAAAGGTGTACGGATACGGTTTATTGGACGGCGTGAGCGATTATCTCCCGAATTATTACAACAAATGGATTCAATTGAAAAAGCAACATCGCAGTGTACAACAATTACTGTATGTGTTGCGCTTAATTACGGCGGGCGAGCCGAGATCATTGACGCTGTTCGAAAACTTGTTGCCGAAGGCGTTCCGGTCGACATGATCGATGATACTACTATCGGGCGATATCTGTATGCTCCGGATATTCCGGATCCCGATCTGATCATACGTACGAGCGGTGAACAACGACTTTCGAACTTTTTAGTATGGCAGAGTGTGTACAGTGAAATGTATATTACTCAAGTCTTATGGCCTGATTTTAATGAAGATGAGTTTGATGTCGCACTGGACTGGTTTGTTACACGCCAACGACGATTTGGAGGAAGACCATGAATCTGATACACCGTCTTATCGTAGCTGTTGTTTTTATTCCCGTGATATTGTTTATCGGGTATACGAAAAATCCCGTATGGATCACGGTGTTTACCTTTGTGATCGCGTGTGGGGCGGTGTTTGAAATATATCGGATGTTCGCAGTGAAACGAGTGATGTATTTTGGTTTAACTGTTCTGTTTGCTGCCTATGTCATGCTTATCACGTTATGGAACGGACACATTCATCCGTTGGTCATGGTAGTGCTATTTATCGCAATTTTATCGTTTGAAGTTATAATGTATAATGATGAACGAGAACGCGATCTGCGAAGAATGCTTATTGCCGTATTTGCAAATATATATATTATATTTTTCTCGCATTATCTAGTTGTGGCAAAAATGAATCTTGTACGCGGTGCGGTGTGGCTCCCTGTATTTTTTATTTCGGTTTGGACGATCGATACAGCAGCATATGCATTCGGAATGTGGCTCGGTAAAAAACATCGAGGGCTGATTGCGGTGTCTCCGAAAAAATCAATTCAGGGGTTTATCGGGGGAATTGCGGTACCCACCGGTTTATGTGCATTGTTTCATACTTATTTGCATATTTCGGTCACGTACGCAATAATCGGGATGATGGTTTTTGCGCTTACCGTACAAATGGGTGATCTTGCAGAGTCGTTGATTAAGAGATATGCGAATGTGAAAGATTCGAGTACTATCATTATCGGGCATGGAGGAATATTTGACCGGTTCGATTCAATGATTTTCAGCGCGCCTGTTTTTTACTATTTAGTAGCACTGGTATAAAAGTTGTTGTTGTCAAAAATGGTATATTGACATTTCATTGACACTACGATATAATAACCATATATGATGTTGGTGGCGTTATTATCTTCTGTTGTTGTAAATGCTCTTCTCCTGGTGCTCTATATACAGGGGAAAACAAAGAAGACTCGTATTACTCAAAATCCTGAACTAGTACTTGCGAACGATGATATTGTCGTCACCAAAACATTAGAAAAAGGCCGTATCAAAGCATTTGCTGCCGTTAAATTTAATAAATCCATCGTTTTGAAGGATATTCGGATTGTTGCTGATGATGAGAACGAAAAAATGTTGAAAATTGAGATGCCGTCCAGGTCAACCAAGAAAGGGCATCTTATGGAAGTGTATCAGATTATAGATATGGATCTGCGGAAAAAAGTTTTTGACATGGTGTTGGATAAATACAAGAAATTGTAATTAAAGGAGGCTGCGCATGAAAATCCTTGTCGTTGATGATTCTTCTACCATGCGGCGTATTGTGGTGAACACATTGAAAAAAGCCGGCTTTGAGGATGTTGAAGAGGCTGAGAATGGAAAAATGGCGCTTGCAAAAATGGCGTCGGTGAAAATAGATTTTGTCATTACCGACTGGAATATGCCGGAGATGAATGGGTTGGAGTTTGTGCAAGCAGTGCGTAGCGATGCGACCTTTAAAAGCATGCCTATTCTTATGGTAACTACACGAAGCGTAAAAGAGGATATTATCGAAGCAATGAAGTGTGGTGTCAACAGTTATGTTGTAAAACCCTTTACTCCGCAAACATTAAAAGAAAAAATCAATCAGATATTGGGGATAGCGTAAACGCGAATTATGGCGGATAAGCCTGATGTAACAAAGGGGATAACCAAGGCTGCGATGATGCTCATTGCTCTGGGTGATGATGTCGCTGCGCAAATATTGCGACATCTTGATGAGCGTACCGTTGAAAAAGTGTCGGTAGAAGTTTCAAAACTTCGCTCGGTTAACCCCAAAAAATTGCAACCGATTCTCAATGAGTTTTATCAGCTTTCTTTGGCTCAAGAATATATTGCTCGAGGCGGTATCGATTATGCACGTACGATGCTTGAAAAGGCATTAGGACCGCAAAAAGCTATTGAGATTATCAACAGACTACAGCGATCAATAGAATCAAATCCGTTAGAAATGCTGAAAGATGTTGATCCTCAGCAATTGCTGAATTTTATACAAAATGAACAACCGCAAACGATTGCATTGATCGTTGCATTTTTGACTCCTGAGCAAGCAGCGACCATTCTTGGCGGGTTAACTGAGGAAATACGCGTCGAAGTAATCAAGCGTGTCGCACGTATGGATACGATTTCACCGGATATGATTAAAGAAATTCAGGATGCGTTGGAAACACAACTCACCAGCTCATTCAGCGGTGAGATGAGCTTTGCCGGCGGTATTCAACTGGTTGCTGAAATGTTGAACCGCTCCGACCAATCGACTGAAAAAACTATTATGAGCGGTCTTGAGCGTGAAGACCCTGAGTTAGCTGAAGAAATTAAAAAATTAATGTTTGTGTTTGAGGATATTATGGCCTTAGATAATCAATCCATACAAGCAATACTTACAGAAATTGATAACAAAGAGCTTGCCCTTGCGTTGAAAGCTGCATCAGAACCGCTGAAAGAAAAGTTTTTTATTAATATGTCTGATAGGGCTTCAACCATGATTAAAGAAGATATGGACTATATGGGGCCGGTGCGTCTGAAAAATGTTGAAGAGGCGCAGCAAAAAATTCTTGATATCATCCGTCGTCTGCAGGAAGAAGGGAAGATCTTTATTTCCCGCGGCAGCGATGAAGACAAACTTATCGAATAGTCTTTTGTTTCACAACAATCCTCAATGTCAGTGCATGTGAATCATTTTGTGTGTACGGTGATGTGGAAAAAGTTGTCATTTCATAGGCATTTTTTTTACAAGATGGAGAGGTTTGAATCGTCGAGACCTTTGAAAAACTACCAGTTTTAAACTTTGTGCCCACCCCAAACTCCTCCCGTGGAAATCGGAAGGTGGGCAGAAAGATCTTCTGCCCCTACAAAAATTCTCAATGGAACGGGCGCATATCATGCGCCCGACTTCGTCCCCCCCCCCTTTTTTTAGAGAAAAAAGAAAATCTGATAATTTTGATTTTTGCAAAGGTTTTATAGAAAAATTTGCGCTTACCCGACATTACTGCATTAGATTTTCGTGTCGGCCGAGGTTATTTACCCTTTGGCAGAAGTACGCTTGATTTTTAAAAGAATAGTTTTACAAAGATTTCATGATACGAACAGTCTATTGTAATAATAAACAGGGAATTTGCTCATTACTATCATGATAAAATTTAAGCGTCAGTGTATGTACGGTAATTAGTAGTTACTTAATAAGAGGAATCTATAAAAGGGGAAATTTTCTTTTCCCCCTTTTATTTATGACAGGTCGTATTTTTTCTTTAAAAAGAGCGCTACGAATGTTCCCAATGCAGATAGTGTTCCGACCGTTATGAATATTACGCTAAAGCTACCGGTTATGTCAAATATTTTCGCACCTATGGCAGGTGTAACCGCGCCAAATCCGAATGCGGTAAATACCAGACCGTAATTGACCCCCAAATTGCGTGCTCCGAAACATACTGCTACCAGCGTAGGAAAGAGCGCGACAATCACCGCATACGCCCATCCGATTAAACCGACTGAAATATACAAACTGACGGGTGAGATTGCAATGTGATTGAAGGTGATGAAAACGGCAGCCTGTAAAAGAAAAGTACCGATCATCACACTTATAATGCCGATTTTATCGGCTAAATACCCGGCAAAAGGTCGACCGAATCCATTTACGGCAGAAAAAATCGATATGGTTAATGATGCCTGCAACGGAGAAAGATTGATAATTCGCTGTGCATATGAGGGGACAAGACCGAGCATAATCAATCCTCCCGACACCACTAAAAGAAACATGCCCCAGATTAACCAGAAGAGAGGAAGTTTTATCATTTCCGAAGGAATAGTTTCATGCAAAATACGTGTTGTTTTTTTGGCTTGTGCGGGATTCCATCCTTCAGGAATCCAATTTTCAGGCGGATTCTTAAGCATCATGGCCGCTATCAATGATACCGCGGAAGTGAGAATCGCAATCATGAGAAACGTGATCTCAATTCCGAATTGAGGGATGAGGATTTTGGCTTTTAAGGGTGCAACGATAATTGCTGCAAGACCAAAACCCATGACGGCAAGTGAAATAGCGAGAGCCGGTTTATCCGGGAACCATTTCCTCGCGGGAGGTGCCACGCAGGAGTAGGTTAAACCGCAGGCAGTCCCGCCGATCAAGCCATAGGTTAGAATAAGCCATATCGGTTGTTCAAAATGACCAATTAGTGCTGCAGACGCATATGAAATGAAAAATAATAACGCGCCGTATGTTGCCACTTTCTTTGGTCCGAATGTATCTTGCAAACGTCCTCCTAGTGCCATAGTAAATGCGAATGCGAGCATAAATACGGTAAAGGGAAGCGTTGTTTGCATTTTAGTCCACGAAAAACGCTCCATCATGGGAATTACGAAAACTCCCCATGCATAGGAAATCCCGCCCATTAACGCAAGAAGAAATCCCGCAAACACGACCTTCCAACGATTCATTACTATCCTCCCGACGATATTTACATTTGATTCATGCCATTTATCCAATACTTTTTATTGGCTTTCAGAAATTATCCGTGATTTTAAAAGTATTGTCAATGTTAATCGAAAGGACCGTGGCAGAGCTCGTATTCAAATCAATCGCAGCAGTGGTTGTACACGGCTTGCAAATATTAAATCACTATGCTACAGTAATGCGCGACGATAGCTATGAAAGGATTGGTAATATGCGCTATGTAGTAATGGGTGTGGTGTTGCTTACGATGATTGCGTGTACGAGTTTGGATGTTAAAATTAAGAAGACTGCACCGGTCATGACCGGGCCGGAATTTGTTACGGATGAACCGTATGTTCCTGAAATTAATATTACAACGATTCCGCTTATAGGAAGTGAAAAAGGACTTTATTATTTTGACGGTGTCCATACCCCGGTTGCATTGTGGAATGAAAGTGATGTTCGTAAGATCATACCTGTTCAAGGCGGTATATATTTTCTCACATCAAAAGGTATCGTTTTTACGACGGATCTGAAGACATTTGAATATCGTAACAGCGGATTGCCGACGGTAGTGTTAAAAGTGTCAACCGAAACGGGATTTGTAAAAGAAGAAATAATCGAAGACTTAAAAGATCTGGATGTTGATGCCGAAAATCCGCTCAATATCGTCACATGCAGTAAAAGCGGTGCATACTATTCAACTGACGGCGGGCTCAAATGGTCTTCTATTGCCAATCCTTCTCTTGAAGCAGTCGTAAAGAGTGTCGCGATTTTTTCTGATGCAGATATGGTACATGTACTTGTCGGTCATTCTCTGCACGGATTATATTATAAAAACATCACTCGAAACAGCAGACTTGAAAATCTTGCATCCGGTTTACGCTCGTATGCAGAAATTTCGGATATCCATGTGGTGAAAAACAATGGTTCGGTGTCGATTGTCTCGGCATATAATTTTTCTCCCGTATTCTATATACTTGATTTCAAATCACGTTTGTGGACGGTAAAAAAAATATTTCCGATTGATTTTGATATGATAGAAGGTATGCATATCATCGAAGGGAAATTGTATTGGAACAGTATGCGAGGTGTGTATGCGACCTCATTTCCGGCATGTGAAACGATCGATCGCAATTCGATGATGAAGGCCGGCGTTGAATTTTTTAACGATTCGTTTTTAAAAATGGCAGGGCATTTCCCGGAAACAGTATGTGTGGTGAGAGACGGGAAAGCGGTGATAAATGCTGAAGCGTTATGGATGCAATCGCCACTGAATTTTAATGAGTATAAGGATGCGGCAAAGAATAGACGGGGTATTTATATAACGGCTGAAACAGCCCGTAATCCTCGTCGTTTACAAGAATTGATAACTTTTATGAAAGCAAAGGGATTAAATCTGATTGTCGTCGATATGAAGGACGATGGCGGTCAAGTACGTTTTATGCCGCAGACCGAATATTTAAAAAAGTTTGGAACTCGTGCGGGAATTATTGACACCGAGTGGTTTTTGAAATTACTGAAAGAAAATGGTATTTACGTGGCCGCGAGAATGGTTATTTTTAAGGATACGGGACTTTATTATTATAACAATGGTGAATATGCGATTAAAGACGGGAAAACAAAAGGTTCTTGGCGAGGAGTACGATACCGTGATGGTCAAGTGCAAGAGTCATTTGAATATTGGGTCGATCCGTATTGTGAAAAAGTTTGGGAATATAACACCGCAATCGCAAATGAGCTGATTGCTTTAGGTTTTGATGAGATCCAATTTGACTATATTCGTTTTCCCACAGATGCAGATAATCTTGATGATACATGGTACTCATATCGCGAAAAGGGTATGACCAAATCAGGAGCGATCGAATCGTTTCTGCGGTATGCGCGTGAACATATCAACGCACCGATTTCTATTGATATTTATGGCATGAACGGGTGGAATCGTGCCGCAGGGATAACCGGGCAAGACGTAGATATGATACGACGATATGTTGATGTGATCTGTCCGATGTATTATCCGTCACATTTTGCTGAAAGTTTTTTGAATTTTTCGCCGTTTGAAGAACGCCCGTACAGAATTTATTATCAAGGAACATTGCGTAATTTTTATCTCGGAAAACGGCATGCAATCATTAGGCCGTATGTACAGGCTTTTAAACTGGGATACTCGAAATATGATCGTGAGTATTATAACGAAACCTATGTGAGCGGTCAAATTCTTGGTGTGGCCGATGCGCTTGATCTTGGGTATACTTTTTGGAATGCAGGAAATTATTATACTATTGTTGAAAAAATCGATGCAGACCCGGGGCGCACACTTCGCGGTGCGGCTCATGATGATGAAACGCCTGATCCCGGTGCCTCTCCGTTAAAAAGTGGTGAATAAGGACAAGGTATGTATATTTTATTTACGATAACCGCAGTGTGTTGTATCGTGTCATTTTTTGCCGATTTTAAAAAAACGAAAGCGGGATTGAAAAAGGGTGCGGTTATGTTTTTTGGGATTTTACCTGTTATTTTATCAGTATTGGTATGTATAAGTATAATTTTGTTTTTTTTACCGAATGAAACTATTGTTCGCTATTTAGGCGAGGACGCGGGCGTTGCAGGGTATGCAACCGCTGCTCTACTTGGTGCGATCGCATTGATACCGGGATTTGTAGCGTATCCTCTGGCAGGTGTCTTGGTTAAAAGCGGTGTGAGTTATCCCGTGATCGCGGTATTCATTACTACACTCATGATGGTCGGCGTGTTGACGCTTCCTATAGAAAGCAAGTTTTTCGGTTTAAAAGTGGCACTTGTGCGTAATGCGGTTTTTTTCACTGCGGCATTGCTTGTTGGCGGCGCTATGGGGGTGTTGTATGCATATGTACTTTAAAAAACATGCCCCTCACATTTTTGTCGTGCTACTTTTTACTATCGGTGCCGGTGTATCATTCTATTTTGATTGGCAGACAGGTATATTGCTGGTGAGAGATACGTTTTGGTTGTTTTTAAAAGAAATGCTCGTCTTTTTACCGTTGATGTTCATTTTGATCGGGCTTGCTGACGTATGGATCGATAAAGAAAAAGTGAAAGCGCATATCGGCGACACATCGGGTATAAAAGGAATGGCGATTGTTGTTGTGTTGTCGATGACACAGGCGGGACCGTTATACGGCGCGTTTCCCGTGGCATATCTCTTATGGAAAAAAGGCGCAAGCGTGCGCAATATTTTTATTTTCCTTGGGGCGTTTTCTACGATGAAAATTCCGATGCTCACGTTTGAGATCGGTTTTCTAGGATGGAAATTTTCTTTACTCAGAACAGTGTTGACATTGCCTATCATTATTCTTGTAGGGATTCTTTTTGAAAAATATTTCAGTAATAAAATTTTTGTGATGAATGAACCTAAATAGCAGGTGCTTTGACATATTTGAGTATACTTTCGTTCATAACGCTCGACTTTTTCAAGAAACGTTATTATACTTGGCGCATGGAGGAAATACTCGATGAAAATTGATTGCCATTTGCACACAACGTTCAGCTGTGATTCGTCTATCGATCCTAATGTTATTGTTGAAAAAGCTGTCGAAAGGCATTATACCATACTCGCGATTACCGATCATTATGATCTTCATCCGCTTGATCGCACAAAACACGGATTGCCTGATTTGGAACGTTATGCAACGGTCATGGATGGATTACAAAATGCCTATGATGGAAAATTAACCCTTATTCGCGGAATTGAATTCAGTGAACCGCATCGCTACCCGAATGAATTTTCTGCGTTACTCAGCGATTATCCTCCCGAGTTTATTATTGCATCGTTGCATCGAATGCCGGATACACGGGAAGTGTCGGTATATCCCATGTTACCGCTTACCGACAAAGACATTTTTGAATATTATGAAGAGCATATTGCCATGACCGGGGTCGCCGGCATTCACTGTATCGGACATTTGGGGATTTATGAACGATATGGCACAACACCATGTGATAAAACGACGTATTATCCCGTCATTGATACAATATTCGCACAAATGATAGCCAATGATATCGCATTGGAAGTAAATTTTTCAGGATTGCGTAAATCGTTGCGATCGATAATTCCCGATCCTGTGATTCTTGCCCGATACCGCGAGCAGGGCGGGCGATTGCTTACACTCGGTTCTGATTCGCATCAGATGAGTGACTTTGATACGCCGTATGACAAGGCAATTGACCTTATACGTGAATGCGGCTTTAATGAGTTGTTTTACCGACAAAAAAATACGTGGAAAAGTATCACAATATGAAATACCGTCTTTATATGTGGGATCTCGACGGTACTCTCACTGACCCGAAGATCGGTATTACCAAATCAGTACAGTATGCGCTTGCGAAATTCGGTATAATTGTCAACGATCGCGATATGCTCACGCCGTTTATAGGTCCTCCGTTGAAAGAGTCGTTTCAACGGTTTTATGCCATGACGGAGGCGGAAGCGATACAGGCGGTTGCGTATTATCGTGAGTATTTTGGTACAAAAGGATTATATGAAAACGAAGTTTACGCGGGTATCGAAGACATTTTGTCACATATTCAAGCGCAAGGCTGTATCAATATTGTCGTTACCTCAAAACCAACGCTTTATGCAGAGAAAATAGTGGCGCATTTCAATTTGAACCGATTATTTTCACGAGTGATCGGCAGCAATATGGACTTGACCATGACCGATAAAGGCGAACTGATCGCATATGCTCTCTTGCAGTTTCCGTATGATCCTTCAGCATGTGTGATGATCGGTGATCGGGAGCATGACATCATCGGTGCGAAGAAAAATGGTGTTGACAGTATTGGTGTCACGTGGGGGTACGGAACTCTCGATGAACTTGAAAAGGTACATGTAAATGCTGTCGCAAAATCTATAAAAGATTTGAAATCACTTTTTTCTTGAGGAATCAGAGAATAAAAGGGGCTTTCGCCCCTTGTGAAATCGTCATTAAAACTGATAACCTACCATTAAGTATAGCGAAGATAAAGAAATTGATTCTGTGTCTTCATAGGTATTGACCGTGCCATCATAGCGGAATGGGTGTTCATTATACCATGTATTACGTTCTTTTTCTGTTAATCCTTGCAAGCGGTTATTCTCAGCTTCACTTATTTCGTAATATTTTTCGATAGCTGATAATCCCAGTACATAACGTATGTCAATTACAATACTGTCGGTAAGATTATATTGCAAGCCCATTTGTGCATTAAATACCAAGCTATTGAGGCAATCTTTTATGTTAGATGCAGAAATATCGTTTGTATTGTCATAGTTTATAGTACCGTCCTGATCGTACCCGGTCCCGGTGGTTATATAATCAATACCGTCATTTCCCAAGAGTATCGCTGCGCTTATTCCCGCATATGGTGTGATAACGTCGGTGTGTATTTTTAAGAGCATAGGTATTTCGAGATATGACATTTTCATCTCTATATCACAGGTAGAGCGCCATGATATATTTTGCTTTTGGTAATCATGATAATTTTCATAAAGATATTCAATTTTCAACGAGCGGGGTGCATAATAGATTCCTGATTCGATGCTGAAAACATTGTTGAGCGGATAATCGACAAAAATACCTCCCATGAAATTAAAAGTATTTTTTTGAAATTCATCCGGGATACCCCATTCATCAAAAATGAACTGCGAAGGATTTGTCAAGCCCCCGCCTGCCTTCACGCCGAAAGTAACGTCTGCAAAAACACTACCTAAAAACGCTGTGCACACAATAAGTATTGCCACCATTTTCTTCATGAGAAACCTCCTTTTATTTCAGTGATAGTATATCCACAGTACACTGATTTTTCAAGGATACAGCTGCGGATGTTTGAAATACAGCAACCATTATTTCAATATTTTGCGGCACACTGAATATACTTGACGGAAAGCTTGTCATGAAGTAGTATGCAGGAAAATAATCAAAAATTGGAGGAAATATGTTTGTATTTAGACCGGCAAATGCTCGCGATCGTGAAGCAGTTGAAAGAATAAGTGCAAAGATCTGGGATGGCGACGACTACATGCCGTACGTATTCGATGCATGGTGCGCTGATACCGACGGCGAATTCACAATGATCGAATTTGAAGGAGCGGTGGTCGGGTTTGCAAAGCTGACGTTTCTTACACCGTATGATGCGTGGATGGAAGGACTGCGTAAAGATCCCGACACGACAGTTCGTGGGGTAGGGACGGCGCTCAGCAGGTATTACTTACGGTGGCTTAAGCATAGGAAAGGGCTTCACTCAGTGCGTTTTTCTACCTATTTCGGCAATACGCAATCGCGTATTTTAAATGAGCGTTTGGGATTTGAAGTTGTGCGCACAATGTCGGTAAAATCAAAAAATTATGAATCTGAGATCAATAGGGCTGAGTTTCTGCACATAGAGCCATGTTGTGCAGATGAAGAAGTTTTGGAGTTTATTCGAACATCACAATGGTTTGACACTTTTCTTTGTGACGGGTGGAGAGTGTATCCGTATACGGAAGATATACTTAAAGAGAATTTTTGCACACCGGGAGCATTATGGGGAATTCGTGAACAGGAGAAACTGCGTGCACTTATGGTGCTTCGTATTGATCGTGAGCGTCAACACGGGAAGATCATTTTTATCGCTGCGCACACAAAAGAGCATGCACAAGAGTTATTTGCGTTTGCACAGTTTTCCATAATGGAGAATGGCTTTGATTATTGCGAGGCGATCGTCCCTACACATCACCCCGGTAAACAACACTTTGCTGACAACGGTTTTATCAGCTGGGAACAGGAGGATGATTTTCTTATTTATGAGATACCGCTTGAGTTAGTGTATGGAAAATGAGTGGAGATCGTCTATGCTCAAATAACTCACGCCGTATCACGAATGTTCTAGCATACAGGTATGTTGTAATAAGGGGTGTGTCATTGCGCTGATGCGTATGTTTTCAAGAAAAAACCGACCTTTATAAATTTCATTTTTGTATTTTATATATCTTTGTTATTATGAAGGAGTGTGATCGAAGATCTCATTACTATAGAAAAACGCAAACGCTTCATACACAAAACAATAAGTATTTGGTGGGCACATCATTCGATACATGGTATTTTTTAAATGGTTGAGAGCTTTGCAAAACCATCATTTTTTGAATTTGTGCCCACCCCAAACCCCTCCCGTGGAAATCGGGAGGCGGGCAGAAAGATCTTCTGCCCCTACAAAAATTCCTACTGTAGCGGGCGCATACCATGCGCCCGACTTCGTCCCCCCACCCCTATTTGATAAAACCAGAAAAATGACAAATTTTGAATTTCGCAAAGGTCTCTGGTTTGAAAGTCAATTTATTCAAATGATTGCTTTCAAGATTGCGTCCCGATAAGTAATTTGCTTGCAATTTCATCAATATATGATATAGGTATGTGTGTATCCGCTTCTAGGTGAAACTTTTATGTTCCGTTAACTGTCATATGTGCGTATATATGCAACACCGATTTGCGTGTGACGTATAAGCTTCTATTATAAGGAGGATTATATGAGATTCTTGCTCTTTATTGTGATCAGTATCGCGGTTACTTTTGGATGTGGTGAAAGTAAAAAAATTATGACACGCGGCCGGGTCGTGGAAACCAAAAAAATCCAACTCGAAAAACCCGCGATGATATCATCCTTTACCGAAGGGGACGGTTATTTTGTATTTGTTGATCGTAAGACTTCAGAGGTATGTGCGTTAGATGGAGAAGGAAAAATCTTTTGGACGTATAAAAAAGAGGGAAAAGGGCCGGGAGAGTTTTCTCAATCGGTTCAAATCGCCGGCATTAATAATAACACACTTTATGTTTACGACGGGATGTTAAAAAAGATCATGTCATTTGCCTTTGACGACCGAAAAAAAGCATTTACATTTGTTGACGAAGTCATTCTAGACAATGGAAATATAAATACCGTTTATATGCTCAAAGACGGTACGATGTGTGTCTCACTCATGATGGCGAAAAGCGAACTGATTCATGTCAATGCAGATGGTTCGTTCATTCAAGAAATTATACCCGGGAAGCAAATCGATATGACGAAAATGAGTGGTGAAGAGATCCGTGAGTATTTTTCGAATCTTTCATTCGTTCGCTACTTTGACGGTGAAAAAGTTATTCTTGCAAAATTCATGACGGGGAACGTGGTATTCGGAACATTCAAAAATAACACGTATACGATTAGCGCAACCGTTGTGCCTAAGTTTGCGTTGAAAGAGGAAAAAGCGGATATTAAGACATCATCAACGAACGACAGCAGATCGATTTCCGTAAAAGGAAAGGGTTTTTTAATTTCTCAGGTGCATAACGGCGAAATGTATCTTATGGCTCCTGAGCAGGAGGGCGAAGAGAAAAAGATGATGGAATGTTATGATCTTAACGGGGTTTTAAAAGGTGTCTATGTATTCCCGCATAAAAAAAATGAATTACCGATGAATATATATATCGCTTCAAACGGAAAAGTGTGGTTTCAAAAAAATATTTTTAAGGATGACGGTACCGAAGAGCTTGATATGACCTCGATTTACCAAGCAGATTTTAAAGAATATAATGAAAAGTAATTGAGAGAGACTCGAAAGTGGAAAGGTATACGAAAATAACTCATAACCGCGTGATGCTTCGGTATCAGGAGATGTAACATGAATTTATCTGAACTTGCAATAAAACGTCCCAAGTCGTTTGTGATGATCTTCGTTCTCATGTTGATTTTGGGAACGTATGCATTTAATCAAATCCCAAAAGAAAAATTACCCGACGTAAGTTATCCGAAGATCACGGTAAGAGCGTTTTGGGGCAACCAATCGCCTGAAAATATTGTTCGTTTTATTACGTCGATCATTGAAGAAGATATCTATACCGTGAAAGGTGTTAAGAAAATTACATCAACGACTCGACAGGGCAGTGCGTATATCGAAATAGAGTTAGAGCGTGATGCAGATATCAATTTTACCGTATTTCTTGTTAATGAACGCGTGTCATCTCTCAAGTCAAAGCTTCCGGCTGATATGTCCCCTCCGCGTGTAGAACCGTATGTTCCCTATGATATCGGCGATGCAACGTTTTTTAGTTTTTATCTTTTTAGTGCTGCACAGGAAGGCGGGGGAGCATTTGACCGATATTATCTCACCAGATTTGCCGAGCAGACCTTAAAACGCGAATTGTCGGGCATTCCCGGTGTCGCAGATGTCGTTATTCAAGGCGGTGTTACCAAGGAGTTACGTATTGTCTATCGAGCCGAAGCCATAGAGCAGTATAATGTTTCGTTTAACGATTTGATCCTTCGTCTCAATAATCTTAATAAAAAACAAGTCATCGGTCATTTAGAAGACCAAGGGATGAGACGATATGTGACGTTTGTCAATGATGTAGATCCTTCACAAATCAAAAATTGGGATATCGGCAATAAAATTCAGCTTGGACAAGTGGCGGATATTTCTTTTGTCAATGAAGACCCTGTTGACGGAATACATAAAATTGACGGTCACGCGGCAGTATATGTCGTATTGGCGAAAAGCAGAAATGCAAATGCGCTCAGTGTATCAAAAGCCGTTAAGGAAAAATTACAGGAGATATTAGATAATCAGTCGGTATTCGGATATACCGTAGCTGATGACGAGGGCAAGGATATTGTAAAAGATTATCGTCATCTTGCGGTTCAAATCTCGGTTGCAGTAGCAGCGATCTTTTTAGTGCTGTTTGCATTCATGAGAAATATCCGCTCTTCACTGATAACCATGATGTCGATTTTTCTTTCGGCATCTATTGCACTTAATTTTTTATTTTTTTCGAAAGAATCTCTTAATATGTTCACCATGAGCGGACTTGCCCTTGCGTTCGGATTGTTGGTTGATAATGCAGTTGTCGAATATGAAAGCATACATAAACTTTATTATAAAGGAATGTCGATAAAAAACGCGATCATAACGACATACCGCGAGATGTTTATGCCGATCCTTGCGTCCACACTCACGACAATCTGTGTGTTAATACCGTTTGTTTTTTTGCAGGATGATTTGAAGATCTATTACATTCCTTTCGCAAAAACAGTCTGTGTGTCATTGATTGTGTCTATCCTTGTCTCATTTACCTTGATTCCGATCGCCTTTTTACGATTTCATATCGAAGAACGTAAACGTGAACGTACAAGCAGGCTGAAAATGGTGTATGAAAAATATATTCGCTTTATATTTCGGTTCCGTTATTTTGTACTGTTCCTTATTCTTTTTATCGTAGGTCACAGCATTTATACTTTTGTGACCAAAGTTGATCGTTCGAGTTTTACCTTTGGCGGGGGGGAATATGATCCGTGGATCACCTGCTTTTTTTATACAGAAGCAAATGTCCCCGATTTTCGCTTGAAAGATGAAGTGACTTTATTTGAAGGATTAATCGCCGGAAACGAGACGGTTGATTATTATCGCACATCGATCAGTTCTTATTCAGCGCGTATTCTGGTGTATTTTAAAGAACCGTTTGTGAGGAGCGCAGAAGCATACTCATTGCGTGAAAAACTGAAAATTTATGGAGCACGAAAATCCCAAGTTTCCGTGCGGGTCTCGGGTATTGGTCCCGACTTCGGCGGTGGATTTATGGGAGGGACGCGATATGCCTCGACCATATATCTGCAAGGATACAACTATGAAAAATTGAAAGAATTTGCCGAATATCAATTCAAACCTGCGTTTGAGCAATTCCGCGAAGTCAGTAATGTCAAGCTTGGTGCAGATAATACGGATGCGATCAAAAAAGTGGTTGTACGTTTCGATTCTGAAAAACTGCGTGTGTATAATCTTGATGTTTTTACCGTCATTCGCAAGATCAGTGTGTTATTGCGTGATTATATCCAGCGAGACTCAATAAAATACGGTAATGACAATATTTCCTTCGCGCTTCGTTTGGAGGAAAAGTTAAGTTTATATCGTCTACGCACGTTACATATTCGAAGCGGAATTAAACTCGGTGATATCGCCGATATTCTTTTTGAAGAAACAAACAGAGTTATTCGACGCGATGATCAAAATTATCGCTATCCGATCTCGTATGAATATTCGGGGCAGCAAGTAAGTCAACAAGATTTTGAAAAAAATCTGAACTCATCAATTGCGTTTCCTCCCGGTTTTTCAGTTGTTGAACAGGAACGGTTTTTCGGATTTGGAGAAGAGATTGATTATACCCGCATTATCGGGTTGCTTATAATGGCAATCATTATTATCTATATGATTCTTGCTGCACTTTATGAAAATCTTCTTGAGCCG
This sequence comes from uncultured bacterium, assembly GCA_964423645.1. GTDB lineage: Bacteria > Macinerneyibacteriota > Macinerneyibacteria > Macinerneyibacteriales > CAYRFE01 > CAYRFE01. Next base: position 57,384 of record CAYRFE010000008.1, on the reverse strand, counting down.
TTGATCATTCTTATCAGTTTACCGCTTGCATTCGTCGGGGTGGTTTGGTTTTATAAGATTTTTGAATTAACATTCACGGTACATGCGATAATGGGCTCAATGTTACTTGCGGGCATTGTTGTGAATAATGCGATCATCATGATCAATCATATCAATCATTTACGTACAGACAGTGATTACTCACGCGTTCGCGCGATCATCAGCGGCGCATCGGATCGTGTACGCCCAATTCTTATTACATCGCTGACCACTATTGTAGGATTGTTGCCGATCATTCTTATCAAAAATGAAAGTGATGCAACGGCAAACACAAATATTTGGAAACATCTAAGCTATGCAACGGTTGGCGGATTAACGACCTCAACCTTATTCACATTGACATTTATGCCGTTGTTCTATTTGTTTTTTGCAAAACGCGATGTCGATGAGCCCGCATATCGTGATAGCGGAGTATGGCATTTTATTCGTGGCGGAGGACCTGTCCGTGTTGGGAAAAAAATATATTTATTCGGGAAAAAAGTAACGAGTATGACATATGCACGCATACGTCGGCATAGGGAGGAATAATATGAGGATAGTGTTGTTTTTAATTGCAGTCGCGCTTCTTCTCACACCGGTTAGGGCGTTGACCTTTGAGGAATTCGCAAAACAAGCGTTTAAAAAAAGTGATACGTATCGTGATAATGAACTTTTAAAAAAATACGACTATTGGAATGAAATGCGTCGTTTATCCGCTATAGTTCCACTCGTCGATGCAACCTTGCAACCGCAGTATGTAAGCGATAAAACAAGTTTTTCTTTAACCGGTACAACGAGTGAATATTATGATTATCAGGGGAGATTATCGTTGACACAGAGCCTTCCCAGTAATACGAATATTGCCGCTTCATACCAATATGATCATTATGATTTTACCGATAACGAGACCGAGGAACGTAGTGCATTGACGCTGTCTGTTGAGCAAACAGTATGGGGTATCAACACGCCGTATCATAATTATCGTCTCTGGAGAAATGCACGCGAATCGCGTCATTACAAAACAAAAGAATATGAACTGGAGTTGCTGCAAAAATGTTACACGATCTATATCCAAGTATGTCTTGCGGAAAAAGAATATCAATTGAGTAAGAATCAACTCGAACGGTACCGCGATATCCATGACGGCGCTCGAAACAAATATGCCTTGGGGTTGATGACGATCGTGGATTACAGTCGTATAAAAAAACGGTTTAAATTTGCAGAACTCGATATGAGCAGTGCCGAAAAAAACAGAGACGAAGCACGCAGGATCGCCGAACAATTTATTAACGGAACCCTCAATGAAGTGAGTTTTTCCATAAAGAACATCAATAAAGATATGATCGGTACGATTCCCGATGAAAAACGCCGTGATATACATCGCTCGCTTGATGACGCATACCGGGCACATCGTATTGCACTGGATCAAAACAGTATGAAATTATCCGGATTTTTACATATCGGGTATGATGATTCCGGTGCTTACGGAAGTGACGGGTTTGAATATTCTAATTATTCGGTTGGTCTCAAATTGACTATACCCTTCTCTAATTTGATGAAGTATTCAAGTATTAAAATGGAAAAAATTGATTATTTGCTCAAGAAAAACGAGTTTGATGAAAAAATTGAATCTGTCGATCGTGAATTTAGTGAATTATTAAAGGACGTCGCGTACAATCATGATAAAGTGAAAGTGTATGAAGATGTTCTCCCCACGATGCGCGAGAATTATCGTGCAAGCGCTAATTTTTTTGCGATGGGTGCGCTGACATTGCAAGAAATGATTTCTATTGAAGATGAGTATATTGCACTGGAACGAGAGTATTTATCGGCCATTCTCACGTATAATTCACGGGCAATTGAGGCAAGTCGTTACACCGGTACCGCGTTTACCATTACGGAGGAATATCATGAATAAGCTCAGAATCATTATTATCGCAGCTGTTATTATTGTGCTTGCAGGAGCTGGCTATGTGTTTCGCAGTAAAATCTTTGTAAAAAAGGAAAAGCAGGATGCGGTTGATTCAAGTCATACATTATCAACACCTATTCCTGTATCAGTCGGGTACTCAAAAATCGGAGATTTGCCGATGTATGTATCATCGTCAGGCAAATTGGAACCTATAAAGGTTAATGATTACACGGCTGAAACCAGCGGTAATATTTCCCTTAAGGTCCGCGAGGGACAGACTGTTAAAAAAGGAACATTGCTATTTACCATTGACAATCCCGAATATGGTATCGCCTATGAAAAGGCATTGCTTGATTATAAGAAAGCCTATATCGAGTATCTTGCCATAAAAGAAGGCGATATCCCGTTGCCGGAACTGAATAATGAAGCCAATATGGTATACACTGATGATGCCGAAATCGCAGCGATTCAGAAAAGTGTTCTTGAGGAAATGAAAAAAGGAAATGTTTCACAAGAGCGTATAAAATATAGATTGGGCGATCAGGAGTTGCGATTGAAACAGGCGCTTGAGAATTATAAAAAATGCCGTATGTATGCTCCTTTTACCGGAGTTGTCGGAAAAATTGAAGCATCTGAAGGGCAATATGTGAAACCTGGTAGTCCGCTTCTTACGCTTGCGGATGTATCAATGTTACGAGTACGCGCAAAGCTGTTGGTAAAAGATATCGCACAGATCAAAGAGGGGAACGGCGCATTGGTGTTTCCTGTTGTAAATAAACAGAAGTATCCGGGGCGAATTTATTCGATCAACCCGCTTATATATGATGACAATAGCACGTATGCGGTCGTTGAACTCAATAATTCAAACGGAGAATTAAAACCGGGTTTATTTTGCGATGTATTACTGCAAACCCATGTCATAAAAAACCAAATACTTGTGCCGAAGTCAGCACTTTTGATACGTGAGGGCAAACCGTTAGTATTTGAGACACGTAAAGTCGGCGAGCAATATCTTGCCTGGTGGCAGTATGTGAAGGTTGGATATGAAAATTTTGAATATGTGAGTATCGCAGAAGACCTTGAAAAAGATAAAGAAATAATCATAGACGGACATTATACCCTTGCGCATAAATCACCGATCACAATCAATAAGGATGTCCGTGTACAGGAGGGAGAAAAGAAATGAGTTTGCCTCGCTTTTCGGTTACTCGCCCTGTCACAACATTTATGATCTATGCCGGCATTGTGTTGTTGGGAGCTATCTCATTGAAAATGCTGAAAGTAGAATTACTTCCTTCGCTCGATATACCCAAGATTGTTGTTGAGACAAAAGCACCTGATATGCCACCTGAAGAAGTGGATCAGACCATCACGCAAAAAATTGAAAGTCAATTAAGCACATTGCCTGATGTGAAGCGTGTGACATCGGTATCAACCGACGGTAAGTCTCTTGTAACGGTAGAATTTTATTGGGGAGTCAATATGGAGTACACCATGCTCAAGGCGCGTGAAAAGCTTGACATGGTAAAAGACGATATAGGAGATGCGGAAAAACCCAATATTCTCTATTTTGATCCTGCACAAGCCCCTGTAATGCAGGTCATGGTTGAACCGAAACAGGGCAATGATTTTCTTGAAATAAGCAGATTTGCATCAGACTATCTCAAATACCGTATCGAGCGACTTGAAGGTGTTGCGGTTTGTGAAGTTGTCGGTGCTGATACAGAAGAGATACGAGTTTTGATAAAGAATAGAGATATGATATCATACGGGCTTAGCTTTAACGATATCAGCCGAGCGTTGCAACAGAATAATATTGCGGCATCCGCAGGTGAGATCGGCGATGAAAATTTTTCATATTCATTGTCATTAGAGAAAAATCGTTTTTCGGTTGAAGAGATCGGGAATCTGAGCATTTCGACCACCGTTAAGTTGAAAGATGTTGCAGTTATTGAACGTGGAGTCAAGAAAAATGATGAAATCACACGTTATAACGGCGATAGGGGAGTCGGTTTATTTGTTATAAAATCATCTTCTGCGAATACGGTTAATGTGTGTCGAGAAGTGCGAAAACTAATTCAGGAATTCAAAAAAGAATCAAATACGAAGGACAAGGTGGAACTCAGTATATTGTATGATGATTCCGATACGATATTGCAGGCGATCGCAAATATTGCGTGGTCTGTCGTATGGGGAGGAATTCTTTCATTCTTTGTTTTATTCATATTTCTACATGATTTTCGCACTCCGCTCATTATCGGTTTTGCGATGCCGTTATCTATTATTACCACATTTGTCGGCATGTATTTTTTTGGGATCAGTTTTAATATTTTATCTCTCGGCGGGTTAGCGATTGGAATAGGTTTGTTGACCGATAACTCGGTAGTTGTCATGGAGAATATAGACCGTTATCGCGAAGAGGGATTAACGGTAAAAGAAAGCATTATCAGGGGTGCGACGGAAATGGCACCGTCAATTCTCGTGGGAACACTGACAACGATCGTGGTGTTTTTACCGGTTTTGTACCTTAAAGGTGTTGTCGCAGTATTGTTTAAAGAACAAGCACTGATCATTACCATGGCGTTACTTGCATCACTTATCATCGCGTTGACGTTTGTGCCTATGTTGTTGTACGTATTAAAAATGGAACGATTTAATGCATGGTTTATACAAAAAGCCAAAAAGATTTTTTCCTGGTTTGATGAAATGTTGTTATTTGTATTATCGAAGTACCAAAAACAACTTGTGAATGTTTTAGAGAATAAAAAGAAAATTATCATGATAACAGCAATTGTATTTTTGATAACCATATCTATGGGCATGACCATTCGACGTGAGTTTGTGCCGCCGGTAAAGGAGGATAAGTTTTTTCTTGAGTATTCACTTCCGACCGGTGCAACGATTGATGCGAACATGAAATACGTAAAGCTCATTGAAAATATTCTTGAAGAAAAAAAAGACGTGATACGGTATCATATCGCTAATGTAGGAAAGTCGTATTCAAATTCTATCGCAGGGGTGAATACCGGATATTTCCTTATCGCGACACAATCGATTCATGATGTTGAACCGCTGAAAAAGCATATCTCCGATACGTTACTTGCCTCATATGGTATAGAGTATACATTTTATTCGGCCGGCAGTGTGTACAACCAGTTTTTTGATTTTGGTGAATATGATCTCGATCTGATGCTTGAAGGCGATGATATTGAGCAATTAAATGTATTGGCTGATACGATGCGACAAGCATTAAAAAAGGATTTTTCGTGGATCACGGCCATTGAGAAAGATCTGGAGCTTGAGCGTGAGATTCTTGAATTACGCTTTAAAGATTATTTTATTGCATCATCCACAGTGCCGTTGTATGAAGTTGTTGAGCAATTGAAAAAAGTGACCGTCGGGGTGAAAACAACTACTATTTATGATGGCTCAAAAGAGATAGACATATGGCTTAAAAATGATGAGAACACGCCAAGCAAACAAGAGTTCTTGGAGCGTATGATCGTTGTCGGGAAAACCGAATATAAAGTAGGAGATATTGTTGAATTGCGTTCAATAAAAGTTCCGAATGAATTAAAACGTGAAGATCAACGTCGAAAAGTGTCATTACTCTGTAATATAAAGGGAAAAAGTTTGGAAAAAGCGGTGATCATGATCAATGATACCTTTAAGACCCTAAACGGGGACAAACCGATCAAGTTGAAAATCGGCGGGAAGATCGAGAACATGAAAGAATCTTTTTCGGGGCTGTGGTTTGCGTTCGGTCTTGCTCTTTTATTGGTGTATATGCTGATCGGGATGCAGTTTGAGTCTTTTTTGCAGCCTGTTATTATTATGCTTGCGGTCCCAATGGCGTTGATCGGATCGTTAACGCTTATGTTATTGACACATACATCATTTAATATCATGAGTTTAATGGGAATTGTTGTTGCAACGGGTATTGTCGTGAATGATAGTATTCTGGAAATTGATACTATCAATACATTGATGCGAGAAGGAATGCCACTGATTGAGGCAGTGAAAAAAGGATGCACAATGCGTTTCAGACCGATTCTTATGACATCACTTACGACCATACTCGGGTTATTTCCGCTTGCATTAGGTATCGGAAAAGGCAGTGAATTGTCACAACCCCTTGCTATTACTTTGATCGGCGGTTTGATGACATCAACCGCATTGACACTTGTTGTGTTACCGGCATTATTTGTAACGCTGATGAAACGTTTTTCATTTGAACGATAATTCTCACATTCGGGGTGATCGCTCATGTTCACCCCGACATGCTTCAAGTTTTTCATGATGATACGCATTGAATTCTTTCACGTGACTCGCGAATATCATCTCATCGTTGAGAGATTTAGACCTTTGCAAAATTCAAAATGTCCAAAGTATCTTTATTTTCTAAAAAGGGGTGTGGGGACGAAGTCGGGCGCATGATATGCGCCCGCTCCATTGAGAATTTTTGTAGGGGCAGAAGATCTTTCTGCCCACCTTCCGATTTTCACGGGAGTGGTTTGGGGTGGGCACAAATATATAAAAAAAGTAGTTTTACAAAGATATCAAAAAGGAAGTCTCGTAAAGGTCTCTTGACAGTATTATGAAATCGGCTATACTAAAAAATATAGTGGCAGACGTAGTTTCGGATGGATAAATGAAAAGGAGGGATATATGGCCGCGCCAATCAAAATAGGGCATCTAAAAATAACCGATCATTTAATTCTCGGTATCACAAAAGACAAATTAGCAAAAGGCACTGAGACATTCCAGCACTGTACAATTGAGACTGTTGCAAAAACGGGTTGGAATGAGGTTGATCAGGGGCTGTGTGACGGAAGCCTTGATGCGGCGTTTATACTTGCTCCGATGGCTATGGACACATTTAAATCCGGTGTCGGGATTAAATTAGTGTTGTTGGGGCATAAAAATGGAAGTGTTTTTATTAAAAGCAAAAAAGCGAATATTACTAAAATTGAAGATTTTAAAGGGAAAACGGTCATTATCCCTTATCAACTCTCAATTCATCATATGTTACTTCACAAAATGCTCACTGAAAAAGGATTATCGTGTGGCGCGGGACAGGACGTCATGCTTGAAGTTTTTGCACCTTCGCAAATCCCGGAAGCGATGGAATATGATGAGGAAGGCGAGATAGGCGGATTTATTGTCGCCGAACCGTTTGGCAGTCAGGTTATAAAGTTGGGGTACGGAGAAGAATTTTATTTGTCAAAAGAATTATGGCCGAATCATCCGTGCTGTGTGTTTGTCGTGAAGGATGAACTCATCAAAAACAATGAAGCGGCAGTGTATGAACTTGTAAAAAGTTTGAATGATTCGGGGCAATTTATCGCAAGCAACCCGAAAGAAGCCGCCAAAATAGGAGCTGCATTTTTGGATCAGGATGTTGATGTCATCGAACGTGTTCTCACCAGTCCGGCTGATCGCGTAAAAACAACGGAGTTGATGCCGGTTGCACTGGATCTTGAAAAAATACAAGAATACATGATGACAGCAATGGGAGTTATGCGTAGTAAAATTGACGTAAATGCACTGATAGATAATCGATTTGCGATAGCGGCCGGAGCGAAATAACGGTTTATCTCTGCAGGGACAGGGCTATTATCTTGTCCCTGCATCATCTGATAATTGAAATTATTCACGAAAAAAAGTGGTTGGACGAACGCTGCACGATTGAGCGTGTAGTAATCAAATAATTATTGCGAATTTTCTTCCTCAATTACCTATCACATGCACGAGCCCTTAGCAAAACTACAATATTTTTTAATTTGTGCTCTCCCCAAACCCCTTCTCGTTAAACTCGAGAGGCAGGCAGAAATATTTTCTGTTCCTACAATTATTTTTGTTTCCGATTCACAAAAATGAGCGAATAAAATTCGGTTCGGAATCAGGTGTACAGTAATAGTTGCGGTATGATTTTAGTCAAATTTTCTCGACATAGACGGTGCTTTCCGATATACTCGACATGAAAGAGGAGAGGTGTATGACGACAGTGTTTTTATTTTTCAAGCAACGTATAAAAGAAGCATTTGATACCAGCTGGATATTATTTAAGATCATGATCCCGGTAAGTATTGTCATTAAAGCATTGTCAATGTTTAATCTTATTCCGTATATTGGAGACTCTCTTGCTCCGATCATGAAAATAGTCGGATTGCCGGGAGAATATTCTCTTGTATGGGTCACGGCGATGCTTACCAATTTATACGGCGGTATCTTGGCTTTTTTAGCATTATCAAAAGAATACCCGCTTACTGTTGCACAAGTCACAATATTGACAACGATGATGCTTGTCGCCCATAATTTTTTTGTAGAATTGAAAATTGCCACAAAAAGCGGCGTGCGTTTTTTGGCGATCTTTTCTATTCGTTTTTTTGGTGCGATCGCGATCGGCGCATTATTGGCGGGCCTGTATCGTGTAACCGGAACGTTAACTGCGATAAATAAAACAATATTAGAACCAAAAACAACCGACCCGTCAATATCGGCATGGGCATTGAAAGAATGTGCAAATTACGGGAAAATATTCCTTATGATATTAACTTTATTAACGGTACTCTATTTTTTGAAAAAATGGGGCGTCATGGCATGGCTTATTCGCATGTTCGATCCCGTTTTGAAAATGCTGGGGATCGGAAGTGAAGTGGCTGATCTTACCATGATAGGTATGACGCTCGGCGTGGCATATGGTGGAGGACTGATCATTAAGGAAGCACAAGCGGGACATATATCAAAAAAAGATATTTTTTATGCGATGGCACTCATGGGTTTATCTCACAGTGTTATCGAGGACACGCTTCTCATGATGTCCCTTGGCGCATCGATCACCGGGGTTTTGATCGGGCGTGTACTGTTCACGCTCATTGTCATGTGGATAATGGTGCGTTTTGTTGAGCGACTTCCCCTTTCGGTCGTGCATCGATTGTGCGTACGTATACCGAAAGAAGAGAATGCCTCGTGACATTTTCAACGGAAAAAATCGGCTCTCGCGGGTTACTCATAACCTGTACGACTGAAATGTTTTCTTTCCCTACGGCAGTGTATGCGATCGGATGTGCCGATTATATACTGCTATGTGACACTTATCTTGGTGCTGCCGCAATGCAAGTGGTCGTTTCGCTTCTTAAGGATACGTTTGGAGATAAGCCGATCACTGTTTTCAATACCCATGCCGATTATGATCATGTGTGGGGTAATACATTCTTTAAAGATTCAAAAATATGTGCACATGAACGAACACACACCCTGATGGCTGAAAAAAACGAAGCATTTCGAATGGCATTGAAAGATTTAGCATGCGGAGAAAATGAGACGTATTTACCGAATGAAATATTTTTTGACAGTTTCATATTTCATAATGAAGAAATAACGCTTTTTCATGCACCGGGTCATACTGCAGATTCGTCTTTATTGTATGATGCACGCGACGGTGTGATTTTTGCGGGTGATATGTGGGAAGCTCCGTTGCCGTGCGTTGCATGGCATCATTTTGATGTATATCTGAGATCTCTGCATTCGATGATAGAAATGAAACCTCATATTATGCTTAGTGCGCACAGCGGACGTGTGACGGATGAAATTGTGACACATACTTTGCGTTATATCGAAGCACTTGCAAGTGGGCGAGAGCCTGAACTGAACGGGATCGAACGCGCTGTGCATATGACCAACAGGAAACTTATTTACGCATCACGGATTGAGGAACAACTTCGTATGAATAGCCAAAAGTATTCTCCGCAACTCTTTACTGAAACCGTGATTCGTTCACTGGAAATGTCGTATAGTGACTTTTGTCGCACATTAGACATATTTTCGTTATAGTTTTTTACTTCAACGGTCTATTGTGATAAGAAGAGCAGTGGAGGGGGCGAAGCAACGGCGTAGTGATATTGTGGGATACGTGCGGTGCAGTATTTCATTTGTGAGTGTATACCTAATGAACTACCCTGCAGCAAGCTACGGTGTATCTCCTCAAAAAAATGCTTTATTTGTTTGCCGTCACCACACCCTTTATAATAACAAAACTATAATAGTAACGCCAAAGCAAGCTTCGGGGAATTTAACTCATTTAGATTAAAAAATTGTACTTTTTGCGTTTTTTATTATCTTCAACAGATACAAAATAAAAGGGTAAAAACACCTTGCAAAATAACAATGGCAGGTGTATACTGGCATGTGAACTGAAATAACGAAGGAGGTTTTTTCTATGAAAAAGGTTGTGTTGTTGGTTTTGGTATTGGCTGTCGCTTTGGGTAGTGTATTTGCTCAAGAGCTCACGAAGTATGAGCGTAAATCATTGTTTATTTTCCCTGTTCAGTACGGTCCCGATGCAAGAGGTGAGATGAACAGAGATCGTGAAGTATTCGTTGACAAACAGATGTATAAGATGTTTGTTGCTGATTTTAAACGCGTGGATTTTTTTGATGTGAACAAAGGGTCTCTCCAAAGCTTCCTTGATAATGCGGAAGCGTTTATCAAAGCAAATTTGCGTGATATCGCCGCACAGCGTATGGAAGCAGACGGGAAGTTTAAAGAAGCAATGGTGACTGCAGATGATTTGATTAAGACTCTTAATCATTCTTATGCTGCCGTTCCTTATATTGACACCATCAGCGTGGTTACCAAAGAAAAAAAGAAAAAGAATTTGCTTGGTCAAGAAGAAGTGTATACCGAGTATACCTACACTATGGCAATGCATTTTGATATTTACAATGTTGAAACAAAAGAAAAAATTCACACACTGACTGCAAATAACAAGACCAGTGTGCTTGGTGCGTTAATGTCCGGTTTAAGTACCTTCAGTGTTGACAACAGCGATCTGAAAAATCTGTCGACTGAAGAAAAAGAAAAACAGACGAATTTCCGCAATTCGGTTGCCGGTCTTTTTGAAGTAATAAAAAAAGATCTTCGTAATACACCTGAATTTACGATCAGTGCAGTTGTTACCATGATCGGCGGCGGGCGTTTTGGTTTTGATTTTGGTAAAGACAGCGGCATTAAAATGGATCACCGCTACAAAACATATACGTATACCGCAGACGGCAAATTGATAATGAAATCATTCGGTAAGGTTCGTAAGATTGATGAGACCAAATCTGAAGCGCAGATCCTTATCGGAAGTGCCGAAGAAGGCGATCAGGCGAAAGAAGACGGTAAACTCGGTCTTGAGTTCCGTGCTGCATTCGGTATGAGTCCGTTGAAATATGCATGGGGCAATGAAGAACCAATAAAAGGGATTCATCCTTCTATTCATGTTACCATGGCGTACGATCTTGGCCCGGTTGTCAATGTATCAGAATTATATTTTGAAATCGGCGGAAGATATACGATGCCGAGTTTTGAAGAAGGAATTGAGGGAGTAACCGCTTCTCAGGTTATTATTAACGCTGGTGTGGGATATAGAGTGTATTTTAACCGTTTTGCGCTTAACCTTGGCGTTGCAGGCGGGTATAGTATGGTTACAGTCAAAGGTGATGACGCTAACTCTGAATTGAAAGCAAATGCGATCGGTTTTACCGGAAGAGCAGGACTTGATGTACTTCTTACTCCTGAAATTGCAGTATTTGGTAATTTAATGGTCGATATGTATGCGAATCCAACAAAGTATACTGAAAATGGTGATGAAGGTGACTGGAATGACGAAGTAGATTTGAATTCTCAAGGTGTCGGTTTCACCGGTGGTCTTTCATTTACTTTCTAATTGTATAGAATCTTTTTTTCGGAAGCCGCCTTCGGGCGGCTTTTTTTATGTATCAATTTTGTTTTTGCCTTGAAAAATAGGTCGTACGGGTGTATATTTGTGTATGAAAAACGGAGGTGACCGTATGAAAAAAATGTTGGTTGTGTTGTTGGTGGCTTTAGTTGCTGTGTTTTCTGTGAATGCTATGGGTCCTGAGTTTGGTATCAAGGGCGGATTAGTATTGGGTAATGTAGTATGGGGTGAAGAGAATGGTGATTTCGAAGGTCTCGACAACCCATTGAAATTCGGTTTGACCGGTGGTATCATGATGGAAATGCCTATGGGTCCGATTTCACTTGGCGCCGAAGTGTTGTATACTCAAAAGGGCGAGAAATACACTTTTGAAGAAGAGGGCGATTTATTGATAAACCTCAAACTCGATTATATCGAAGTTCCTGTAATGGCAAAATTGAATCTTCTTCCTATAGTAAAAGTATACGGCGGAGTAAGTTTTGGTTTTTTAACAACTGCTGAAGAAATTGTTGAAATCGATGGTGAAGAAGTAGACTCAATGGACTTGAAAGATTTCATAAATACAACAGAAATGGGCGCTATCATGGGTGTGCAGGTAAAGATCAGCAAACTCGTACTCGATGCGCGCTATAATCATGGTCTTACCGATATCATGAAAGATAATGAAGGCGATGCAGTTAATTTGCGCACTTTATATGCTACCGTCGGCTTCATGTTTTAATTGACTCTCTAAATACTTACGCAAAGGGGCGAGAGATCGCCCCTTTTTTTGTACCTTGAAAATATTGCGATATGGGTATATATTTATGTATGAAAAACGGAGGTGACTGTATGAAAAAAATGTTGGTTGTGTTGTTGGTGGCTTTAGTTGCTGTGTTTTCCGTGAACGCTATCGGTCCTGAGTTTGGTATCAAGGCTGGATTGACCATGGGTAATATTGTGTATGGTGATGATAACGCACCGCAAGATTTTGACACGGATATGTTTCGTGCAGGATTAACCGGTGGTATTATGATGGAAATGCCTATGGGTCCGTTGTCTTTGGGTGCTGAACTTCTTTATACTCAAAAAGGTGAGAAGTTCGATACATTTGCGAATAATTATCTCGCAGCTGTTCCTGTATCAGTAACTGCGAAACTCGATTACATCGAAGTTCCTGTTATGGCTAAATTGAGTCTTTTGCCATTGGTAAAGTTTTATGGTGGCGTAAGTTTTGGATTCTTAGTTTCTGCTGAAATGGTTTCTGAGATCAATGATACAGAAGTAGCATCTGCCGACATGAAAGATTTCATGAATTCAACAGAAATGGGTGCAATATTTGGAGCACAAGTAAAGATCAGCAAACTCGTATTTGATGCTCGCTACAACATGGGTTTGACTGACATCATGAAAGATAATGAAGGCGATGCAGTAAAACTAAGCACTCTTTATGCTACCGTCGGCTTCATGTTTTAATTGACTCTGTAAAAACTTAAGTAAAGGGGCGAGAGATCGCCCCTTTTTTTGTACCTTGAAAATATTGCGATGTGGGTATATATTTATGTATGAAAAACGGAGGTGACTGTATGAAAAAAGTTTTAGTTGTGTTGTTGGTAGCTTTAGTTGCTGTGTTTTCCGTGAACGCTATCGGTCCTGAGTTTGGTATCAAGGCTGGATTGACCATGGGTAATATTGTGTATGGCGAAGAAACTCAACCGCCGTGGGTTGATGAAAGTAACCCGTTTCGTTTAGGCCTCACCGGTGGTATCATGATGGAACTTCCTCTTGGCCCGCTTTCTTTAGGTGCGGAAGTACTGTATACCCAAAAAGGCGAAAAATACACATGGAGCTATGAAGAGGGTGACGTTGACTATATTATGAAAGCGGATTATATCGAAGTTCCGGTAATGGCAAAATTAAGCCTTTTACCGATGATGAAGGTATATGGCGGACTAAGTATGGGTTTCCTTGTGACAGCTGAAGCTATAGTAGAAGTTGATGGCGACGAAGTTGAATCTATGGATATGAAAGATTTCACAAGTTCAACTGAAATGGGTGCTATTATGGGTGTTCAAGTTAAGGTTAGCAAACTTGTATTTGATGCTCGTTACAATCACGGTCTGACTGACATTGTGAAAGATAATGAAGGTGATGCAGTTCAGCTTCGTACACTTTATGCGACCGTCGGCTTCATGTTTTAATTGAATTAGTTTAATAAGATTCTTTAAGGGCGCGAAAGCGCCCTTTTTCATTGTTAGAGTTTTTTACCACAGGTGTTGCAGTAAACTGCGCCTTGTTCGTGGTTCGCTTTTTTGCATTTCGAGCATATAACGGATGTTGTGTTGCTCTGCGCTTGTTTTGCCATTTCTACCGATACAATCCCGGTAGGAACTGCGATGATCGCATAACCGGTGATCATCAATGCACTTGCTAAAAAACGCCCGAGCGTCGTGATCGGAGCTATATCGCCATAGCCAACCGTTGTCAACGTGACGATACACCAATAAATACTTTTGGGGATACTGTTGAAGCCTTCGTTGATAGCGCCTTCGATCTGGTACATAACTGTGCCCATGCAAAGCACCAATAGAATTACTGCAAATAAAAAAACGCCTATTTTTTCTTTGCTTGCACGAAGCGATTCAACGATGATTCGCGTTTGATACAAAAATTTCCCAAGTTTAAAAATACGAAGTATTCGAAAAAGACGAAGAACGCGTAGAACTAGAAACATGTGAATACCGACGAAGAATATGCCGGCAATGGACGGAAGTATGGCAAGTAAATCGATAAGACCATAAAAACTGAAAATATATGTACGAGGGCTTTTTGCCGAGTATATCCTGAGCATATATTCAATACCGAACAACGTGACCCAGAACCATTCTGCGTATAAAAATTCTGTTTGAAACTGTGTTGAAAAAGAAGGGATACTTTCAAGTATTACGGTTAAAACACTGAGAGAAATGCATACGATCAATGCTAAATCAAATGTCCTTCCGGCCTTCGTGTCTGATTCAAAAATAATACGGTATAATTGTGTACGAAGGGATTTAGGCATACTCATGTGTGGAGTATAGCGGAAAATATTCTTGCGTGCAAGTTTTCAAACAAACGCCGCATGTGTAGGATCGACAAATGGTTTTCTTGTCAGGTGTTTCTTACTCGTTATTAGTGTGTGGCACATGATTTTACATTGAAAAAATTCTTACTTTCGTTATACTGTCGTCATGAACGGAGATGACACGTATCGAAACAGAACTCGTAAAAACAGGTGAACCGCATTTCTCAAGAAAAGAAGAATTTCTACATGCGCTCACGCATGGGATCGGTTTTATCTTTTCTGTCATAGCGTATATCGTGCTTATTGTGAATGGAGTTGCCATTGAGAATGTTCTCTATAGGATCAGCTTTAATATGTATGGGATTTCCCTGATAGTGTTGTATGCGGCATCAACCTTGTATCACGGGTTTTTAGACGGGAAAGCAAAAAATGTCTTGGAGATTTGCGATCATGCAGCAATTTATGCGCTGATTGCAGGATCATATACACCATTTGTGCTACTCGTCGTGCGCGGTGTAATGGGGTGGACAATTTTCATCGTCGTATGGTCAATCGCATTGGGAGGAATCGTATTTAAAGTATTTCTCGTGAAACGATTCCGTGTTATTTCAACGATTTTATATTTACTTATGGGTTGGCTTATTGTCATTGCCATAAAGCCGCTATATATTAATTTGAGCGCAATCAGTCTTGTGATGTTATTTGTAGGCGGATTGTTTTACTCGGTAGGTACCATTTTTTATCTTAAACGTTCTATTCGGTATAATCATGTAATCTGGCACATATTTGTTCTTGGTGGAAGTATTTCTCACTTTCTGGCAATCTATTATCTTATCGTATACCCGCCGTGTTGACACGGATTTTTCGGACACATTACTATCGTGCGATGAAAATGCTGTCACTTTTATAGCAACAAAAGCAACTTTAGATATTTGCAAAATTAAAATTTTCTAAATTATCTTTATTTTCTAAAAAGGGGTGTGGGGACGAAGTTCCCATTATATAATAATTTAAACCCCTCCCGATTTTCACGGGAGGGGTTTGGGGTGGGCACACATTCAAAAAACGGTAGTTTTGCAAAGGGCTTAACTTATTCATTGTCAAATTGAATTTTTTTGCTATACTAATCTCAAAAACGGAGGTTATGCGATGGCAGACGAGATGAAAGAGAAAATGCTTCAAAAAGCAATGCAGCAAATAGAAAAGGATTACGGTAAAGGTGCGATCATGAAACTCGGCGGAGATTTTCATCTCGACGTAGGGGTTATTCCGACCGGTTCTTTAAAAGTTGATTATGCGACCGGTATCAACGGTATTCCTCGCGGAAGAGTCACCGAAATTTACGGGCCGGAATCTTCGGGTAAAACAACGTTGGCATTGCATATTATTGCAGAGGCTCAGAAACTTGGCGGCGTCGCCGCTTTTATTGATGCAGAACATGCGTTAGATCCGATCTACGCCAAAAAACTCGGGGTCGATATCGACAATTTGCTGGTTTCACAACCGGATAATGGCGAACAGGCACTTGATATCGTCGAGACACTCGTACGAAGTGCGGCGATCGATGTTATTGTCGTTGACTCTGTCGCGGCGCTGACACCGCGTGCCGAGATCGAAGGCGAAATGGGCGACAGTCATATGGGACTGCAGGCGCGTTTGATGAGCCAAGCATTACGCAAGCTCACCGGCGTATTGAGCAAGACCAACACCGCGCTCATTTTCCTCAATCAGATCCGCATGAAGATCGGTGTCATGTTCGGTAACCCCGAAACGACTACCGGCGGTAACGCATTGAAGTTTTATGCATCGCTGCGTATGGATATTCGTCGCGGTAATCAGCTGAAAACCGGTGCCGACAGTATCGGTAACGAGACGAAGATCAAAGTTGTGAAAAATAAACTTGCGCCACCCTTCCGCGCTGTTGTGGTGGATATTATTTATGGTGAAGGTATTTCTCGTGTGAACGAGATCGTTGATCTTGCCACACAGGCGGAAATACTTGAAAAAAGCGGTTCGTGGTATTCTTACAACACGATGCGTTTGGGGCAAGGGAAGCCGGTCATTATTCAATATCTGAAAGATAACCCGAAAATGCGTGAAGAGATCGAGTTAAAAGTCCGTGATTGGATGAATAGGAACGAAATCGATGAAAGTAACCCGTCTGGAGCCGCAGAAGAAACATACGACGAGGTATAATTGTTTTATTGACGGCGACTTTTTTGAAGG
Source organism: uncultured bacterium (assembly GCA_964423645.1). Classification (GTDB taxonomy): domain Bacteria; phylum Macinerneyibacteriota; class Macinerneyibacteria; order Macinerneyibacteriales; family CAYRFE01; genus CAYRFE01. The sequence continues at coordinate 40,458 of CAYRFE010000008.1, read as the reverse complement.
ACTTGATCAGAACACCGTCGCGCTGTTTCGATTATACGTCGATAAAGAACTGACACAGGAAGATTGCGATGCGATCCGTGCGTGTGAGGTGACCGAAAAACTCCACGCGCGGATGGTTCGGTATCTCTCACGGTACCGTAAAACCGTTGCTGATGCAAAAAAATATATTCTCGGGCTCGGGTATTCTGAAAAAGCCGCTGAGGAAGAGATCACGCGTCTTTGTGCCTATAAATTTCTTAATGATCACCAATATGCGCTTGATTTTATTGCAGGGCATCCTTCGTGCGGAGCGCGTCTGTTGCGCGTAAAATTACAACAAAAAGGTATACCGCGAGATATCATCGACGAGACCGTCGGTGCGGATGATACGGAGATGCTGAAAACTTTAGCGCGTAAAAAGTGGAAAACGGTGAAGGATAAACCCAATGCATCGGAAAAATTGATGCGGTTCTGTCTTTCTCGCGGGTATTCGTATGAGGACGTGAAGGATGTAATTCAGTATGTGATCAATGAAGAATATGATATAGATTAAAATTTGATAGAAGCGCGTTGGTGTCATATTTGAAAAGGGGAGTGCATATGAAAAGAATAGCGTTAATTCTAGTAATGTTTATCCGAATAGCGACATTAGCTTTTTGTGAAATAGATATACCCGAAGGTGCCGAGCTTACCGATACAAAACTTTGGACTCCCTTTGTGGATATATTGCGAATACGTGAAACACCCGACCTGAATGGAAAAGTCATTGCTACTATCAAGCTTGGCGAACCTGTTGAGTATATTGAGACATCAAAAAACACATCTACAGTAGATTACAACGGTGAGAAGATCACCGCTGCATGGATAAAAGTGAAAATGATAGATGGAAGAATAGGGTGGGGATGGAAGGGGTTTATGGTAGGATTGAAAAAATATTGGGATAAACGATTTGGCTTTGAGATGATTATACCGGATACAGATGTAATTTCCTTAAGAATATCCCGCGAAGAAATTGACCCCGGATATTATGGTGCTCCATTTGCAATAGATTGGAAATTTGATGAAAAAACAAAAGTAAAGTTTGTTTATGCTGATCCGGGAGATCAAGATTTTACTTTTTATAAAAGATATTATCCATCGCGTGTTTATGATTCATTATATAGTATTCAAATTGAACCCCAAAATAGGTTAAAAGCAGCATCAGGTCTGCCACAGTATTTTATGGAATATTGTATATCAGGAGATGATTTTGAAAGCAAATTATTAAATAAAATAAGCAATGTAGAGAAAAAATATATATTGGAATTTTTTAAATTAGAAAATTTTAAGTATTATTGTTTTAACGAAAGATCTGAAGAAATAAGTAAGGTATTGGATATTATTAAAGAGCATCAATCATATTACTATAATGAAATTATAAAAAATATAAATAAAGGTGATAAATGGCCGTGTTTTGTTGGAACATATTTTAATAGTTTTTATAGAGATTTAAATATAAGTGAACAGGAAATAATTTCACGTAATATAAAAGAAAAATCAGTTCCCGTATATATTTTTCCTCCATTTGCTATTTTAAAAAATGAATCAGATTATATAAAAATTCAGGAAATATTTTCCAAATATAATTATATTCCTCAAATATACTTAGATGATATTCCTCCTGGGGTATATTTTCACTGGTTACTAATTGATAATAGTAAAAAATATCGTTACAAAACAACTGTTAATAATTACCTTAGCGATTTAAAAAATAATAAAGGATCTTACTATGCAAAAAAATGGTATGGGTCATCGGAAATATTGTTTCGATCAGTAAAAATTTATAAATAATATTTTTATGCGATTGTTTCAGTTGATTGCCTATTTGTGTCATTATCGAAGGACAGGCACAAGGCCTGTCCCTACAAGCCCCGATAATCCAGTGGAAATCGGAATTTCGTCTGGATTCCTGCTTTCACGGGAATGACACAAAGGCAAAGGAATGACGGAAAACAGAATGATGTAATAACTGCAGGAACTATACGAGTAGCTTTCGCCGCTTTTTTTCTATCAACACTTGCATTTACCGCGCAACTCGCTATAATATGCCCGAAAAGATATATGGAGGACTATCATGAAAACGAATGAAATACGCAAAAAATTCCTTGAATTTTTCGAACAGAAGCAACATAAAATAGTGCCGTCATCAACCATTATTCCGCAGGATGATCCGACGCTTCTTTTTACCTCTGCGGGAATGGTGCAGTTTAAAGAATTTTTTCAGGCGAAAGACACCGCACACTTACCGTACACACGTTCAGCGTCGTGTCAGAAGTGTCTTCGTGCAGGCGGAAAAAAGAGCGATCTTGAAAATGTAGGGCGCACACCGCGTCATCACTCGTTTTTTGAGATGCTCGGTAATTTCTCATTCGGTGATTATTTCAAACAGGAAGCGATCGACTGGGCATGGGAGTTTTCTGTTGGCATATTGAAGATAGATGCATCGTCTATTTGGGCGACCGTGTATCTTGATGATGATGAAGCTTTTGAGATGTGGACGAAATATCTTCCTAAAGAGCGCATCGTTCGTCTCGGCAAGAAAGACAATTTTTGGGGACCTGCAGGTGAGACCGGCCCGTGCGGACCGTGTTCCGAATTACACGTAGACTTGGGGCCAGAGATGGGATGCGGTTCACCCGATTGTAAACCGGGGTGCGACTGTGATCGGTTTCTTGAGTTTTGGAATCTGGTGTTTACGCAGTTTGATATGCAAGCGGACGGATCGTTGGTGCCGCTTTCAAAAAAGAACATCGACACCGGCATGGGCTTGGAACGCTTGGCATCCATTTTACAAGGCGTGACCAATAATTTCTATACTGATATTTTCACACCGATCATTCAAGCGACCGAAAAAATTCTGAATGTGAAGTATACAAAAAATAATGAGACGCATTTTCATATCATAGCTGATCATATACGTACCGTTACTTTTGCGTTCTCTGACGGTGTGACGCCATCCAATGAAGGGCGCGGGTATGTCATCAGAAGAATTCTTCGTCGCGCATTGCGGCAAGCAAAGATCTTGGGCTACTCGGAACCGTTTATGTATAAGCTTGCAGTGGTTGTGGCTGATGAGATGGGTGATACGTATCCTGAGATCCGCGAAGCATTACAGCACACGCAAAATCTTATAAAAATGGAAGAAGAGCGTTTTCTTGAGACACTTACGACAGGCATGGCGTTGCTTGACACCGAAATTCATGCGTTGAAAAAGAAGAACAGTACCAAATTGTCGGGAGACGCCGCATTTAAGTTATACGACACTTACGGGTTTCCGTTTGAGCTGACATTTGAAATATGTGAAGAACAAGGCATACAAGTCAGTGAAGATGAATTCAAAATTGCCATGGAAGAACAACGTAAGCGCGGACGCGAATCATGGGAAGGCACCTCCGATACCAAACGCTTCGGATATGTGGTTGAAAAAGGATTGCCGCCGACCGATTTTCTTGGTTATACCGCCGAAGAAAGTGAAGCATGGCTTGTCTACGCACACGATGCGGGAGATCACATGCATTTGGTTTTCGATCAGACACCTTTTTACGGTGAAAGCGGCGGACAGGCAGGCGATGTCGGTGTTATTCGCGGTAATGATTTTGAGTTTATTGTAAAAGACACCCAAAAATCAGATAATGCGATCATTCATATAGGGACGATTGTTCACGGCACACCGCATGTGGGTGAGATTTACTTTTTGAGTGTGGATGTTGTTCGCAGACGTGCGATCGCACGTAACCATACCGCAACGCATTTGTTGCATAAAGCATTGAAAATGGTACTCGGGGCACACGTTAATCAAGCGGGTTCACTTGTAGAGCCCGATCGTCTCCGCTTTGATTTTACGCATACCGGCGCGGTTACGGCTGAACAACTTCTTGATATAGAACGTATTGTCAATGAGGCTGTGCGTCGTAACATCGAACTGACCACGCAGGTCATGAATGTCGATGAGGCGAAAAAAAGCGGTGCGATGGCGCTTTTCGGTGAAAAATACGGTGACAGTGTGCGTGTGGTGACGACCGGTGATTTTTCAAAAGAACTATGCGGCGGTACGCATGTGCGCATGACCGGTGAGATCGGTTTTATGAAAATACTCAGCGAATCGGGTATTTCGACCGGTGTGCGTCGTATTGAAGCGCTGACCGGTGAAGCTGCATTTGATCATATTATTCGCGGTGAGGCGGTGCTTTCCAATCTATCACAACGGTTTAAAACCGACCGTAGCGGTATTGAAGAAAAGATAGAACGAATATTTGAAAAAGAAAAAGAATTGAGTAAGGAAATCGAAAAACTGAAATCAAAGAATGCATCATCGTCACTTGACGATATTCTTGCCGGTATGCAGACTGTCAACGGATTGCGCGTTGTGGTATCAGAACTGCAGACCGGAGACGTGAAGATCATTCGCGAGATGGCACAGCAGATAAAAGATAAACTTGCTACCTCGTCAGTCGTCGTGCTTCTGGGCAGTGACGGAGAAAAGGTGAACGGTGTCGTGATGGTCACGCAGGATGCGGTAGGCACGATCAAGGCGGGCGATATCGCAAAAGTTGTTTCGCAGGAATTGGGCGGCGGCGGCGGCGGTCGACCGGATATGGCACAATGCGGCGGAAAAGAGATTGCAAAGATCGGCTCTGCACTTGAGAAAGCACGTGTATTGATTCGCGGATAAAAATGCTTCATTATTGAGGGTTTTCAAGAGATACTATCGGGCAGGGACAAGCCCTGCCTACGGTTACCACACCCCTATTTAGAAAATCATGCAAAATTGGAAATTATGAGTTTTGCAAAAGTCTCAGAGTAGTTTTACGAAGCTCTTGTAGGAGGTTGTGTATGGACAATAGAGAACGTGAATTATTATTGGAACTGCATAAAGATAACAACCGACAAGGTCCGGGGAGTGAATCGGTAACATTACAGGCATTGTCTCTTTTGCCGTTTGAAAAGAGCATCCCGTTAAAAATTGCAGATATCGGATGTGGTAGCGGAGCACAGACCATTACCCTAGCGACACATACAAACAGCGTACTGACGGCGGTCGATCTTTTTCCCGAATTTTTAGAAAAACTTCAAAATACGGCATTATCTAAAGGACTATCCGAAAGAATTACCACAATGGCGTGTTCTATGGAAAATCTGCCATTTGATGACAATATGTTTGACCTTATATGGTCTGAGGGCGCAATTTATAACATGGGTTTTAAAGAGGGTATTACAGAATGGAAGCGTTTTTTGAAGCCTAAGGGTTATTTAGCGGTGAGTGAGATCTCCTGGCTGACGGCAGACCGCCCAAAAGAAATTGAAAAGTATTGGAAAAATGAATATGCACAAATAGATACAATTTCACGTAAAGTGCAAAACCTTGAAGAGAACGGGTATTCGCCTGTTGCACATTTTGTAATTCCTGAAAATTGCTGGCTTGAAAATTACTATCGTCCGTTACAACACGGGTTTGCGTCCTTTTTAGACCGCCATCAAGGTGATAAGATTGCTCAGGACATTATTGATAACGAAAAAAAAGAAATAGCAATGTATGAGCAGTATAAAGAATATGTAGGATACGGATTTTATATCGCGCAGAAACGGTAAGTTACTATCAACAACTCTGCGCCTTAGTTGTTATCAGTCAAAAACTCCACGAATTCCTGATACGACGTTGCTTTTTTTGCCGCATCGGTAAATTGCGGATTCATAACCAAGCCGGATATTTCCGATAATTTTTCAAGATGTTTTTGCACCGGTTGCGTTTCCGGTGAAAGTAATATAAAAATGATCTTCGGCGGTGATGTTCTGGTTGTTTTGAAAGCATGTTTTTGTGATGCGATATAAACTTCATGCATTTCTACATAAGGCGTATGAATATGTACCAACATCACCTCTTCGGTGAGATCAATCGGGTAATTGAGTGCGGCACGCATCAGTTCGTCCGTTATCACACTCGGTTCAGTTGTGGTGCTGTGTGATGGTATTGCGGCAAATAATGCAGATATATCGTCATGAGTATTAAACATGAAGTGATTTTCGGGTAGGGTTGCAAGCAGTGCGAGCTCTGTGTTGAATACATCGTTACTCACTTCAACGGTAGAATCGGTGTACCCGTAGGGATAAACTACCGCAAGATTGTGTTGCGTCTCGAACGTTTCTTTTAATTTAAACGGAAGGCGATCGAATTGCATTTTCCATGCAAGCTGACCTTGGCGGGCAAGCATTATGATGATAAAATCTGAAGGATGCAGCCACGAACGCATTTCATTTGCCAATTGTTTCCATTGTGCAACTGTGTGGCATTTTGGTTTTGCCGATTTGAAGAAGGGCGTTTGTGCAATGTCGTTGACGGTTTCCTGTTCTGCGGCAATAACAAATTCTGTAGTAAGCGCCGATGATAGTTTTTTTAAAGTGCGTAATGTATCGGTAAATCCTGCTTGTTTATGTAAAAACGGAGGAATGACAACCACGACACGTGTCGCTAAGCTTACCGGCTGGACAATGCGGGTGATAAAGATCGTTTCTTGAGTAGCGGCAATTACTTGTTCAGTGACCGTGTTAAAAAGCGTGTATCTGAAACTGCTCTGTTCATTCCAGCCTACGACAATTTTTGATATGCGTTGTTCCTTAATTGCATGAACGATCGCATGCGGTACGCTTGTATCTATCTTTGAAAGGGGAATAGTGTGTTTTTGTACTGCGGTTGCGCGAGTTGTTGCTTTTGTAAGTAATGTTTCTCCGGTGAGCAGTTGTGTTTTTTCCTGAGGTCCTTCTATTGCGACATGAATAGGGTACAACGCTTCATGGCTGCTTTTAGGATGAAGAAGTAATGCAAAGTCCATAAGCGCATTGACCGTGTCGGGATTGGAAAGCGGAATTAGAATGCGGTCAGGCTGTGTGTGAGTGGATGCTTCAAATGTTTCTTTGCTTTCAAGAATTGTTCGTTTTGCATATTTTTGTGTAGTTAATGAACCCACAAAGCAGGTCACAACGATCATCATGATTGTTCCTGTTAACACAGATTCGTTGAAAAGTCCGACGCGATATCCTACCATTACAGCTGCAAGTGTTGCTGCCGCCTGATTCACACTCATGCCGAATATTATGCCTATTTCCGCTGAGGACATTTTTGTGCTTTTACCGAATACATATGCTGCAAGCCATTTCGTGAGTAATGCAACTGCTATCATGACCAGGGAAATACGAATTGCCGACACATCACGTAATAAAACGCCCGGATCGATCAACATACCGACCGATATGAGAAAGAACGGAATAAAAAGAGCATTCCCCACAAATTGAATTCGGTTCATAAGCACGCTTTTTTCAGGAATTAACGCATTAAGTGTCAAGCCGGCAAGAAATGCTCCAATGATCGGTTCCAACCCTGCGACATGAGAAAAATAGGCCGACACGAAAAGCGCGGTAATAACAAATGCATATTCTTCAATGCCTGACTCGGATGAGAAGCGTGTAAAAAACCAATGTGCAAGGCGCGGCAACAAAAGAATGACCGCGGCAGTATACACCGCAGTTGATGCAAAAAGTTTGAGCCAAAATAAGAACGTTATCTGCCCGTGCGTCGAGGCGAGTACGACGGCAAGAATAACAAAAGCAAGCGTATCGGTGATAATCGTACCACCGATGGTAGCTGTAGCAGCAGGTTTTTTTGCCAACCCAAGTCGGCTTATAATGGGAAACGTCAGCAATGTATGCGAAGAGAACATGCTTGCGAGAAGTATTGACGCCACAAGTGACATTTTTAAGATCGAGTATCCCGCCCATGTGCCGATGGTAAGCGGAATGATGAACGTCAACAATCCGAATACAATACTATGATGCTTATTCTTCTGAATCTGTTCGAGATTGATCTCAAGACCTGCCTGGAACATTATATATAATAGACCAATCGTACCGAGAAGATTAATCGTGTCGTCACGCTCAAGTATGCCGAAAAGATGAGGTCCGAAAATGATCCCTGCAAAGATCAATCCTACAATTCCCGGAAGGCGAATTTTTTCGGCAATAAGCGGAGCACTCAATACCATTATCATAACGATTGAAAAGATCAATACGGGATCATGTATGGGCAAAGAGATCATTACGAACTTCCTTTCACGGGCTTACTTTTTCACATAACTCGCACATGAAGTATAAATGAAATGCGTGAATAGGTCAAGGTAATGCGATGAGATTCAATTTAGGCAACAAATTCAATTTAGGCAACAAATTTTTCTTGACAAGCAAAAAATTGCTATTACAATGCCCGTGTATGTCGGGGAGCGAAAGAATGCTCTGCCGAAAAGGAGGTAATCTTATGAACAGGGTACGAGTACGAGAACGAAGTACGGTCGGCGTAAGAACAGTATCAGCACAGGTCAATTCGGTTATTTTTTCAATCAAATCAATTCTATCTATTCTATTTTTCTTTATTATGTGTAAATCTAACATGCTCATGTGCATGTATAAATAACACATACAATACAATTTTTCACGCATAATACATAGTTTGTTGTAAAAAACGCGCCTGAAGTGTTTGTATGCAAGCATTTCGTATCGCGAATAATAAACGTGACGGTTCGATAAACACATCGAACGACGAAAGGAGAATATCATGACTACAGTTGTTATAAAATGGGGCGGCTCGGTGTTGCAATCCTCTGAAGATGTCCGTAAACTTGCTGAGGTCACAGCCTGTTATGAAGGAAGAAGGGTCATCGTCGTGTCTGCATTATACGGCGTGACAGATTGTTTAGAAAGGGTATTGAATACGTTGCCCAATGGCAGTGACGCAATAGAATTACTCATAGATGAATTATATGGCAAGCATGATACGGTGTTGGCGCATGCAGGTCGGTATGCAGATAGTGCTCGGGTAACATTACGTGAAAGGTTGTCTGTGTTACGTAGATATTTGATATTAGTTGACTCGTTGGGATATGTTCCTCCGGATGTCCGGGATGCAATATTGTGCCACGGAGAGCGGTTAGTGTCATGTGTGGCGGTCGCGGTATTGAGTAATCATACTTCGAATGTGGTTGAGGCATTACCTGAAGATATCGGATTACTCACGGATGGTCGTTATGGAAATGCGGATATCATATTGGATAAAGCAAAAAATTATATCCGGCGTGCACTTGAAGAACCGAACATATATGTTGTGCCGGGTTTTTACGGAGTAACAACGGAAGGACGTATCACTGTGCTCGGGCGCGGTGGGAGTGACTATTCAGCTGCGGCGTTGGCATATTGTCTTGATGCAGGGTCTGCGGATTTTTATAAAGATGTTCCCGGATTCATGAGTGCTGATCCGAAACAGATCCATGATGCGGTTCCGGTTCCCTTTTTAGATTACGATGAAGCAGCCGAATTAACGTATTTCGGTGCAAAAATTCTTCACCCGCAAGCAGTGGCATTGTTGAAAACAGCATCGATACCGGCCAATGTATTCAATGTGCGTCAGTTTAAAGGTCTTGCGCACAAGGAGTCGGTTATTCAAGCTCAGAACACAAGCGAGGGTGTGCTTAAAAGTGTCGCATCGACGGACGATTGTGCTGTCATCAGTTTTTCAGGTGGCGGTGTGGGTGTTAAGCCGGGCATATTGGCGGATATTACAGGAGTGTTTTCACATGCGGAGGTCAATATAAAAACGGTTTTGACCTCATTGACGACAATAAATGTTTTGATCGCTGCGTCAGATGTTGAACGATGTCGTCATTTATTTGACCATGAAAAAATTCAAGCGGTTGAGAATATACATGTTGATGATAATGTTGCGCTTATTGCGGTTGTGGGTAACGGTATCAATGAGCGGTATGGTGTCGTTGCGCGTTTATTAAAAGCGTTTTCGGAAAAAGAGATTAACGTTCGTATGCTCTCTGCAGGTGCATCGCCATGCGCAATCTATGTGGTTGTTCGAAGAGCGGATCGTAAAGAGGCAGTAGGTGCTGCACATACGGCTTTGTTTGCCGGAGTACAGGAGGTAGGACATGAAAACCGTTGAAGAAATTAACTACAAGATACGGAAAGGCACGGCTGTTGTGTTGACCGCTTCCGAAGTGAAAGAATTGGCTCGAACTGCCTCACCGAAAGAAATAGTACAAAAAGTTGATGTCGTGACCACTGCAACATTCGGGCCAATGTGCTCGAGCGGAGCATTTATAAATGTCGGTCACAGCTCTCCCGGTATCCGCATGGAGAAAATGAATATGAATAATGTTCCGGTATTCGGCGGTATTGCGGCCGTTGACGGATACATCGGCGCAACAGAAGTGTCACCCGATAATCCTGAGTACGGCGGTGCGCATGTTATAGAGGCACTTGTACGCGGTGAAGAGGTGCATCTTGAAGCACACGGCAAAGGTACCGATTGTTACCCCGCGAAAAGTGTTGATACGTATATTTCTCTGAAAAATGTGAATGAAGCGTATTTATTCAATCCGAGGAATGCATATCAGAATTATCGTGCGGCCGTGAATACAACAGATGAAACAAAATATACCTACATGGGTATTCTTAAGCCGAATAGCGGGAATGTGACATTCTCCACAACGGGGGAATTAAGTCCTTTACTCAATGACCCTCTGCTTCGTACTATTGGCTTGGGAACTCGAATTTGGTTTTGCGGTGCCGACGGATATGTGTCGTGGCATGGAACACAATTTAATACGCAACGTCCGCACAATGAGCATGGAATACCCAAAGGTCCTTCCGCGACGCTGGCCCTTATCGGTGATCTGAAGTCGATGGATCCTGATTTTATACGTGCAGCGTATTTCAGGCAATATGGCGTGAGTCTGTATGTAGGAATCGGTGTTGCATTCCCTGTTCTTGATGAAGATATAGCTCGTTCTTTATCTATTCAAAACCGTGATATCACAACGGTACTGTGTGATTACGGTAAAAAAGACGCGCCGGTTATTCGGGAAGTTACGTATGAAGAATTGTATTCGGGAAGTATTGATATACTTGGCAAAAAAGTCGTTACATCGCCTATTTCAAGTATCGCACAATCCCGGAAAATTATGGAGATTTTAAAAGAAAAGGTAAATCAGGGGATATTTACGCTCACAGAAGCCGTTGTACCGATCGGTCATAAAGAAGGGGTGCGTCCGTTGAGAATACAGACACAACCGCATCACAATGACCGGAGTCAAGCGAATACGACAGAGTCGTTGCGCATCGCATTTCATCCCGAACGATGTATCGGATGTGGTTATTGTACAGGCTTGTGCCCAACCAAGGCATTGACCATTAATTCCAAAGGAGTCCTTCATTTTGATACCGATACATGTATCGGATGTGCTCTTTGTGCAGAGGGATGCCCTACTCGAAGTTTTTGTGTGAAAGGAGATTTACATGTACCAGGAAAGAAAATACCGTTATGCAATGAACCCTTCCCGTTTTACGGTCTTTGAAATATCATACCGTGAAACCGATGTGTGGATCGCAGTTGATACAGAATCATTTCAAAAAGATATGGTGGCGTCGGCTGAGATATTTATACGGCGTTTACGATATGAGGTTGACCGTTATATTGGTACACATAAAGAGTTTGCGGTATCGTTAACCCCGCTTGATGTACGAAAAAATTCTCCTGAATGCGCACGTAGAATGGTAGTTGCTGCCGCATATGCTGACGTAGGGCCTATGGCGGCTGTAGCCGGAGCATTTGCTGATGCTATCGCACGATTTCTTGTGGAAAATTTTAGTGTGCAGGAAGTAATTGTCGAAAATGGCGGTGATTGTGCGATACAGATAACTAATCCGCTTCAATGCAGTGTTTATGCCGGAAATACATGTCTTTCTGAGGCACTTGCCGTGAATCTTGATATCCCGGGATATTATGGAGTATGTACTTCGTCGGGAACGGTAGGGCACTCCTTTAGTTTCGGACATGCTGATGCAGTGATGATCGTGTGTAATGATGCGGCAACAGCCGATGCATATGCGACGGCATTTGCCAATAAAGTTGTTTCTGAGGATGATGTTGCGACAATTATTGACACAATTTCACAAAAGCATGATATTCTATCGTCTGTTGTTATTTGTGGTGAAAAGGTCGGTGTATGCGGACAATTTCCGATATATCCGTGCGTGAAGGAGGTTGTATGAAATATACTGATGCATTACAGCAAGGGAAGCCGGTTTTTTCGTTAGAATTGATACCGCCGTCGCGAGGTGCGTCACTTGATGCGCTTTATGCGTGTGTTGAGAAAGTCGCAAGTTATAATCCGCAATTTATAACGGTCACGCAACATCAACAGGCTATTCGAGTTGAAGAAATAAACGGTGAATTGGTGAAAATTCCGGGTAATAAAAAACCGGGGACTGTCGCCGTATCGACCGCGCTCAAACAAAAATTCGGTATTGAGACCGTCCCTCATCTTATTTGTGCGGGATTGGATAAATTCAGGATTGAAGATATACTGATTGAATTACGATATCTCGGCTTTGATAATGTGTTTGCGTTGCGCGGTGATCCGCGACCGGGTGAGCGATTTGAACCTGTTCAAGACGGATATCGTTATGCGGTTGAACTCATCGCTCAAATCAACGCAATGAATAATGGAACATACGTGACTCCGGGAGAGCCGGCGGAACGGACATCTTTTTGCATCGGTGCGGCGGGATATCCCGAAAAGCACGTTGAGGCATTGAATATCGAGAGAGATGCGCAATATTGTGCAGATAAAGTCAAGGCAGGAGCAGAATATATAATTACACAAATGTTCTTTGATCCGAATGTTTATTTCAAATTTGTTGAACGAGTTCGCGCACTGGGTGTAACGGTACCGATTATTCCGGGGATTAAGCCGATTACCGACCGGAAAACACTTGATTTATTACCGCGAGCATTCCAAGTGAGTATCCCCGATGCATTAATCCGCAGTCTTGATGCAGCGCGAACCCCTGCAGAAGAATGGGAAGCCGGGACCATATACATGTCCTCTCTCGTAGAGCGATTGTTGCGTGAAGGTGTTCCCGGTATTCACGTGTTCACCTATGGCGTAGGTCGTTCAACTCGGTCATTACTGAGTTCAGTTTTCGGACATGCAATAGCGTAAAGGGAGTATGCCATGACAATATTTGAAAGACTACGGTTGTTATCCGAGCAAAAAATTATAATATATGACGGTGCTATGGGAACGAGTATACAGCAGCATGAGGTGCATGCAGACGCATACGGCGGATATCCAGGGTGTTATGATTTTCTCAACTGCAGTGCACCTGAAGTGATTGCATCCATTCATACATCGTTTTTCGACGCAGGAGCTGATATTGTCGAGACCAATACATTCGGAGCGCAACCATTAACTCTTGCGGAGCATGGATTAGCTGAAAAAACCTATGATATCAATAAAGCCGGGGCTGAGATCGCAGTCATGGTCGCTGCACGATTTGGCAATGTCGGAATTGAACGTTTTGTGGCAGGTTCCATGGGGCCGGGGCTCGCCTTACCCAGTTTGGGGCATGTGTCCTTTTGTGAACTTTCAGACGGGTATTATACACAAGCATTAGGACTTATTGATGGCGGTGTACACCTGTTTCAAATTGAAACGTGTCAAGATCCGTTACAAATCAAGGCAGCCCTTGCAGGTGTTTTTCGTGCACAAGACGAACGAGGATGTAGCCTTCCTGTGGCAGTGACCGCAACTATTCAACCGAACGGAGCTCTTTTAGCAGGCACCGATATGGAAGCGCTTGCAGCGATTTTGAACCCGTATCCGTTGTTTGCGGTCGGACTCAATTGCAGTGCGGGACCATCAGGGCTTGCCGTTGCCTTAGAGTCATTGCATGAGTTTACCCGATTCCCGCTTGCAGTGCTTGCAAACGCAGGATTGCCACGCATCCATAACGGGCATCTTGTGTACGACATGACGCCGGAAGATTTCGCACATGACACCGCACAATTGATTTCACCGGATGTTCGGTATATCGGAGGATGTTGCGGAACTACTCCGGGCCATATTCGTGCGCTTGCACATGCAGTGAAAGGTATTGTCCCCGGAAAACTTCTTACGGAATATACTCCCTCGATTGCATCACTTTTTCGTGCACAGACGATCGATACAATCCCCAAACCACTTTTGGTATCAGAACGTGCAAATGCAAGCGGGAGCAAAGCATTTCGCACACTTATTCAAAATAATGATTACGATGCAATGATCTCATTCATTAATGATGAAACAACGCATGGAGCGCACGCAGTTGATGTGTCGGTGGCGGTACCGGGGCGCAATGAAATAGAGGATATGAATGCGTTGATGTCGCGACTTGTAAAGGCGACGACTGCTCCGCTTATGATCGACTCGACCGATCCTGAGGCGATTGAGACAGCATTGCGTCATATCGGCGGACGTGCGATGATCAATTCGACCAATCTCGAAGATGAACAAAAAGCACGAACCTTGCTACGACTCGCGAAAATATACGGCGCAGTGATAGTGTGTCTTACCATAGACGAAACCGGTATGGCGCGTACGGCGGCACGAAAAGTTGAGATCGCAAAACGACTTTATTCGATTGCAGTTGATGAAATAGGATTATTGCCGGACGCATTGTGGTTTGATCCGTTGACCTTTACCGTGGCAACAGGTGATACCGGTTCTGCAAATGCCGCGGTGGAGACATTGGATGCCATACGTATGATAAAAAACGAGTGCCCGGGCGTGAGGATCAGCCTTGGTGTCAGCAATGTGTCATACGGTTTAGACCGATCCTTACGACAAATATTGAATGCAGTTTTTTTATATCATGCGGTTCGGGCGGGACTTGATGTTGCAATAGCAGACAGTTCCAAATTACTTCCTCTGGACAGTATCCAACCGGATGTGCGTGTGTTAGCCGAAGAAATAATTTTTAATCGGTCGAATGATGCATTACATCGCTTTCTTGAAAAAACGACTGTTCATGCTGCTGAAAAAGTACCGGAAGAACATGTTGATCCGCTTGAACAGGTTAGTCGTACGGTGATTACGGGTAAAGTTGACAGGATCACTGCCGATGTAACAAATGCGACAGGAGCTTTTCCTGCTAATGTGGTGGCTGTTATTTTAAGCGCAATGGAAGAAGTCGGGCGGCGATTTGAAGCAGGCACCATGCAACTTCCGTTTGTATTGCGATCTGCAGAAACAGTGCAAAAAGCATTCGATGTGTTGAAGCCACTTTTGGGGGATAACGATTCCGATCGCGTGATAAAAAAAATTGTTCTTGCGACCGTTAAGGGTGATATTCACGATATCGGCAAAAATCTTGTGGGGATCATTCTTGAGAATAACGGCTTTGACGTAGTGGACATCGGAGTTGATAAAAAAGCAGAAGACATCGCGGATGCAGTTCAAAAATACAATCCTGATGCAGTAGGTCTAAGTGGTTTGCTCGTGCGATCGGCACATGCAATGAAAGACGTGTGTCGTGTGTTCTCACAACGCGGGATTCGGATCCCCATACTTTGCGGGGGGGCTGCGCTCAGTACAGAATTTGTAGATATTGAGTTGAAAAAGGTGTATCCCGAAACGCATTATGTGAAAGATGCGTTTGAAGTGATACGGTTTTTTTCCCAAGGTGGCACTGATCCGGTACTTCCCATACAGCGGATTCCTCATATTGCCGCGCAAGGTTTTCCGGAATTGATTGCCATAGCATCGACGCCTACACCTCCATGGTATGGTGCTGAGACCATTGAGATGAGAATTGATGATATTACGGGATTCATACATACAAAAGCTCTTTATGAGAACAGATGGAGATACACCGGGTGTGATGACACGAGTATTTGCAGAAACATTTACAAAGAAATGTTGGATTCTGTACGGCGAGATAACTCACTCACCGTACAAATTCGGTACGGCTATTTTCGTGCACACGCGGTCCAAGACGGTATAGCGGTGTCAGTATCTGATGATACTGAAAGTGTTTTACACGTTGCAACGGGTAAGACCGGTGCATCTCTGACGCACTTTGTAGGGGATAAGGATGTTGTCGCATTGTATGCCGTTGGTGTTGACGGACTCGAGTATGGCGAACAATTACATGCAAATAAAAAATATCATGATTACTTTTTATGGCACGGATTTTGTGCTGAATGTGCTGAGGCAGGCGCACGTGCTATTACTGCGCGTATCAGATACGAGTTAGGGATCGGTGAAAAGGGTGTTCGGTACAGTTTCGGATATCCGGCATGTCCTGATGTCGCAAATCATGCGATTATCGACAAACTTCTCGATATGTCACAGGCCGGGATCGCTCTTACCGAATCAAGCATGTTGTCACCAGATACTGCGACTGCAGGATTTTTTTTGCATCATCCGCAGGCGTGTTATTTTACACCATGAGGTTAAGTATGGATGGTAATGCGATTGATACAATTATGATTCATGAGAGAGGGAAGGTTGGGGACGTATGTCCCCGCACAAAACGAAACTGTACTATTTCATACCAGGAGCCCTTTTCATGGAGACGTACTGCGGTATGACACAACGATGAAGATTGTAGTATAGTATAAGAACAAATGAGCAAAGAAAGGAAAATATCAACATGAGAAAGATTCCCGTAGGCATACTTGGCGCAACCGGTACGGTTGGCCAACAATTTATACGACTGTTACATGATCACCCGTGGTTTGAAATAACATCATTGGCGGCATCTGAACGTTCAGCCGGGAAGACCTATTCCGACGCGGTACGATGGATACAACCCGGTATGATCCCCGAAAATGTTGCAGCAATGACCGTGCAAGCGTGTGAACCGAATTTGCCGTGTCGTATCGTTTTCAGTGGTTTGGACGCGTCAGTGGCAGGTGAGATCGAAGAAGAATTTGCTCAGGCGGGCTATGCGGTAATTTCGAATGCCAGAAATCATCGTATGCGATCCGACGTACCCTTGTTAATACCTGAAGTAAATCCCGAACATCTGGCATTGATACATTCACAGCCGTATGAAAAAGGCTGTATCATCACCAATCCGAATTGTTCGACGACAGGGCTTGTTTTGGCCTTAAAACCTCTTTTTGATCGATTCGGTGTGCAATCACTTCATGTAACGACGATGCAAGCAGTGTCGGGAGCCGGTTACCCCGGTGTTGCGTCTTTAGATATTTATGACAATGTTGTGCCGTTCATAGGCGGAGAAGAGGAAAAAATGATGAAAGAACCCCACAAGTTGTTGGGAACACTGTGCAACGGTGCGTTACGAGAAGCGTTTTTTCCGATCAGTGCTCATTGCCATCGAGTGCCGGTAATCGATGGTCATTTGGAAAGTGTATCGATACGTTTTGTGAAGAAAGCGCTTCGGGAAGATATTATTTCCGCATTGACATCTTTTACCGCATCTGCACAGGAGTATGGTTTGCCGAGTGCGCCTGAAAATCCGATCGTTTATTTTGAGTCCGAACGTTTCCCGCAGCCGCGACTACATCGAGATTTGGGCAATGGTATGACGGTAAGTGTCGGTAAGTTGATGAACGATGCGATTTTTGATTGGTCATTTGTCGTGCTGGTGCATAATACCATACGCGGTGCGGCAGGCGGCGCAATATTGAATGCCGAACTCGCAGTTAAAGAAGGATATATTAAATAATTTTGTGGGGAAGATGGCGGGCAAAAGATATAAACGTGAGTTCTTTGAACGATTGTCGGTAATCTAAATGGGACAAATTCTTCGAAGCTTGCTTCGGCTAAACTATTATAGTTTTGTTATTATAAGGGGTGTGGGGACGGTGTAGAGACACGGCATGCCGTGTCTGTAACCGAAAATTAAAGCCCCTCTCAAAGTCAAAGGGAGGGGTTTGGGGTGAGCACACAAACAGAGTTTTTTAGGGAGATACCCCGTCGCTTGCTGTGAGGTAGTTCGTTTTTTTTGTGCCCGCCTCATCTTTCAGCAGAGTTTATACTGAGTGCTTCGACTATTCTCGGCACAGACTGCACCGACGTGCTCAACCAACGATGTGAGATAGTGAAATCTTCATGATCGCTCATCATACGTATAATTGTTGAAATGACAACTCAATACCGCTTACGTTCCCCGCTTATTGTGATTTGAAGGGAATAAAAATTTTATTGGAAAAAGCAGGGAGACTGTGCTGTTTCGATAAGTACACACCTCCCGTAAATGCGACTTCCTCTCAGTGACATTTCAACAGACACGGAAGAGTGATTGGTTTTACCGCTTTATTGATTATGACCTAAAACGGTACGTATTTTTTGTGCAAGTTCTCGTATGGAAAAAGGCTTTTGAAGAAAGAGAATGGTATCATCAAGTATGCCGTGATGACCGATAACATCAGCTGGATAACCGGACATATATAAATAGCGTGCCGAAGAATTAATTTTTAAAAGTTCGTGTATCAATTCACGACCGTTCATCTCAGGCATGACGACATCGCTGATTATCAAATGGATATCGTGAGCATGGGCAGAAAAATATTCGATAGCTTGTGACGGATTTTTATACGCATATACGCTATAACCCAGTTTTTCCAACATTGTCTTGGTAAGATCGAGGAGCTGTTGTTCGTCTTCTACCAATAAGATCGATTCATTTCCTGAAGGGGTAACAGTTTCGGAGACCTGTTCGAATGGCTCTACGTCGTCAAAGATCGGCAGATATATTTTAAATGTTGTGCCTATGTTCTTTTCGCTGTACACCATTATAAATCCGTTGTTTTGTCGAATAATTCCGTAAATAGTCGCAAGCCCGAGCCCTGTACCTTTCCCCACTTCTTTTGTCGTATAGAATGGTTCGAATAAATGCTCGCGGGCCTCTTTGTCCATACCGCATCCTGTGTCGCTGACAGAAATTCGCAGATACTTGCCCGGTACTACATCGGTATGAGTTATACAGAAATGCGAATCAATAATTTTGTTGTGTGTTTCAATGGTTACACGACCTGTGCCTTGTATCGCATCGCGAGCATTGACACAAAGATTCGCAAGGATTTGATCAAGTTGCGAGGGGTCTATTTTAATGTGACTCATATCAGCGTGAGGTTTCCATACAAGGCTTATGTCTTCGCCGATAAGACGTTGCAACATGGTGAGCACACGTTCTATCGCATGGTTTACGTCCAGGACAATGGGTGAAATTGTTTGTTTTCGCGCAAATGCAAGAAGTTGTCTGGTAAGGTCAGCCGAGCGTTTTGCGGCGTTATCAATTTCCTTTATGCTTGTATATAACACATCATGGGGTTTGATAATTGCAAGAGCCAGCTCTGCATGTCCGATTATAACGCTTAACATATTGTTGAAATCGTGAGCCACTCCGCCTGCGAGACGTCCTACAGATTCCATTTTTTGAGACTGCGAGAGTTGTTCTTGCAGTTTGAGTTTTTCGTTTTCTGCGGATATTCTGTCTGATATATCGCGTATGTTAAGTAAAATTGCTTGAATAGAAGGTACTCCGAGAAGATTTTGGCCGATTGCCTCAAGATGTACCCATTGTTTTGTTTTGTGAATGTGGCGATATTGAAGACGAGTTGTGTGTACAGCGTTTGCGAGAGCGTCTTGCCATATGGCAACGATTGCGGGGAGATCGTCGGGGTGTACGATTTCAGGAAATGTTTTGCCGATTAATTCGCTTGTCGTATAACCGGTAATGGTCTCTGCGGAAGGACTGACATAGATTTGTTCCCCTTCGGCATTAATCATGACAATGATGTCGGATGAATTTTTAAGAATCAACTCCATGCGGGCTTCGTTTTCCATAAGCGCTTTTTGATATTTTTTTTGTTCGGTGATATCTGCACCTAAAGCTATCGTGCCTACCGGCTCTTCGTTATCGCCGTAAACTATGTTAGAATGCCACAGTATGACACGTTCATCTCCCGTGCGAGTTCGAATGGTTGTCTCAAAATTCTCAAGATATTTTTTCTCCGATATTATTGCCATGGCCTCAGCATAGACACGCATGCGATATTCCGGGTCAGGGTAGAGATAATCCCAGATCTTTGCCGATCCCACTATTTCTTCGCGCGTGTATCCTGATATACTTTCAGCGGCTCGGTTCCAAAACGTGATATTTCCCTGTAGATCGAGCGTGTCGATCCATACTGCGGCAGTATCAAGCATTTCATTTTGAAAACGCAAAAGGGCATTGTTTTTTTCTTCTGCCTCTTTTCTCTCAGAAATGTCAACTGCCATTTCAAATCGCACATCACGCCCGTCAGGCCATGTGATGATCTTGTCAACGATCGAATACGTCTTGTGCAAGATGTCATTGGTAAATTCCCAATAGTAGGGGTTAGGTTTTTGAGCGAGAATAATAGAATTGGTACAAAACGGACATGGCGATGATAAGTTTTGAAACTCCTTATAACACACTTTCCCTAAGACAGGATGTCCGAGAAGCGATTCAAAGTTTTTATTCACAAAAAGAATTTCATTCGTGACAGGATCGGTCACATAAATAATCGCTTCAATGCTGTCAAAAAGCGAAAGGAGTTGTTGTCGTTCAAAATGAAGCAGCCCTTCAATTGTTTTTTGATCGGTAAGATCGCGTTCAATAAAAAGCACTTCAGACGCATTCTTTAAGACCATGCGTGATTCCATGTTTTTTTCTTTTCCGTCAAATGTAAGGTTGTATTGTACAATTTCCGATTTCCCATGAGAAAATACGCGCTCCAATGCGGATAGTATTATCGAAGAGATATGTTCGGGGAATAAGTTCGTTATATTGTCGCCCAAAAATTTTTCGGGAGAATACAATAACGATCTGTTGCTCGGAGAGTAAAAATCGATAAAATCTCCATTTCTTTTCATAATGAACATGGTATCAGGTAATGCTTCAAGCAGTGCGCGGTTTTTTTCCTCGCTTTGGCGGAGGGAAGACGTTATTTTTTTTTGTGATATGATATAGTGCATGCCGAAAATAAATAGAAACGCGATAAGGACAATGAGTGACCATATCAACAGACTTTTTTTCGCGATATATACGTAAAACTCCATTTTATTAATCTTTTGAAGAAGGTGTAATTCTCCATCGATTACATTAATTTCTATCCAATAATTACCATCATCTGTGCTATGCCATGAGTTGCGCACATGATCTTTTTGGTATGTTTCATGAAGCGGGAACACACCCTGTCGTGCGACTATTTTCCCGTTTTCATCAACCATTATTGTTTCTCCGGGGATATTTTCGATCAGTGTCAGTTGTCTGAGTAATTCAATTTCAAGATCCAAGGATACGACACCGATACATTTTTCTTGAATATACACCGGTGACGATATGGTGATCATAAGACCTTTGCCGACACTATCTTCATAAAGGTCGCTTATTATTTGGCGCTTAGCGGGATTGTTCTCAGCGATCGCCTGATACCAAAACGGTCGTTTATATTCATCGAGCGTAAATTGATAGTCTTTGATCGGTAATTTCGGCGAAAGATAAATGAATTTTTGGGCAGACGTGTAATATATCCATGAGACATTTTTATTTTTTGATATAATTGCGTCCATGTGAGGATTAAGACTCAATGCGGCAGATAACTCATGTTGTATCGAAAGAGAAAGTGGGAATGGCGACGTACCGGTGGCAGTGCCGGTCAATGACGCTACTCCTCCGTCGGAAGGGTAACCGGACAATCCCCAGACATTGAATTCTGAATATGGTGTTGCATATGAAATCCGTGTGTCAATCTGATTATAATATTGACGTTCAAATGAACGGCGCATCGCATCAACATGCTGTTGCATAAGAGAAATATAGGTTCGTGCGATATTGGCACGAATAGTGAAATTATGTTCGGTGTCATGTTTGACGGTGTGTGCGGTCTTATAGTACACACCGATAATGGCAAGTAACGCAACTATCGCAACTGCAAGTGTAAAACGGGTGTAATGGGATGTTATCATGCTACAATGATCCCTTGTCACTGATACTATGTCGGGAAATCCATAACTCTTTATTGTTGTGTGAGCGACTACGCATCATTCGTTCACTATAGCATAAATATACGGTTTTTCAACATGAAAATCCGCTCTACACGTAGGGGTAAATTCTCCGAAACGTTAAAAATAGTTTGAGTTTCGAAGGGGTGCGGGTAAAGCATGAAACCAAAAAAAATTATCCTCGAAAAGCAAATGAAGGGTTTTGGTGTGGGCACAATTTCAAATAATTACAGTTTTGCAAAAGTTTCGAATTATTATTTTGAAACCCCGTAGGTTGCTTCGGTTTTAAGTATTTAGGGGTGTGGGGACAAAGCCCCCGCATAATAAAAAATAAGCCCCGCCCAAAAGAAAAGGGCGGGGTTTGGGGTGGGCGCACAACTACAGAATTATGTTCTCGATACCCCCGTAGCTTGCTTTGGGGTAGTTCATCCTCAGGAAGAGTGAACGGTAGTGTAGCGACAAAAATGCGACACTGAGCAACGTACGATTTTCCATGTAGTATTTGGCTCTTCCCGCAAAGTAATGTGCAAAGGTTTTTGTATCAGAATCGTAACGTTATCCCAAGTTCGGGCGTATCATCAGTATAACGCAGTAATAAGCTTGTTGTGGGTTCGGGTTGTTGCAGCCGCACCTTAAGTTTTTCATTGTATTCGGATGCACATGCTGCCGCATCGAATGCTTGAATCATATCAATAATAAGAAGTGGAATGATTACATAAGGTGATAGTATTACGGCAGCAGCCCCCCATCCTTCCAGTCCCACGTCCTTTCCGAGAGAATAACCAATGATTCCCCCAACGCCAACAATACCGATTTCGATCAGTTCAAATGTCATGCCTCTTCCCCAGTTTTCTGCATAAGCGTGTCCCAATGCAACTCCCGGAATTGCGCTTAAAAAGTAGGCAACGAACGGACTTTTTTTAAGACGATTGTAGTCATCCATGCTCAAGGGCGTTGTTTTGT
>CAYRFE010000008.1:0-17505 GCA_964423645.1 uncultured bacterium | reverse complement strand
AACGGACTTTTTTTAAGACGATTGTAGTCATCCATGCTCAAGGGCGTTGTTTTGTTCTCAATCGTGTTGACAGTTCCTGCTTCGATGGTGGTGACACTGCCATCCGCAAGAAGAACGGAATAGTGTTTATCGGGAGAAGCATGCAAAACATACCCCTCGAGGGTGCTGCCGTCAACAAGAGTGAAGTGGGTTTTATTCGTAAATATCGGTTCTTTTAACACCGACACAAGTGACACGGTTTTATGTTCAACGGTTTGAATGATTTCTTTTTGATATCTAAGCCTTTGCCCGTTGAGATTGGTCATAACGAGAGTGCCGTCGGGAAGCGTTTCGATAATGATACCGGTAACAGAATCACCGAAGACGTTTTTTACGGTACTGAGTACGACTGTCTCATCGGAAAGGTTTTGGGTCGAGGCAAGTGATATCAGCAGTATAAAGCAGAGAACAATGGCATACATTGTTTTCATAAAGTTTTCTCCTAAAATTTAGAATGATAATGTTAACCCTATTTCACTGGTTTTCTCGTTCTGACGAAATAACAGACTTGTAGTTGGTGAGGATACATGTGTTTTCAATTTTCTATTGTATTCTTTTACACAGGATGCCGCATCAACTGCTTGTCCAATATCGATTACTAAAAACGTTACAACAGCAGGGATTAATATCGTTAGTGCACTGAATCCCACAAATTGCCCCGCGAGACCGACACCAAGTCCGGCTGCGAGCAACAATGCTTCAGATCCTTCATACTTCATCCCTCTCCCCCAATCGCCTGCGTACGCGTGTCCTAGTGCAAAACCCGGAATAATATTCAGGAAAAAAGCTATCGTGGGGCTTTTCTTAAGACGATTATAATCATCAATACTTATGGGTGTTGTCTTGATCTCCATCGTGCTGACAGCTCCGGTTTCGATGGTGGTGACACTGCCATCCGCAAGAAGAACGGAATAGTGCTTATCGGGAGAAGCATGCAAGACATACCCCTCGAGGGTGCTGCCGTCAACAAGGGTAAAGAGGGTTTTATTCGTAAAAACGGGTTTATCGACTACTGATACAACCGAGATGGTTTTGTGATCAATAGATTGAATGATTTCCTTTTGATACGCAAATGATCGCCCTTTGAGATCGGTGATAATGAGCGTGCCGTCGGGGAGCGTCTCTATGATAATACCGGTTACTGAGTCACCGAAGATGTTTTTTACGGTACTGAGTACGACTGTTTCGTCAGAGAGGTTTTTTGCAGTAATTGCCGTACATGCAAGAAACATAATTGTCATCATAAAAATTACAATTTTCATAAAAACTTCCTTTCCATTTTTGTCGTTATGATATCTTTAATGACAACAAAACTCAAGTTATTTTTGTTCCATACAACACATGAGGCAAACAAGGCTGTTGATATGCTTTTATTGGCTTATTATTTCATATGTTACTTGACATTTCCCTATTTTCACGTAATATCAGCGGAGAAAAAAACGAGGGAGGACACGAGTATGGACGATTTTAACGTATTAATGGAACAACGCTTTAAAAAAGTAGATGAATTACGCCAAGCAGGGGTGGAGCCCTTTCAATATAAGTACGATAAACAGAAAATGATCGCTGCGATCAAAGAAGAATTTAAAGATGTTGCCGATCAGGAGACGGGGTATACCAAAACTGCAGGTCGCGTCATGATAAAACGTGAACACGGTAAAACCGGGTTTGCCGATCTCAAAGACGACAGCGGGCGTATGCAGATATATTTTCGTAAAGATACGCTCGGAGACGAATCATTTGACGTATTTAAAAAACTTGATATCGGTGATATCATCGGTGTTGAAGGTCCGCTTTTTCGCACTCACACCGGCGAAATAACTATTATTGTAAAGGCGTTTCAATTGCTGACCAAATCTCTTCGTCCGTTGCCGATCGTAAAAGAAAAAGACGGCCAATTATTTGATGAGATGACCGATAAAGAAATGAAATATCGCCAACGTTATGTGGATCTGATCGTGAATGACGAATCTCGTGAACGTTTTCGTACCCGCAGTAAAATTGTACGTGAAATTCGTAATTTTATGGATGACTACGGGTATATTGAAGTAGAAACCCCGGTATTGCAGCAGGTATACGGCGGTGCGGATGCACGTCCGTTTGTCACACATCATAATGCGCTTCACCGTGATTTGTATATTCGTATCTCGCTTGAGACCTATCTTAAGCGTTGTATGGTCGGAGGATTTGAAAAAGTATATGAGATCAACCGAGTGTTTCGAAATGAAGGTATCTCAAAACGTCATAATCCCGAGTTTACACTTATGGAGTTTTATGAGGCGTACAAAGATCTGTATGATATGATGGATTATACCGAACGTCTTGTGTTGCATGTTGTTGATGCGTTGGGGATTCCCGAAAGAAAAGTGGAATACAACGGACGTACCATAGATTTCAATACACCGTGGCGTCGTTTGAGTATGGTTGATGCGATCAAAGAATATGCGTCAATCGATGTTATGGCAAAAAATGATGATGAATTAAAGGCAATATTAATTAAAAAAGATAAAGAAGAAGAGCCTGAGATCAAAAAAATGCACCGAGGGAAGCTTATTCAAGAGTTGTTTGAGGCATTTGTCGAAGAACATTTGGTGAATCCGGTATTTATTACCGATCATCCGTTGGAAGTCTCTCCTCTTGCCAAGAAAAAACGCGGAGATACGACCGGGTTATTTGTTGAACGGTTTGAATTGTTTATGAACGGGTGGGAGCTTGCGAATGCATTCTCCGAACTCAATGATCCTATTGATCAGGAAGAACGTTTTGCGAAACAAGAAGAGGCGTTTAAGGCCGGTAATGAAGAAGCACAACGGATGGATGAAGATTTTATTCGTGCCTTGCAATACGGGTTACCCCCTGCGGGCGGTTGTGGTATAGGTATCGATCGTTTGGTGATGTTGCTCACAAACGCGCTTACCATAAAAGATGTTATTCTTTTCCCGCATCTTAAAGATGAGGTGTAAATGAACGTACCTTTCAGGATCGCACTTTCATATCTTAAAGGACGCCGGACGAATAAACTTCTGTCCGGCATCACTATTATATCTATTGTCGGAATCATGGTAGGAGTAATGACACTTACCGTTGTTCTTTCGGTTATGGATGGTTTTGAGCGGGACCTTAAAAACAAAGTATTGGGCGTGAATTCGCACTTGATCGTGCAGGATCGTTTTGGTTCTGAACTCACTGATTATGAAACTATCATAGATACGGTCACTGCGCATAAAGAAATTATTGCTGCCGCTCCGTTTATTATGGGCGAAGGGCTTATTCTTAATCAGGGACGTGTTTTTAGTGTCGTTATACGGGGAATAGATGAGGATCAGGAAAAAAAGGTTACGCGTTACAATGAAATTTTAAAGAGCGGGACCGAATCCCTCGGAAATAATACTATTGCGATCGGTATTGAACTTGCTCGTATGTTGAATGTAGATATCGGCGATACCGTTCGATTGATGTCGCCAAGCGGGAAAGTTACGCCAATAGGAATGTTGCCGAAGATACGTGATTTTAAAATTGCACGGATATTTGAGAGTAATATGTATGAATATGATACATCGCTTGTGTATCTTTCAATTCCTGATGCGCAAAAATTTTTGAGCCGTGTGGGTGTGAGCGGTGTGGGCGTAAAGGTTAAGGATATCAGTCGTGCCTCAATAGTGGCATCGCAAGTCGAAAAAATGTTTTCACCTGATCTCAATCTTATGACGAAAGATTGGTTTAGGATGAATAAAAATCTTTATTCGGCAATGGAACTTGAGAAAAAAACAATGTTCATTATTCTCACATTAATAATCATCGTTGCCGCGTTTAATATTATTTCGATACTTATTACGATGGTGAAGGAGAAAACAAAAGAAATCGGCGTCATGAAGTCTCTTGGTTTTGCATCTCGAGATGTATATAAGGTCTTTTTATATTACGGTCTTATATCCGGAGGGACAGGCGTGGTGCTTGGGGAACTTTTAGGCCTCATCATTTGTTTGGTAATCAAGTGGTCGCATATCAATGTCTTACCCGCTGATGTGTATTACTCCACAGAATTAAAAGTGCATATGTCGGTATTGAATTTTGCGATCACCGGTGTACTTGCATTTGTTATCACGTACGGAGCGTCGGTATTACCGGCATGGCAGGCAGCAAAAATGGATGCGGTGGATGCGATAAAATATGAGTAACAGTATAGTGTGTTCGTCACTCAGTCATACCTATGACAGCGGGACCGAGTTTTTGACGGTTGTCAAAGATCTGTCGTGGTCAGTAAAGACCGACCAATCAGTGGCGATAGTGGGTGAATCAGGAGTCGGGAAATCAACACTGTTGCATATTCTCGGACTATTGTTAAAACCTACCTCAGGGATTGTGCATTTGCTTGATGCTGATGTCTATAGTTATACACCGGATCAACGTGCTGCGTTTATTCGAAAAAACATCGGATTCGTATTTCAGTTTTTCCAGTTATTCAATGATATGACCGTATGGCAGAATGTGTTTTATACCGGATGTTTTTTGATGTCTGAACACGAGGCAACGGTGCGTGCCGAATCTCTATTACGCGCAACGGGTATATGGGAGCGTCGCGACTATATTGCAACTCAATTATCCGGCGGAGAAAAACAACGTCTTGCAATTGCCCGAGCATTGATAAAGCAACCGAAGATATTGTTTGCCGATGAACCTACGGGGAATCTTGATGAAAATCATTCTAAGGCTATACTTGATTTAATATTCGAGTATCGGAAAGAGAATCCGATGACAGTGGTTATGGTGACACATAACAGGGAGATTGCACAACGCTGTGAATTGGTGTATGAAATGAAGCAACACAAATTAACCCTTACGGAGGGTACATATGTATGATCGTTTTAGTGAACGTGCCAGAAAAGTAGTCATCTATGCACGCGAAGAAGCGGCAAAGATGAATTATGATTTTATTGGCACCGAACACATTTTGTTGGGACTTTTGCGTGAAGGCGCAAGTATCGGTGTGATTGTATTACGACGTATGAATATTGATATTACTGCCGTACGTGAAGAATTGAGTAAATATTTGGTGACTGAAGAACACAAACCATATAGTGAACATGACATTCAATTGACCCCGCGTGCAAAACGAGTTCTCGAGCTGGCGGTAGATGAAGCTACGAAAATGGGACACAACTTTGTCGGTACGGAACATATTCTTCTCGGGCTCTTACGTGAGGGTGAAGGTATTGCAGCTCGCGTTTTGAGAGTGTTCAATGTGACCGCAGAAAAAGTTCGCGAAGAAGTGGTGAAATTATTAAGCGGTGAAATGGAAAGTGATTATTACGCCAATAAGAAAAAAGTGAAGAGTGCAACCCCTGCTCTCGATGAATTCGGGAGAGATCTTACAAAATTAGCCATTGAAGATAAACTTGACCCTGTTATTGGGCGGGAACATGAAGTTGAGCGTGTCATTCAAATACTTGCACGACGTAAAAAGAACAATCCTGTGCTAATCGGTGAGGCGGGTGTGGGTAAAACAGCGATCGTTGAAGGGCTTGCACAGCGTATTGTGACCAATGAGGTTCCTGATCTTTTAGTGAATAAACGTGTGGTATCATTGGATCTGGCAGCGGTCATCGCCGGCACCAAATATAGAGGACAGTTTGAGGAACGTTTCAAAGCGGTCATGAAAGAAATTCAGGAATCTGAAAATGTCATTATTTTTATTGATGAGATTCATACACTTGTCGGCGCCGGTGCGGCAGAAGGTGCGATTGATGCATCAAATATTCTTAAACCGTCACTTTCACGAGGCGAAATTCAATGTATCGGCGCGACCACGCTTGATGAATACCGCAAATATATCGAAAAAGATGCCGCACTTGAACGACGTTTTCAGAAAATCGTTGTTGAACCGCCATCAGTTGAAGAGACAATCGAAATTGTCTCAGGTCTTCGTGACAAATATGAAGCGCATCATGCCGTGAAAATTACTGATGAAGCGATCGTTGCAGCATCGAAATTAGCCGATCGTTATTTAACGGAGCGTTTTTTACCGGATAAAGCAATAGATTTGATCGATGAAGCCGCCGCAATGGTACGGTTAACGTTGTCACAATTGCCTAAGGATATCGCCGATATCGAAAAGGAAATTGAGCAGTTTAAGAAAGATAAAAGTGCGGCAATAATGATGCAGGAGTTTGAAAAAGCCGCTCACCTTCGTGATGTTGAGCAGAAGTTAAAAGAACATGCGAAGGAATTGAAGAAAAACTGGTTGAGCTCGCAAACCAATAACGTGAAAACTGTGACTGCGGAAGATATCGCGGTGCTTATCTCCAAATGGACGGGAATACCGCTTGCGAAATTGGAAGAAAAAGAAAGTGAACGATTGATGAAGATCGAAGAGGAATTGAATCTTCATATCATTGGACAGGATGTGGCGATAAAAGTTGTTGCAAATGCTTTACGACGTGCACGAGCGGGTTTAAAAGATCCGAATCGTCCGATCGGGACATTTATATTTCTTGGTCCCACCGGTGTCGGTAAAACAGAATTGGCACGTGTCCTTGCGACCTTTATGTTCAATGATCCAGACGCATTGATTCGTGTTGATATGTCAGAGTATATGGAAAAATTTTCGGTTTCACGACTGATGGGTGCTCCTCCGGGGTATGTCGGTTATGAAGAAGGCGGGCAGTTGACCGAGAAAGTCCGCAGACGACCGTATTCCGTCGTTTTATTCGATGAAATCGAAAAAGCACACCCCGATGTGTTCAATATTTTATTGCAGGTGTTTGAAGATGGTCATTTGACCGATAATGTGGGAAGGGTGATTGATTTTAAGAATACGATCATCATCCTCACCTCAAATATCGGCGCGAAATATATTTGGAATAAAAAATCAATGGGTTTCAGCACGAAAGAACTCACGATCGATTATCCGAAAATGAAAGATATGGTTATTTCTGAGGTGAAAAAGATTTTTAATCCGGAGTTTATCAATCGTCTTGATGAATTGGTGGTCTTCAACCCGCTCGGGCGTGAGGAGATCGTGCAGATCATAAATCTATTGCTCGAAAAAGTGCGCATGCGTCTTCACGAATCGCATATGGATTTTGTGATTACCGAAGAAATGCGCGAGTTCTTGGTGGAAGTCGGATATAGTCCCGAGTTTGGTGCTCGGCCTTTAAAACGAAGTATTCAGCGTTATATTGAAGATGTGATAGCCCTTGAGATTTTGTCAAAGAAGTTCATTGACGGCGACACGATTAAAGTCGATTGTCGTGAGGGTCAGGTAATTACGGAACGGATAGAGAACTCAATTTTACGCAGCTTGATGTCGGAGGAAAAAAATGAAAAGAATTAGTAGCTTAATTGTCCTGGCAGTAACGATGATCGTGGCGATATTTGCTGCGCAGATCACAGAGATCGATGTACACGGTGTGCAGTCGCTTGATAAAGAATTTTTCAAAACACTGTTACGTATGAAAGTCGGTGATCCATTTTCAACGATCAAATTACGTAGTGATATCCAAAATCTGTATGAGCTCGAATATTTCGACTCTATAGATGCGGAAATTATCCCTGACGGAGATAATGTAAAACTCGTATATACGGTAAAAGAACGCCCGCATATCATTGAAGTTTCGTTTATAGGAAATAAGAAGTTTGATGATGATGAATTGTTTCTTGAGGTTCCCTTTTTGACAGAGACCGCTCCTTTTGACAAACGTCATCTCACGAAAGCAGTATACTTAATTGAGAAAAAATACCAGGAAAAGGGTTTTGCCGCCGTCACGGTCACCGCTGAGCATCGTGATACCGAAGAAGGTGTCATTGTCACCATAACCGTTGACGAAGGCAGGAAGATCAGTATCGGTACGATTACATTTGACGGTATCTCGTCTGCTCCTCTCAAGAAACTCAAAAAGTCGATGGATACCAAAGAATCATCATTTTGGCGTAGTCCGAATCTTGATCGTGAGAAGCTTGATGCGGACATGAAAAAACTAGAAAAAAAATTATGGACATTAGGATATTTCGGCGCGAGTGTAAGCGGGTATGACGTCTCCATTGACAAAGTCACCCGTAAGGCGAATGTAATTGTGCATGTCATTGAAGGAAAGCAATATACATTAAAAAACTATACGTTTCAGGGGAATACATTGTTCACAACCGAACAGCTTGAGTCAATGGTTACCATGAAGAAAAATGAATTATTCATCGGAGATGAATGGGAAAAGACACGAGCTAAATTATATGAATTATATGCCGACAGAAGTTATATTTTTGCATCAGTTGATCCTGTCTATGATTTTAAGGACGGGGACGTTGAATTGACGATCGCGATCATCGAACGGAAACCCGTACGTATCGGTAAGATCGTTGTTGAAGGGAATACAAAAACTATTGATAAGGTTATTTTGCGTGAATTAATGATCAAACCGGGAGATGAATTTCGTCGTGAAATGCTCATGTTTACTCAGCAAAGTATTCACAACCTCGGTTATTTCGAAGCGGTTGATATTATTCCGACCCCTGCCGCAGGCTCCGAAGATGTCATGGATCTCACGATAAAGGTTAAAGAGCAAAACACCGGTACAGTGAATTTGGGCGGTAGTTACAGCGGTGTATCGGGATTTGCCATGTTCTTGGAATTTGGTGAAAAAAACCTGTTGGGGCGCGGTTATTCCGGTAAACTGAAATTTCAATACGGCGGAAAAGTGCAAAGTTATGAAGTTGGTCTTACCGATCCTTTTTTCCTTGATACAAATACATACCTGTCGTTTGACCTTTACCGTAAGATTCAAGATTATACGGATTATAAAATTTATCGTAACGGAGGATCTTTCACGGTCGGAAGAAAACTTGATGTTTTTACCAGCGGGTATGTTTCATACCGACTTGAGAATGTCAAATTGACCGATATTACTTCCGGTGCAAGCAACGATATTCAGGAGTCGAGTGAAACACGCAGCAGTATGTCCTTTTCGTTAGTTCGTGACAGCCGAGATAATAAAATGGAACCAACCATGGGAACAAAAAACACGTTTTCCGCAGAGTTAGGCGGAACATTTCTGGGAGGAGATCTTCATTATCAAAAATATGAAGCATCATCCAACTGGTTTTTCCGGTCAATCGATAAGTTCGTATTTTCCACCTACTTTAAAACCGGTATTGTTGAATCGATCGCTCCTTCAACAAAGGTACCTGTATATGAGCGTTTTTATGCCGGCGGTAATTTTTACGGTGTGCGCGGGTACGGTGACAAAGAACTTTCACCGTATGATGAGAATGGATATATTGAAGGCGGTACGTATTTTTTAACGGCATCGATCGGGTATAAATATCCTGTTGCTGAACGTCTTTTGACGGCGTATATGTTTTGGGATGTGGGATATGCATGGAGAGATTTCGGTGAATTCAACTTTCGTGATATGAGAGATGGAGCCGGTCTTGGTGTAAAGATCATGACACCGATGGGTCCGATTACGTTGGATTATGCATATGCATTTGAAAAAGATGAATGGAAATTCCATTTCGGAATTTCTCAAGGTACGTTCTAAAAAACGAGGAGGTTTCAATATGAAACGCGTAGCAGTAATGGCTGTTTTGGTGTGCACAGCGGTAATAATGTATGCACAAGGTTTAAAGATCGCATTTGTGGATGTTGAGCGTGTGTTCCAGGCGTCAAAAGAAAAAGTAAAAGCTGAAGAGATTTTTAAGAATGAAGCGAAAGATGCGCAAAAGAAAATTGAGGATGCATACAAGGTCTTGATGGATATGGGGCAAAAATTCCAAAATGAAGGTGCCTTTATGCAAAAAGAGGAGCAAGAAAAAAAGCGCCAAGAGCTCATGAAAAAGCAGGAAGAATTCGAGAAAATGCGTAATGATATGAGTAATTCACTCGAACAACGTCGTAATGATCTCATGAAGCCTATTATGACAAGCATTACAACGATTGTAACAAATATACGCAAAGAAAAGAGCTATGATTTCATTCTTGAGAAAAGTGCTATTTTATCCGGTAACGATCAGTATGATGTCACTGATATGGTTATCGAGCGTATTAATGCAGGTAAATAATTGTTATCATTATGCGTGAAGAAATAAAAAAAATTACCGGTTACCCAATTATTAATGAGCGTGCCGATGGCACGCTCACGCATTTTGCTTCTGCGGATGATGCCACCGAGGGTGCGATTGTTTTTATTGACGATATGAAACATGCGGCTGTGCTTGAAAATAAAGATGTCGGATTGATAATTACCCCTGAAAAGTTATCATATACGTCAATGCAATTGGTTTGTGATAACCCGAGGAAAGTGTTTTTTTCCTTAGTTGCTCATTTTTCTGCCCGGTCAGTTACACCGGGAATACACCCGACAGCACTCATCGGAAGAGATTCAACGATTGACAGCAGCGCTTCAATTGGACCATATGCCGTCATTTCGGATAATGTTGTAATCGGCGCAGGGACATCTATCGGGGCTCACTGTGTCATCGGTAATTCGGTTCATATCGGTGAAAATTCTCTGATCTATCCATTAGTATCGATCTACCATGATGTGATCATAGGAGATCGTTGTATCATCCATAGCGGAGTTGTTCTTGGGGCGGACGGATACGGGTTTGCCGAAGAATCGGACGCGCTGGTTAAAGTTCCGCAAATCGGGAGTATCAGTATCGGCAATGATGTAGAAATCGGCGCCAACACCTGTATTGACCGTGCGACCCTGGGAAAAACCCTGGTCGACAACGGAGTGAAGATCGATAATCTTGTCCAAATTGCACATAATGTGCATATCAAAGAACATTCGCGTATTGTCGCACAGGTCGGGATCGCAGGTTCAACCGAGATAGGACGTTGGGTTGTTTTGGCAGGACAAGCAGGTTTAGCCGACCATATCACCATTGGTGATAAAGTGATTGTCACTGCACAAGCAGGTATAGCGAAAAGCTTACCCGAACCGGGGATATACAGCGGTTCTCCCGCACGGCCAATGAAAGAACATTATAAAATCCTTGCGTATGAATCAAAATTAGATGAAATGTGGCAAAAAATTAAGGCAATCGAACAAAAACTTCGAGCGTATGAGGAAAACGATCACACACACGGTTGAATACCGGGGAGTTGGTATTCATACAGGCGAAGCGTGTGCTTTTCGTCTTCACCCCGGCGACGGGAGCGGAATCAAGTTTTTAATCAATGACATTATTATACCGGCACATTTATCGTTTAAGTGTGCTGATACACGTTGTACAACGCTCGGACGCGACGGTATCACCATCATGACGGTGGAGCATTTACTTGCCGCACTGTATGCGTTTGATATCGATGATTGCATCATTGAAATGCGTCAAGGAAAAGAAATCCCTATCGGTGACGGGAGTGCCTTACCGTTTTGTGCTTTACTGCGTGAAGCGGGAATATCACAGACTGAAGGCGAGCCGGATATTGTTGCAGTCAAAAAATCAGTCACATACGCTGAAGGTGAGGTATCAATTTCTGTCACTCCGTCACATGAGACTCGGATCACATTTTTGTTTGACGGGAGTAAATTTGAATATCCGAGTCAACGAGAGTCGATTGTATTTACACAAGAAACGTTTGAACGTGAAATAGCACCTGCGCGAACGTTCGGGTTTTGGCAAGAGATAGCGCTCTTGCGCGGAAACGGTTTTGCGGCTGGCGGTTCATTTGAAAATGCTCTTGTGATTAAAGACGGTTTGCCGTATAATACGGAGTACAGAATGACAAATGAGCCGGTGCGACACAAAATACTGGATTTTGTAGGCGATATTGCACTTATTGGTAAGCGAGTCCGGGGGGATTTTATTGCAGAAAGAAGTGGTCATTTTCATAATAATCGCTTTGCATTACAATTGAGCGGACAACTATGAAAGGAGAGCCTCTATGGATATTTTGAAAATAATGGATATATTACCGCATCGGTACCCTTTTTTATTGGTTGATGCAGTTGTTGAAACAGGTGATACGTATTTAGTTGCAAAAAAAAATGTAACCGCGAATGAACCGATGTTTACCGGACATTTCCCGGAAAATCCCATATTTCCCGGTGTCTTGATCGCTGAGGCAATGGCGCAGGCCGCAGGACTGCTTGTGTATCATCGAAGCCCGTATAATAAAAATGAAAAAGTTACATTGTTCATGGGGATTGAGAATTTTAAATTCCGTAAACCTGTTGTGCCGGGAGATACAATGTTGTTACGCATTGAATTGATTCAAGAGCGTGAAATGGGTAAAGGGCATATCGTTCGCGTGAAAGGCGAAGCTCGTGTCGGCGATGAACTACGTGCAAACGGAGAACTGTCATTGGGAATTTTTAATAAATAACAACTTTTGTCAAGCAGGGGGAAATATGTCGACAATTCATTCGACAGCGATCATAGGTTGTGATGTAACAATAGGTGATAATGTTACCATCGGTCCGTATGTTGTGATTGATGATCATGTACGTATCGGTAACGGATGTGTGCTTGAGAGTCACGTGACCATTCATTCTTTTGTAGAAATGGGTCAAGACAATCACATCTTCTCGCATGCCGATCTGGGGGGATTACCGCAGGACATTCATTTTGACACGACGACTGAGTCGTGGGTGAAGATTGGCGATCGTAATACCGTCCGTGAATATTCAACCATTCACCGCGCGACCGATCCATCGAGAAACACAATTGTTGGAAATGATAATTATTTCATGGGCTATGTGCATATTGCGCATGATTGTAAACTTGCAAATAATATCATAATCGCAAATTTCACTCCATTGGCCGGATTTGTTGAAGTAGAAGATCGTGCGTTCATATCAGGAGGAGCTTCGGTGCATCAATTCTGCCGTATCGGTACAATGAGTATTGTTGCAGGCGGAGCGGTCGTGAATCAAGATGTCTTGCCGTATTCACTGGTTCAGGGTAATCCTGCAAAATTGTTTGGGCTGAATATTGTCGGTATGCGTCGTAATGATGTCAGTTCTGAGACCCGATTAGCGTTGAAAAAGGTGCTTGAATACATTACCAAGCGAGAATCCTTGGAGAATACGTTACACATTATCACTCAGGAGTTTGCACATATCCCTGAGGCACTCCATATTGCAGAATTTATTCGTCTATCAAAAAGAAGTTTTGTTGATTAAAGAAACAGGTGAGAAGGGAAATGAAAATATTTTTATCTGCAGGGGAAGTATCCGGCGATATTCATGGCGCCTATCTTGCTGAAGCGTTAAAAAAAACGATCCCCGATCTTGAAATAGAAGGAATCGGCGGAGAAGCTATGCGACGAGCCGGTGTTCGTACGGTATCAGACCTGACGTCAAAAAATACCGTTGGTTTTATTGAAGGTATACGGCACTTGCCGTACCATGTACGGGTATTACACGAGACTGCTCGTTATATACGTGCTTCACAGCCGGATTGTGTGGTATTTATTGATAATCAAGGGTTTAATGTAGAGCTTGCAAAAAAAATCCGGCGAGCAGGGATCATTGCATTTTATTATTTTGCACCTCAATTGTGGCTTTGGGGAAGTAAAAATGCAAAGAAAATAGAGAAAAATATCGATTATATTCTCGCCACATTTCAAAAAGAATTTGAATTTTATCATAATAATACGACCTTGACCGTTGATTATATCGGGCACCCGTTACTTGATGAAATCGCAGTCGAACACGATCATGAGATATTACGGCAGAATTTTAATGTCGGCACAGATGGCCGTCGTGTGATCGGATTGTTGCCGGGATCTCGTACTCAGGAGTTGGCGGTACTGTTACCGGAATTTTTGAATGTAGCGGCATCGTTGAAGGATACATACGATTTTATACTGCCTTTTGCCACCGAACGCATTGCCCGTCTCTATTCGCATCGTATTCCGCCGTATATTCGTGTTGTGACCGGACAATCACATGAAGTGATGGCATGTGCGGATTTATTGATCATGGCATCAGGGACAGCGACATTAGAAGCGGCTTTGTTTATGACACCAATGATCATTACTTACAAAATATCAAAAATTACGGAATGGATCGCACGGAAAATAGTAAAAATATCGCATATCGGTATGCCGAATATCTTATTAGGCCGCGAAGTGTGTCCCGAGCTGATCCAAGATGATATGAATGCAGATACGATCATTCTCACCGTAAAAAATATTATGGAAGATAAAGGACGATATGATATCATGCGCACAGAGTTGGCAGAAGTCAGAGCGCTACTTGAACCGAGCGGATCGGTAACGCGTGCAGCACAACTAATAAAGGAGAGGTGCAGTAATGGGCAAACTTAAAGTAGGTGTTATCGGTGTGGGGCATATGGGAAATTATCATGCCCGCGTATATCACAAGATGCGTCATTATGTCGAATTTGTGGGAGTTTGTGATATCAATAAAGCACGCGCAGATGAGATCGCTGCATTATACAATACGAAAGCGTATTATACCCATCAGGAAATGCTTCATGATGTTGACGCAGTGACGATCGCGGTACCTACCGTAAGTCATTATGAAGTCGCGAAGAATTGTCTTGTCGCAGGAAAACATATATTGCTGGAAAAACCGATCACTGATAACCTTGAACATGCAAAAGATTTGATCGAGATCGCCGAAAAAAAGGACCTCGTGTTTCACGCAGGACATGTTGAACGATTCAATGCGGCCGTATTGGAATTGATGCGTTACAGTGTGGAGATCGAGCCTTTATTTTTGGAAGCACGTCGCCTGGGGCCGCTTGGGAATCGTGTCCGTACTTCGGGCGTTATACTTGATCTTATGATACATGATATCGATATTGTGCTGAATTTATTGAAATCGGAGGTTGAAGGTATTACGGCAGTGGGAAAAAGCTTGAAAACGCCGTTTGAAGATATTGCGCACGTGCAGTTGTATTTTAAAAGCGGAGCGATCGCGTCACTTGCGGCAAGCCGTATCACGCAAACAAAGATACGCACGTTATCGATCACAATGCCGGAAAGCTATATTTTCCTGGATTACGCAGAAGAGGATATTTACGTGTATAGCCAAGGCGGGCAGGATTATACCGTCGGAAACGTGCCTGTACGCGAGATCCATGACACTAATGTGCAACGTATCATTGTCAATAAAGATAATCCGTTAAAATTGGAAATTGAGCATTTTATCGAATGTATCATGGAGAATGAAATTTCACTGTATTCGACCATTGACAACCTACGCTCCCTTGAAGTGGCATTAAAAGCCGAGTCACTCGCGATGTTGCATTGGAAGAAATAGGTTATCTACATATACCGGTCTTGAGAGTTATTTGCGATACGAACGAATGAATAAGGCGGCTTTTCGATGAAATATATTATTCTTCCTCTTGTTTTCTTTTTCTATACGCTTGCGATGGTGCTTGCCATTATTTTTTTATTTCCCGTGTATTGGCTGCGGGCTCAGCTCACCGGCAAAGATAAGCACGGATTGTGGCAACGCGTAGGCTGTATACCCAAAAAAATATTTCGTTCAACCGGCTATATCTGGTTTCATGCAGTGTCCGCAGGTGAAGTGAAAGCGGCAGTGCCGGTTATTTGTGCATTTATCGGGAAAAATCCTGTAGCGGTATCGGTAGGAACGGAGACCGGATATAAAATGGTGCGCGAACATTTCGGTGACGCAGTGGACGTCTTTTATCTGCCGATGGATTTTTTCGGCACGCTTGGACGATTATTTCATCATATGCAACCCAAGGCGCTGGTGATCGTTGAGACCGAGATATGGCCTGCGTTGATTTTGCTTGCACATAAACGGGCTGTTCCGGTGCTGATGATCAACGGTCGTATGCCGCCTAAAGTGTTCAAAAGCTATCATTCCATGCGATGGTTTTGGAAGTATATTTTCCCTATGTATGCAAAATTATTGGTTCAGTCGGATATAGAAGCGGAAATGTTTGTCGCGTGCGGTGCCGAAGAAGGCAAGATCGCAGTATATGGCAACACCAAATATGATGTCTATGCGCAAAAAAAGGAAGATGACCGCAAAGAACGAATTGCAAAACTCTTTGCAAACCGTCCTATGGGGAAAAAGGTCATTATTATCGGCTCAACGCATAGAGGAGAAGAAGAACTTATATTTGAAGCACTGGAGTCGTTGTATATTTATGCGTATTTTATTCTTGCACCTCGCCATATTGAGCGGTGTGACGAGATCACGAAAATACTTGATGCCTATGAATTGACGTATGAGAGACGCAGCGGCGGAAAACTTTTATGGGACAAGGACGTTATATTGTGGGATACGATGGGTGAGCTTGATGTGCTGTATGCATTCGGCGATATCGTGTGTGTAGGCGGCAGTTGGATACCTCAAGGCGGGCACAATATCATTGAACCCGCGGTGTGGGCAAAACCGATCGTGGTCGGCCCGTATATGCATAATTTTCAGGAAATATTTGAGGTGTTTAACCGTCATGACGCGATCGTGCAGGCTCCTGCAGAGTCACTCATGGAATATATGTCGGAGTTGATCACCGATGATGCTCGTCGCGCGGTACTTGCTAAAAATGCACGTGCGTGTGTGGATATGAATGCAGGCTCAACGACTCAGTATGTGGATGCCATTACTGCCGCAATAGCCCCGCGAAAGAAGATGCGGAAAAAAGCATGAAAGTGCAATATTATATTGAGTTTGGGTTCATGAAGTGTATCACATGGTGTGTCGCGATTTTTCCGTGGTCATGGAACCGTGTGTTGGCATATACACTTTTACCGCTTATGTATATGATCGGCAATTATCGCCGATTGACGATCGCGAATATTAAAGCGTCATCACTGGATGTTCCCAAAGAGGGTAAAGAATTAAAACGATTTGTACGGGAAGTATTCATTCAAAACATTATCACCTATATCGAAATGATGAAACTGATGACCATGAAACGCGAAGCGGTCGTGCGACATTTTCGTTTTGCCAACGAAGAAGTATTACCACGCGTGTACGGACAAGGGAAGGGTGTGATTTTTGTATTGGGGCATTTGGGGAATTGGGAGATACTCGGTCAGGCGACCGCATATGCGGGGTATCCGTTGTATGCAGTGGCACGTCGGCAGAATAATCCCCTTACCGATAGGATGCTCAATGCGATGCGAAAGAAATCCGGTTTTACCGTCATTTTCCGTGAGGGAAATTCTGCGATGGATATTATGCGTGCGCTTCGGGGAAAAGCAGGAGTTGCATTGCTCAACGATCAGGATGGAGGGCTATCCGGCGTCACTACGCGGTTTATGGGGCGAATGTGTTCGACACCTCAGGGACCGGTCGTTTTGGGCCTCAAAACGGGTGTGCCGGTGATGTTTGTGTATACGGTGAGGGATGAAAAGGGCGATCACATCGCCTATTGCGATGAACCTGTCATTTTCACACGTCGTCACGAAGACCTTGACACCGATATACAAGAACACTTACAATCGCTTGTGGATAAACTGGAAGCGGTCATTGCGCAGTATCCTACGCAGTGGAACTGGCTTGCGAA
>CAYRFE010000007.1:0-109900 GCA_964423645.1 uncultured bacterium | reverse complement strand
CGAATTCCCCTGTAGGTAAAATGTACCATTTCAAAAAACAATAATGTTGCAAAGTCCTTAGTACACGTCTCGAAGCGCACCCTGATTATGCCCAACCCTTGCAAATCCTTCTCTGATATGATACTATTTTTGAAGTGCAATAACCATGAGGTGCCCTTGAAAGAACAAAGCAGAATACCGAAAATATCTATCTGTATGGCGGTGTATAACGGCGCACCTTTTTTACAAGAA
The DNA here is from genome assembly GCA_964423645.1 of uncultured bacterium. Classification (GTDB taxonomy): domain Bacteria; phylum Macinerneyibacteriota; class Macinerneyibacteria; order Macinerneyibacteriales; family CAYRFE01; genus CAYRFE01. The sequence goes on along the minus strand of CAYRFE010000007.1, from coordinate 109,669 downwards.
CAATTAGAAAGCATTATCGCTCAAACCTACACAAATTGGGAGCTGCTCATTCGTGATGACGGCTCGACGGATTCCGGCATGGATATACTCACCTACTATGCCTCTCGTGATCCGCGGATCCGTATAATTATTGACGGAAAAGGTCAATTGGGTGTGTGCCAAAACTTCAATGAATTGTTGGGATATCATGACAACAGTGATTATTTCATGTTCGCCGACCAGGATGACCGATGGCTTCCGACAAAAATTGAGCGTTCACTGCAAGCGATGGAGACAATTGAAAAAAACACGCCCTCGACAACACCGATATTAGTACACTCAAAAGTGCGATACACCGATGAAACCATGGTGCCTTTAAGCAAAAAATACTATTGTTATAGTGGGAGTGATACAACAACGCGCTCATATGGTCTATTGATCCATAACTGGATATTCGGGTGTACCATGCTTTTCAATAAAGCACTGCTCGACTGTGTCTTCCCCATACCACAATCAGATTACGTAACCGTTCATGATGCGTGGATAGCACAGCTTGCATCCCTCTGCGGTATTGTACACGTGCTCGATTCACACGAGTTGCTCCATCGTCTTCACGCAAACAACGCAACAGACTCACGTAAAACCATATCATTTATCGCAAAAATAAGTGTGGCACTCAAAAAAATACGCTCATCCACCGCTCTCATTATGATAAAATATAATCAGTGTCTCTTGCTCAAAGAGCGGCTTTCACAATGCCCGTCCTGCACCACCATCTCAGTGATCGATTCATTTATGACTCTATTGCAAAAAAGAAACGTCACTGCTCTGCTCTGGGGTGTGCGGCATAACATTCATGCGACTCGTCCTTTTCATACTCTCGTGTTTTACCTGCAATTATTCACCGGCAAAAAGAGTAAATAATGAAAATATGACAAAGATCACATAACCGATTTCCGTATTGCGGCCAATTACCGAATATGATAGTATCACCACACCAATTAATTATCGGGTATGAAAGGATATAAACATGTATACACAAAATAAATGGCGCTCTGAGTCACCGTTGGTCACTATTTTCATGCCCACTTATAACGGAGAAAAATACATATACACACAAATAGAGAGTATTCAACAACAAACATATACCAATTGGGAGCTTATTATACGTGACGATGTATCGACAGATAACAGTGTAAGTATCATACAAGAATTTGAACGCAACGACACACGCATTACGTTACTGAATGATAATAAAGGCAATCTCGGTGTCTGTTACAACATTGATGCGCTTATGCAGTATCAAGGCAAAGGCAATTATTTTATGTTTGCCGATCAAGATGACATATGGCTACCGACAAAAATCGAAGCTTCATTAAAAAAAATGCGCGAAATTGAAAAAGAAGCACCCGGCACACCATGTCTGACCTATACGCATATATCATTTGTAAACGATGCAATGAAAGTGTGTTATAATTATAAAAGCGATTCACTGAAACCGGATTCGAAATACTTTTTGACACGTATAATTCACCAGCCTTGGATTATGGGATGTACAATGTTCTTTAATCAAGCTCTTCTGGAACTGGTACGTCCGATCCCGGTAACGAACAAAAAAATGTATCATGACCCATGGGTAGGAATTTTAGCTGCTTTGACCGGAAAAATCGGGTATGTGCCGTCATTAGAAATACTACACCGAATCCATGCCACAAATGTTTCTGCCCCGGCAGAATCATTTACACTGTTTTTTCGGATAAAGCGTGGAATAAAGCTACTTTTTCAAGACACTACTTTGATTGAAAGAAACCAACAATTTTTGGAGTTGATCGAAAACCGATTATTCGAAAGACATCTCACACTACCCCAAATAGTATATGACTATAAAGCTCTTTTACATAAAAGAGGCATATCGGCAGTGTTCTTTGGCATACAACATCGTTTTTTTTCCCAAACACCCTTTCATACCTTTAAGTTCTATTGGAAACTTCTAGTTCCTCGACCTAAAAAACAAAAAACCATAGGATGACGTATACACCTCAGTGATGATAAATTATTTATTGCACCTCTACACAAGCACAAAAATAGTGTATACTTCACCCACATAAGTTTATAAAAAGAAAGGCGTGAAGAAAAAGTTTTGATGTTTAGAGCGCTTATTACAAAACTTTTAAAAAAAAATTCACTGGGCCGGAAGGTGTTGGGAATCTCTTCGTTTCGCGCACTGGGACTTGTATTAAATTTTTTGCTCAGTGTTCTATTTGTTCGACTATTGACACGTTCAGAATTCGGAAAATACTCTTATATTCTTGAATTGGTAACGATCGCCGCTACCATTGCTTCGTTAGCCCTCCCCACTGTCGCAACACGTGATATCGCCGCCGCGCCTAAGGACAAAAAGAAAGAGCGATTAATCACTATCATTCCTTGGATATCGCACGCAACTTTTTTTTCAGCGATACTTACGTCATTGTTGGCATATTTCCTCGGTCGTCTTTTCATTCATGACCCTGCCATGCTTGCATTATTTATCACTGCGTTACCGATAATCATATTGAATGCACTTACCGGAATCGGAAATGCGATCTTTTTAGGATTAAAAAAAATAGAACTCAGCATGATCTCGAAAACAATTATTCAACCTGCATTTATGATCATGTGCGGGATAATCGGATACAAATTGTTGCACCTGTCTTTTAATGCACAGTCGGTTCTTACTCTTCGAATAGTAAGTTATCTGCTCATACTTATTTTCATTGTCGTGTTTTTTTTACGAATAACCCCGTTTGACCTCAAAATACTTTTCAGAAAGACCGTGCGCCCCATCTCATTTAAAAAACATGTGCCTTTTTTGTATCTGCTACTCATAAGCATTATCAATCAAAAATTAAGCTTGATCGTCCTTGGCGCATATCAACCGTTCAGTGATGTCGCCATTTTTAAAGTCGCGCTCACCTTATCGTCGCTTATTTCGTTTTTCTTACTATCGGCACAAACCGTCATGACCCCACATATTGCAGAATATTACGGTAAAAAAAACAAGCGAATGATCAATAAAATCGCTATAAAAACAATACGACCGATTTTTTTCATATCGCTGATCCTTTTTGCAGTCTATGCAATTTTCGGGCGCACACTCCTTGTAAAGATATACAAACCTTTTTATGCGGCCGCATACCTCCCGCTCCTCATTTTATCGGTCGGTCATGTATTTAATGTACTCACCGGCGCACTCGGTACGGTGTTAACAAACACCGGGAATCAAAAATTTGCATTTGCCGGAGCGCTATCCGGCTGTATCACAAAGATCATCCTTCTGTTTATCCTTGTTCCCAGGATAGGAGTAATAGGCGCCGCGATCGCATTTGCCTCAGGTATCATTATTTCAAATGCGGTGAGTTTTTTTCTGTTACATTCATATACAGATTATTCAACTTCAATTTTCGGGAGTGATGAATGAATACACATTTTCTCTTACCTCAATCATTGATCAATGCTTTCTATATGTTCCTTTTACATAAAAAATTGGATTTTATTGTTGTGGGAGTGACTAAATCCGGCACCACCACATTGGACTCATATTTACGAATCCATCCGGATATTAATTTACCGTATATCAAAGAAATACATTTTTTTGATATGGGCTATAAATCATGGAAAAAAGTTTTTAATTATGCGCCACTCCATGCATATTTCTCTATAAAAAGAAAAAAAACCTGTGCGGGCGAGATAACGCCGGGGTATATGTTTGAAAAAAAAGCGCTTCTCAACATCCATGCGTATAACCCGGATATAAAAATTATCGCAATACTCAGAAATCCCATTACTCGCGCGTATTCTCAGTGGAATATGGCATATACCGATAAAAAAGATTGTGAAAATTTTAATGACGCAATAGCACTGGAGCCAATCAGGATAAAAAAGAAACCATTACAATATTCATATATTGCACGCGGATTTTATTGTGATCAAATTCAACAAATTTGGAGCTTGTTTCCTCGTGAAAACACTTTGTTTATAAAATTCGACGATTTCGTTCTTCAACCTCAAAAGACGCTCGACACAATCTGTTCCTTCCTTGATATTACTAAGCATGACTTTGTTGAACAGCAATGGTCACGCAAGGGAGCTTACGACCATGCGATGTCTGAACAGGAATTCTCAACACTGCGTCATATTTTTTATGACGAAATACGAAACCTTGAAATGCTTCTTTCATGGGATTGTGAACACTGGTTGAATTACCATTCGATCAACAACAATGGAGTTATGTTATGAAGAGTCCGATTATAATCATAGGCATGCACCGTTCAGGGACTACGCTTGTCTCTCGAATCTTCGAACAATTGGGCGTTTTTATGGGCGTAAAAAAAGATGTCAATAATGAATCACTCTTTTTTCAACAATTCAATGAATGGCTTTTCGCACAAGCGGGAGTGCGTTGGTGGAATCCCGCTACCTATCGTTTTTTCACACCTCCGCAAGAAGCTCAACGTATTTTTACCGGTCGTTTTTCTGGTATACATGCGATTTCCTACTGGGGCATAAAGAATATATTTCGTTCAAAAAAAACTATTACATGGGGATGGAAAGACCCGAGAAATTCTATTACATTACCCTTTTGGCTTTCTGTATTTCCTCAAGCTCGCATTGTACATATTTATCGCAATCCGATCGATGTCGCCAAAAGCCTTGAAAGAAGGGCACGTAAATCTTCAATACCAAAAAAAAGATCTTTTCTGTTCTGTTTCAAACGGTTCGTAAAAATACTTCTTCTCCGAGGCATCGTATTCAAAGAAGCAGAACGCATACAAGATCCTGTCGAAGGCATTCGGCTTTGGAAAGAGTATATGGAACGAATAGAAAGCTACAATTTACCCGAGAGCACGTGTCTCACCATTCAATACGAAGCATTACTCGCCACACCTGCGATTGAACTGCAAAAAATCATGTCCTTTTTACATCTTCCGATGTTATCGGAAACACAGGTGTCAGAAATAGCCGCTTCGTTACAAAAAGACAGGGCATTTGCTCATACGCGCGAAGAACAACATGCACTTCTTTCTCAATGCCCGGACTGTGAGGATATAATCAAACGATATTACAGGGAGTTGTTTCATGGATAATTATTTAGATGAATTAATTGCTGAATCGGTCTCGATCATACGCAATGCGGTCGCAGAAGCGAATAACCCGGTCATGATGTATTCCATCGGGAAAGACTCGACGGTCATGCTTGACCTCGCGCTGAAAGCTTTTTATCCGGCAAAACCGCCATTTCCGTTGTTACATGTTGATACAACATGGAAATTCAAGGAAATGATCACCTTTAGAGACGCCACTGCTCGGCGACTTGGCATGAAACTGATCGTCCACACAAATCAACAAGGGTTACAAGACCACATAAATCCCTTTGATCACGGAAGTGCGCGATATACCGATATTATGAAAACAGAGGCACTTACACAAATATTATCCGCGATGAAATTTGATATGATCTTCGGCGGCGCGCGTCGTGATGAAGAAAAAAGCCGAGCAAAAGAGCGAATTTTTTCTTTTCGCGATAAAAATCACCGATGGGATCCCAAGAATCAACGCCCCGAAATCTGGAATATCTGTAATACAAAACGTGATAACGATGAAAGTATACGCGTTTTCCCTTTATCAAATTGGACAGAAATGGATGTATGGCGTTATATTCGGCGCGAAAAACTCGAAGTCGTCCCATTGTACCTTGCTGCTCCACGACCTGTTGTTATACGTAATAATCAATGGTTGATGGTCGATGATGCGCGTTTTCCGCTTGCTGAAACCGAGAAACCCGTCATTAAAAATGTTCGCTTTCGCACGTTAGGTTGTTATCCGTTGACTGCCGCGATCGAATCTGAGGCCTCAACACTTGATATGCTCATTGAGGAAATGGAAAAAGATCATTACTCGGAACGCGCCGGTCGTCTTATTGATCACGACCAATCGGGGAGTATGGAACGAAAAAAATGGGAGGGATACTTTTGATGGCCGACACCGGTGTACATGTGCTTCGTTTTCTCACGTGCGGGAGTGTTGATGACGGCAAATCAACGCTTATCGGACATTTGCTGTACATGACGGGAAACGTCTGCATTGACCAACAGGAAACGTTACGTTCTGAAAGCGAAAAGATAGGTAATGCGGGAGAACATATCGATTTTTCACTCCTTCTGGACGGATTATTATCGGAACGCGAACAAGGTATTACCATTGATGTCGCCTATCGGTATTTTTCAATTCAGGGAAGAAAATGTATCGTGGCCGATACACCGGGGCATCAGCAGTATACACGTAATATGGTGACCGGTGCATCACAATGCGATGCCGCACTTATCCTTATTGACGCACGAGCAGGCGTATTGGAACAGACTCGCCGCCATACGCTTATATGTGCGTTGTTGGGTATTCGCGAGATCGTTTTTATCTGTAATAAAATGGACCTTATCGGTTGGGATCACTCCCAATTCACGTCTGTCGTCACGCAATGCGACACTTTAATGAACGATATTGAGAACCATATTGGCAATAAACCTCGATACACGACCATTCCGGTCTCTGCATTATTGGGAGATAATATCTCTGACCTTTCATTACACACCCCATGGTATACCGGTCAGACCGTCTCAGAATGGCTTCTTTCTGTACATACGCGTGAATCATTGCATGAAAAACCTTTTCGTTTTTCAGTCGAATATGTCATAAAACCGGGAGTTGATCCTGATAATTGGCAAATGAATGAAATATACTCCCCGTTGGGGCATCAAAACTACAGAGCGTATGCAGGAAGAGTGCATTCCGGAGTACTTCACAAAGGTGATACGGTACACCTTGCATCAAGCGGAATAACAACTCACGTCACCGGGATTTTGAACGCAGGTGTTGAATCGGATACGGCATACGCCGGAGACTCTATCAGTATTACCATTGACAAAACCCTCGATGTGAGCAGAGGTGATGCCATATCATGCCCTGCGAAACCTCCTGTTTTTTCCAACCAGTTTAAAACTCACATCGTATGGATGCATGAAGAACCTCTTTTTGCGGGGCGAAGCTTCATATTTAAAAGTACGTATGGTACGGCATTGGCGGAAGTATCACACTTTTCGGGACAGCTTGATGTCCATTCTTTTGAAACCATTCCGTGTGAAGGTCTCGTGATGAATGCCATCGGTATTGCCGAACTCGCACTGTCAAGAGCGGTACCGTTCGATCCTTACACGGAATCCCGATATACGGGAGGTTTTATCCTCATTGACAGAAAAACAAATGCTACTGCAGGGTGCGGGATGATCATTCACGATCTTCGACGTGCACATAATATCGAATGGCAAAACTTTTCGATAACTCAAAAGGATCGATCGCTTCTCTTAGGACATAAGCCGTTTGTGCTCTGGTTTACAGGCCTTTCGGGGGCAGGGAAATCAACCATCGCCAATTGCGTCGCCTCAATGTTGCATCAACAGTCAAAACTGACCTTTGTACTTGACGGAGATAATCTGCGGTATGGAATCAATAAAGACCTCGGGTTTACCCCTGCAGATAGAGTGGAGAATATTCGACGAGCGGGACACATCGCACAGCTTATGGTAGAATCAGGCGTGATCGTGCTCACGTCATTTATTTCGCCCTATCGCTCCGACCGTGCAATGGTGCGTAGTTTATTCACTGAAGGCGAGTTTATCGAAATTTATGTTGCAACACCGCTCGAGGAATGCGAGCGTCGAGACACAAAGGGACTTTACAAAAAAGCACGAAAAGGAGAGTTGCCCAATTTGACCGGCATCGGCTCACCGTATGAAACACCGGAAAAACCGGAGATAATCATTACAACTGAAGGGAAAAGCGTTGAACAATGCGCAACGACGATACTTGATTTTCTCACATCAACGGGGCTCATATAACCATGATGCACAAAACAGAATACGAAACCTTTGCGAAACTACCATATAGTGAATTTGTACCCACCCCATACCCCTCCCATGAAAATCGGGAGGGACTTAAATTATTATATAGTGGGGATTTCGTCCCCACACCCCTTTTCGAGAACAAAAAATATATAAATATTTTGAATTTTGTAAAGGGCGCAAAGCTAAATTTCACACATCTTTTTTTTGATTTAATACAAACAAGGAGGGAGTTCTAATGCCTGCTGATCTTACAGTATCTCTGGGAACCGGCTTAATTATTCTCACGATAGCTTTTTTTTCGGAGTATATTGACTCCTCTACCGGTATGGGCTATGGAACAATTTTATCTCCCCTTCTTTTATTTATGGGTTTTTCACCGCTTATGATTGTGCCGTCAATATTATTATCAGAATTTATAACAGGTGTCACGGCAAGTATAACGCATCATGCTATGGGAAATGTCAATTTTCGACCTGTGATTCATAAAAACACCTCAATCTTCTCACAAATTCGAGAACAAGGAATACGTCGGTTTTTCAGCACCAGCCTCCCTTTACCATTGCGTATTTCTCTTTTAATCGGCGTATGCAGTGTGGCCGGTACCGTTACTGCGGTATTTTTGGCGGTAAAGATCCCTAAACAAACAATGACATCTGCAATAGGAATGATATTGATCATTTCTGGCCTTGTGATAATCATTACAAACCGTTTGATTTTAAAATTCAATTGGGCGCGAATCATTTTTGTCGGCGTTATTGCTTCATTCAATAAAGGCCTCTCCGGCGGAGGTTACGGACCGATAGTGACAAGCGGCCAACTTTTAGCAGGTCTTGAAAGTAAAAATGCCGTCGCAATTACATCTCTGGCTGAAGCATTAACATGCTTTACCGGATTAGTCGTATACTTTTTGAAAAGCGACAGCCTCAACTTTGCACTTGCGCCGTATTTATGCGTTGGCGCTCTCCTGTCGGTACCCTTGTCGGGAATCACGGTGAAAAAGTTGGACGCAAAAAAATTCAGACTTATCATCGGTATACTTACGCTTATCCTGGGCATGGGCACTTTTTTACAATTTGTAAAACCTTAAGATGCCGGTATTAGCGTATTCCTTGCACGAGATAAAATACTTTTTCTTCGTCAACGGCGCGAAGTGCGTCAATTGTTAATTCGCTAAAATACGGTGCGTATCGTGACATAACTTCATCACGTGATCGAAAATAACGAACATGACTCCGGTTTGGAAAATTCGGAATTGTGGCGAAAACGATCGTATTTTTACGGATTCGTTCTAAAACCGCGATATCATTTTCAATATGTTCAAGAAATTCCGTTATAAGCACACATTCATAATCGTACGATTCAAGTGACATGTCTTGGAAAACATCATTTTCAAAAAATTCAAATTCGGGGCATATATTTCTCGCCCACGCAATTCTTGCCGAACTGAAATCAATCCCTCTATAACGAGTGAGTCCGCTATCACGTAAAAACGTTGCAAGCTGCCCGGAACCACACCCGATCTCCAACACACTCGCGATCTTGGCACGACAGATCCTATCAACGATCACTGTCCATACCGGATAATAGAGAGAAAAAATATAACTTACTCTCTGATTACTATTTTGCAAAAAATGCGCATCATAAAAAGCTGCCTGCTTTTCATCTCCATATCGCGAGTCTTCATGTTTTCCGAAAACCTCATGCCATTTACTTTTGAATTTCTTTCCCATACGCCACAGAATGGGCGGAATACACTCTTGAAATATTTTTTTACTCATCCCCCCTCCTCACTCGCCCGCAAACATACAAACGATATCTTTGAGGATCATCCGTATCAGCAAATATGTTCACTGAACCGTTTTCATATTTCGATTCGCATATGGAACGAAAACATTCCTATTTTTTGAGTGGGGTTAACCCTTCACTTTTTCGCAATTGTTGTAAAAACTCACCCTTTTTCCTATATCTGATAAAAAAGTTTACTTCGGTCGGCGTTGTATGAAAGAGTCTTCCAATTGTTTTTGCAAAAACTAACAACAGCTTTTTAACCGCATATCGAACCGCAAGACTTTCCGCAAGACGCTTGCGCTCATAGGTCAATGCAATGGAGTGATATAATTCATGTCGGAAATCATTCGATCGGTGCATACGATCAAATATTTCTTTGTGTAAACTTTCAAGTCGATCCGAATATGCTTTGGGATAGTATCCTGCATGAATAAGCACCGCAGTTATTCTGGAAGTCGATACAAGGCGCTTCCCTTTTTTCCATAGTCTCAACAAAACATCTTGAGAAGGCGGAATCACAATATCTTTTGAAAAACGCCACCCGCCTATTTCCAATAAAACGGCACGCTTGATAAGCCAGAGCGAACCTACCACCGCCGCGCCTTCCCATGGCGAATACACATCACCCCGGATAACACCGTTGAGTTGAATTTCATTTTCTTTCAAAAAAACAGCTCCGGCGCCAAAAGCGCCATCTGCATGATGTTGTTCAATCGTATCCACGAGCGTCTGAAGATGCTCCGGCAACCACATATCGTCCTGATTAAGATACGCGACATACTCGCCTTGTGCCCTTCGCAATCCTTCATTGTTCGGCCCGGTTTGTTCTCCGCAATTTTCCGGCATATTATAAAACGATATTCGCGGATCATGAAAAGACGCAACCACTTCTTCCGTGTCATCGGTGCAGGCATCCCCGATCACGAGCAATTCCCAATCCGAAAACGTCGATCGCAATATCGATTGAACTGCATAGCGTAACACATTACTGCGATTATATGCCGCCATAATTATTGAGACTTTCATACAACCCCGCAACAACGTTTACACACAGAAAATCCTCCTGTTTGTTGTAATACACGACGAAACGCTTTATACTTTTCGCCGTACCATATCTCACGAAATGTCATGGTTTTCACATTACCCGTGCGATACGGTAAACACCGATTTAAAATACCACACTCCCCGGTAGAAAAAATCATTCCGACCGTCCACGGTACTGGACACACTTTTGAGTTAAGCCGCGTTTCGGGATCATGATAATATGTATTGAGCGTTTCAAAATCTCCAAACCGATCTTCCCACCTCACACCGTACTCGGCGTAGAGCTCTTTTACACGTTGTAATTCGTGAAACAAGACACGACTGTCTATCTGTTGCAATTGTGTTTGGGTAAGCCCCACTGCGGTCGCTGTTCCCAAATCGGGATACATACCCATGAATTCACCTGCGGCTTGATCGGTGACAAAATAGGGGTGAATAAATGAGACTCGATCGGCAAGTCTCTCCGATAAAAGAAATCTTAAAAGAGGTGATAATTGCCCCTGATTGATGTCATTGATGCAACAATTGACTTGAATATGAATGCCGGGGTTACATTGACGTAACGCGCGTAATCCCGCAAGTGTGGCAACAAATGCTCCCGGAACGCCGCGAACTCGGTCATGAATATCCTCCATACCGTCAAGAGACACTTGAAGTGATTCAATGTTTGTATGTGCCAGTTCTTCGGCATATTCTTCTAACAGTAAGCCGTTCGTATTCAGTACAACTCTCAGCTTATTAGTTTTTGCGTAACGCACCATAGTCATTATGTCTTTATGTAATAACGGCTCAACCCCTGCAATATTCAGTACTGAGGCAAACGACTTCACTTCATCCACGATCTTCTCATACAACTCCAAAGGCATATCACTGCCATCAGTCGTACATACTCTTGAAAACATCGTATCAGACTTTTTACCGATATCACACATGACACAGCGAGCATTACACCGCGCATTGACATACAGCTTGATAGTCGACGGTAACGGTGCCCACTCGCCATTGCCCACGATCCGAGCATGTTTCCCGATAAATTTCTTTCCGTGTTGCACAACTCGACGGGGATTGTGTATTGCTTTCCCTGCCATGGCAATAATTTTATGTAACCTTATCAACATAGTAGTTATAATATATGAGGAAATTTACAATCCACCACAGGCATTTCCACCCCGTTTTTCAGTGTTTCCAACAAGTGATTATATAAAACTCCGCGATGTCTGCTTTTCAGCGCTGAATAGTTATCACTTGTGACGTGTGCAATGTTCTGTGCTCTTTTCGTGTCATGTAAAAATTTTTTAACACCTATTTCATGAATATCACCGATCACAAAATTCGGTTGATACTTCACTTCCGCGCCAAGATAGTTCTTACCGTCTGCTCCGACAACCATCATAAAGTGTGCGGCATGATATCCTTGAAACAAAATCGGCGTATCAACATACCTGTTTTCAGAAACATGTACACCGAAATCAGTATCAGCAAGTTTGTTTTTAATTGCATGAACTTCTTGAACGACACCGATTTGGGACATCGGTACCAAGTGCGCATCTCCCCACCCTGTACACATCGGATGAAAATATATCCAATCGGCACCTGCCTTTTTAATTTTTTCCGCCAATTCATTCAAGCGAGGCACTCGCTCTTCATTGGTAAGTGCACTGATGCCGATTTGCAACGAGCTTTTTGTTTCTTCCACTCGTCTGCGAAGATACGCGATTTTTTCCAACACCGGTGCAATTCCGCCACATGAATCTGCATCCCAATCATACATTGATATCCGTATGGTTGATGCATGCTCCAGTAGTGCGTCCGCAATATGCGGTTTCGCCAACTCAGAACCGTTGGTAACCACGGCAAGCTCTTCGATCCCGCGCTTTCTGATTATTTTGAGAGATTCAGGAAAATTTTCAGAAGACGTCGGTTCGCCGCCCGTCATCAATACACCTTTTGTTTGACCTTCAAAAGAGGCCAATAAATTATCGAGAAATGACATTTCCATATTCATATGAATAGGACTCCTGCAACTCGGGCAATCTTCACATATGCGAGTACATTTACTTGTAATATCAAGCTCAACCGTCACCGGCGTAATGACCTCCCCATTGAGATATGCACGAATTTTCTCTTGATGCCATCCGATCTTGTTCGCTGATGCTACTTGTTTTGGATTTTCCACATTATTCTCCTTTAGTGTTTTTATCGATATACCATGCAAACACTCGACGTAATCCTTCTTTAAAATCTATTTGGGGCACATATCCCCACTGCGCATATATCTTTGAAATGTCGGCAGTCATTGTCCCCATCACTCCCGGCGGACTTTTTCGGAATTCTATGATCGCTTTTTTACCAACGATTTCTTCCATGCATGCCACGATTTCTTTCAGTGTCATTCCCAGGTTTTGACCAAGATTATAGACGTCATATCCGGTGTGATGGTGCAGTGCAAGAAGCATCCCGTCGACGGCATTATCGATATACATGTAATCACGTTTCGCTGTTCCGTTATCAAATAGTATGACAGGGACTCCCCGATAGATCGCATCCATAAACGTATATATCGCAGTATATTCTTTTTGACCGGGGCCAAACGAAGAAAATACCCGCAAGGTGGTTGCAGGGAAACCATAGAGCCGTGAATACATCTCAACATATATTTCCGCCGCTTGTTTTGAGGCTGCATACGGATTTTCAGGAGGCGGTAATGCATCAGACTCATTGGACGGACTTTCGCTCGATCCGTATACCGCAAAACTCGACGTATAAATAAGTCGTACATTACCTAATCGTCTGCATGTTTCCAGTACCGACAGTGTCGTATCGACATTCGCACGAAAAAAATAATCGGGATCATATACCGATTGCCCCATGCCGGTTTTCCCCGCACAATGATAGATCACCGTTGGTTTGAATGCACAACAAAGATCATACAACTCTTCCCGAGAACTGACATCGAGATCGGCATGGTTCACCGCATAACAGTCAATTCTTGTTTCACGTAATCGTTTCACAATCGCTGAACCGAGAAAACCGCATGCTCCCGTTACCAGTATTTTTTCCATATTCCCTCTCATCCAATAGCTCTTTAGGCCACACACAAACTATATCAGAGAATTATTCACCTGTCTTGAAAAAATCTTATCACACGTAATAATTTGAACGCTTTGTTGTCGTACGACGACGCCTTCCCTACAATCACATACCAAATCTGTGCAAAAGTATCGATCTTTCATACCAGATTGTCAATCTGATTGTACGCCACAGAGCGCAATATCACTCAATGTATGAATCATTATTTTCCATATTGACTTACCGTAAAATATCTATACACTCCTTTGAACAAGTTAGTAATCCTGATAATTCTGTCAGTACAATGGGGGAAAAACAATGCTTTTCAACTCATTTGATTTTGCGGTCTATCTCCCTATCGTTTTCATCTTATACTGGTTTGTCGTAAACAGATCTTTGAAAACACAAAACATCCTCATTGTATGCGCCAGCTACTTTTTTTACGGATATTGGGATTGGCGTTTTTTATCGCTGCTATTTTTTAGTTCTTCAGTTGATTATTTTGTAGGTTATGCACTCGGAGAAACGTCATCTCCCCAAAAAAGAACACGATTATTATGGATCAGTATTATAATAAACCTCGGCACTCTTGGCTTTTTTAAGTATTTCAACTTTTTTATTGATAATTTTATTACTGCTTTCTCATTTTTCGGTATCCAGATCCAACCCAATACGCTCAATATAATTTTACCGGTCGGTATCAGTTTTTATACGTTTCAATCGTTAAGTTATACTATAGATATTTTTAAAAGAAGACTCCGACCGACACATGACCTTATATCTTTTTTAGCATTTGTCAGCTTTTTCCCGCAACTGGTAGCCGGACCGATAGAGCGGGCTACACATTTATTGCCCCAATTTTTCTCCAAACGTTCATTTGATTACACAAAAGCAGTTGACGGATCGCGACAGATTCTATGGGGGTTATTCAAAAAAGTTGTACTCGCTGATAATTGCGCAAAATTTGCAAATGATATTTTCGGGCACAGTGCAACGTCATCGGGAAGCACGCTCCTCCTTGGGATCATTTTTTTCAGCATACAAATTTACTGTGATTTCTCAGGCTATTCCGATATTGCAATAGGCACATCACGCCTTTTCGGTTTTGATTTAAAAAGAAATTTTAACTATCCTTATTTTTCAAGGGATATTGCAGAATTTTGGCGACGTTGGCATATCTCACTGTCAACATGGTTTCGAGATTATCTTTATATTCCTCTCGGCGGGAGCAAAGGCGGTACAACCGCTATGATTCGTAATGTATTTATCATATTCATCGTATCAGGATTTTGGCATGGGGCCAATTGGACATTCATATTTTGGGGGTTTTTAAATGCGCTTTATTATCTCCCGCTATTACTCTCGCACAAAAACAGAACACATACCGATGCGATCGCTCCGGGCAAATTATTACCTGACATCACTACATTTTTTAAAATCGTACTGACTTTTGTGTTAACCATGATCGCGCGTGTGTTTTTCCGTGCCGAAAGTCTTTCACACGCGTTTCAATATCTGCAGGGTATGGTTTCGATGTCGCTTTTTACTTTACCGAACTTTCCTGACTTCAATCGATCGTTCGGGGTATTGACTATCGCGCTTTTATTCTTTTTCATTGAATGGATCGGAAGAGAGAGCCAATATGCGCTGGAATCACTCGGATGTTCATGGCGACGACCGTTTCGACACATAATGTATTATATTTTGATCTTTATTATTTTGAGTTTCGGCGGCACGCAGCAAGATTTTATCTATTTTCAATTTTAGGATATGTATGAAAAAATTCCTTGTTAACGTAACAAAATTCTTTGCATTATTCATACTCGTTCTCACAATTATTGAGAGTTACCTCTACTATTATCCGTCATCATTCAGATATAAATATACATTTCTTCAAAATAATAACAATAACATCGAGGTTTTGGTGCTTGGCAGCTCACATAACCACCGTGCAATCAACCCGGAATTCATCACTGATTTTGTAACAAGTAATCTGGCATTTGACCGTCAGGATTTAACCATGGACTATTATCTGCTTACTACATATATTGATCATCTTCCAAAGTTAAAATATGTCGTTCTCAATATTACCTATGATACACTGGAATCGAAACTCGGTTCCGACGACTTCAAAAATTCATTGTACCTGCGTTTTCATGGAATAAATAATTTTAATCGTCGGTTAAATCCCAAAGACTATTCCATGTTTTTGCAACGTCCCAAATATTATTTACTCAATTTTTTTCCTTTTTTGAATCATACGAAAATCAATGTTTACGGTGCTGTTACGAACACGGGTAAAGACGATTTTCTGCCCACTCAAAACGGTATCCTGTCGGATAAGAATAGTACCGTGATACCACACCACGCCAATGAAAACCCCGCACATTATGATAATAATGTTATCGTCTTGAAAAATCTGTTAACACTGTGCAAAAAGCATAATCTTACGCCTGTGCTCATCACACCGCCTGTTACCGCTTCACACTTCAATGCCATGATCCCGGAAAAAAGACAACGCAGAGATGCAATGATACCGCATCTCCTTGAATTATTTCCTCACGCGCAATATTTCAATTTTGAAACAGACACACGATTTACGGTGTCCGACTTTATGGATAGTAGTCATCTGAATCCGAGAGGGGCAGAAAAGTTTTCATCAATTCTGAATTCCATACTCGGAACGCTATAAATTCGAAGATCGCCTATACTTATCACGTCGCGCGTTCATACCCCAAATCACTCAACATATCTCCTGCAATGCGTTCAAACGTAGCGATTTCATCCGACGTCAATTCCGTTTTCCATTTACCGATTCGAGAGGTGGTCGGAGGTTGCATGGTCAAAAGATGAGTTTGCTTAAACGCTTCATTCGATATGAATTTTCCATCCAAAACACGATCCTTTACCTCGCTCAATCGCTCATCAGCATGTTTATAGGCTTCCAATTGTATGGGATCATACGAAAGATCGATGAATTCACCGATTTTTCGCAGGATTTTTTCGGGATCAGCTACCAATTCTTCATAGCGCACTTCCATGTAATAGGGTAAATACTCAGCTTGTTGACGAATATCACGAATACGAGTCACCCATAAATACGCCAGTTGGCGAATATCTTGTAACCCAAACCACACACGTCGATAACTTTCCGCTACATCCCGACCATCGCGAATAATATGAATAAACCGTGCTTCGGGAAGAAGTTTGAACAGTGTAATCATATGTGACGAATGCGCGGGAGTTTTATCGCCATATCGGACCGCAGAGTGTTTATCCGCGTAGGTTTTATAAATACGTCTGATAGTTTCCTCCGGAACCGTAGCATCATGTTGAGCTAATACAGTATCAAGTTCGCCTTCGGATATATTCATAGTGCACCATTGTTCCGAACCCAGAAGTTTTTTCCGTAATACTGATGTTTTGAAAGAAGAATGTACTAATACGGGAAGAATGTCTTTCAACCATGCTGTCTCATGCGGAATGGCCATATCGGGATGTGCATCAAGTAATAATCGTAACAAAGTTGTGCCGCTTCTCCCGCAACCAACGATAAACGGCATTGGCGTCCTTTCATGCGAAATCGTTGTTGAGCTATTTTCCTGATCATTTATTGTTCCATAAAGATTTTTTTGAATTTTTTTTCTATATATAATGAGCTTCAACAATGACGTCGGACTTTTCCTGCAAAGCGCGAGAGCTTTTTTACATTTTCTAAAAAATTCTTCCATAAATGGCCTGCGAAAAATCAAATGATACGTATATGGTCGAGAGGTTACCAAACCGTCACGATCAATATTATTCAATGCACGCACAGATGGTCTGACTATTGATTGGGGATTTAAACCGGTCCGTACATTATGCCATCCTCGTAATAATGCTTTCCCGTCAAACACCCTACTGATATATTGCCCGCGTAAATGATCAAATGATATACCGATATAATGACGTTTGCAAATTTTCTCCGGTGCAAGTTTTCTTCCCTCCAATGACAATCCGTGACCGGATGATTGTGACCAGTCTTTTTCTTTCGCGCCGGCTACTCGCTGAACACGATGAAGTTTGAAGTTTTTTGGCTTATAGTAATAATAATACCGCATCGCATTGATATAATCCTTCGGCTCATCGTCATCGGGGTGCATCGGCACAAAAATAAATTCGTCACAATCAATAACATCATACCCTTCGCGGTCAATTCGCTCGATCATATGTCGTAATGTTTCGTCTTTTCGAGGGGAATCCATGATCTCATCAGCATCTATATGAATTACCCACCCGTCATGCAAGGTACGAATAATATCTTCTTTCATTTCCAATATTTTTTGTAACCGCAATACCCCGTCATATGCCATATAACGAACTTCTTTGACCTTTTTCTCCTTATAGTCAGCAATAACATCAATAGTTGAATCAGTCGAGCCATGATCGATTACATAGACATCGATGTCGTTTTCATATAAATGCGCTAAAACGGGGCCGATCGTTTTTGCTCCGTTGTGAACGGCGATGATAGCAGTGATTGTCAGCATGTGATTCTCCTTATCCTTTGGGATTTTCTCATTTTTTACAAAAAAATATCGGTTCTTGCTCGTTCAAACAATAAACATTATTGCCATTATGAATAGAAATCGGATCTTCCCGCCATTTATAGACATCAACGTGAAACCCGACTGAATGTAATCGTTGTACATAATCATTCCCATACAAACGGACATGATTATTCTGTCCGAATTTTTTCTCTCGTTCCTCGGGTGTAACAATTGACGGATCTTCAAATGTCTCTTGTAAAACAGGAGAAAACGGTACTTGAAGTATTGCCCAGCCGCCGGTTTTTAACACGCGGTATAATTCAGCCATGGCTTTTAAATCATTATCAACATGTTCTAACACATGTGAACATATGATTGCATCAAAATACTCATCAGGATATTGAATATGCATAATATCCATCTGCACCATGGCTTTTTTTTCATTTATATCTGCACTGAGGTATGAAATTTTCGGAATGCTTTCTAAAAAACGTTGTAATTGAGGTTCGGGTGCAATATGCAACACTGACATTCTTTCAGTACAAATAGTTGTCAAATATCGCAAAAAAAGGTACAATAAGCGGGATCTATCGGTTGAATAACATACAGGGCAAGACACATTTTTTCTGTATCCCCCACCTATTACCTTTTTCTCACGCAATATCGAATGTGATTCTCCAGATGGAATAAATTTACGTAAAAATGATCCGCAAAACGGGCATTGGTAGCGATTTCCTTTATAAACTATGACAATCTTAATTCTACGCATCGTTTTCAGAATGCATGTAGGAATGAACGCTTTGAAAAACACCGTCATCCTTTCCATCTTATTTGAACAACTCATTCGCAATCAAACCCCAAAAACACCAAAAAGGGTCATTATTATACATAATTATCACTGTAACGTCGCCCCTCCCCTAACCCACATATTTTTCCACTATGTCGTTCGTTCATACCCCAAATCACTCAGCATATCTCCTGCAATGCGTTCAAATGCCGCAATTTCTTCAGGTGGCATTTCCGTTTTCCATCTGTTGATGCGAGAATCGTCTAATGAAGTAAATCTCATATTTTTCTTTGACTGATTTTTATCTAAAACCATTGAACTGTTTTCCTGCAGATTGATCGCATTTCTCTGTGGGTTACTCGTTTTGCATAAG
Organism: uncultured bacterium; assembly: GCA_964423645.1. Classification (GTDB taxonomy): domain Bacteria; phylum Macinerneyibacteriota; class Macinerneyibacteria; order Macinerneyibacteriales; family CAYRFE01; genus CAYRFE01. Next base: position 90,163 of record CAYRFE010000007.1, on the reverse strand, counting down.
CGTGTATAATCAAGGTCGATTTCTAAAAACGCACCAATATCTCGCAATACTTTATCAGGGTTTTCAACCAACTCATGAAAACGCACTTCCATATAATGCGGCAGTTCCTGAGCTTGCTGCCGAGCTTCACGTATGGTATTAATCCATGTACATGCCGCTCGTCTGATATCTTTTGTACCCCACCATACCTCACGAAGGCTAAGTGCAACATCTCTACCGTCTCGGATAATATGGACAAACCTTGCTTCGGGTAGTATTTTGGAAATATCTGCCATAAAGTTCGAATGTCTGGGTGTTTTATCGCCGTATCGTTTTGCCCCGTGCTTAGCGGCGTATGCCGCATAAATTCTTCGAATGGTATTGCCTGGGTTGCTTTGTTCATGAAGCTTGAGAATATTTTTCAATACACCGTTTCTGACCTCACGCTCTAGCCAATTAGGTGAGAGTCGAATCTCTTTAACAATACCGCGCACATCACCCGGATTGCGCAACATGACACCAATGACACCTGCAAACCACTGCGTTTCTGTGGGTATCGCCATATCGGGATGAGCATCCAGAAGTGACCGCAACAAAGTTGTTCCGCTTCGTGCAACACCGACAACAAAAGGCATCGGCGAAAAGGCATCAACGCATGGGGCACTCTCGTTATTTCCCTTTTTATCTGATATCGGAAAATAATTACGCCACTTTGATCGAATAATCTTCATGAATTTTTCAGGATTTTTAAACAGCAAAAACAAACCCCGACGAAACCTCGAACGATAGGCATTTTGTTCAAGTCCTTTAAAAATCAAGTGTCGTGAATAAGGCCTATCCGTTTTCCAACCGTCTGAATCCAGATCATTCAATAACTTGATTGACGGTCGAACAATATAATCGTAACCGCCAATTTCTCGTGTATTGAACCAGCCTTTTTTAACTTCAGCGGCATCATTGATCCTACTTAAATACTGGCCTCGAAGATGATCAAAGGATATGCCTATATAATGTCGTTTTCTCAGTTTTTCAGAAGCCAGCGTGCGCCCTTCAAGCGACACCATGTGTCCGCCCGTTCGTGACCAATCCATGCAGGCTCCCTTCACTCGCTGTACGCGGTGATGTTGCACAGATAATGAACGGAAATAATAATAATGCCGAATGTCACGCACAAAATCTTCGGGTTCTTCATCATCCGGCTGCATCGGCACAAATACAAACTCATCACAGTCAATCACATCATACCCTTGACTATCCATACGCTCAATAAATTGCCGTAAGCTTTCGCTTTCACGCGGAGATTGCAGTATCTCATCGCTATCCAAATGAATTACCCAATCCGCCTCTATCTCACGCATTATTTGTTCTTTTAAGAGTAATTGCTCTTTCAGGTGAAATATTCCGTCATACGGTTGATCTTTGATAATTTTTACGGTAGTACCCATATAACGAGCAACAATATCCATGGTCTTTTTGTTCGCACCGTTATTAATGATCGCCACATCAATCGCATTGTTTTTAAGGTGCTCCAAGACGGGAGCCAACGTTTTTTCTGTATTATGAAACGCTATAATTGCAGTTATTTTTAACATAGTATTACCGACTTTCACGCGTTTTTACCTGTTTAGTCACTGCTCAGCAACCTGTTTCAAATTCTTACAGTACCATCGCACGGTGAGTGCGATCCCGTCAGCAAAGTCAACGCATGGTTTCCAGCCGAGATCCCGCTTCAATTTCGTGCAATCTATCGCATACCGACGATCATGACCGCTACGATCAGAAACATAAGTAATCAAACTCAGATACTCAGCAACTGGTTTTCCGGTAAGTTGAGCGGTTATTTCACATATATATTTCACTAACTCGATATTCTCCCATTCATTTCCGCCGCCGATCGCATACGTATCTCCGCATTGTCCCTTGGAAAGTATTGTCCACACCGCCGCATTATGGTCGTCGACAAATACCCAATCACGAATATTTTTCCCGTCACCGTAAATAGGCAGTTGTTTCCCCTGCACCATATTCGTGATCATCAGTGGAATAAATTTCTCCGGGTATTGATACGGGCCGTAATTATTGCTGCAATTTGAAAGGGTGATCGGTATACCGTACGTGTGATAATACGCCTTTACCAAATGATCGGAAGAAGCTTTTGAGGCCGAATACGGACTACGGGGATCGTAGGGAGAGGTTTCAGAAAAATATCCTTCCGCTCCCAATGAACCGTACACTTCATCAGTTGATATATGATGAAAATGAATCGGATACCCGTTTTCATTGCGTTTTCGAATTATTTCAAGCAACGTAAATGTGCCGATAATATTGGTGTGAATAAACTCACTCGGACCGAAAATTGAACGGTCAACATGCGTTTCCGCGGCAAAATGCACGATCGCATCCACCACATACGTCGTGATAATATTTTCCATTTCACTATAATTACCGATATCCTGCATAATAAATACATACCGCCCGTTTGAAGCATAGTGTGTTTCAATATCAGCCAGATTCTCTCTCTTGCCTGCATAGGTAAGACTATCGACGTTAATAAGTGTCCCGCAAAAATCGGTCTGTTCGAATACATATCGTATAAAATTCGATCCGATAAATCCTGCGCCTCCGGTGACCAGTATTGTTTTAAATTTTCTCATATTACTCTGTCCTTGCGGTTAATGAACCTACATAGCGGGTCAACGCATCTTCCCATGACGGGATTGACACGGCAAAAACACGCGTAAATTTCTCCTTCGACAGTACGGAATACAGAGGTCGTACAGCAATACTGCCGTATTCAGCACTGCTGACCGGTTTTATGTGAACCTTGTGTGAACACAGTCCTTTTGTGCGTACATACGTATATAGTGCACACGCAAGTTCATACCATGTGACCTGTCCTTGGTTGGTAAAATGATATATTCCGTATTCAGTGCTTCGCGTATCAATAATTCGGCAAACTGCATCAGCAAGATCAACGGCATACGTAGGAGTAGCGATCTGATCATCAACCACATGTAATTCGCTTTTTTTCGAAAACAATGAGAGCATCGTTGCCACAAAATTTTTTCCGTGTACTCCAAAAAGACCTGCAGTACGTATAATGAAATATTTGTCCGCACACTTGGCTATACGTTGTTCTCCTTCAAGCTTCGAAGCGCCGTACACATTACACGGATGCGGTATGTCATTTTCTGTATATGGCCGACTGCAGTGACCGTCAAATATATAATCAGTTGAAATATGCACCAAAACAGCGCCCGTTTCTGCCGCTGTACGAGCACAATTTTCAGCACCGGTCGCATTTATCAAGAACGCCTGTTCCGAATCGTTCTCAGCTGTGTCAACGGCAGTATACGCCGCACAATTGATCATATAATCAATTTTTCTTCCTAGCGAAAACGCCCGTAACGCCACTCTGTCGGTAATGTCAATTTCTTTATCGGTTTGCAGACACGTCCATCCTCTGAACGTAATCGCCTCACAAAGTTCTTTTCCCAATAACCCCTTTGCGCCGATGACCCATACGACAGGAGTCATTTAAAAAACCCGAGCATCCTTTAATAACGGAAAACGTGTATCCTGCTCTGAAAGGATCGGATCGATCACCGGCCACGTAATGGTGATATCAGGATCATTCCACGCGATACCTGCATTGTGTGCGGATGAGAATTCTTTACTGCACTTATACATAATTTCCGCTTCTTCACCCAACACACAAAACCCATGCGCAAATCCTTCGGGGATATAGAGCATACGACGATTCTCGGCAGATAATTCCTCCGCAACCCATTGACCGAATGTAGGAGACGAACGACGAATATCGACTGCCACATCCCAGATCGCACCCTTGATCACGCGAACAAGTTTTGCTTGTGCGTGCGGAGCCATTTGATAATGCAAACCGCGTACCACATTTTTGCGTGAATAAGAATGATTGTCCTGAAAAAACTCGTCATGAATTCCATGAGCGATGAAATCAGATCGCTTATACTCTTCCATAAAATATCCGCGATTATCACTAAAAAGCTGTGTCTCAATAAGTAGTACATCTGAGATTTTACAATGAGAAAACGTAAACGGCATGACTACTCCTTTGCGATGTGCTGCAGATACTCTCCATATCCCGATTTCAAGAGCGGTTCTGCTAAAACTAACAACTGTTCTTTTGAGATAAACCCTTTTTTATAGGCGATTTCTTCAATACACGCAATTTTTAGACCTTGCCGCTCTTCAATAGTTTTTACATACAATGTCGCATCAACCATTGACGTATGTGTCCCTGTATCAAGCCATGCAAAACCGCGTCCGAGAATCTGAACGGACACATCGCCACGTTCTAAGTAGATCTTATTGATATCGGTAATTTCCAGCTCACCGCGAGACGACGGCTGTAAATCTTTTGCAACTGATACCACGCTATTGTCATAAAAGTATAGTCCGACGATCGCGTAATTTGATCGCGGATTATGCGGTTTTTCCTCAATGGATAACACACGGTACGTGTCATCAAACTCAACCACACCATATCGCTCCGGATCACGCACATAATAACCGAATATTGTCGCACCATGTGTTTTTTCAACTGCATGCATGAGTAAGGGAGTAAATCCCTGCCCGTAAAAAATATTATCACCTAATATCAGACACACAGGGTCGGAGCCGATAAAATCCGCGCCGATTTGAAATGCCTCTGCAATACCGCGCGGTGAATCTTGTTGAGCATATGAAAGCGACAGCCCAAGCTGTCCGCCGGTTCCGAACATTGCACGAAAGGCAGGTAAATCCTCGGGGGTTGAAATGATCAGTATATCCCGAATACCTGCCAACATGAGTGTTGACAACGGGTAATAGATCATCGGTTTGTCATAGATCGGTAAAAGTTGTTTACACACCGCCTGTGTGATCGGGTATAACCGACTACCCGTTCCACCCGCTAAAATGATTCCCTTCACCGTATCATCCTTCTTTCTCTTTGTTCTTTATATTGAGGCGTGTGATCAATTATTGTGTTAAAAAAACGTGCACTATAACGACTTGTAGGGTTCACCACGGCAATAGCGGTCATCCACATTATTTTTATATCTAAAAAAACAGTACAATGAACTTTATACCACTTTTCAAGTTGTGCCTTGAGCGGTGCGATGTTTTCTTTATAATATCGGATATTCTCATCAATCGTTTTCCCTGCAAGCAGGCTTTCTTCATCACGGAAATAAAGCGACCCTATTCCTGTAATGCCGGGACGCATCGATGCAATTATATTTTTTTCATTGTCTGAGTAGTAATCATAATTCTTTTGCGTGAGCGGTCGAGGACCGACAAGACTCATGTCGCCTATAAGCACATTAATAAACTGAGGAAATTCATTAAGTTTGGTTTTTCTCAAAAACCTTCCCATCGGCAACACTCGCGGGTCATTTTTCAGCGTAATATCACCGCTCCCAAGCGCAGGACTTGCCTTAAGCATCGTCGCGAATTTGATCATATGAAATACTTTTTGATTCTTTCCGACTCGTTTCTGCAGATAAAATATTTCGCCTTCACCTGTTAATTTCAGTATGACGGCAATCATCAATCCAAACGGCAAAAAACATAGAAGCACCAATAAAGAAACGAATAAATCGAACAGTCGTTTCACGGCATTACATCCTCTGATCCAAATTTTTACCCTTTTCCTCATGCTCGAATTCGGGTATTACCTGCTGTAGTAACGACACAAGCTCGTTTTTGTCTACATCCATTGTGTCGCGACGTTTTTTTAACTCATATATGAATCGTTGAATATCGTGGGAATTTTCGGGTTGTTTGTTTTTTACGACACCGATATCATGGTAGGTGGTCATATCGACTGTTTCTCCCGGTGTAAAAAATTCCTCATACGGCTTTTCACCGGTGGTATCGCTTGTGAAGAAAAAACACGGCCATTTGCGTTGACCAATAAGCTCGGATGATTGCGCACGAGCTTCTTCTTCGGATGCACATTCATACGCGTCGTACCCTTGCGCGGTAATATATCGAACGGCAATATCCTTGAAGGTAATCAAATTTTTCGTTTCGTCAAGTTTGGGAAAATAAATATCCCTATTCTCGCCGAAAAGTGCCGAAAACACACACAACAATCCTGCTTCTTCCGGAGTAAAAAAATACCGCTTTACATCCGACGGTGCAGATATCGGTTGACGCTTCTTCATACGTTGTTCAAACCCGTGCAACAAACTTCCGTCGGAAAATGCGACATTGGCAAAACGTGCTGACGAGTACGGCACTGTATCGCTGTATGATTGTAATAATAATTCTAACAATCGTTTCGATGCCCCCATCACATTTGCGGGGTTTGCGGCTTTATCGGTGGATACACAGAACATTTTTTTTACATGCGCAACGTCAAATTCTGTGAGGATCCGGTGGTTATGAAACACATTCACATCAAACATGCGGTACAGTGAGAACATATCCTTTTCACTGCGTACATGTTTTAATGCGGATAAATTAAACACGTAATCATAGTTCGTCTGTTTCCAGAATTGCGAAAAGATATCACTGCCGTAATCTATGACAAAGGTGCGGAAATCACCATCGATATAGCCGAGTGAACTTCGAATATCGCGCACGAGTTCGACAAGATTATTCTCATTGATATCAATGACATGTAATACTTTAGGATTACGTTTAAACAATTCCTTGACGACTGCCTGCCCGATAGAACCAGCACCGCCGATAACAAGAAACGCACACGGTGAAATATGCGCTTTCATTTGATCTTTGTATACTCTCGTCTCGTCATGAAATAACGCAACATCCCTATCTATAAGAGATAAAATATTCATGGTATCAGATATCGTACCCATCAAATCCTCCGCTATTTTCTTAACCTGAGTATAATAGGTATCAACACGCATTTCCACTATATTTTACACGCTATGCTCAGGTTCATGCAGGTAACTGCCCATCGGCAATACGCATGCGTATGACTACGGTCAAATGATACGATTGATACGCTTTCGTAGTGCATACCAACCTTCAACGATCAACGGAGGGGTAACATATCGTACTATTTTTTTTATACGCTGCGTAAGTGTATTCTGCTCTTTTTTCCATTGGAGAATCATCTTTTTATACGCATCGATCTGTGTTTGCGGTAAACTCCCCTTTACTGCAACCGCGATCACCGTGTGGGGAAATTTATCGTCCCCTTCATAATCAACATATGCTGTTTCAAAAGATTGCAATAAACTACGGAATCCTTGCGGTGTAAATCGCCAATAATCAGACGGATAATCATGTATCGGGAAATTCATCACGGAACTGAGGATGAAAATACCGTTTGGCTTGAGAATTCTGAATACTTCATCAATTGCTTCCCTGCAATATTCAACATGTTCAAGTGTATCCAATACCACTACCGTTCCGACTGATTCATCCGGCAAATCGATTCTATGGAGATCCAAAATAACATCAACACCGCGACCTTCGCGAATATCGGCTCCATAAAATTGTTTGCCGGGAAAAAACGAGCGTACATCGGCGATCTTCTCTTGTCCTGCCACGATAAATGCACCGAATTCATATATCGGTTCCGCTATCGGCAAAACTTCAACCGATAGTTGAACAAATCGTCGTATTGACTTTCTCATAAAAGTGTATCCTCCCTCTCGAAACGTTGCACCTCCGACTTACAGGTGTATAAAACAATGCTATTTCGTTTACTCGCATTGCTCATAAATCTTTCGCGGTTTCACACTACAGACGTACTGCATATATCTGGTATCAGATAACATACCACACGTGAGGACATTTGCAATGAGATGATAGATGCATTTGATCGAATTGATCCCTTCGATAGAAATGATATCAAATTGCAACTCATGAAACATTTTTTGAATACTCTTTAAGGTAAAAAACCGCAAATGGGATTTATCCAACACACCGTTATCGGCATACTCCCATTGCTTTTTAATCATCAACTCTTTCAACACAGGCAAATATCTCACGTTAGGTATAGAGCACACCAGCATACCGTGTGGAGTAAGCTTGTTTTTAATTTCTGTAAGAACTTTATAGGGATTCACAAGGTGTTCCAACACATCATTAAAAACGATGCAATCAAAATACTGATCCGGAATATCATTGAGTAATAACGTAACGTCTCCTAAAAGTACGTTATCGATATGATCACGAGCTATCAAGGCTGCCTTTTCATCAATTTCGACACCCCATACTTCAACACTGCGCGTTTCTTTTAAATATTTACCGAAGTATCCCTCTGCACATCCGATATCAAGGATGGTCTGCGCCCCGACTGGAATATATTCAGCCATATTGCTTCGTAAACGCGAATAGTAACATGGCGGTCGTTGCGAGAAATCATATGGATCACGCCGGACTTGCGTCATTGACACACCCTTCTGTAACAGTCATGCTGTCAGAACTCTGAATATTCTATTCTGAGAGAATATAACCTTTCATAATTTCTGCAAGTTGCTGTGCGGAAGAAGCATTAAAAAAATCCACATTTTCATACCCGGACAGCACTTCTCGGGCATAAGGCATATCGGAGGCGATGATGGGTGTATTATGCATTTTTGCTTCTAAAAGTGGCAACCCAAAAGACTCAATCAATGACGGGAATACTAATACAGATTGTTGATAGAAATGCATAACTTCTTCAATCGGGAGTACCCCGACAAACCGTATCGGCAAGTTATCACGACGGGAAATATCATAAATATTCCTAACTGATCGATTTTCATGACCTGAAAGGGTTATGGTAATTGAATAGTCGGTTATGTTATCGTTCTTCAGAATCTGTGCGACAGCCAATAGTATCTGATGATTTTTATAGATATAGGCACTGGCGGGATAAAAAAAATTCCTACGATTAACATCTATGTTTTCATAAAGTTTTTGAACCTTGACGCAAATTTTCGGTGTAATCACGTGTATCTTAGCGGAGGAAATATTTGTGCGTTTTATACAAGCATTTTTCATCCACTCAGTTTGAACGATAACTTTTTCCGCTCTCTGTATAGAATAACGAATCAACACACCTATAATATTTTGATACACCCATAAAACAGGGTTTTTAAAAATATTGAATCGATATGATTCAAACGGTAATGTCTGATGCACATACACGGTTTGCATTACTTTAGTAAAAGGAACGATAATGTTTTGCAGAGATAATACAGAATCGGGAGTGTTGCTTTTTATTAATTTTGGCGCTACACAACAATCAAAATACAAACGATGTAACCAACTCTTTTTAATCCAAGGATACCGAATTACTTTTACATTTGCAGTATCTGTTAACGTCGGTACACTAATTACAAATATCCAATTTGTATTCGTATCCACAGAACATACCGCATCATTATAATATTCGTGAAGCACCGTTAATGCTCCGCCGCTCGACGCAGGCACATCAAAAACCATTACTGTTCTTCTCGCTTTTTGCGTATTTTCAGGTTGAATAAAATTTTTCATTAACTCAGACAATGCTTTTGCTGAACTTGAATCAAAAAATAATGCATTTTCATAGCCATCGAGAACTTCACGTGAAGACGGCTTATCTGCGGCGATAATCGGCGTATTATGTGATTTTGCTTCAAGCATCGGCAACCCGAATGTTTCAATATTTGAAGGAAACAACAATACAGACCGACTATAGAACGCCATAACTTCGTTTGACGTTATCGGACCGATAAACTTGATGGGAAGATTGTGCTCCCTTACTAATTTTGCCAATTTCCGGACATGTCGATTTTCGGTCCCGTGGATAGTAAAATAAATTGTAAATTCCATGCAATTTTCTTTTATTAAAGCACAGGCTGCTCGTACAATGACTTCATGATTTTTATAAATGAATGCACTTGCGGGATAAAAAAATGTTTTTTTATTTTCCGCAGTCATTGTGAAATATTTGGTTATATTCAGATGAATTTTCGGAGGAACTATTATTACTTTTAACGGCTCAATCCCTGACTTCGCTATACATGCGGCCTTCATCCACTCGGTCTGTACGATAACTTCATCCGCTTTTCGAATTGATGATATAATCATCCTTCCGATAATATTTTGATATACCCAGAATAAAAAGTTTTCAAAAATTGAGAACCTATAGGTATGAAACGGCAAAGGCTGATGCACATATAATCGTTGATACACTTTTGTGTAGGGAACAATCACGTTTTGTAACGATAATATCTCATTGGCACGATATTGCTTTACTAATCCGGGAGCTATTAAGTAATCAAAAAACAATCGATGAAACCAGCTTTTTTTAATCCACGGAAAGCGCAATACTTTAACATTTTCGTTTTCTTTTAAATCGGGCACGCTTACAACAAAATACCAAAGTATATTTTTATCATCACAATTTATTGCTTCGATGTAATATTCGTATAAAATAGTCAACGCTCCGCCGCTGGAAGCCGGTACATCGAAGACCATTATTGTTTTTTTCCTTAAAATCGTCATATTTGATTTATTCATTGCGCTTCCTCATCCCGTATTCTGCTTAAATACAAAATAGCCAAAAGCAGCTGCACCAATCGCCCAACGGCATTTGCTATTATAAATGCGAGAATTCCATGAAAATATGATTTTAAAACAAACACCGCAACAAAATAGACGATCAATCCTGCGAGTATTGTATATATATTGATTTTCCATTTATTTGCTGCAAATAAAACAGTATTATACAACTGAAACGGCTCGATAAGTAGATGTATACCCAAAAATCCTACAAAGGGTATCGCTGCTATATATTTGGGAAGAATCAGTTCTATCAAAAAGGGTGAAAGATATACATTCACGATACACACCGCAAGCGTTGCAGTAAGCAAATAAAAAATAGGTTTTTTTAGCGATGCCATACTCGAACGAATATTCATACCTGATCCGTAATTGTAGGTAATCTTAGGCACATATATTTGCTTCACTGACATGGCAAATGTATTCAATGCCAAATAGATCACTAAAAGAAATGAATACACTCCAAATTCATCTGAACTTAAGAATTTAACTGCCAATGTTGCATCAAATGCTACCCAAAATGAAGTGCCCAAATACCCGCTTATATATAATGGCAATCCGATTTTTATTAGCTCTTTAAAGTATTCCTTTTTAAAATGTATCGGGGCTTTGAGAGGGCGATATTTATTGTATAAAACTGTTGAGACAGTCGCAGTAACTGCATTGCGGATCAATAATCCGACACTTGAAAAATATATAACAAATCCGATACCTATTAATGAAAATACATTGGCCACTGAGTTAATAATAGCAATTTTCGCAAAATCACTCGTTGTTCTGTACGTTACACCCAAACATCCGGTAATTTGTGTAAAAAAATACAACAAACCTGCCATAAACCAACCAAAAGCCCGAAAGGTATCCTGCGATACTATCAGATGATATCCGCTGAAAACAATATATACAGACCCGAATATCAAAGAGCCGAATAAAATAAATGCATAGCCGGTAGATGCATAGTCCATTGCTTTGCTTTTGTCTCCTTTTCCCAAGTATAAAGGTATTTGGCGTGACATACCGTCAAATATCCCCATATGCGAAACTGCAAAATAGCTGTTAAGAATAAAAAACGCCTTTACACTTCCAAAATCAGCAGGGGATAAATACCTTGCGACAATGAAAGAACCCAATAGACTGCTTATAATCGAAAAAACATTAGACAATCCGATAAATGAAACATTTTTTATTGTTGAGCGTGAAGAATCAGTTGTTTTCTTCATATACGCCTTATTAAAAAATCTGTTTGACAAATTGACTTGTTTTTGGACTCTATAATTTCTTGTATAGATTTCTTTCTATGAGTAAATCGTAACGACATATTTTTGGTAGAAAAGCGATATTTATGTAAAATATTTCTCATCATAAATAGTATCATACGTATAATACCAAATTGCTGATTCCGAACAATCCATATGATCTCATTTTTTTCATTTCAATCCACCATTAGAGAGCTTAGCAGTAAAATCTGAAAACGATTATACTGGAAAATCTTTCGAAGTTTTTTGAAAAAATCAATTTTGCATATCACGATATAACCCGATGGACATTTCGTGACCAACCAGCAATAGATTTTGACTCGTAGCGCGAGTTTAGAATTCTTAAGAATTCGACTTAAATTGTTATTTATTGAAAGGCACAATGTTGCGTACTCTTCTCTCAGAGTAGTTTTATATACATTAGTACGTACCATTGAATGTAAGGCAATTATCCCATGCGTAAATAGCCTTGCCAAATTAAGTTCAGTCAAATCAGTGTAATTCTCTTCGATAAATTTCTGACGAATTTGAAGTGCAAGGAATGAATGATACAATCGTAGCGGTGATAAATTAAAACACGTGCTTCCGTCATTGTTGTTATAAGTATATTTTGCTTTCCTACACATGACTATCTTTTTTGCTCGATCAAATAAAATAAATGTAGATGCATAATCCTGATGATAATATAATTTTGGTGATTCGAAATCAATAAAAAGCTCTTTTTTTATCAATTTATTCCATGTAAAACTATGAATTTCTTCATCTATTAATATTTTTCGAACAGCTTCTTCTTTTGTATATACTATTGTTTTACCGTCATTTTTAACAAATTGAGTAATATTACCCTCATGTTCTATGCGATATCCACAAATTGCTACTTCGGCATTCGTTTTCAGTATACCATCATACAATACTTCATACATATCTTTATCAATCCAGTCATCTCCATCAACAAATCCGATATACTCACCATTTGCTATGCGTATACCCAAATTACGAGCGCTACTCACACCGCCGTTTTCTTTATGAATAACCGTAATGCGACTGTCATTTTGTGCAAATTCATCACATATGACACCGCATCTGTCAGGCGACCCGTCATCCACCAAAATAATTTCAATATCCTTCAGTGTTTGATCTTGGATAGATTGAATACATTTTTCAAGATATCGCTCAACTTTGTATATCGGCACAATTACCGAAATTATAGGCATCATACTCCTTTTTTAATACTGTTATTGATTAATTGGAATAACCCGGTACGAAAATATAACTCCAATATTACTTCATAAAGAAAATTGCAAATGCTCAATCTGTTCTCCATCATTATTGTAACCTTATCGTATTTAAACATTTTTCGATGCCTCTTTTAATTCCCATTTTACAAATGGCAACATATAACGATTTGTTTATAACGAACAATCGAGCAAAATATATCAGTCTTCTGCTGATAGTAGTATTTCTTCGAATTCGATACATGTTACTTTTCAACCATTCATGAATATGAATAAATCCTTCACGACAAAGTCCTGTATGCTCCTTCATTCGTATCATTTCATGCACGGCACGTAACGCACTGGTAAGCGTCCTACCCAAATTCATTTCGCTCAAATCATCACAGTGCGTATCGATATATTCCTGACGTCTCACATGGGCAAGAAAAGAGTGATACAAACGAATAGGTGTCAGATTTGAACATGTATTGTCATCATGAAAATTATAATTGTATTTCGCCTCCCTTTTTACAACAATTTTTTTTGCACGAGCAAATAATTTAAAAGTGGATGCATAATCCTCATGATACGAATAATCAGGAGATACAAACGTATCGAAAAGATGCCGTTTAAACAATTTATCTGCAACATGGCTTTGCATTTCGTGATCCATTAGTATTGCTCTGACAGCATCTCGTGTTGTGTATACAATTATTTTACCGTCTGCAGGTGCTGTTGATGCCTTTAATCCGACTTGTATAACATTCATTGCACAACATGCAATATCCGCTTTATGCTCATTTAATAAGGAAAACAAGAAAGAATACATGTCCGGCTCAATCCAGTCATCTGCTCCTACAAAACCGATATACTCGCCGCTCGCTACAGCTAAACCTGCATGCCCTGCACTACTGACACCAGCGTTTTCTTTATGGATAACTTTTATTCGACTATCAATTTTTGCATGATTGTCACAAATCTCACCACTTCGATCGGTTGAGCCGTCATTGACCAAAATGATTTCAATATCAAGAAATGTTTGATTTATTATAGACTGAATACACTTATTTAAATATTTTTCTACATTATAAATCGGCACAATAACAGAAATTGTCGGCATTAAGCTTCTCTCCAATCAGTATTACACGTTGCCTTTAGCAATAATGTTTGAAGAAAAAAACAACATAAATGAAAATAATCAACAATACTTACATGCACTCTATTCTTCGACATTCTTACGACCTTACCACGTTTATGCATTTCTCAAGAGTATTTTGGATTCCTAATTTATACATAGCAACGTATGAAGATTTGTGTGCTACGAACCATCGCGCAAAATATATCAATCGTCTGCTAATGGTAGTATTTCTTCGCATTCGATACATGCTCTTTTTCAACCATTCATGAATATGATCAAACCCTTCTCTATTCTTAGAAACATGCTCATTCAGCCGTATCATGGCATGCACGGCACGTAATGCAGCGGTAAGAGTTCTACCTAAATTCATTTCCACTAAATCATCACAGTGTGCATCAATATATTCTTGACGAAGTAAATGAGCCAGAAAAGAATTATATAACAACTTAGGAGTCAAATTAGCATTCGCACTAACATTATTGCCGTGAAAATTATATACATACTTACCATCTCTTTTGATAACGACCTTATTTGCTTTATCGAATAATAAAAAAGTGGACGCATAATCTTGGTGATACGGGTCATCGGGAGAAATAAACCCCTCAAACAGTTCTCGTTTAAATAACTTATCCATCACATAACTTTGCACTTCTTTATCAGTCAATATTGCTCTCACGGCCTCGTCCTTGTTGTATATAAATATCTTCCCGTCTGCGGGCGGCGGTTCTACCTGCATTCCATTCTGCACAACTTTCATCGCACAGCAGGCTATATCAGCATCATGCTCAATAATTAGGGTATGAAGAAACTCATACATATCAAGCTCTAACCAATCATCGTTATCAACAAAACCTATATACTTGCCCCTGGCAATCGCTAAACCGGCATGTCGCGCACTGCTGACACCGCCATTTTCTTTGTGAATTACAATAATCCTGGGATCTTGCTCGGCAAATTGATTGCAGATCTCTCCTGAATTATCAGTAGAACCGTCATTGACCAAAATAATTTCAATATCAGAAAATGTCTGAGCGATTATCGATTGAATACATGTATGAAGATGGATTCTACTGTTATAAATCGGCACAATTACTGAGATTATGGGCATTTATAACCACGTACCTTTCTGAAAAACTGTACCATATTCAATCTGCAAAGCCCTACATGAATTATCGGAAAAAATACTGTAAGCCAAGAATACAACTTAACTCGTTTTTCAACAAGAGGATTTGTTATGATAGTTTTCAAGTATTCTTTTATTACCCGTCGTATATCATAAAACGGCTCTTTACACTGTAATTTATACTCTTGAGTACGTATCATTAAAATTATTGCATTACTAGCGGTAGTAAACATGCGAAAATGCACATACTCTAATAAATCCGGCATATTATTTTTGATTGTGAATTCCTCTTGTCTTTTGTAGGCAAGAAAAGAATGATACACTTTGAGGGGATTCATGGTAAGACTTATGCTATTACTGTTTCTGATATAATGATATTTTGCAATATTATGCAGAACTACTCGACGGGCTTTAGACATTATAAGAAAAGTGGATGCAATATCTTCATGATAAAATAGTGCGGGATATGCAAAATTCGAAAATAGCTCTCTATTATATAATTTATCCCATGCGAAACTGTTAATCTCATGGTCAAGTATTGTTCTTTTACATGCCTCGATACCGGAAACTACCGTTGTAAAACCGTTATTTCTGACCTCTTCAATGATTTTTCCATCTTTCTCAACAAAATGCCCACAAACTGCGATATCGGCATCATATTCCTGCAATACATGATAAAGGGTTTCATACATATCAGATTCTATATAATCATCGCTATCTACAAAACCTATATACTCCCCGGTAGCAATCGCCAGACCGGCATTACGAGCACTGCTTACACCGCCGTTTTGTTTATGAATAACCCTTATGCGACTGTCATTTTGCGCAAATTCATCACACATAGCACCGCATCTGTCAGGCGCCCCGTCATCCACCAGAATTACTTCAATATCCTTCAGCGTTTGATCTTGGATAGATCGAATACATTTTTCAAGATACTTTTCAACTTTATATACCGGTACGATTATACTGATTAACGCCATGGTATTATTCCATTTTCCCATCAACTAATCGGCGATACATTTTACACTGAGCTACAGGAAGAACAGGACTGCATGGGCCTTCATGAAAACAACATTTAGTCTTATTCAGTATGCATTCAGATAATTCAATAAAACGAGTCGCTGCAACCTCAGCGTTCCATGTGGTAATAATAGTCGCGTACGCATTTTTACCAAGTTCCGTTCGTAAGGCTTCGTTCTGTAGCAACTCCTCTGTTTCTCTGAAAAGCTCGTTATCATCGCCGTTTTTATATACCATTCCGTTCACACCATGCTGTAGTAAAAACGACACTGAGCCGATTGCATGACTTGCGATTACCGCACATCCGCTATTCATTGCTTCATTCAATACTGCGCCCCAACCCTCATTGTAATCACTGGTAAAAAGAAATATCGATGCCTTTTCCATATACTCACGCACGTTCGCAGTAGGCATACTGCCTAATAGATGCACATATTTACTCAGGTTATTACTAATAATAAGATTACGAATGTGCGGTGCCATCTCGCCCTCACCGATCATATTCAATATAAACTCATACCCTTGTGTACGCAGAAACATTGCAATTGCAATGGCTTTTTCCGGATGTTTCCAGGATAAAAAACGCCCACACCAAAGAATAGAGATCGGTTCAGTCGTTTTTATAGCCAATAACTCATCTATCGAACATTTTTTTACGTCCGGAAAATACCCCCATTTAAACATTTTGCTCTGAAATGCGCCAAGCAAAGAAAAATCTCCCGAAGCATATGCACCCGCAGCTAAAAGATAAAAATTTTTTTTATTATACTTAGTATACATATTATACCAATTATATAAAGCACGCGGTGATAGTATCCGCCATAACCCGCGCTTTAGCAAGCGCTCGGAATAAATAAAGGTAAGTTTATTAGCTTCAATCCGTTTTTTAACAAATTCAAATGGTGCAGAACCCATGATAACAATGTCGCTTTTATCTGCGATTTCTTGAGCCCGTACTACACCCGAACCATCATTATATGTCTGCAGCACAAAGGGGTAACATTCATTCAAATCTTTATACCCAAGACTTAATTGTTCTTGAGGCACTCTCTCAGTCGCAACAAATGTAAAATTGCTACCCAACATTGCATACATTCTTTCACAAAAAGGCAGTTGATGATGATTCAGAAAATTAGAATAAAACGTTATTTGCATTACACTTCACCATTAAGTTTGACAGTACATGTCGTAAATAACGTAATCCATTCATCCGCTATATGGTGCAAATCAAACTTTTCAATACCACGTTGAAGATTATTATTCATAGAGTCACGCAAAACTGACGTTTCCATTAACTTTCGTAAATGCACTTCGTAACTTCGTTTATTGAATGACGGGATTATATATCCGTTCTTGCCATTTATTATTATTTCATGAATACTTTCAAAGCTATCATATGAAATTGGGATACATCCATATCTCATTCCTTCAAGTAAAACCATCGGAAATCCTTCATATGTAGATGTCATACAAAGAATCTGTGCTTTCGAGTAATAATCAAAAGGGGCGGTAATACCTGCAAAATGAACATTGTCGATATTGTTTTTGCGAACATACATTTCCAATTCTGCACGTATCGGGCCGTCACCAACAATATCAAGGCGCCAATCCGGAAAATCTTTATACATTCGTGCCCATATTTCAAGTAACCGATCTACTCTTTTATGAGCGAAATCCAAACGTCCGATATAAAGCAATGCATTTTCTTTTTTCATTGAGCAATGACACAAATTACCTGCGGAAGGATTTAGTATCGCGGTTAATTTTGTTGCATCTGCATGGGGCACAAGATGTTGAAAGTTTTTTTTAAAATATGATGATAACAATACTACTTTCAAACTTTTGGAATACACAAAGGAATAGAGTTTCTTTTCTTTAAAAAATGCCGAAACATACCTGTAGGGATATAACACTCTTCGGGCAATAGTACGAAATATGCTCCCCTTGGGTAAAATTGACGAACTGAAATCAGAAATCGCTTTCAAACTGTACACAGGATCAATATGAACAACCGAAATAACTTTTACTTTTTCATATAACTCGGCAGATACAAAACACAAATTTGAAAACTCGTAAATATTACCGGCCTGATTCATAACAATATCAATCTGATATTTTCTTAAAACCTCAACAAATACCGTCACATTTTCAACGGAATCATAGTTTTGCGAATCAGGCAGTAGTATCTGGGATACTACCGGTGTATACTCTTTGGAATAAGGTGACTGCACGCATGCCAAAAAAAAGACATTATGCCCTCGCTGAACAAACTCTTCGGCTAAAATCGATGATACCTTTTCAACGCCCCCGATTTGAGGGTTAAATTCTTGCGTATTGGCAATAAGAATATTCATGGGTTTTTCGCCTCGAGCATATATTTGTAAATATTCAGTAAATTTTGTGCGTTTTTAATCTTATCATGTGTCTCTTTCGCGCGTTTTTGAGAGTTATTTGAAAAACGAATTGCCAGCTCATCGTCCTTGAAAATCTCCATAATATAGTTCGCAAGCATATACGGTGCGTCGGCAGGATAAAGAAATCCTTCAGAGTTGTGAGTTAATAAATCCGGAATGCCTCCAACAAATGAAGCCACACAAGGCACCCCTAACATCATCGCCTCCCCTAAAGAATTAGGGCTGTTTTCGATAGACGACGGACATACAAAAACATGCGCTTTAGACATTCGCTCACTCATGGCCTGCTCATTCAATTCACCCGTAAATACTATATTATTTGATAGATCATACTTAGTAATTAGCGATCGAATATAAAAACCATATGATGATAAACGCATGCCGTCCAAAATAGTATCTTGTCGAATAACGTTGATTCCTGCAACCTGTAGACATACTTCGGGATAAAAGACTTTTATAATACGTAATGCTTCAAGCATACTATGAAGTCCCTTGATGGGGTAATATCCTTGGCTCATGAATATTGTCTTAGGTTTACATTGTCGAATATCCCATCTTGTATGATAAAATGATTCGCGTAATGATTCATTATTCTTAAAGTATTGAATGTACGGGTTTATTTGAAAGACACAGGCATGATCAAACACGGTTCTTCCAATAACAAAGTGTAGACGTTGTAACAATTCTCTTTCAAGAACACCTTGTTTTCGGAAAGCTTTCTGTTGCTTTACGATACTGTCATTTCTCAAGAAATCTCGTAATGTTTTTTTTCTTTTTATAGCGTCAGGCAGTAACAATGTATAATGGTGTTCAATGATCGATGTTATTCCTTGAAGATGTAAAATAATTCGATACGCATTGAAATTATCCATAATCTCGCCAATATATGAGGCTTCCGTACCAAATATATGAATAATATCCGGCTCAACACAGTGAATAATATCTTTTATTGGAGATTTGGTCTTAGAAAATAAAAAATTGTTTCGGCATTTTTTTGTTATTTTAAATGGATAATACCGAACATTATCACCTTGAAAAACGTCAAAACCGGATATAACGGTTTTATAAAAAGGAAAGGCAATATGCAAATCTATATCGTCATTTTCTCTTAATACAGATACTAAAGAAGTCATCCACCCGCCGTACGGTAACGGTTCTTCATTCATGAGAGAACTTGCCTCAGGCAACGGCATATTACAAAACCACAAAATTCGCATTAGATTACCGCCTGGTCATTTTTTATAGGCTTAGATTGTTGCATTTTTTGAGTTTGATCCCACTTGTTACTTATCATATACGCTGGAAATATATGTGTAAATATCATAAACATCATAACAATCACAGGAGACGATACAATCGGATTCAATACGCATACACCGGCAAATGCTATATGCGACGTAAAAACAGCTGATTTCCATTTTGTATCAACAATGGTTCGCGTAGAAAATTTATAGTTATAAACCAAAAATAGGATAAAAAGAAGCAATCCTCCAATTCCCAGTCCTCCCATCGTATCAAGGATCGTTGAATGACCGGATAAAGGATAATCAGGGGAAAAAATGATCTTTCCGGTGAGAGGATATTCGATAAAAGCACTCAGTGAACGCTGATATGCAACAGAGCGTGCCATTAATGCATCTCCTGATGCATCATTAAATGCAAGATATAATGCCAATTGATAGAACCTCTTTGAAACCTCTTGTATCGGTATTATTTCTGCCAAATAATTCAAAATATTATAGAGTGTTTGTATGTTACCCCAAAAATATAGAATTGCACCATATATGGGAGCGAGTATAAAAATTTTGATCTTTGATAATCGCATCATTGGATAAATAATCAGAGTGCTTGCTAAAATCATTATCGCTGTAGTAAATCCCGCGCTGAAAATGAAAATACCCATTAAAATAAGGAAAACAGCACTAAATATTGAATACCTTTTGTTTTGTCCGTGAAAAAATGGGAAGAACATTGGTACTATAGTAAGAAGTCCGTAAATAATTGCAAACCCTGAAATTCCATAAAAACTATCAGCATCGTTAACACTCTGCCCGGTTGCAATAAGTCGTGCAATATTGGGATTTGTTACCAATGCTCGTAGCGTAAGAATAGCATTAATGATCATAGAAATAATTACAAGTTTGATAATTGTACGGGATAAATCGTCATCCTGCAAATGTATTACAGTAGTTACTATGGTAAATACGACAAGCATTATTATCATTTGATACGCGAATAAATCCATAGAAATACCAAATAAGTCTTGATAGTACTGAGACGTTGCTACAAATCCATACACAATTATAAAGGCACAACACCATACATAAAAATACACTGCGTATCGCTTGAAAGTAATATTGATTAAAACACTCCTGCTTTTCATAAGACATGCTGCAAATGCTACGACCATTAACACATAATACGATGAGCCGCCTGCGACACTGATAAATACATAACGAAAATAATCCATTGTAAAAACAAGAATGACTAAATAGATCAGCCAGTTAAATGGTTTTATTTTCATACGGCACCCGCTACATGATCTAAAAACCTTTTCGCTTGAGCAAGATTATTCTTATCCTTCATGACAAAAGTTTTTGCTTGCTGCCCTTTTAAGAATAATTCTTCTTTTGATAAAGAAAGAACTTTTTCTATCGTGTTGCACATACCGTCTATGCTTTCATCATCAAAAAAATATAACATCTCATTATACTCAGTTGGTATGCCCGATAGACGCGTCGTCAATACCGGTGTCCCAGAAGCCATATATTCAATTGTTTTTGAGGGGAAGGAATACTTATTCATTTCAAGATCAGAAGGTCGAGGGTTTATCAATAACGAAGCTTTCATTTCAATTGTAATAATTTCATCATTAGGCATCATCCCGCCAACAACTATTCTTTCGTCACCTTTTGCAATTTCTTTAATATCAGTGGCAGCATTGCCTATTCCGAATAACCACAAACGAGCATGAGGATTAGAGTATTTCAAAAAAGCTTGAACAAGTGTGACTATTCCAAATCGTCTGTCAAGCGAACCCGCATACACAATAACTTCTTCCTTGAACTTTTCTTCTAGCGAAGGCACTAATTTCGTCATGGCTATATCTGAAAAACCTTCTATTATAACGTACGGCTTATTCTTCTTATTAATAACCTCATTCATTGCATGGGTAAGAAATATATAACCTCCAAAGCGTCGTATCAACCAATTTTGAATAGTTTTTAAAGAGTTTTGCAGTATTCTTCTTACGAGAGTAGTTGGTATGGTTTTGTCAGGAATAAAACAAGGAATATCAGTTACCATTGCATAACTTTTTACACCGGTAAAAATAATGGCACATATTGCTCCCAGTGCGATTGCGACACTATATATATCCGCAATAACAATCGTATTTTTGTTTTTTTTGCAATGCAAAACCGTGTAATAGAAAGAATAGATAAACAATTTCAAATACCGAGTAAGACGAAAATACGAAAAAATATAGGTATACTGAACGTTATCCTTCGTCTCGCGGTCAACTAAACCGGATCTGTTTTTTTTATTTATGAACGGAAGGCTTGAAACACATTCTACGTGCACATGATTATGTGCCAATCCTTCAGCAAATAAACGATTAAATTTAAGCGCTGTAACAGGAGGGATTACATCACAGACCTTAGTAAGCATAGTATAACATTCTTTCGAACATGCTTGCGATATATACAAAACTCTCAAATCAGTGTTATGCATACATCAAGACCTTTGCACAATTCAAATTCTCGCATTTTATTGTAGCGTTAAACCAGGGGTGTGGGGACGAAGTCCCCACTATAAAACATTGTAAGCCCCTCTCGATCGCAACGAGAGGGGTTTGGGGAGAGCTCAAATTATTAGTATGGTAGTTTTGCAAAGGTTTCACATCTATAGTCTTTTCTTTATTTGAAACGGAACGCCGGCTATGACTACATTACTTTCGACATTTTTATGAACAACTGCTCCCGCTGCAACAACAACGCCTTCGCTCACATTCACATCATTGATGATGACCACTCGTGTCCCTATCCACGTGCCATCGCCAACCGTGACCGTGCATACTTTCGCCTTTCCGGCCCTTCGAGTCGGTGTGCCGATTTCATGCCCGCCTGTGTTGAAAACAACATGAGGTGCAATATCTATATTATTACCTAAGATGACCGCTCCGTTGCCGTCAAAAAAAACATTCATACTTATCCAACAATTCTCACCGATAGTAATCGCTATTGAAGGACCAAAATAAACCGGGGCAACGATTTTCGTGCCCTTCCCGATTTTCACTCCCAATAAGCGTAGTAAACCCCTCTTAATACCAAAAAAACGTGAACCATTAAATACATTATTCACCCAAAATAAAACAAAACGTACCAATAAGGATCTCATAGTCTCTTTTCCCTATACTTTTCAAGAATTTCCATATGCATCTTTGCCATGTTTTCAAGTGTATAGTGGCGAATTTTATCTAATGATGATTGTGCCATTTCCAATCGCATGATTTGGTTCTCTACAATTCGATTAATTTTTAATGCTATAGCATCAGCATTGTTCACAGGAACAATATACCCATTTTCATCATCAACAACAAGTTCCAATCCTGCAATACAACGATTAGTAGATATTATAGGCAATCCATTGGCCATTGCCTCATTGATAACCAAACCCCAAATATCCTCACGTGTAGGAAACACGAAAACATCTGCTGCCTGATAGTATTTTTGCAATTGATCTTTTAGCATAAAAGGAAGAAACGTAACATGTTTTAGTTGGTGTTCTATACAAAACCTTCTCATGCTTTTCGTCGGCTCACCACCGATGATATATACCGCTATCGACGAATCCTTTTTGAGGTTTTTACATGCATCGAGTAAAACATCAAAACCTTTTCTGTAAATAAACTGACCTACAGACAAAATAACAAAGTCAGCTTCAATATGTAAATCTTTACGTATCGCTTTTTTTTGTTCCGTTGATAAGGGTTTCGACAATATATCCGCAGCATAGAGCGTAGAAAGCGGATATCTGAAAATTGTATCCTTTTTTGCACCATATGATAATAAATAGTTATCTGCTTCAACAGCGGTACTCAGCCAAAACACTGCACTTCGAAATATTTTTTTCTTAATATATTCCTTCAATCCCTTTTGTGAGCCTGCAAAACCGCCGTCACATCGAATAGAATATGGAATTTTCTTAAAATTCATATATACCATAGCAATTATTCCTGTAGGAGTTGTTGGATTTGCTACAATAATAGAATCATACACATTCTTTTTAATATGCGAAATAACTTGTGGAGAAAAAGAACTATCAGCAGAGAACGGTATCCCTTTCAGTACAATCCCGCGAAACGATAGAAAGTTATACTTCTGCCAACTTTTATCTCTTTCAGAAGAATCTGATTTTTCAAATACTGCAGTTAAATCAGACAATTTACCCAATTCGTTTAAAAAATTCACCATATACGGTGCGGGTAAGTTGACAATATATAATATTTTCATTTTTCAACAAATAATTCTATCTCTCTCGAAAAGCACAAAACTCAAACCTTTCCCCATACAACATTGTTAATGATCTTCGTATAACTTTGAATTATCTTTATTACTTTTACCGATACATTCTCGTCGTGATAATCTTCAGCCAGAACAGTCGGCTCATTGTTTTTTCTCATCGCAACCGCCAATTCGATAGCCTGCTCAATATCTTCACCGGTTATACCGCCTATAACCACCGTACCTTTATCCAACACTTCCGGACGCTCGGTCGACGTTCGCAGAAGAATGCCCGGAAATCCCAGTATTGCGCTTTCTTCCGATAATGTACCACTGTCTGAAAGCACGCAATACGCATTTTTTTGCAGTTTGTTATAATCAAGAAAACCGAGTGGTTGTATGTTGCGCACAAGCGAGTGAAATACAAAGTTACGTTGCTCAATGAATTTTTTTGTCCTCGGATGTGTTGAATAGATCACAGGCATAGCGTAACGCTCCGCGATTGTATTTATTGCTGTCATCAACGAAATAAAATTCTTTTCATTATCAATATTTTCTTCACGATGCGCGGAAACGAGGATGAATTTTCCAGTCTCTAAACCCAACGTCGTCAGAATTTCTCGTGTATCAATGCGTTCTTTATGTCGCGCCAATACTTCCCGCATCGGCGAACCCGTCACAAAGATATGTTCTTTGCGAAATCCTTCTGAAAGCAAATACCGCCGTGAATGTTCGGTATACGGCAAATTGATATCGGAAATATGATCAACGATCTTACGATTTATTTCTTCAGGCACATTCTGGTCAAAACAACGATTACCCGCTTCCATATGAAATATCGGGATTTTTAAACGCTTCGCCGAAATTGCTGATAATGCCGAATTGGTATCTCCAAGAATCAGCAGTGCATCAGGTTGTTCTTTTTGGAGTATATCGAATGATTTCGCAATAATATTCCCCATGGTTTCGCCGAGATTTTTCCCGACGCTGTCGAGATAATGATCCGGCGCGCGAAGCTTGAGATCTTCAAAAAACACCTGATTGAGTGTATGATCCCAGTTTTGCCCTGTATGAACAAGAATATGGTCAAAATACTTGTCAGCACATTTTATAACTTCTGATAGCCGAATGATCTCGGGTCTGGTACCGATAATAGTCATTAGTTTTAACTTATTCATAGTTTTTACCCCGCAATACGTTATTTACAACTCTTTTAAATATAATGAGCAAAAACATGCTCGTAATGGGTCTTTTCTTTTTAGGAAAACCAAATGCAGAGCGCATTTTCCCAATTGCGGGTAATTTCCTGTTTTTAAGAATATACTCGAATAAATACAACATCCCATATTTTTTTTCACTTGGTAAGTGCCAGATACAGACGGGATTATTTATATAATTGGTTGAAACCAGGTAAAAAGAACCGGTCCAATATCGATATATATATGCCCCGGCTTCAATTATCTTAAAGTGTGATGCCGCGATAGAAATCAAAGCCTCGTCACCGATCGTCGTATCTACTGTAAAATTACTCTCTTCCATCAATGTATACACACTCTTACATTCGCTTAAAAATGCACCGACATTACTCCTTTTTGAACAAATAAATTCTCCCCCGTAATGTATGATGTTTTTATTTTCAGTCTTATAAAGTTTATCATATGTATTCTGAATAATTTTTCGGTCTTTATGAGAATATGAATGGTTAATATTATACAACAATAAACCATAATTCGCTTCTTCCCAAATATCATCAAACGACCTGACCGACACAGTATCCGCATCTATCATCATGTATTTATCATATTCGGTATTAGCCACTACCCAATCATAGGCACACAGTTTATAAAATGCCAATGCCCAATGAAAATCTGCAGGCATAACAAATGAGGTGAACTCAACATATAGTATTTGAATATTATTCTCGTGAAACAAATGCTCAAAGCGTTCCGGCAAAGAAATATTACACACTAACGCAACAT
This sequence comes from uncultured bacterium, assembly GCA_964423645.1. Lineage (GTDB taxonomy): Bacteria > Macinerneyibacteriota > Macinerneyibacteria > Macinerneyibacteriales > CAYRFE01 > CAYRFE01. The sequence goes on along the minus strand of CAYRFE010000007.1, from coordinate 64,000 downwards.
CGTCGTGTGGATTGTTGAATTTTGCGGATAGCAGCGAAACAAAAATATTCTTTAAATAAATATCCAATACGTCCGATGTAACATTTCCGCCAATTTGTGGTGATGTTTGAAAATCTTTTTTTGAGGCAAAGGCGTTGAATATTAAATTCGACAATTATACCCCCTCACCGTATGTATCAGGTATTTCTGCAGTAAAGACCTCATTTGCCCACATTACCGTCACCATATCAATAGTCCCGAGATTTTCAATATTGTGCGTATATCCCGGAGGGATATCAACGACTTCGAGTTTCTCCCCGCTCACATGATACTCTATTATCGCATCACTGTCAATTTTACGAAACCGTATCACACCTAGTCCGCTTACGACAAGGAACTTTTCCACTTTGGTATGATGCCAGTGATTTCCTTTAGTGATCCCCGGCTTTGAAATATTTATCGACACTTGCCCGCGATCAGGAGTTTTAAGAAATTCGGTGAAAGAACCGCGAGCATCGCAATTCATTTTCAACGGATACGAGAACTCGTTTTCAGGCAAATAACTCAGATAGGTACTATATAACTTTTTAATGAATGAATCTGAAAAATCAGGCACTCGACGCGAATTCCGACTTTCTTTGAAGTCATACAAAGTATCTGCAATTTTTCCCAACGTAACAGTATAACACGGCTCTACAGAAAAATATTCACCGGTAAAAGTTTTTTTCGCCATGCACGAAACCAATGCATCTGTCACATCATCAATATACACCAGCTTCAGCTCCGCCGCGGGATCATTGATAGTAATATCCAAACCACGGGAAATATTGTGACAAAATGTTGCGATCACACTGTTGTAATTGGGGCGACACCACTTCCCGAACACATTCGTCAATCTATACACAAAAACAGGCACTCCTGTAACTTTTGCATACTTCGTAACAACGTCTTCAGCAGCTTTCTTGCTTTTCCCGTAAGGATTATCAAGCATTGCATGCGTGGACGATGACATGACTATCGGTGAGTGATTAGACGCTGTTTGTAATCTGCGCAATAATTCTTCAGTAAAGTCATGATTCCCGATCATAAATTCTCGTGGATCCTTCGGACGATTTACTCCGGCAAGATGAAACACGAATTCACATTCATTGGTGTATCGATCGAGCAGCGTGCAATCGGAATCAATGTCGTAGGAAAAAATATCATGCCCTTTTTCGCGTAATACAGCGCAAAGATTTTTCCCGATAAAGCCATTGGCTCCCGTGACTAATATCTTCATTGTTTTCCCTTTACAGTCTTCCATACTGCAAGTTCTTCTTGGATATACGATAACTGCATGAGTTTTTCTTTTACTTCCTCAATCGTTAACTGTTGCGTGTTATTTGAATTATACTCATCTGAACCTGCAATTTTTTTATCCCCGTCGTTAAAGTACTTGTCATAATTTAAATCACGCGAGTCTGAAGGAATACGATAAAATCCTCCCATATCAACTGCATGTACATATTCTTCCTTTGTCAACAAGGTTTCATACATTTTTTCACCATGTCGAGTACCTATTACTTTTATTTCATTGGTACCCTCGAAAATCTCAAGAAGTGCTTTTGCCAAATTATGAATTGTACACGCAGGCGCTTTTTGTACCATGATATCTCCGGTTTTTGCATTATCAAACGCAAACAGCACTAACTCAACCGCTTCTTCAAGACTCATGATATAGCGGGTCATTGACGGCTCAGTGATCGTGAGAGGCTTTCCCGCTTTTATTTGTTCGACAAACAGCGGAATAACGCTACCGCGCGAACACATCACATTCCCGTATCGTGTGCCGCAGATCAATGTTTTTGACGGTGCTACTGTTCGCGATTTTGCAATAAAGACCTTTTCCATCATCGCCTTCGATGTTCCCATTGCATTCACGGGATAACACGCTTTATCGGTTGAAAGACATATTATTTTTTTCACACCGGATTCAATTGCACTGTTCAGCACATTTTCCGTACCGATCACATTGGTTTTTACTGCTTCCATCGGAAAAAACTCACATGACGGAACTTGTTTTAATGCCGCAGCGTGGAACACATAATCAACACCGTACATCGCATTACGTAAACTGTTGTGATCACGCACGTCGCCGATAAAAAATTTCAACTTGCTGTTGTTATACACACTGCGCATATCGTCCTGTTTTTTCTCATCGCGTGAAAAAATGCGAATTTCCGCTACATCGGTCTTCAAAAATCTATCTAATACCGCGTTACCGAATGAACCTGTGCCGCCTGTTATCAAGAGTGTTTTATTATGAAACATATTCAATCACGCCTTTCAAAAATACTCATAAAAATCTCATCTGCCCTGTTGAGTAGTTTTTCCTTATCATAGTTGTTTTTGTAATAAACCAATGCGTTGCGACTCATTTTATCACGTTCACTTTTGTTTAGCAATGTAAAATCTATTATCCGTTCAGACAACATTTGCACGTCTCCGGAGGGACTAGATAAGCCTGCCTGAGAATCTTGAATGATTCTGCAAACTTCGCCATCACCCGACACCAGCAAAGGTTTCGCGCAGGCCATATACGACTGAAGCTTGGCGGGAATTGTAATTTCAGAGATCAAACCTTTTGAAAAACATACGAATGCGACATCAGCGATGGCGAGATACATAGGAATTTCAGGAGCAGGTCTGCGCTCAGAAAAATAAAAGTATTCATGTACATTCAAAGCAGCAATTGAATTTTGCAGTTCTTTTTTTGCCCTTCCATCACCTACTAAAAAAAACAACACCGCTACCGATTTGTTTTTTAAGTATTGAGCCACGGAAGGTAATATGTCCAAACCTTGTGCATAACCGATATTACCTGTAAACATTATCACAAATGCATTATGACTGATCCCATGTTTTTCACGCAAATAGTGTGCGTCGCATGGTTTATAAAAATCTTCCGCATATTGTGGCCAATGCTCAATTTTATCACATGGTACACCTCTGGCAACTATTCTCGGAATAAAACTTTGTGATGAGGTAAGCACTACATCACTTTTTGAATAAATGTAATCGACTATTTTACCTATACCATTAAGAATGAAAGCACTCTTAATTCCTGCTACATATTCAATGTTCTCAGGCCATAAATCGCCGATAAACAAAACATTGGGAATTTTTTGTTTTTTTGCGATTGCAATTGCGGGTAATGCTTGCGTCATTGGTGAAACTTCATAAGTAAAAACAAGATCGAATTTCGTTCGAAGAAATACTGAAAAAAACCAACCGCTTATTACAAATGAAGAATAGTTAAGAAATAACGTAATGCCGTTATTTCCTCGGGGGAAAATTGGTACCCGAAAAATTTGTACTCCGTTGTAATTTTCTCTTCTTCTTTTAAAAATTCCGTATCCCTTAAAATAGGTACCTTGTGGATAGTTAGGAATACCGGTTAAAACACTTACTTCATACCCGCGTTTGATCCATTCACAGCAAATGTCATTTATGCGAAATTGTTCCGGGTAAAAATATTGAGTTACCACTAATAATCGTTTTTTCATTCTTTTACACACAATCTAATTGATTCTTCAAACGAAACGATAGTATAATCACCAATTTCAGAATCAAATGAAATATCCTGAGCGTAAAATTTGTTTCCAAAAATCTTACGAAATAAACGCACTCTCTTGGAAAGAACCAGAATAAAAGAATTGAAAATTGTCGTCGTATACGTTTTTTTGCCGAAAACAGATCTAATACTCGTGATAATACTTTTCATAGAAACATATTGGTTGTTTTGAGGGAAAAAAACACCGAATGCTTTTTTTTCGATGATCAACGAAAGGAATGCACACAGGTTATCAATAAATATCATACTTCTCGTGTTGTTAATGTCCGGGATAAGAAACAATAATTTAGCCATCTTTATCAATTTTACGAAATTCCCTTTACAATTTGGTCCGTATACAACAGGACACCTGACAATAGCAACATGGAAATCTGAACTCTGCATCAAATATATTTGATATTCTGCCTCCAGTTTACTTTTTCCATAAAAATTTGCCGGTACAGGTTTTGTAGCACGATCGATAGGTATTTCATTTGTTATGTCGGTATCATCACCATATACGATAATGCTACTCATAAAAATAAATTGTTTTACATTTTCATCTTTTGCTTTTTGCGCTACCGCAATTGATAAATCTCGATTTACCTTGTAGTATAACCCCTCATATTTGGGGTTTCGGGATACATGTGCTATCCCTGCAACATGCACTACAGTATCATAACCGTCAAAAGAAATATCTCGCCACACATCATTTTCAGATTCAACAACATCAATCTCTGCGCGGCCGTTCTTTTTGATCCAATTCATAAAAGAGGTTCCGATATAACTATTTTTTCCCACAACAAGAATCTTCATAGTTCACCGGTAAGCATGCTACGTAATTGCACAAGATCACTCCGATAATCCTCCAACCCTCTACTAAAATCCTTATTCGCTTCATTCGTAACCATTGCACTTTCAGGCAATAATGCAAATAATTCTTTCAGCGGGTATGTACCTTTTCCGAAGTTGAGATGATTGTCGATGACACCGTCAATATCTCCGTCGGTTATATGATAGATGACCGGTTGTAATGCGATGAATTGTTGTAAGACTTCTCGGTAATCGATCTTTTGTGCATTCGCCGCAGAGATCGCATGTCCGAAATCCAAGCAGAATCGTACACCCGTTTCTTTCATAATCAGTGAAATATCGCCAACTGAATAGCCGTTACATACAGATCTCCCGTCAAGCGACCAATAGGGTTTATTCTCAATCGCAAAACGAGTATCGTTAAACGATCGCATTTGCCGCACGGTTTCGTTCAGATCCCCGCCAATACCCGGATGCATAACAATTACAGGTGCTGAAAGAAGATCCGCGAACAAACAAGTCTCATGGATCAACCGTGAATTGCTCAATGCACGATCGTGTAGTGCAGGATTCATTCCTTGTTGCGAATGGGGAGCATGAATAATAAACGGAATATCAAGAGTTTGCCATGCGTGTGCATGCGTGATAAATGTGCCGGGAACTGCAAATAATTCTATATACGCACAATAACCTTCTGAATAAAGTGTACGAATATTGTTGATCTGATCAGTGTTAGTGCTCCATAATTTGATACCGATGTTGAAATTTTGAATAATACTATTCTTATTCATGCAGTGCCTTTAAAAAATATACTCTTATAAAACGCCAAAAATAATGACGATCGAAAAAATCGGAGCGGCTGAAGCCGCTCCGAACAAGACACATACTCATTGTATCAACGATGCATGAATTTCTGAATATAGTTTTTTACCTTTGCGTCTTTACGTGCCTTCTCAAGCCACTTCGTAAAAACATATTCCTGCTTTTTGCCCATTATCTCATCATGTAGAGTTTTCTTTTCAACGTCGGTCATGTTTTTTACCACATCATTGTTCACTACAATCGCATTTACATGATACACCACTGCGCCCTTATCAAGCATGGTCTCATTTTTTGCAGCAACTATCGACGTAATATCTTCCGGAGCAAAGAGAGGATGTGCATCGCTTACCTTCATAACCGGAACAGTCAAATGTTTTTCGGAAGCAAGCGCATTTTTTGCAGCCTCAAATGCACGCTCACGACGCAACTTCCGTGCAACATCATCACGGACCAGATCAAGTGCTTGGATATCTGATGGTATCGCATCGGTAATGCGAACGATATAATAGGTATCCCCGCTGTGGATCGGTTTTAACACAGTATTCTTCTTCGCACTAAACAATTCTTTTTTTACTTTTTCGCTTGCTTCAGGCGTATCCAATTGCATAAGAAATTCAGGGATTGATTTTTCGTCAAATGTTTGATCCTTTTGCACGCGTAAACCGTAGGTAGTCAACACTTTTTCATCAAAACCCTTTGACGAAACTGCACGTTTTACTTTTGATGCGATCGAATCCGTCTTTTTCACTGCCTTGATCATTTGTACACGTTCACGAACAGCAGATTGAATAGTTTTGAACTCAGGAACATTATTGTCCTTACGTTCCACGAGACGCATGATAACAAACGAGCCGTCCTGCATCTGGACCGGTTCAGGAATACTTGCCCAGTTGAGTTGGAACGCATACCGACGGAACATTGCATCATTACCGATGCCGGGGATAAAATCATTATAGCCAGACCCAAAAAAACCGGTTTGTTGAGGAAGTAATTTCAATTCCTGTGCTTTTGCAGTAAATTGATCATTACTCACCGATTTCAACTGCGTATAAAAACCCTCCGCATATTTTTTGGTCATTTCGGTCGCTTTATCTTTTTTGAGTTTTTCCGTGATCGTGGCACGAACTTCTTCAACGGGTGTGTAATACTCTTTCTCGTTCCCGGTGATAGTAACAAGAACCAGTGAATCGGTATCCGAATAAATAGGCAACAAGGTGCCTACAGAAGATGAATACGCAAGATCTGCATGCGCATCGTTACGCACAACTTTCAACATGAACTCATCGCGAGACATAAGAGGTAGGCGTTGTACTTGCATACCGAATTGTGATGCAAGGCGCGAGACTACTCGTTCACTCACCATTGCTTTTTGAAGTTCGACTTTTTTCTCTGCAAGTATCACACGTGCTTTTTCCATTTTCACATTGGTCTCAACTGCTGTTGCTACAGCCGGTTCGGAAAGTGCTTCATATTGTTCCGCTTTACGGTCCTCACATTTAATAATATGGTACCCGAATTGTGTTTCAACGATATCACTAAACTCACCGATCTTCAGCTTGAATGCCGCATCGCTGAACGGAGTAACCATATCCTCGCGCTTGAAATATCCGAGATCACCGCCGTTATCCCCTACATTCGCGTCAGAATATTTCTTTACGACTTCAATAAAATCTTTTCCTGATTTGATCTCTTTCAATGCTTCTTCAGCTTTCATCTTTTTTTCTTTTTTTATTGTTGACGAATCGGTCGGTAACACACGAACAAGCAAATGACGTGCACGTAATGTCTCAGGACGTTTATACGTTTCTTTATTGGTAGTATAATAATTTAATTTTTCCTCTTCGGTGACCGTCAATGTGCGAGCAATATCACTGATACGCAATGCTGCGGTTTCGACAGATACACGAGGCCCTTTGTTGTACTGATTTTTGTTTTTGGTATAAAACTCGTTGACTTCAGCTGATGTCACAACGGCTTTATTTAAAAACTCCGTATTGGCAAAACGAATATACTCAACATTGACCTCATCTTTTACGAATTCATCTTTATGCTTATCGTAATAGGCTTCTGCTTCTTCATCGGTCACATCAACGCTTGCCATACTTTCCCGCGGTGAAACCGGCACATAGTCGATCGTCACTTTCGCAGGTAACCGATATAGCTCTTTATTGGCAGCATAATATGCTGAAATATCTTCATCGGTAATGGTAACCTTTTCATAATAATCGGCAACAACAGCTGATGCATACGCAAAAGTAACCGTTCTGTTCTTCTCAAGATATGACGAGGTTACTTCATCAGGGGTAACCATTGCATTTCCTACAATAGAATCGTACGCCTTACGCACCAAAAGCTGCTGACGTGTTTCAAATTCAATACGCGCTAAATTTTCTTCAGGCATATCGGCAATCCATTGATCGAATTTCTTTTCATCAAAAACACCTTCCGTCATCATTTCATTGTAGGTTGATAATTGGCGGATAAGGTCAGCGCGAATCTCATTGACAGTTACAACCAAACCGGATCTTTTTGCATAATCACTCAGAACGCGTTGGTTAATAACCGTTTCAACTGCTTCAGCAGCAACAGAATTATATATGCTTTCTTTCTGACGTTTGTCAAGAACGCCAAAATATGATTCATACATTTTCAAAGTCTGTTCATAGCGAGGCCCGAATTGTTCATAAAATTCCTGGTATTGAATCGGATCTCCGTTCACGGACGCGACCACGTTTCCTCCACCGGAAGAATTGCCCATCGTGCCCACACCCCATACAATAAATGCCGGTGTAATAACAATTACTAAAAACCACATTATCGCCTTTTGTTTCGAACGCAGAATATTCATCATGGTGTATCTACCCCCTCAATGTTTTCCAAGATTATATACATTTTTTCTGTTAAATAAAGCGAAAAATTACCTTCTATACGGAGATATATAAAATAATTCGTCTCGGTCAACATATCATGCCGCATCGATGAACAATTTCATGTCTCGATACGTGCGTTTTCATAGCGAACCGCGTATTCGTGAGCAAATGAAATTCAAATTTCACCGTAATTTTTTCAATAAAAGAAACGTCTCCCGGTAATGAAACCCAGACATCGCTTTTTTCTTGTCCGAAAATGTCGCCATTCACATGCCGTCTCACAAGGCGGAACAACGCGAAAGAAGCTCACGGCGAATATGATTCATACCATTGCACATTTGCAAAAATCCCGCCCGATCTTTCTGTTGTCTACGACCACGGCATATGTTCAATTTTATTGCGAAAATAAATACTCCTGCTATAATTATTTCGTTGACCGCACTACTCGCCGAGCGAGTGCCGAAAGGAGAATCTATGATAACCACACGATTGACCGCATTACGAAAAATCATGAAAGAAAATTCGATCGATGCCTACATTATCCCCAGTGCCGATGCACATCAAAGCGAATATGTCGCGGCGTACTGGCGCTCACGCGAATGGATAAGCGGTTTCACGGGATCGGCAGGCACCGCAGTCGTCACCGCCGATAAAGCCTGTCTGTGGACCGACGGGCGTTATTATATTCAGGCGGAAAAACAACTGGCAGGAACGGAATACATATTTTTCAAAGCAGGCACCCCCGGTGTCCCCACCTATCAGGAGTGGCTCGCTGATACATTGCAGCCGAACGCAACTGTCGGTTTTGACGGACGCACCTTCTCGGTAAGCGAAGTTCGCGCATTGCTCAAACAATTACGCGCAAAAAAACCGTCACTGAAAGCCGACCTCGACTGTATCGGTATGATCTGGACAGATCGTCCGTCATTGCCTAAAGATGCTCTGTATGAACACGAAGTAACGTATGCAGGTGAAACGACCGTACAAAAATTGACACGTATGCGCGATTATATGCAAAAAAAGGGCATGACACGTTATATCATCACCACGCTCGATGACATCGCATGGTTGTATAACCTCCGCGGGGGTGATATCCCTTCCACACCGGTGTTTTATGCGTATACCGTGATCGGACTCGACTCTGCATGGTTGTTCACTGATACGAGCAAGCTATCGTCTGCCATTCGTATTCGCATACAAAAAGACGGTGTAACATTATTTGAATACGAACAAATTGACACGACACTCCGCACGATCGGTGACGACGAACGTATCGGCTGCGATCCCGACAAACTCAATTATCTGCTGGAACAGGCATTGCCTGCAAACGCGGAACGTTTTGAAGAATATTCGCAGGTAATACTCATGAAATCACCGAAAAATGACGCTGAGATCGCCAGCCTTCGCAACTGTTATATAAAAGATTGCGTGGCTCTAGAAAAATTCTTCTTCTGGCTGGAAACTGCCGTAAAAAACGAAACGGTGTCTGAGGTCTCAGTTGAAAAAAAACTGCTTGAATTCAGAAAAGAACAACCGCTCTTCATCGAACCGAGTTTTAATCCGATATCAGCCTACCGCGCAAATGCGGCAATGATGCACTATCGCGCAACGGAATCCGATCATGCAGTATTAAAACCTGAGCATCTCTATCTTCTTGACTCCGGCGGACAATATCACGACGGCACGACCGATATCACGCGTACGGTAGCACTCGGTACGCTCACCGACGAAGAGAAAAAAGATTTCACGCTTGTCGTAAAAGCAGTGATCAATCTGACGACTGCACGATTTGTATACGGCTCGACCGGTACGCATCTTGACATACTTGCACGTCGCCCGTTGTGGGAGCACGGCATCGACTATAAATGCGGCACAGGACACGGTGTAGGAATGCTCGGAAATGTGCATGAAGCACCACAGCGTTTTGTGAATAACGGGGTCAATACCTTCAAACTCGAAGAAGGAATGGTCATTACCAATGAACCGGGAGTGTATAAAGCGGGAAAGCACGGAATACGCACCGAAAACTCATTACTTGTTCAAAAAGACGAGTTCACTGAATACGGCGGACAATTCATGCGGTTTGAGACGCTCACGTTCTGCCATATCGACACTGCAGCAATAGTTGCGGAAATGCTTACCGATGCTGAACGCACGTGGCTCAACGACTATCATACAGAAGTGTATGCAAAACTATCGCCGTATATGAATGATGCGGAAAAAGAGTGGTTGAAGGGGAAGACGAAAGCAATCTGATAGATTACAAACAAACAGGATGGATAAGAAACGTTCAAGATAATTTTTTGCCGAATATCGATTCTGAAACCTGCACAAAATTACTGTTCTTATGATTTGTGCCCACCCCAAACCCCTCCCGTGAAAATCGGGAGGGGCTTGAAATATTATATAGTGGGGACTTCGTCCCCACACCCCTTGTTAGAAAATAAAGCCCTTTTTGAGATTTTGAATTTTGCAAAGGTCGCATCCTGTTTAAAGAGATCAAATTTTCATACACAATTTAACAGGATTTTTATGATGCTCTGAATACTTAGAACAATTCAAATATAACTCACCCATGCAATTCTCAAATTCGCGGAACTTATCTTTTTATATGATCCCTGAAATCATATTTTTCTTGATATTTCTCAAATCCTTTGTTCTTACCTTTTGTAGCTGTTCTCTCAATCCTAAACAGGCGCAATCCTTCTTTATCGCCCATCAAGTAATAAACGCCATTATCGGAGAAAATCAGAGAACGTTGAAGCGGTGCACCGTATATTTGGGGCAAGACAATCCTATCTTGTATTGTTGTTCCGTTAAACGGAACAAATCCGACATCGAGTGACTTAACTCCAATCATAAGATATGCACCGTCTTTATTTGCTCCTATAAGGCGTGCCCCAATATCACCAAGATTTATTTCTTTCGTAATTCTGTTTACTATCATTTTCACATATTGTTGGCGTGGATTTTGTTTAACGTATGTATCAGCACTAATATTACCCTGATATCTCTGACCGACTTCTGAAATAATATTACTCGGCTGTATAAGTCGCCCGTTATCCCATATCATACAACTATCAGTTTCATTCGAAACATACAGCTTACCGTTATCAACACCAGCGAATAAAGTTATATTATGTTTTAGCATTCTTTTATCTTTTATATTATAATATAACTGCTTTACAAATGTATTGGTCTTTATATTTAACCAATAAAACTTATGTGTCAATGTAAGTATAAATATATTATCTTTATACACAAGAAAATCAACATTCGGATCAAGAAGACTTACAGGTATCTTGTATTCGCCATTTTTTACGCCTTTCGCAATTGAAAATGATACTACACGACAATTTTGAGAGTCTAGAATGTATAAATTTCCGCTGTCAACCCAGAAATTATCAATTCCTCCTCCCGAAAAATGGTCTGCATAGGGCAAGTATACAAGTTCCTTCGCATCAAAACCTGCGGCAAGCGTCGTTGTTATACTAAGCGCAATACACACAATAATAATAAAACACTTCATATTATTCCTTTTCCATTTACTAACAATTTACCGCGCCATCACCATATACACAACCACACCCGCTATAGTAACACCGCATGAAATGAGTACCGAAAGACGAAGGTTCGGTTCGTTCATGAAGGCGAATACGATCGTGGTGACTATCGACACGCCTATACCCACCATAGCAAAAAGCAACGCATATAAGAGCCAGGTCGGCAGTATCTGATGCGGGTGATCGGAACGACCGATCGACATCACAAAGCCCGCAAGTAAACCCTGTAAAAAAAGCAATATGATAGGATAGCCGATTGATTTCAGTATAAAATATACCAATCCTGTGGTCATACTATTTCCCTCCGTTGTAATTTACATTCTATCAAGATACTGTATAAGGTCGTGTAAACAATGAATTACGGTCACTCCTGCAGGTGCATTCACAGACACATCGCTATTCAGCCACACCGCATCAATACCGCATGCGAGCGCTCCCAACACATCCTTTTCCAGATTATCACCAACCATGACACAATCTTGCGGGCGCATATGCAATTCGTACAATACATGTGCAAATAAAGCAGGATCAGGCTTACCCATCCCGATATCTTTTTGCGCAAATATTCGGGTAATGTATGATTCAAAACCAACGCGGGCAAGAGCTTTTTGAACTTCCTCTGCACCGGACTCCGATCCGTTGGTGACGACGGCAAGGATTGTGTTCTTTGAAAGCATGTTACACACCTCCGCTGCGCCGTCGACCGCCTCAACATGCTCCCATTCACACATCGGCCCCGGTTGGTTGAAATCAACCATCAGTGTATTGCCCCAATCAAAAAGGATACATCTCTTTTGCATAGATTCTCCGTTCGTCGTTTTTAGTTTCCGATTTATTGTACCACAACCTTGTGTATGGTCAAGTCTAATCACGGTAATCGGCAATACGTATACTTCCTGATCAGCACGAGGATATACATTTGTAAAGACGTAGCATGCTTCGTCTCTACTGAACAATAAACAAGGCATGATCTCATCACTCCATCGCTTCGTGCCACCGATTAGAGCCGTAGGGGCGATCCCTTGCGGTCGCCCATCTTAAAAAAAGACGGGTTTGAAACCCGTCTCTACAGGAAACCTTAAACGGCCTTAAAAAATTATCGTGAAGCAATTCGTGTAGGGAACGCCTATATGGCGTTCCTCTCTTGTAGAAAAAATGCGCAGGATTGTAGATAATTTTTTACAGCCTTGACTTTTTTGTTACTTTTTGTGTCAAGACAAAAAGTAAGACATGATTTTCAATTAACATGAGAACACAAAATCTTATGTCCCTACGATGCAATCACTCGATGCCCGAGTGTTCTTTTGGGTCGAGGCGACCTCGCCCTTACATCATACATAAGATGATTTCACCACCCCGACGCTACGCGTCACCTAGTTAGAGCTGTGCCGTAGGGGCGATCCCTTGCGGTCGCCCAACCGTAGAGAACGGTCGCAGCTGTTTCTTACAAAAACCCCTGGATTATCGGGTCAAGCCCGATAATGACACAAAGGGGGGAGGTTGCGTCGAAATGACATGAACTTCCCCGAATGAGTTCATTCAGCCCCCTCTTTACCAAAGAGGGGGTTAGGGGGAGTTCACATTACTATACTATTGGCACCAACATTACTTTTCCGCTTCTATAATCTGTTTAGACAACTCCCCTGTGATTACACTTTCCCCTCTTAGCGTAAGAGGGGAAGAATTTCACAATAACAAAATAGCAGGATCTCTCCTCACAATTACATTTGTCGAAATGACATAAACCCATTTAAGCTCCCCCTCGCGGTTACGCGTTTCCCCCTCTTATTACATTATGAGAGGGAAAGAATAACGACATTAAAAAATTATCGTGAAGTAAGGCACACCTATTGTTTTTGAAGCGTCACGATCGAACAATATTCTTTATTGATTTTCTGTATAAATGCGTAGCCGTTCAGCACACCGTCTGTGTGAATGTCATACCCGCTCGGTTTCCACAAGAACAACATCCCGCCTGCAGTTAAAAACGGGAATGCACAATCGGCGACAAAGGCCGTTTCGCCCATACCGCGGCTCACGATATGGGTAAATTCGCCCGGATGGTCTTTGCATATTTCGCGTGCATCACCGATACACACATGCTTCGGCGTTATGTGCAATTGAAAGCACAACGATGAGACAATATTCATTTTTTTTCTTGCTTTATCGCAAAATGATATTTCAATATTCGGGTGAAGCAGTTTTAAGGGGATTCCCGGGATACCGCCACCGCTTCCTAAATCCAACACACGAGCATGTTCCGGCAGATCACAGGCAGAATCCGCGACAATTTTTTCAAGATCTTCGCGTGCGGTCACGCCGGTAAGATTGACCGTTTTTCTGTACGAATACAAAAGATCAATGTAGGCATCAAATATCGCCATTACTTTTGTCCTTGCGTGAAATAAATTATCAACACACTTACATCAGACGGAGAGATGCCCGATATACGTGACGCCTGCCCGACCGACGATGGCCTGAATCGGTTCAACTTCTGCCGCGCTTCGATCGTCAACCCGTTGATCACGGAATAGTCAAAATCCTCAGGCAATCGAATCCGTTCGGTACGCTTAAATGCTTCAATTTCCGATAATGACTTTTCTATGTATCCGTCATATTTGGCACGGATCTCAACACTTTCCTGTTGTGCATCATCCAACTCCGTGGTGTAGGCAAATGTCTCTTGAAGCGTAGAAAAGGAAACTTCAGGCATTTTAAGCATATGATATAACGTGCGCCCGTTGTGGTGCTTGAATGATTCGTTATCGGTTCGCAGATGAATGTTTTGAAGGGATTCAACTTCACGATTGACCGCATCATATTTTTTCAATACGTGTTCATACATCGCTTCATCAACCAGTCCGGTATGATATGCTTTTTCGGCTAATCGTTCGTCCGCATTGTCCGAACGCAACAACAAGCGGTATTCCGCACTTGAAGTGAACATACGATACGGTTCTTCGGTACTTTTCGTGATAAGATCGTCGATCAGCACACCGATATATGCTTCATCACGCCCGAGAGTAAACGGCGGACGGTTCAACACTTTCAGTGCGGCATTTGCACCTGCCACCAACCCTTGCCCGGCAGCTTCTTCGTACCCTGACGTGCCGTTTATCTGACCGGCAAAAAAGAGGTTCTCGATCGGCTTCGTTTCTAATGTTTCTTTCAATACGTAGGGCTCGACAAAATCGTATTCCACCGCGTAGGCGTAACGTACGATACGGACGTCTTCGAGCCCCGAGATGGTTCTGATGAACGCATCCTGCACTTCCGCGGGAAGACTGGTTGAGATACCGTTGAGATATTTTTCATCCGTATAACGCCCTTCAGGCTCTATAAATACGAGGTGCGACGTTTTATCGGCGAATTTGTGCACTTTATCTTCAATAGACGGGCAATAACGAGGTCCGATACCGGTAATATTGCCGGCATTGATAGCCGACAGATGCATGAATGTATCAATGATCTCATGCGTCCTCTGATTCGTATGTGTTTTGAAACACGGTAATTGTTCTAATGATAATGACCGTGTACGATATGAAAACGGTCGAGGCGGATCATCCCCATCCTGACGAACGGTCTTCGAATAATCAATCGTTTTTCCGTCAACACGTGCAGGGGTTCCTGTTTTGAGACGTTTGATCGGGAAACCCAGCGAGACAAGTTGTTCGCTGACACCATGCGCGGCAAACTCTCCCAACCGCCCGCCTTCAAACATTCTCGAACCGATATGCAACATCCCATTGAGGAATGTTCCGGGGGTAAATACAACTGTTGTGCCTTCGTAGACATCGCCATAAATACCTCGAACACCGGTCACACGCTCATTTTGACATATAAACTCACGAACACTTTCCATTTTAATGTCTATATATGCATCCTGTTCAAGAAGTGTGCGCATATACTGCGCATACGCCATTTTATCGGCCTGTGCCCGGGGTGACTGCACCGCAGGTCCCTTTTTCGTGTTGAGTGTTCTGAATTGTATTCCGGTCGCATCAATGGCACATGCCATGTCACCGCCAAGCGCATCAATCTCACGCACGATCTGCCCCTTTGCCAACCCGCCTATGGCCGGATTACATGACATCATACCTATAGTGTCCGGATTCATGGTAAGCAGTAACACGCGACATTTCAACCGAGCTGCCGCCCGCGCCGCCTCAATACCTGCATGCCCTGCTCCGACTATGATCACATCATATCGCATACATTATTTCCCAATACAAAAACGATTGAATATTGATTCCACCATTGACTCTGTGATTTTTTTACCGGATAACACATCCAGATCCTCGATTGCCGCACGAATGGAATGTGAAATTATTTCTTCACGTCGATCGATTTTGCATAATTCGACCGCTTCAGATACTTTCTTATGCACACGAACACAATAATCATATTGTCGCTCGGTCATGAATAATCCGTTTCCTTCACCGATGTGAGTTAACTCTTCTATTACGGTGGTCAATCGCGCCTTGACCGTATCTATATTTTTGTTCAGACGTGCTGAGACCGCGATACACGCCTGTGGTACCGACACATTCGCATCATCACATTTATTCATGATCGGGATCACCGAACAACCATTCGTTTCATAAGCCTTTACGGTCTCGACAGTATAAGGATTATCACTGTCGCATACATATAATACTATATCCGCATTTTGTAAGATGCGGTGTGCTTTTTCAATCCCGAGGGATTCAAGAACATCATCGGTATCTCGTAACCCTGCACTGTCATACACTTTCACATAATGTCCCGAAAGTATGATATCTTCTCCTACATAATCACGCGTCGTACCCGCAACGTCAGACACAAGCACTCGATCCTGTCCCAAAAGTGCATTCATAAGCGTCGATTTGCCGACATTCGGTCGACCGCTGATGACCACATGAATACCGCGTTTTTCACGAAGCATACGCACACTGTCTTCAATATCTTGGGCAAGTCGTTTTTCAATTACACAAAGTTGTTGCTCGATATTCTCCCAGTCCGTATGATCCATACCCTCCTCATCAAAATCGATCGCAAGGTTCAGCGAAGAAAATATTTCCATAAGCGCATGAGTATACTCGGTAAGCTTGGCGTCAAGTAATCCGTTATTATTTGCTTCTGCACGGGTAATGACCGATTCCGTCCGTGCTTCTATAATGTCGATCACCGCTTCAGCTTCGGTAAGTGACATTTTTCCGTTCATGAACGCACGCCGAGTAAACTCTCCGGGACGCGCAGCACGAACACCATACTCTAAGAGCATTGACATCACCATATCAGTAATGATCGCGCTGCCGTGAAATGAAAGTTCTACAATATCTTCACCGGTAAATGAATGTGGTGAACGAAATACAAAGGCCATGCATCGATCCACTTTTTCACCGTTTTCACGGATAAGGTACCCCGGTACAATACGATACCCTGCATACAATGACAAGGGCTTTTGAGATAGAAATATTTTTTCGGCCGCCGACAATGCGCCGTTTCCGCTGATACGAATAAGCGCGACGGATGATTCTCCGCGCACCGTTATCGGTGCGCAGATAGTATCAAAAAGTTTCATCGCTGTTCAGTTTCGGTATAGGAAACAATAATTTTCTTCAAATCACCCCGCCCGATACTTTTTGTCTGAATACGTTTGATCTTTTTAAGAGTGACATGTACGATCTTCCGTTCATACGGATTAAGCGGCTTCAAGGTGATCTCTTTTTTTGTCTTCAACACTTCTTCGCCGGCTTTCAGTGCGATCTCTTTCAGAAAAATATCTTTATTCTTCCGATAATCGTTCACATCAAGTAAAAGGTTTGGATCTTCGCCGGTACGATTTTTAATAATAATATTTGTCAAAAATTCCAACGCCATGATATTCTTACCGTTTTTTCCGACCAACACATTTGCATTATCTCCGGTGTAAAGAATGTTTAATCGGCGTTTATCATTGTATTCGTCAAATTCTCCCAGTTCAACGGCATCATAGCCGATATTTTTAAAAATATCTTTTATAATTTTTTTCATTTTCACATCAGGATTCACCGCAAACAAATTCGACAAAAAGCTCATAATTCTATGCCCCTTTTTTCAAATGATGATTCGTATATATCTGTTGAAAAATACCGAATATATTACTGAAAAGGAAATACAAAGTCAAACCTGACGGCAAATTGAAAAAGAGTATAAGCATAAAAATAGGCATGAAATACTGCATCAAGAACTTATTTACTCCCTGTAATGACGAGCTCTGGGCCGAATTGATCTTCATCTGCCATACCATGCTGAGCAACATCAATATCGGAAGCACATTCACATTAGATCCTAAAAATGGCATTTCAAACCCCAGCGTAAACAGGGTGTCCGGTTTTGAGAGGTCCTTTATCCATAAAAAGAAATGTGCTCCGCGTAATTCGATCGCACTGTTGAACACACTATACAGTGCGAACAATACCGGTAATTGGATTAACACAGGCAAGCATCCTCCCATAGGATTCACTTTATTTTTCGAATACACTTCCATGAGTTTGCGATTGAGCTCCTCAGGTTTATCTTTATATTGCTTTTGAAGTTTTTGGATTTCAGGTTGAAGTTTCTGCATTTTTGCCATAGATATCGAACTTTTATGTGTAAGCGGCCAAAATATTAATCGAATAATAAACGTAAGGATAATAATAGCAATACCATAATTGTGCACTGCTTTAAAAAGGGCTTGCATTGCCTGAAGCATTAATAACGAAATGGGGCGAAGCACCGCATAACTCAAATTAACCGATTTGTCTAATTGATATCCGACTGTTTTCAGTGTTTTTAATTCTTTCGGAGCATAAAAAAAGGTGATCGGTTTTCCTTGTAAATGGAACACCGCGTGAACTGTATCCGCATCCTTATCATTTTTTTTCGGTATGATCGCATAGTCCGCTTTTACACGTGCGTCCGGTTGAAATGCAACAAACAGAAAGTATTTCGATTCAAATCCTGTGTAGGTGTCTGCATCAACTGCGGCAGGTTTATCTTTTTTGATCTTAACCTGACGATATTTTTCGTCAAATTTGACCGGCATACCATTGAGCATTTCAGTTTTATCAATAAGCATCCGTCGATTGATGACAATTTTCGTGAACGGTATGTTTGAATCTACCGCGACCGTGACATAATACGGGATTCCTTCACCTTCATGAACGGTTATTGTTTTTTTAATAAACCATTCTTTAGCATTATATTCACACACGACACCGTTTTCACGAATGGTTATACGGTACGCAATGTTTGCATCAGTATATACTCCTGAAGCATTTTCATAAATTAACGTAAACCCGCCATTCTCAAGTAATGAGAACTCATATGGTTTCACATAAAAATCATGTAATGTTCCGCCTACGGGTTGTACACGAAAACGATAGTGTTCCGATTCAAAACTGCTGAATTCCTCAGAGACAGAATTCGTGACAACTGATGCATCAATGAACGCAGCAAGCAACGCATCCGAGGTGACTTCCATTTTTTTTGTCTGAGTCGGAACATTTACCGGTTCTTTTTTGGTCTCGTCTTGTGTAACGACAGTCTCTTTCTGTACGGGTTCTTTGTTGATAACATTTGGTTTTGGTTTCATAAAAAGAATTTGAAATCCGATCAAGATCACTATTGATACAAATAATGCAAGCATAGTCCTTTTTTCCATAGTTCCTCCTGGTTTGATTCTGTGTCAGCGTAACGGATCAAATCCGCCGCGATGAAACGGGGTACAACGCATAATCCGTTTCATACCGAGCCATACACCTTTCAATGCGCCGTATTTCACGATCGCTTCATAGGTATATGCTGAGCATGTCGGATAATAAATGCAACTGGCCGGAAGATACGGGGATATAAACCGTTGATACGCGTGAATAAAAAAAAGAAAGGTTTTTTTAATCATAACCCGTTTATGACCGCCACTGCTTTATGCCAACTGTGTTGTGCCTCGAGAAATGACTCTGTTTTCCAAGATATTTTGTACGATGGTATAATGACCAAGGAACCGGTAACACGCATGTGTGATTTGTGGGTACGAAACAACTCGCGAACAATACGCTTCGCACGGTTTCTCACGGGTGCTATCCCAAGTTTTCGGCCGACAACCACACCCAATAATGTAGAATCAGACCGTAAGAAATAACACACGAAATGACGGGTTTTAATCTTGACACCTTCGGCGAAGACGGAATCAAACAATCGTTTTTTTTTATCCTATCCGCCCGCCGAAAAGAAAATTCCTGCATAGTGTCAAACCACAAGGCGTCTTCTGCCTCTGGCTCTTCTTCTTTTTAACACGTTGCGGCCTTGTTTGGTTGACATTCTTTTACGAAAACCATGGTCGCGCTTGTGTTTAATATTACTCGGTTGAAAAGTAGGTCTCATACGTTTTCCCTCCTTTGCTCAATGCTACCTGCGGAAATTACAACAAAACACCGCTCACGTCAAGTAAAAAAAGAGTATTTCAGGCTTTACGATGAAAATAATTGACAATAACAAAGAAAAAAGAACATGCCTATTTCAACGTGACAAAGCAATGCAGAAACTGCAATCTCATACCTATGAAAAACAAAGAACTATTTCTTACTCACATTCATCAATCAATAGGCAAATTTTGGTAGAATTTTAGCGTATTAGAAAGTTGGCACCATACATATATTGATAAAAACATCCGCAATTTTTCAGGTCTCTATGCAGAGTTTGGAGATACCGCTTCACGTAACCCAGCCGCGAATTATGAAAGCTTCCCTGATTTCATAAAATTTTTCAACTCATTGTTTTCATCAATTATTGATTTTGAATATCACCCCTTTTCGGGATACGATTACTCCCGGCAAGTTATATTATGATAAGAAAAGCCGTGTATGATCTTAAAACCACATTCTATCAAATATGAAAATAGCAAACATAGTTAATTTCATTTTCCCGAAAACTACGATCCTCCTCAACCGGCAATAGCCAATACACAACTCGGGATTTATGCAAAATAACTATTTTTTCTTAATTGCGCCTTCAGCAAGCCTCTTTCGTAAGATCGAGAGTGGTCTAACTAGTTATTGAGTGAAGACCTTTTATAAACTTTTGCCAAACTACCATTTTTTGAATTTGTGCCCACCCCAAACCTCTCTCGTGAAAATCGGAAGGCGGGCAGAAATATCTTCCGCTACAAAAATTCTCAATTGAGCAGGCGCATACCATGCACCCGACTTTGTCCCCACACCTCTTTTTAGAAAATAAAGATGATTTGGAAATTTTGAATTTTCAAAGGTCTATTTTAACAAAAACCTCCGTATGGAACGTAATAATACATTATGATATTTTGAATTTCGCAAAACTCTCATGGAGAAATAAATGACTGAGCAGTAGAAGTAGTGCCGGTTTCATGAACGGATGAAAAAATACGTTGATACAAAGAATTACTTTTGTAGCCGCAATCGGTAATCAGATAAATAAAAGTCCCGTAATGCACGAGCATCCTGCAAGGGAACGGTGTAAAATGGCTTCCCTGTGGCTAAAACCGCAAGAAATATTTGTGCCGCTTTTTCCGCTACTCGACAATTTGCGTATGCCTCATCCAATGATCGTCCGCACGCCACATATCCGTGGTTTGCCAAAATTACTCCATCGTTGAGACCAAGATACTCCGCGGCACGTTTTGCTAAAAGTTCGGTTCCTGCCGGTGCATACGGTGCCACGGCTATACGCTCTCCAATGAGCATTGCCTGATCTTCAGTCATCGGCGGAACAGAAAGTCCAAGCGCTGACACTGCAGATAAGTTTACCGAATGGATATGTATTATCGCGCTGATATCATTACGGCCGCTGTACAGTCGTGAATGCAAAAGCCACTCGGAGGAGGGGTTCCCGTGTATGATTTCACCGGTCGGGATATGAACTTGTGCAATCTCATCATCGGTCATATCGGTATAATCACGTCCTGTCGGCGTAATATACATAAAAGTAGTATCACGAGTACTGACATTACCCCATGACGACACGATGAAATTATCGTCATGCATTCTTTTTGCACAATTAATAATCGCATCAGCGACTATCATACGGAAACATCTCCATCGTAAAATTTTGGGGTACAGACGCAGTACCATTCTCTGAGAATGAAACTAAGACGGGTTCTTTTTCGTATTCATCATTCCATGCATAATCCCACATTCGGCGGCTTACCCATAATTGCTCCGGTTCAGGAGCAAAAAAAAGCATCCCGGTTGTCAACGGCACACGATAATTCTCATTATTGGTGCCCATGGCTCGCGCGAGGGATAGTTTAAAATTAACTTTTCCTAAAATAACAGAATCCTCAAATACGGCTTCCCCTTCCTCATTATCCAAAAGAACTGCATTGACATACTCAGTATACGCCCCGTCGGGATACCGAAGTAAAAATTGATATTCCACAATTTCATAAAGAAACGATTCGGCATTGAAATATTGCAAAATTCGTATATAGACCCACAATGTAAGGCGTTCACCGGATTCGGTCACAAGCAGTATCTTACGTTGCAACGTATCCGCGTGGTAGCCTTCCGAAACATCGCTTGTGACAAATTGCAGGGTCATTACATCATTCCCGGCGTGCCACTCGGTTCGTTCATTCACAAAGCGCACGGTAAAACGAGGATCCGTTTCCTTTTTTTCCGGTATGGAAAAATAAAACACGACGCTTCCGATCATGATCATGCTGACAAACGCGATTAGAATGGCTCGTGGTTTCAGCATTTTTCCCCTGCGATAAGTACCCTGTTATTGACGATCGTCAGTTTTTCTTCAAAAAATAACCGGATCGCTTCCGGAAATGCGACCAGTTCAAGCGCAAATACCTTATCAGCAACAGTGTGTGAGGTGTCACAGGAAGTTACCGGACACGTTTTTTGAAGAATGATCGCACCATGATCATATTCCTTATCGGCGAAATGAACCGTACACCCGGTGACTTTTACGCCATGAGTTATAACCGCGTCATGCACTTTCATACCATAATACCCTTTACCGCAAAATGCGGGAATCAATGCAGGGTGGATATTGAGAACCCTCCCTTCAAAAGAATCGGGATAAATATATTTACTCAAAAAGCCCGCCAAAACGATAAGCTCGATATCATAATCGGCAATAATCGCGTTGATCGCCTCTGAAAACGTGTACTCATCAGTATGTTTCTTGCGATCTACAACATACACAGGGATATCATGTTCCTTCGCAATGTCAATTCCTCGTACACCGCTTTTGGATGAGATAACAACAGCGATTGTCACATCAGGAAGTGTTGTAATAAAATTTTCAAGCGTTCTCCCGCTTCCTGAGAGCAATACTGCCATTGTCTTTTTCATACGATGCCCCCCTTAGCCTCACTCTTCGTATTACTCACTATTTCAAACCAACTCGGAGAAAAAGGTATTCGGTTATTTTGCCCAAATATCGCTTGTAATTTTTATTGTCGTCGCTAATTGATATAATACGGTCGTCCAATCCACCATATTCTTGATAAAAGGCACCTTTTGTGTCGCCGTAGGGACAATGATCGTGTCGCCCGGGAAAATACGCGCATTCAGAAAACCGCTCGAAAGGAAGCTGGATGAAGAGGATTCCTCATCAATATAATACGGTGATATGACCGTGCCATTCGCTTTCACCACAAATGCCCTGCCGATATCCCCCTCACTCGACGGTCCGCCCGTCATTGCAAGATAATGTTTTATCTTTCCATTTTTCGAATTGTATACGAAAACATTCGGATTATATACCTCACCCATTACTACGATCTCGTTGGATCGTTCGGGTATTGTCAACTCATCGCCATCCTCTATTGCAATATTGTACGGTGATTTTTTTAGATCCTCAAGTTTCTCAGGCAATCTTATTACCATTCTGCCGGATACTTCCATAATCTTGATCTTTTCTATTCGTTCTTTATACACAGGGATATAGTTCTGCATTTCGGGATACTGCTGGCTCTTCGACATAAGTTCCTCAAGATTTTTCTCAAGGCTGGTAATAATTGATTGAAGATTTTTTTGTTGCAATTCTTTTACACGTAAACGCGAAAAATATGCGGCCCGTACATAGGCATTATCGGTAAAACCGCCTGCACGCTCAATGATATCATGCAAGCGATCGGTCTTACGTGCATAATACACACCAGGATACTTGACCTCACCTTTGAGTGTGATCGCAACATTTTCACGAAAATCCGCTAGTCGTCGAATGAATAATTTGGAAAATGGTTTTACTTTAAAATTAACTGTCGAATCGTGAGGTTTCTCCAGTATCTCACGTACATTAATCGTAGTAATCATCGGAGGTTGCATTTCATTATCATTAAACTCAAGTGCGACAAATTCAGCATTCGCAAGATTTGCAATATTGGTAAGCCCGCCGGCAATATGCATCATATCAAATACCGTCATACCGTCAGTATACGGATAGATGCCCGGAGTTCGTACCTCACCCATGATAAATACCGGTGGCGTATCCTTTAATTCGCCGATACTGTACAATACGATCACATCTTCTTCGTGAATAAGAATATCTGCTTGTGTATCGCGTTTATACACAATGTCATAAATGTTGATCGGCATCATTTCTTTCGTATTTTCAGGATATTTACGTCGCTCAATACTCGCATATTGGAGATATGTATCCGGCAAAAGCACATCCTTCGTGATCACATCGGATACTTTCATCCCCGAGATAAAAGCAAATTTCCTCGGTTTTGCGACATATCCGGTAAGCGTAACCGAATTTTTGTTATTAAAACTTTCCGGTGTCGGGTAGATACGTACGATATCACCGTCCGAAAGCACAACCTTCTTCATATCGGTCACTTCCGGTTTGATATCGACGACCTTACGCCCTTCATTTTTTCTAAACTGCTCAATATAAACATTGGTAGTATCTGCCGACGCAGTCAATCCGCCGGCGATGTCGATCAAATCCTGAAGGGTCTGTCCATCCTTCATTTCATACAATGCCGGACGGCGTATATTTCCTGTTGTGGCAACAATATTCTGTATCGGTGCAAAATATATGGCATCACCGGGTTGCAAAACGGAATCTTTCGATGCATCACCGAATAACAAAAAATCATACAAGTCAAACGTCCTGATGATTCTGCCTGCACGTTTCAGTTGGATCATGCGCATACTTCCCGTATACGAAGGCCCACCTGCGGCAAAAATCGCATTCACCAATGTGGTAAGCCCCGATAATGTGTATGAACCGGGAGAACGGGCATCACCGGTAATAAACACACGAATTGTTTTGAGTTTTGCAAACGAAATTTCAACATTGGTACCTGCCGACAAACCGCTTCCCAATGTATTTTTAAGCGTCCGATAATTCATACCTGCAACATTTATACTTCCTATTTCGGGCGTAGTGATCGTGCCGTTCTGATTGACCTCTATGTCATACACGTTGCTGACGCCCCCCCAGAACACGAGACGAATTTTATCACCGGGACCGATTACATAATCATCAGGCACAGGAATATTATTAAGCGGTGCATACGTCGAAGGGGAATCGAAAAAATCATACCCGAACGGTTTTAACTCATCAAGCGGGGTCTCATATTCATATTTCTCGCTATTGAAATAATAACGAGAATAAAAAGTGGGCTTTTCTTCAGGCATCTCTTCAGGAAGGGTGGTGTCATCCGGCGGTTTTTGACCTTTCAGCAATTTTTCGGCAATATTTAAAGGATTCAATGTTGTTTCGTTTGAAGTTTGTTTTGTATTATCTTCATCTTCCTTTTTTATGTCTTTTTCGGTAGTTTTTTCATCGTCCGGATTCAATGTTTTTTGAATCGTCTCCATTTCGTTTTTCAGTGCTTGTAATTTCATGAGATCACTGGCTGATAATTGTTTCCCGGACGTGAATTTTTCAATCAATTGCTGTTTTTCATATTCGGTAAGTGCATATGTATTCACAACAAAAAAACACACAAGCACACAAATAATTCCCAGCGACTTCATATCAACGCCTCCTTAAAAACGGCAATTTATCAAAACCCATATACTCCATAAAACGATGATAATATTCACCGGTGACTGAATCGCGCTTCACCGTTTCAAAATATTCAATAAAAAAAGCGATAAGAAGTGCAATAAAAAACCCAATCATTGTATTCACTATGACGGTTTGCGCACGTCGCGGTTTGATTCGTTGTTGTGGAATGTAAGGAGGATCAATGATTCTATAAATTGAATTCTCATTAATTCTCGAATAAAGCATTTTTTTAGTTTCTTCTGCCCAAAGCTTGGAAAGTTCCGCACGCAACAACGGATCTGATGTTCGAGCCATTTCTCGCTGAAGCTCGTCTATGATCTTTTTACTTTCATCGCTTTGTACTTGAACCATTGTCGCATTTAACGTTTTTAACAATTTTATAAGCAAATCATATGTTTGCGAAGGATTCTCGCCCTGCACAGCGATCGTGATCAAACCTTTTTTTTCATCTTTTCCGACATGAATAGCTCGCTTAAGCGCTTTCAAACGTCCTTCAATACTCTCTTTTTTGTTTGACTTTTTTTCCTCTAAAACGTGGTACGCATCATCGAATGACAACAAAAATGCATTGTTTTTCAATGTATACTCAACCATACGTAAATCGGTACCGCCGCTTAAATTTCCCAAACTTACACCCATCATACCCGCTATCGACCCCAGGTTGCCCAACTGTGTCGATTTGCTGTCCTGTCGAGGTGCGATCGTCGTCGTTACCTCAAATACAATCGGTGCAAGTAACGAGCTTATGACTGCATGAATTATGAAAAGTCCGGTAATGATAATGATCATTTTTTTTCGTTTTGCACAAATAACCAATAACTCCCATACGTTTATCTCATCGCGTGTCGTCTCCATACTTCACTCCTTTACAAGCTCGGCTATGAGCGTGTCGTCAGAGTTACGAAATCGCTTAAGGGCAAAACCTGTGTTTTTCAGAATATCCTTCCATTTCATTTTTGAGAGTATGAGCATATTGCGCTCGATACGACAGATAGGATCACCATTATCGGTAAGTTCGATTCGACGTGAAAGCAATTTGTATTTATTGGTAAATGTCATGACCTGATGAATACTTATCCGCCCGGTCTGCCATCTGGTATCAATAATAATCTTATTGTTGAGTGAAAACGACTCTTGCACACCTTCATATTCGGCGACATGACACAATGCATCGACCACTGCTAAATAACGTGCATCGTCAAGAGAAGATTTGGATGCATTTTCGTGCATACCTTTCACTAAATATTTAGGAGGAGTTCCGCATGAGACCACAAAGATCCCGATACAGATACTAACAAGAAGTACGCGCATAATCCACCGCATTTTTAAATACCATAAATCCGTCACCATGCTTCGGAAGCATCCCTTCATGTTTTAAACGTGACCAATTCGGATGAGTATACGGATTCACGTATGCTTCGGGATGCGGCATAAGTCCGAAAATTTTACCGGTCGGATCACATATTCCGGCAATTGCCAACTGCGATCCGTTTGGATTCGCGGGAAATTCAGTTGCAAGATCGCCTTTTTCGGTACAATACTGGACAACAATTTGCTGTTGTTCCTGCACCGCGGCAAAAGTCGAAACATCTTTAAAAAAAATACGTCCTTCCCCGTGACGAACAGGGACATTCATGGTATCAATATTTTTTGTAAATACACAAGGCGAGTTCGGATTGATCTTCAGGCGAACCCATCCGTCATAATAATATCCGCACTCATTTTCAGTGAGTGTCGCAGTTTGTTCAAACGTAAGTCCCCTTTCGGCAGGCAATAATCCCAATTTGATCAATGTTTGAAACCCGTTGCATATACCTATGATCAATCCTCCGCGTGCAACAAAACGTTCAAAAGAAGCGCGAACAGTATATTTAATTTTTGCAGAAAATACTTTTCCCGCGGAAATATGATCTCCAAATGAAAATCCTCCTATAAAGGCAATAATCGAATATCGATCGATCAGCGTATTGTCGGCAACAATATCCGTAAAATGAATGTTATCCACTATTTCAGCGCCGGCATGTGTGAATGCAGCGGCCGTTTCCCGCTCGCAATTAACTCCGTATCCGGTTATGATGACCACACGTGCACCCAGACTCATAGTCTCTCCTTATATGCGGAACGAATCGAATCTGTCGATAATTCCGCAATGATCATTGTTTTCTTCGTTACTCGTATACGCGATCCCGCCTCAACTGTCCCGATACGCGCTATTGTTACGCCCGCACAAATCTTTTCAAACTCAGCGGCTTTTTCGGGAGCAACCGTAACAATGATCCGACTGTTGGATTCGGAAAATAATTTTTCCGCGACATTCATTGTACCCTCAACCGGTATCAGGTCAGTGTCAATAGTCAATGCGCAATCACCTGCCAACGATTGCATCATCAATGAATATGCAATTCCGCCCTTCGAAGGTGAGTGTGCCGAATGCACCACACCGGCACATACCGCAGCATGATACATGTCATACAAAGACACTGCAGCGTTCGCATCAACAATGGGGACGGCACCGCCGGATACACGGTGTAATCGTCCGTACTCACTTCCGCCAAGTTCATTTCGAGTGACACCAAGAATATAAATATAATCTCCGACCTTTTTCGGATCACTGGTGATAGCGGTTCGATAATCATTTATTTTTCCGATCAATGAAAATAACAAGGTTGGCGGAATCGATATTTTTTTACCTGCTAACCGTGCATCATTTTTCATTGAATCTTTTCCTGATATACATGGCACTCCGAATGCATGTGTATACTCAGATAGGGCTTTGCAGGATCGAACGAGTTGCGCCAGCTTATATGCCCCGTCAGGGGTTGCTGCGGCATCGTAAACCGGATCAGGCCAACAAAAATTATCTAAACCGGCACAATGATGCGGATTTGCACCAACGGTAACCGCTTTACGCACGGCCTCATCGATCACTGATGCCGTCATATGATATGTATCAATATCACTGAAATACGGATTCACTGCCTCGGTAAGCACGATACCTTCAAATGTAGTGTCATCGACACCAAAGACTGCCGCATCATTCATCACGTCGGCGTATACTCCGCCAAACGGTTTTACGACAGTAAGACCCTTGACCTCATGATCATAATGACGCGCGATGGATTCTTTTGAACATAAATTCAATGAACGGGCGATCCCGAGCATGTCGACGACGATCGTATCATCAGAAGACGTGATGGCGACAACGTGCGGCGCGCTCCATTCTGCCGTCAGTTTCATTTTCGGCAAACCATCATGTAAAAAAGTCATGTCAAGATAAACGACAGGAATGTCATTATACACAGCGTGGAAATATCCTGTATCGGTAAATGAACCCAATACCGAGGCTTCGACACCACGCATGCGTGCCAACGCAAGAAATTCATCAATATGTGCAGGCGGTACAGCCAAAGACATACGCTCTTGCGCTTCTGATATAAGAATCTCCCATGGTTCAAGCCCATGATATTTGAGCGGAGCTTTTGCCAGGTCAATATATGCACCGCCGGAATCGCGACACATCTCACCGATTGATGAAGAAAGTCCTCCTGCACCGTTATCGGTAATGCTTGAATATAACTCTTTATCACGAGCTTCTATAAGGAAATCGGTCATCATTTTTTGTGTGATGGGATCGCCTATTTGTACGGCTTGAACGGGTGATGATTCACTCAGCTCGACAGATGAGAATGTCGCTCCGTGTATACCGTCTTTGCCGATCCGTCCGCCGGTCATGACAATAAAATCCCCGGGGTTCGCTTTTTTTGAAATAAAATCTTTTCCGCTTGCCTCTGTCGGTATGAGTCCGACGGTACCGCAAAAGACCAATGGTTTACCGAGATATCGGTCATCAAACAATTCCCATCCGCGACCGTACGGTATTCCGCTTTGATTCCCTCCGTCAATAACACCTTGATGTACACCATCTCGGATGCGTTTTGGATGCATCAATCCGACAGGAATATTTCCCTTAAATTCAGGATCAGCAAAGCAATACCCCCACACGTTCACATGAGGAACAGCACCTTTCCCTGTACCGATAACATCACGATTGACACCCACAATACCCGTCATCGCACCTCCATAGGGGTCAAGGGCCGATGGTGAATTGTGAGTCTCGGCTTTATAACACACATGATACTTATCATTAAAGCGAATAACACCGGCGTTATCGTGAAATACCGACACAAGAAAATCTCTTTTTTTTGCAATCTGTGTCGTTGAATCAACAATATATGTCTTAAAAAGCGATCGAATAGTTTCATGAATAGCATTATCCCGGTCAATATAGTCAATTTCAGCAGAAAATATTTTATGCTTACAATGCTCACTCCAGGTCTGTGCAAGCATCTCGATCTCTGCATCCGTAGCTGATTCCGGTACCGATTTGGCTTTTCGATTTGCTTTTATTTTTTCATCGGCAAAATAATTACGAATCACATGCATCTCGTCAAGCGTCAATGAAAGTGTTCGGTTTTTACTGAGTTCCGCAAGTTCTTTGTCACTGATCGAGGTCTTGATAAGCTCAACATGTACATCGTCATGTGCATTGATCTTGGGAATACTATATGAAACACACGCATTCCATTCAGCACGGTCATATATCTCCACTGATTCAATAAGCGTATTCGCCAACAGTGACAACGCCATTTTCCTCATATCATCTTTGTTCATCAAGGGAGCGTGAATACCCATGATCTTCGATGTGTATACCGCTTCATCATCAGCACAAGACCGTCCGAGAATAATAGACACGAGCTCGCGTGCAGTACGACCTTCATTATCGGTAACTCCGGGATTGAAACCTATCTTTAAAATAAAATCAAATGTATCCGAAGTATGATCGAGCACGCCGTATTCAATCACAGGGTCAATAAATTCTGCTGCGACCTTTTTCCATTCATCGTCGGTCATAGCAATATCAAATGCATACATTTTGCGAACTGCAATAACCGGCAATGAAATATGAAGAAATGTTTCCACGCTTTTTTTGACACGTTCGCCACGAAAATCATGTTGGTCAGGTTTTAGGGCAATTTCCAGAAATCTCGCCATAGATTCTCCTTTTTATGTGCATTGAGTATATGATTTTCACGTTCACAGTCAAGGCATTTTATTCATACAATGTGTTACGAGCCGTCTCACGACCGTATCGTCATCCCAAATGTCCGATGATGAAAACAAATCCGGTGCATATCGCATCACGGTAATAATATCAGGAAGCATTATACCAAACGTCGTCAATGATTCCGGTTTATCACGCAATGTTGAAACAGGAGCATTCAATGCGATCTTTCCATTATGCATCACAACAATTCTATCGGCATACCGAAATGCATCATTACTGTCATGTGTGACAATAATGATCCCTTTCCCTGAGACATGTAATTTTTTTAACACTGCGAACAACTGTTCTTTAGAACGCGGATCCAAGCCTGCAGCAGGCTCATCAAGACACAAAATATCAGGTTTCATGGCAAGTATACCGCATAATGCCACTTTACGTTGCTCTCCGCCGCTCAGCGAAAAAGGAGATCGTTCGTACAGCATCGACAATGAGGAATCGATACACTCGATAGATTCTTCAACCGCCGCACGCACCGCATCTTCATTCCACCCGAGATTTCGAGGACCGAACGCAATATCATCAAAGACCGTTTGTTCAAATAACTGCGTTTCAGGGAATTGAAATACCAGCCCGACAGTATGTGTCACACTATTTTTTTTTGCATGAATATCTGTACCGTCCAAACAAACAGTCCCTTCTGCCGGACAAAGAATGCCGTTTAAATGCTGCATAAGGGTTGACTTCCCTGCCCCCGTCTTTCCCATCACTGCCACAATCTCGCGCGAATCAAATCCGACAGTCACATCGTGAAGTGCTAATGTTTCCAACGGGGTTCCTTGCATGTAAATATGTGATACGGTACGAAGCTCAATGCAGGCCATATCGTTCCTTATACATTTGCATCACCGTATGTACAGTGAATATATCAGGATACAGCGAACAACTTTTTGCAATTTGAAGATGAAGCGGCAAGGAAAATCCGATTTTTTGTAAAATGGTATCATTTTTGAGTAATGCATGAGGTGTATCAAAAAATATAATAGTACCCTCATGAAGCACAAGAACTTTATCAGCGATAAAAACTTCATCCATAAAATGTGAAATGAGGATTACCGTCCGGCCTTGCGATCTAATTTTTTGTAGTAATCCAACAACGGCGGTCCGGCCCTCCGCATCCAATAATGATGTCGGTTCATCCAGAACAATATACGGAGTATCCATCGCAACCACACCGGCAAGAGCAACACGCTGTTTTTGTCCTCCGGAGAGCGTAGCGGTCATATGATCGGCGTACCCCGTCATATCCACAAATGCTAACGCTTCTTCACATCGTTTCTCAATCTGTAAAGAAGAACGCATTTGATTCTCAAGTCCGAACGCAATATCATCGATAACTGTTGATGCAACGATTTGGTTATCGGGGTTTTGAAAAACCATACCTATTTTTTTTCGTACCTCATACAAGGTATTCTCAGTGACAGGAAGGTTGTCTACCGTGACCACGCCCGAGGTCGGTTGAATCAATCCGTTCAATAATCGTGCCAAAGTTGATTTTCCGGAGCCGTTCGGGCCGATGATCCCGACACAAGTACCGGCCTCAAAACAACACGTAATATCATGAAGGGCAACATGATCTCCGTATTTTTTAGTTACATGCGAAAGTTCAATCATATGCGATCCGTGTTTCTATTCCGTGAAACATCCATACACTCGAATTACCGAAAAGACGTATGGAAATTTTATACAAACAGATATTATCAATCAGAAATCGATTATTCATGAACACATCCGTGTGCCAACATAAAAATTCGAATATATACTCGCAGTATTGAAAACAAATTTATCCCTCCTGATACAACCGTGGGTACATTGTCACTTCATTTGCTCCCTAAATGATTGTAACATAGCATCGGCATCGGTCACTCTATTCATTTTTTTATAAACAACACTCAATGCCTTATACGGCAAAAAATATTTAGGTTCATAGGCGATACTTTCTCGGTATTTTTCAACGGCACGCTCGGTATTTCCTTCCATTTCATACGATAGTCCTGCAAGGTACGATAATTTTGCAGAGCGGTACGTAGTTTCAGTATATTCTTTCAGCAAATCTTTATATTTTCCCTGTTTATACTTCGCTAACAGATAGTTAAAAAATGTCGCCGGATTTTTTTCTATGATAAAAGACGTATAAAAATATCCCTCTGCCTTAAAATAATTCTCCTGCTGTGCGGCACGCTCTCCTATGGAGAAATATTCCTTAAAAGTAAGTCCGTCGGGCGTTTTGAATCGCTCCGCTTTATTAAGTATTTTTTCAGGGATAACTATCTTCATACCCTCGGTAAGCAGTGACGGATTTTTAATGGCGTTCAGTGAGGCGATTTCTTCTGCATATGCAGGATCGCGAGAATAATTGAGTGCAATAAGCGACAAAGACTCGCGTTTTTCGACGATATGCACGATATCAATCGCATTAAGTTTGAGTATCGCACAAAGGACTACTATATAAAATCCTATACTTCGCATAAAACCTCCTCAACATCCTTGATCGTACACACACGATTAAGTTGCATCCGAATATGTTTGGCATGCTCCCATCCGCGAATAAAAAACGGAACGGTCTTTCTCATTTCAACAATCGCGGTTCGTTCGCCATGTAATACTATTTTGTTATGATATACGGCTATTATCATATCACGGATTTCATCATGAGTCTTTTCAATATCATTTCCTTGAGCGATCTCAGCAAAAATCCAAGGTCTTCCGATCGCACCTCGTCCGATCATGACGCCGTCACAGCCGGTGCGAGTGACCATTGTTTCTGCATCCCTCCAAGACAAAATATTACCGTTACCGATAACCGGAATACTGCAAACCTCTTTTAATTCTTGAATATAGCGAAGATTCGGTGTTCCTGAAAATCCATCCGCACGTGTACGAGCGTGAATGGTAATATGATTCAATCCTTCGCCTGAAACGATACGACCTATCTCTCGGTGCACTAAAGAATGCATATCCCAGCCTGCACGTATTTTGACACTGACATGCACATCAGGTGCTGCATTTCGAATCGACCGAAGACAATCATTCAAAACAGAAATGTTTTTCAACAGTGCCGAGCCTGCGCCGATTGCTACAACTTTTTTCACAGGACAACCTGCGTTAAAATCTATATACTGCACATTCCAGGAGACAAGAATCTTTGCTGCCTGTGCAAGCATTGAAGGTTCATTACCGAATAGTTGCACCGCCCTCGGTGCGGTCTCATTCTCAATCCCTAATAATTCCTGCGCTTTTTCGGGAGTTCTTACCACCGTATGTGCATTAATCATTTCACCGTATACAATATCGGCCCGATGCATGCGGCATAGATCACGAATCACACGATCGGTATACCCTGCCATCGGCGCAAGCATGGTCAGCATTATCGTCGTCGAACTTTCTTTTTTATAGCCAATATGATCTTCCGTGCTTGTTCGGCATACATGAGAATAGTATATAAAAAGGGTATGCACGGATAATCATAACAACCGATATAGCGAATATGGTTACCGCCGAATCCTGCCTTAAATTCCGATAAACCGGTCCACGAATGATTCGTGGCGCCATAGGGAGCGACTCCCCAAAAATCGTATACAATCGAGCCTCGTCGAATCGCTTCCCGGATCGCTTCCCACTGCATCGCTTCATTAGGGCGTCGATTACGTTCTTTGTCGCAAGAACCCGAATACATATAAATACTTTCCTTCCCGTAATGAACGATAAAGGCTCCCGCAAGCATTTCACCCTGATAATATGCCGCATAAAATTCAGCTATTCCGGTTGCGACAAAAGTACGAAAAAATTCCCGATAATAGTCTCTTGAATGAATAAATATATTATTCCGCTGTGCCGTCTCATGATAGACCGTATAAAAAGTATCAATGATCGACTCATCTTCTTCTTTTCGAATCACAACTTCTTTTTTGGGCGCAACTTTAATTTTATTTCGTTGTTTTGACGTAAATGAATCCCACGTTTCGTTCTCATTTCCTAATTTCAACTTTCGCGTATCACGATACTGATTATCTGAAGGTGCTTTATGCATTCCCAATTTTTTCCATAGCTGAATATATTCATTTCCACATACGATACCGTCAACTGCTTCGAGAATATCGGTTTCATACCGGACAAAGACCACATCTTTCAAAGCGTGCGACAGAAAGGTATTAATCGCATCGACCACCTTACTCGCCGAATCAGGAGAATCATCACGGTACACAGGTCCTTTGGGGAAATATGCAAAGGTATAGCGGGATGTCAAACGACGTTTAAGAAACTGACCGAGTCCCACACATATCTCTGTCGGATCAAACACGGCAACCCGATACGGTTTCCATCCATGGCAAGATTTAAAGCCACCCCATTCTATGCTCTGTAAAAAATGAAGAGAAAAATTTTGTGATAATCGACGATATTCAGATTCATCAACAAATCTAACTGTTGCCACAATTGTCCTTCACGGTGTTGCATCGTACTGACAAACCATTATCATATACGCGTGAAACATCCCTATCACGCAATGAGATCGATATAAATATTCTTTTCATACTGTTCTCCCAAGGGTGAGGGATACTATCCTGTAATGCACATTCCGAAACCATTTATTGTGCGGATAACACTTTATCATGTTTATCGATATAGTCTTTTATACTATCCGCAATTTCACGTGCGATGATATCCTGATATTTGTCAGATTTTAATAGTTTCTCTTCTTCGGGATGGGATATAAAACCTATTTCAAGCAATACTGACGGCATATAACAAAAACGTAAAACATAAAACGGCGCTTGCTTCACTCCGCGGTCGACCCAGCGAGTAGAACCGATCAGGTTTTTTTGAATAATATAGGCAAGATCACTACTTTCTTTCATATATTGATTTTGAGCAAGATTCGATAAAAGCATATCAAGCATTGACTGATTTTGATACTGCTGTTCATATTTGAAATCCTCATTTTCAAGAATTGCAAGTGCACGGTCTTCATCAGTAAGTGCATCTGATAAAAAAAACGTCTCAATCCCGCGCACTTTTTTGCGATTTTGTTTTGGTCCCGGTGCATTTGCATGAACACTCACAAAAAAATCAGCTTTATTTTTATTGGCAAGTTGCGCTCTATCATACAATGATACATACTGGTCATCATTGCGCGTCATCATCACTTTAACGCGTGGATAATCCTTCAAATACGCGATCACTCGTAAGCAAACCGCAAGTGTCAGATCTTTCTCTTTATATTTTGTAGGACCGACCGCACCAAATGCTTTACCGCCGTGCCCCGGGTCAATTACGATGACCCACTGCTTACCGGTCACGACCGGTTTTGGGGATTCATTCGTTTTTTCAATAATAAATGTTTTCGTTGTCGGATTTGTTATACTTTTTTTGTACTCATCATACTCAGCGTACGTAGTAAAAGAAGGTTCAGGACTTGTTTCTTCATGATACTGTCGCGGATAACGATATAAGAACACCGAGACCGAGTGAGCTCTTCGTTCAATCCTGTACCAATACACCTTCCCGGATAATGAAATAACCAACGACGACCCGTTACATGTCACCGGATAGGGTGATTGAGGTGCAATAAAGCCGTCTATGACCGAAGTAAATGTGAGGGAAAGTGAATCCTTTGAGGCGAGCTCGGTATACGCGGATATCCTGTCCTGAAAAGAAATGGTAATGATATCATAAAACGCCTTTGTTTCTGATTGCACGTTGTGTATGGTGAGTGCATGAATAAGCGATGCAACCGTCATGAAAAGTGTTACTGCTATCATTCGCCGCATATGATCATTTCTCCGTATCGCATAAGCAAAGTATAGCATAGTATACATACATTGTCTATGAGGTCGCCTGTAAGAACACGCGTCATCTGGTAAAATCAATTTCCCTGCCGTGGCGGGTCTGCTGTTTCATCATCTTCTATCGGATTGACATGCCCCACCATTTTGAACATATCATTGGCGACAGAACGAAGGTGTTTTCTCAATACGACCGGACAATCATACACCGATAATTGTTCGGTGAGGACAATGTCTTCTGCCAATGCATAGCATGTCGGACAACCGCACATACCGCAGTTCAGCTGGGGCAATGAACCGTTTATCTCTTGAATGCGTTTCATCTTCTGGAGTGCTTTTTTGATATCAGAGTCTATCGGTTGTAACGGGCGCGGCTCGATTGGAAGCGGAATCTCACAAATATTATTCTCCCCGCATGAATCATAAACAATCGAATCATGCGTATCAGGGAGCATATCCGCGATTTGACGAATTTTATACGCACTGAAAAACGAATCTTCCTTTGTAAACACTCCTCCGACGCATGCTTTGTCACAAGAATAAAGGTCGACAAAATCAACGTCTTTTATGACACCGTTCTCCATGCGCTCAAGAAATTTAATAACATTATTGATGCCATCAATTCGTAACGTCATAAAATCAGGAAATGACCTTTCGGGGTCACCAAGCGCAGACCATCGCAATGCATTTTTCGTCGTCAACGGATCACATTCCTCGATATCGGCAGTATTCTTTTCCATCAGTAAGCGTATCTCATTGTACACATCACCAAGGCTGAATACTCTATTAAAGATCATCTCGGATTCACCTTCGGGTTGATAAATCGCAACTACCTTCGCAGGACAGGGTGATGCAAAAAACAAACCAACGTCCTTCGGGTCTGCGTTGGTATCTTTGATAAATTGCTGTTTGAGATAGGATCCTGCGATCTCCATCATACTGCGGAAAGGGAATATATACGAGACAAGTGAGGGAAACCGCACTTGAATAAGTCGAATAACCGCAGGACAACTTGTCGAAATCAAGGGTCGTTTCCCGCTTCGTTCAACCTGTAAATACTCACGGATCAGATCAGCAAGGACAAGTGACCCCACATCAACACCTATAACCCGATCAAATCCCAGGGCGCGAAAAAAACCAATTACTTTTTTATACTCTTTATAAACCTTAAACTGGCCGAGCATCACCGAACTGTACACAAGTAACTTGTATTTATATTCTTTTGCACTTTCAAGTTGATCGACCTTTGCATATATCGCTTTAGTAGGGCATACCCGCATACACTCGCCGCAATCGATACAATTGTGTTCCAAAATGAGTGCTTTTCCTTTTCGGATTCGCAGAGCCTGTGTCGGACACACACGAAGACATTGCGTACATCCGATACAACGTTGTTGATTTATAACAACCGCATGAAAATATTCTTTCACCGCACTCACCTCACTTCAAAAAAAACCTCATTGTTATTGTTGTCCCGTGCCCGACAACGGTCTCAATATGCATATCATCGCTGTTACGTTTAATATTAGGCAAACCCATACCTGCACCAAATCCCATTTCACGTACTTGCGGAGATGCAGTTGAGTATCCTTCTTTCATCGCCAATGATACATCCGGTATACCGGGACCTTTATCGGTGACGATTATTTCAACTTTATCTTCGTCCATAAAAAACTGTAAAGACCCTTCATATGCATGTGATACCACATTAAGCTCGGCCTCATAGGCAGCCACCAACACTTTACGGATAAATTCTTGAGATAACCCTAACTGCTTCAGATATTGTTTGATAACAGCGGACGATTCTCCTGCATTCAGGAAATCTCCACCCTTGATGGCGAACTCCATAATAAGTGTATCACTCATAACATTCTCCTAATCTTCAAGGCCAACGTCAGTAATTCCTTGTGTAATATCATCTCCTAAAAGCTGTAAAATTTCCGGAGAACCCAAATACACTTCGGCTTCCAGTCCGTCAAGTGCTTCTTTTACCAGTCGTGTGTCAAACTCATATTTTTGCTCATTATACTTTATCACACAATAGAGGTCAAGTGAAGGGTGACCTACCATTATTGAAATAAGTGTATCGGTTATATTCCCCAAGGGAGGTCTGTCGATGTGATCCAATCGCATCGTCGCACATACTTCAGTAAAACGTCCCGGTGCTGAGCGAATGATAAATGTTCCGTCACAATGCTCGGTTGTTTGTTTAAAAAGGGGCAGCCCTAATCCCCAACCTTTTCCTTTTTTGGTTGAGTATAATGGTTCAACTGCTTTTTTCAGCGTTTCCTCATCCATTCCTTTACCGTCATCGACAATAGTAATCACTAATTCGTTCTTTGCGGTATCCTCAAGGATAAAAATATCAATCGAACGAGCCCCGGCAGACACACTGTTCTCGATCAGGTCCATCATGTGCATTGAAAGTTCAGGCATCATATGAAACCGTCCGTCCATTTTGTGCACGCAGTGCCATTTGAAATTCTTCAAGTGATACGTGTTCCATTTCAAACACCGTTACGGCTTTCCCAATATCTTCCAAAAAATGCGCATCCGAGTTGTGAACCGCGGGATAACGCACACAATATTCGGGATACCGTTCACATCCTTGTGCAACCGTAATATGTCGCGAGAACTCTATTCCATCCAAAGCCAAACCTTCTCGGATAAAGCCAAGCTGAGAAATAATACTGAATGTATCGCGATTGATATGTGCCGCAATAAGTATACCACCCATTTCATGCACAACCTCGATCGCTTCTTCGATCTCAATTTCAGCCGATTGAAGCAGTAGTTTATCTTCCATTCGCACGATCATATTATCGGCATCAACTACAACCTGATCACCAAAGATATCCGGATTAGCAGGTATATCAGGCAGTAAATCATAAATGTAATCACTAAACTCCATCGCTTGTTCAACACTGTCAAATAAACACAGCGCATGTGTCTCCGAAATTGTCTGTAATTCCATACCGTACAAGGCATGAATGCCATATTCTTTCACCAGATCACGCATGACCGGTGAATGAACTGCAGTATTATGATCCGTGACCGCGATCAAATTGACTCCTTTTTCTACCGCTGTACGTACAATATCCCTTGGTGCCATATCCAAGTTACCACAAGGAGAAAGCACGGAATGAATGTGTAAATCGGCACAAAAACGCATGATTATCCCAAGATAGAATACATTTTGCCTGTAATACGATATGCGCTGTCATGCGTAGTATAAACCGGGATCCCCATTGTATCAGCAGAAGAAAGCAATGAGTCTTCAGGTTCGACACCATTGACGATTACTATCGCCGCAAGATCTTTTGCGGTGGCAACCGCCAAAATATTTTTATGCTTTTGAATGGTTACCCACAAACTCCCGCTCTCTGCATGTGCCAATACATCGCTTAATAAATCACCGCTGTACCCCATAGTAATGTCGATAGCGGTATCATCAACAGTGTTTCTTTTAGAAATGCTTAATTGTGTCGCTAATGCCGTGAGTATCATCTTACACCTCAGTAGACAGTCTGTTCTTACACGGACGCACACCATGTGTAAAAAGCAGTCCGCTGGTTTCGAACATTGTTTTTGCAGTTGTCATTATCGGAATATTAAGCCTTTTTTGAGCAACGCTGATCACATCGTCTGCCGGGCGTTTTCCACGAACAAAAACAATCCCGGTGATTCCCAAAATCTCGGCGACTCGGATAACCTGCAATGATGTTGTCCCCGTGATGAGGAGGGTGTCACCCTCCGTCAACGCGAGAACATCACTTAATAAATCAGCACTATAGGCTACCGTAACGTCAGTTTCCATCCCTGCATCGGCACCGACAAGCACTTCTGCATCAATAAGACTGACCAATTCTTTCATTTTCATACAATAGTAACTCCTTTTCCTTAATACGACAAAATAATAACATCAACACGTCGGTTATTTGCTCTGCCTTGCACCGTTGTATTACTGTCTATAGGCATATCAGGGCCATAACCAATTGATGTAACTCGACTTTCTTCTATTTTACCTTCTTTAATAATATAACTCTTTACGATATCGGCACGCTGACGTGATAATTTGTAGTTGACACTCGCCGCACCAACATTATCCGTGTGTCCTTCGATTCGAACTTTAGAGGAAGGATTTTGTCGTAACATTTCTATGGTTCTGTTAATTTCCTCTTTTGACGCGGCAGACAGCGTAAATGAATTTTCCGCGAAACGAATACGCGATGCCAAATAGACCGGCGGTAATGTGGTAACAGGTGTGACAACCGGAGTTTCAATAACCGGTGCAACGTATTTTTCTACAGGAAGCGATACCATACTGCTTTTACCCATATTGTCTGCCTTATCAGTCACTTCAGCATTCACGCTGAGCGTTTGCCCTTCTGCCACGAAAGCACCGTTATCCATCATACCGTTCCATTCAAACGCATCTTTTATACCGTTAAATGTAATGGTATGCACTACTCCTTCTGCCCCGGAAATAGTAATTTTCGTTGTACGCACTTCGATCGGCTCAAGCAGGGTCACCACAAATTTAACCGGATCCCCGCCGACTTGAAATATTTCGGGAAGCACCGATAAATTGATGGACGGTCCTGCCGTTTTAATCACGACTTTCAAAGAATTACTCATGCTTTTATTCTTAAATTTATCGACCACTTCCATTGTGGCATCATACGATCCGTCAGGAAGTTTTTTATCTTTCAGATCAAGGCCATCCCATGTGATAAATGCGGGGATCCCATTTTTACCGGTAAATACTTTCACGGATTTTTTGCTTTCATCGCTGATTGTCAATGTCCACTGCTTAATAACTGCCCCGTCGGTGCTTTCGATACGGAACCGAGTCTGATCGCGCTGACCGTCACCATTCGGTGAGAATACATCATTATTTACGAGTAATTGTATTTTCGGAGCTATTTTTTGTTGAATTTTTTGAGGATTTTTTTGACCGTTATAACCGATCTCAAACGTCATACTGTCCTCTACATCACCGTTACCAATTCCATAGCCGAAACTTCCGATCACACCGGCATAGGCAACACTTAAACCGGCGGTTATTATATTGGTCTCCATATCTCCCGCTTTAGAACTCATGTATCCTGCTTTCAATGCAAACATATTGTCATAGAACCATTCTTCAGCGCCGAAACGCATAATGGTGTTATCGGTATAATTCATCACATAATCGCCACCGATATTTAATTTCGCACCGCCGAACAACTCATGACGATATTCTACGCCTGCGCCGAACGCAGTACCTAATGCAACATTCATAGGTGCAAGGATATCGGTAAACGATGCTCCAAGATTAAATGAGTTTTTATTCGCATCAATAGGTATTTTAATAAGAAGCGATGCGTCCCCGCCGATGCCGCTGCCGTCATCACCGTAATAACCTGTTTTAATGGTCTGTGATACATATTTACCGGTAAGACCGAATGCAAATTGGATGCCGTCGAATTCAACGACACGACTCAATGTGCCCGCAACCATCATTACGGTATTATCGGCGGTCTTAGGATCGGTAATGAGAAGCGGATCATATGGGGCATACACACCCATTTGCCCTCCTGCTAATGAGAACACAAACCAATCGCGAATAGGATGTGAGATCCCGCCGTACATAGTTGATACAGCATACTCGCTTGCTCCCTTTATTTTATACAACATATTCATTCCGCCCGCAATCTGCAGATACGGTGAAAACGCAGATGCAGAAGGGTTACCCAAATAAACGGGACCATTCCCGAATGCAAGCGATACGCCACCCATACCAAATGAATATGCATCGAGCCATGACGTACGACTTCCCTCATACAGATATGATGCAGGTGTCTCTCCGTTTTTTGCTGTCGCCACCCCAAAAATCATCATCGCAGCTACTACAATCGTTATTCCAAATTTCATACCGGATCCTCCTTCCGTTTACACACCAAGAGCCAAACGTTCCGCAAGCACATAAGGCAGTTTTGCCTGCATCATTTTCGCC
The DNA here is from genome assembly GCA_964423645.1 of uncultured bacterium. Lineage (GTDB taxonomy): Bacteria > Macinerneyibacteriota > Macinerneyibacteria > Macinerneyibacteriales > CAYRFE01 > CAYRFE01. Next base: position 21,436 of record CAYRFE010000007.1, on the reverse strand, counting down.
TGAGTCGTTTTTACATCGTAATCCACTCGTTCTATTGTTAATTCCTTCGTCACCGTATCAATAATCATGAAAGACGCCATATAATTTCCGTCACGGGGTTGTCCGACACTGCCGGGATTAATGATATATCGATAATTGGGATCAATGTTCCAAACGGATTTCTGCGGATATGCTCCGGATACTTTACCGTTGGCATTATTATAAATAAACAAGTATAATTTATGCGTATGCCCAACAAAAATGATTTCTCTCTCCGCTTTTTTAAAATACTCTCGAGCCATCGGCACCGAATCCAAGTAATACCATTTTTCAACATCTTCGGGTGTTGCATGATAAAAATAATACGTATCCCAGCGATACTGATAGGGTAAATTCTTAATGAACATAGCATGAGAATCTTGTAATTGACCTCGTGTCCAAATAATCGCTTGCATCGCATGCTCATTAAAATAACTCATATCACTGAAACCCACACACGCCGCATCATGATTCCCCATCAGGACATCAGCAGAGAAAGACGAAAGATATTCTTTTTCATCATCGGTGATATCCGCATTTTTCCCGCTCATATACATAAAATATTCCAGACATCGAATCGGATCAGGCCCATACCCTATCGTATCACCTAAATTGATGATCTTGTTGATTGATCTCTCTTTTAAGAAAGCCAACACCGATTGTAAGGCTTCAAAATTACCATGAACATCTGATAACACTGCTATTTTCATCGTCTCATCCTATTCGCATATATCCAAATACGCATTAAGTTTTTTATAAAAAGATTCATCCGCGAACAGGTCACTCAGACGTAATGCTTCCGCGATAAGAAACCGCTTGGGAGTCTTCATGATCCGCATTTCATAGATCGCCAGAAAAACTATTGCCTGTTCCACATAATGCATTTCTTGAAATGTTCCCTTGAACGTGGTGGCGATATACGCATCAATCGCATCAATGTGCGACACCGTTCCTTGGAATACATGCTCAAAAAAAGCTTTCTCAGACGGTTTCGAATGAAGCGAGGTCAATTGTGATTCAATCTGGAAAATGATATCTTCCGGTTGTTGCAAACGATTGCTTAAAAAGTATTTGTACAACGCTTGAACCACGTACTCGCGGGCACGCTTCTTTATCGGTATAAATTTGCCGTCGTCCGCCGTACGTCGCATACTTATTTCACTACCTGAGAAACGTTCATCATTTCGATAATCGAAAGTGCCGCGTCCCAGCCCTTATTCCCCATTTTTGTACCTGCACGCTCGATTGCCTGTTCAATCGTATCCGTGGTCAACACGCCGAAGGACACAGGAACTTTTCCTTCAAGCGCAATCTGCGCGACACCTTTTGACACTTCCGACGCAATATAATCAAAATGCGGTGTCCCGCCACGAATGACAGTGGCAACACATACAATACCGTCATATTTTTTGGTATCAGCAACACGTCGAAGCATAAAAGGAATCTCAAATGCTCCGGGAACCACATATACATCGATCGCATCGGTCTTACCGCCGTGGCGCACGATACAATCTTCGACACCCTCAAGTAATTTTTTGTTGATAAAATCGTTAAACCGCGAAACCACTACCGCAACTTTTTTCCCTTCTGCGGAAAGGTTCCCTTCAATAAAACGCATGTCCATCATCTCCTTTTGTGCATCATACTCCGTCGAGCATGTGCCCCATTTTTTCTTTTTTTGTTCTCATGTAATCAATATTACTATCTTTTAAACCTGTTTCTATCGGTACACGCTCAACGATGGTCATACCGTATCCCTCAAGTGCAATAATTTTTTTCGGGTTATTCGTCATAAGACGAATACGAGTGATACCGAGATCATGCAACATTTGAGCACCTATACCATATTCTCGAAGATCAGCTTGAAAACCCAATGCAATGTTCGCCTCAACCGTGTCCATCCCATTGTCCTGCAAATGATAGGCCTTTATCTTATTTAAAAGCCCGATCCCTCGCCCTTCTTGGCGGAGATAAATAATTACCCCGCTTCCCTCTTTTGCGATCATAGTCATTGCAGAATGAAGTTGATCTCCGCACTCACATTTATGACTTCCGAACGCATCTCCGGTAAGGCACTCCGAATGCACCCGCACCAACGCAGGTTTATCCATTGAAATAACACCATGAACCAATGCAATATGCTCTCGTCCGTCAAGAATATTTTGATAGCCGATTATAGTAAAATCGCCGTACGCAGTTGGCAAAAAAGCATCTGCGATACGACGCATGAATGGTTCCTTCTCTAAGCGATAGCGTATAAGATCGACAATCGTGATAAGCTTAAGAGTATGTTTTTTAGAAAACTCAACAAGACGCGGCAAGCGCATCATCGTTCCGTCGTCATCCATAATCTCACAAATCACTCCTGCGGGCTCGCTCCCGGCCAGACGTGCCAAATCAACAGCCGCTTCGGTATGACCTGCCCGTTCAAGAACTCCGCCGTCCTTTGCCCTCAACGGAAAAATATGTCCCGGCTTAACAATCGAAACCGGGGTTGCCTCAGGGGCGATAGCAGTTTTTATGGTACATGCTCTATCATGGGCCGATATACCGGTTGTGACCCCTTCACGAGCCTCGATCGATTCGGTAAACGCCGTTTCATGACTCGATTCGTTCACGTCTGTCATCATTTTTAAACCGAGTTTTCGTGTTTGATCCGCGGTAATGGGCATACATATAAGACCTTTACCGTATGACGCCATAAAGTTGATCGCATCAGGAGTTACATTTTGAGCAAGCATGAGAAGATCGCCTTCGTTCTCACGATTCTCATCATCAACAACGATGATCATTTTCCCTGCTCGTAAATCGTCAAGAGCTTCTTCGATAGTATGAAACTTCACCATTGCCGTAATACCTCCGAAAGCGATTGTTGCGAAGTATTTCCTTGAATACTTAACCACCGCTCAATATATTTTCCGATTATATCAAATTCACAATGTATGCCATCTCCCTCTCGAAGGAAACCGAGTGATGTATGCGAAAAGGTATGGGGAATTATCCCTACCGTAAACCACGTTTCATGAGCTTCAATTATCGTCAGACTCACCCCGTTAAGCGCGATTGAACCTTTTGTGACAAAATAGGGCGCCCATTTTTTATCAACGGAAATACGTATGATAATCGTCTCCTTTTCATGAAACACGGAAAGTAGCGATCCTACAGTATCAATATGCCCTTGCACAAAATGCCCGTCAAGACGAGAATCCGCTCGGAGCGATCGTTCAATATTAACTTTTGCTCCGATCGGTAAAATAGGAAACAATGTTTTTTCGGCTGTCTCTTGCATAAGTTCAAAGCGACCCTCGTCGGATTTTCGATCAGTAAGCGTAAGACACACCCCATTACAAGCTATCGAATCTCCGATTTTAATATCAGAAAAATCAATCCCTTGAACCCCAATCGTAAGCACATTGCCTGTCGTAGCACGATAGGATAATGCACCGACACGTTCAACCAAGCCCGTAAACATTTTCTCTATATCCCTTCAATAAAATCGTATCGCCGATCGTTTGCACTTCGGTACGACAAAGTCGTTGCGCATCCGAAACCTTTACGCCATCCCCTCTTTGAGAAGCAGTTGTCCCTCCCAATAAAAACAACGGACATATAAATACCATCACTTCGTCGAACATTTGCTCGCCGATAAAAAACCCTATTGTACGCGATCCTCCTTCAACAAGAATTGATGAAACTGATTCGCGCGCAAAAACATCAAATAAAACGTCCGCTAAGCGCTCCTTTTTTGGAATAGTATAGACTTTCGCATCAGTTTGTGCAAGTAATTTTTCGTTCGCAGTAACAATTATTGCATCTTTACGCAATGCCTGAAAATGAGGATGAGGAAGATCTCCCCGAATATCAAGAATAATCGGCCGCGGTTGGAATCCGTCTTCGTGTAATCGAGCGGTCAGGAGAGGATCATCTGCAACGATTGTACCGCTTCCCACAAGCACCGCCTGTACATTGTGGCGCACAGTGTGGACAAGTTTTCTGCTCTCTTCATTGGAAAGCCATTTTGAGTCACCGTTTTTACCTGCAATATACCCGTCGGCGGACATCGCGTATTTGACAATGATGTATGGCTTTTTCGTTGCAATATTTTTAACAAAAATTTTATTGAGCGCTCGCGCCTCATTTTCACCCATACCGACGATGACCTCAATACCCGCCCGCATAAGTTTTCGGATACCCGCTCCTCCGACCAACGGATTGGGATCTTCCATCGCGACAAATACTCGTGAAATTCCGGCGTTTATGATCGCATCGGTACACGGAGGTGTTTTCCCGAAATGACTGCACGGTTCGAGTGTCACGTACATGTCGGCACCCTTGGGATCACTACATTGTAATAGTGCATTCACTTCAGCGTGTGGCTCACCGAAACACTCATGTCGCCCCTCAGCGAGTATGGTGCCATTCTTTACGATCACTGCCCCCACATACGGATTCGGTTGCACGGAAGCATCAGACATGCGCGCACAATCAAGTGCACGAGTCATAAACGGATTATCACAAACCACTATGAAGCCTCCGATATTCTTCTAATGCAGCCCGGTCTGTCATTCCTGCGATCGCATCAGCGACAATTCGTTCGCGAGCGGTCTCGCCCTTGTCAAGTTCTTTCCGGTATTTTTGCGGCAATATCGTCGGATGGTCCATATAAATCTCAAACAATGTTTTTATACAGCGGTCCGCCGTGATACGCATACGCTCAACATTAGGGTGAAAATACATTTTTTTATAGAGAAATGCACGCAATTCATTTTTTTTGGTATTGATCTCAGGGTTCAGTCCTACCAAACGTGACCGGTGCAACCGCACATCCTCAACGGTCTCAATATGGTTACGTTTTATTCCGGCACGAGTAAAATCGACGAGATCGTTCATAAAAAGTGAAATGATCATGCTCACGACACGGTGCTTAATGATATCTTTATCGTCACATGTAGGGAAACGCCTGCGTATCTTTCGTACCGTTTCTTGCCAGACAGTAACCGTCTCAAGTTCTTCCCACGTAAGAAGACCTGAAAACAAGCCATCGTCCAGATCATGATTTAAATACGCGATCTCATCAGCATAATCAATGATCTGTGCTTCAATAGTAGGTTGTTTGGTCATATCAAAAATCTCATGCAACACCTGAGTGTGCGGCGAATCAAATGGTGTAGAGTGTTTAATAATACCCTCAAGTGTCTCGAAGGTCAGGTTTAATCCCCGAAAATCAGGATACCTTTCTTCAAGATAGGTCACTACACGATAACTCTGCATATTGTGTTCAAACCCGCCGAAATCGTGTACCAGCGTATTTAAAATCTCCTCACCGGTATGACCGAATGGTGTATGCCCGAGATCATGCGCTAAAGCGATCGCCTCAACGAGTTCCATATTCACCCGAAGCATTTTTGCGATACCTCTCGCAATCTGTGCGACTTCCATAGTATGGGTTAACCGCGTGCGAAAATAATCGTCGGCATGATTAATAAATACCTGTGTTTTGTATTCTAATTTTCGAAATGCTTCGCTGTGAATGATTCGATCCCGATCACGTTCGAAACATCCTCGACGATCATGAAACTTCTCTCGATGCAAGCGACCTTGAGAATGAATATTATTCATTCCTAAACGAGATATACTATACATATGTCCCTCCACGAAAAAGTATAGCAGAATGCCAAAAAAAAGCAATAATAACCGTTTTTTCTTGACAATGAAATCTCATATGGCTACCATTGGGGAGGAAAAACACAGTTAAGGTGTTTTAAAAATACAGTTAAACCTGTAAGGAGGGGTTATGAGCAAGTACACCGAAAAAGTGCTGAAGGATCTTCGCAAAAGAAATCCGTGGGAAAAGGAATTTATTCAGGCGGCTACCGAAATTCTTGAATCTCTGAGCCTCATTGTTGAAAAAGAACCTAAGTATGAAAAACACAAAATTCTTGAACGTCTCGTAGAACCGGAACGTATTATCACATTCCGTGTAGTATGGATGGACGACAAAGGTCGCCCACAAGTCAATAGAGGCTATCGTGTGCAGTATAACAGTGCCATCGGTCCTTACAAAGGCGGTCTCCGTTTCCATAAATCAGTTAACTTGAGCATTTTGAAATTCCTCGGCTTCGAACAGATATTTAAAAACAGTCTTACCGGTCTTCCTATGGGTGGCGGTAAAGGCGGTTCCGATTTCGATCCTAACGGCAAGTCCGACGCTGAAGTCATGCGTTTTTGCCAAGCTTTCATGGCTGAACTTTTCCGTCATATCGGCGCTGACCTTGACGTTCCTGCAGGCGACATCGGCGTAGGCGGACGTGAGATCGGTTATATGTTCGGTATGTATAAGAAACTTCAGAACGAATTTACCGGCGTTCTCACCGGAAAAGGTCGTAACTGGGGCGGAAGCTTGATGCGTCCTGAAGCTACCGGTTTCGGTTTGGTATATTTCGTTGATGAGATGTTGAAAACAAAAAAACAATCTCTCGAAGGCAAAATCGCCACTGTATCAGGTTTCGGTAACGTTGCATGGGGTGCTGCTCAAAAAGTAACCCAACTCGGCGGAAAAGTAGTTACTCTTTCCGGACCGGACGGATATATTCACGACAAAGACGGTATCAAAGGCGACAAGATCGAATACATGCTTGAAATGCGCTCGAGCGGCAGAAATAAAGTTCAGGATTATGCAGATAAGTTTAAAGTTCCGTTTATCGCAGGCAAACGTCCTTGGGAAGTTAAGTGCGACATCGCATTGCCATGTGCGACTCAAAACGAACTCAATGCTGACGACGCTGCTACCCTCGTTAAAAACGGCGTTCTCGCTGTCGGCGAAGGTTCAAACATGTCATCAACACTTGAAGCGATCGAAGTATTCCGCAAAGCAAAAACTCTTTTTGCGCCCGGAAAAGCATCTAATGCAGGCGGCGTAGCCACATCAGGTCTTGAAATGAGCCAGAACAGCATGCGTTTAAGCTGGACTGCAAAAGAAGTTGACGAAAAATTACATCAGATCATGATTAATATTCATACCGCAGCGCTTGAAGCTTCTAAAGAATACGGCGTACCGGGTGACTATGTTACCGGTGCAAACATTGCAGGCTTCAAAAAAGTCGCTGATGCAATGATCGACCAGGGTCTTGTTTAATTATTTGTTTCAATAACTCTACAACCCGGCGGGCAACTGCCGGGTTTTTTTATTCATATTGCAGCGATTTCAGTGGTTATACGAGTATATGCACCACACACATACGTATCTTGGGACCTTTGGACATTCTATTTTTTCATTTTTCTATTTTTCCTAAATAGGGGTTTGGGGACCGTAGGGGCAGGGCTTGTCCCTGCCCGATACTATGCGCCGCGACATTGGGAATTTTTGTAGGAGCAGAAGATCTTTCTGCCCGCCTCCCGATTTTTCACGGGAGGGGGGGGCACAAATCATAAAAATAATAATTTTTCAAAACTCTCATCTTTAAAAAATCGACTGATTGATATGGCGTAAATTATGCCCGTGAGATTTGTGATAACGGGCAATTGGCAATACACAACCCGCAATCGGTGCCGTATTCTTTCCATTTGGTAAAACACGCATCATCGTCCACTTTGGCAAATTGCCCTTTTTCTGACATCGTCGTATCTATAGCTTGCGCGGGACACAATACCGCACATTTTTTACAGGTAAGGCATACTTTCGACGCTGTACACGGCTTACGAGGTGTTCGTACAAGCGGCATATCGGTAAGTACTGCGCCCAACCGCACACACGGCCCGTAGTCATCGGTAAGGAGTAATCCCGAACGCCCTATCGAACCGAGTCCTGCAAAACGTGCTGCTACCGGCAACACAACATCCGCTCGGCCGTCCATTGTGCATGCCGCATCCCATCCCCATTCGCGAATAATTTCAGCGAGAACCAGACCTATCACTGCCACACGCATATACCCATTCACTACTTCTGCGGCAGCACGAGGATTCGGAGCTTCTGCAATCTCCTCGAGACTCATTTTTACTGCAAAAACTATTCCTTGTTTTCCGGGCACTTCAACGGGATCACCGTATTCATCGCCGCGTCCTCGCGTGGAATAGAAACATGCGTCACCAAGCTGCGCCGAACCAAACAACACTGCACCGTATGATTCGGCACAGGTCTGTAAAAGTCGAGTCGCCTCTTCAGGTGAAATATCCCGCCGTAATGAAGACGATTCTCCGCGCGTGAAGGGGCGCATTTTTTCAAGAAGAGAAAACGTCGCATCAATCATACTGCGCAGAGGCGTATCATCGGAAAATGTTGTTTGATAGTGGCGAAATGCATCATCACATGCCTTACGTTCAGGATGACGAGTATAATAATCTACATACCATGCACTGCCTTCTTCAAGTTCCATGCGTGAAAATAAAGTGTCGCGTTCGTCAAATCCTGCCATAAACAGATTAAATCACAATACTTCGGGTTACGCAATATAAAAATACATTCATTTTTTATTTAGTATAACATATCGTGTAATGCTCATTAACATCACTTGCGCCAATTAACCATGCATTCTTATGCCTTCGTTGTAAGTAAGTGTAACAGTTGCTGCAAATCAACAATCGCTACTGTCGTTCTCAAATCCGAAAATGCATACGGAATTATCAGCTTAGCATGATGAACTATACAACCGCATGTATACACCACATTCGGAACATATCCGTCCCGAAAAGAATCACACGGAACAAGCAGTGGCTTAGAAAGTCGTCCGATGACCTTTGAAGGATCTGCACGATCCAATAAAATCGCACCTATTGCATATTGCCTGATCGCCCCTACTCCATGCGTGAGCACAAGCCATCCTTCTTCAGTTTCGATTGGCGAGCCGCAATTTCCTATTTGGATAAACTCCCATTCATATTTTGGGCGAACTATCCGTTGTGCTTCTTGCCAAAAATGGATATTATCCGAGTACATAAGAAATATACTGTCATTGTCTTGACGCGAGAGCATTGCAAATTTTCCGTTTATTTTGCGAGGAAAAAGAGCCATCCCTTTATTTTTTATCGCTTTTCCGTTGAGTGTAATCATTTTAAAATTTTTAAAATCAGTCTCGATTAGTTGCGGAAGAACAACTCTGCCGTCATACGCAGTATACGTCGCATAATATTGGATAGAACCGTCATCATCAACAAACCTCACAAATCGAGCGTCTTCAATCCCGTTTTTTTCTGCCGGCGATGCGGGAAAGACAATTCCGTAGGACAACGGTTGATGCGCAGGCATCGATACGACATAATTGGAAAAAGCAAGCCACGTGATTTTATCATGAACAAGTTTATCACTTTCAGAATAACGGTGCTTCTGGTGGACAAATGCTGATAACTCCTCTTGTAGCCTTTGTATGGTAAACGAATCAGGTAAGTGTGCAAAAAATGAATTCGAGAAATCATTATCAAAACCTAACTCAGCCAATTTATATTTAAAAGTAAGTTTGTCATAAAGAGAGTCCGATAAAAAATGCGCAACCCCCGCGTATCGAGAAACCTCATCAAACGAGATTGTATTTTGAGAATCAATTATTCCGGTACGAAACATGAGTGAAGAAATATGCCCTTCTCCGATCGCTCTAAGACTCATGATAAATCTCATTGCCCCTTCCGGCAACTCGGATTGATCAGGATGCGCAACAATTGAAGGGTTAAAAAGCGCCGTCGATTCGATAGAATATTCATGAGTAAAATACGCTCCTATCAATGATTTCCGTGTTTCAGATAATTCACGATCCGTATCACAAAACGATTTCACTGATTCATAATGTTCAAGAAATGTCTCTTCAATGTTCAAATGCCGTTCAGTAAAATGAGCAATAATCTTTTTTAATTCACACTCGACCTCTTTTTCCGACATTGCAACAACACGGCCTATAATACTTGTCAATCGACTTTCGGGGTGAGGAGCAAATCTTCGTAGAACCACGCGTGATGAATCCGGCGATAAAAGAATTTTTGTTTGTGATACAAGCGGTGGGGGTTTTTTCATATACATCTTCTTTCTATGAATTATAGAAAAGGCTCTTTCAAGCTCTTCAATTCATTGCTAATTGACGTCATTTCAGCAAGTGCTAAAAGAAAAACAATAGTACTCTCAGCACCTTGATTCATATTCACGCGATCTCGGTGTAATCCGTCACAACACCCGCCTGTATATGGATCATACAGACTTTCATATAAGGAATTCCTGCCGGTAAACCATTGAAAGGTTTTCCATGCCGTATCATACCAGAGTATATCTTTTGTAATGCGATATGCTTCAAGACATGCGGAAACAGTTGCGTGTGCTTCGATGGGCTGTTGATCATACACCGGTCTTTCTCCCATATATGAATAAACAAAATCCGATCCAACCGGCATGAAATTATTCCGCGTATCTGTTTGAACTTGACACAACCACCCAAGTGATTCCAAACCGTCATTGAACATTACCTCATTATGCAGAAACCACCCGCTCACCAACAGCGCATGTGATAACTTTGCATTATCATATGACATTGTGCCTTCAAACCATAACCACTTAGGGTGTCTGTGGCGCAAATATAAATCATGAAGTCTTGATGCCAGTTCACCCCAAATAGCACGAACACTACCGTTGTCAGGAAAAAGACGCATGTATTCATATATTCCAATGATAGAAAATGCCCATGCACGAGGCGATGAGAAAGCAAGAACACTGCCTATGGATTGAATAAAAAGTTCTCCCGCAAGTTTTTGAAAGCCTGTTTGCCATGTTCGTCCGATACATGCCCCGAGAGCCCAGATTGCCCTTCCGTGACTATCTTCAGAGCCGATCTCCTCAAGCCATTCTCGATGATAACTGAGAAAGTTTTTAAACCGACCTGATTTTTTGCAAAAAGCATATGATAAAAACGCTAAATATGAATAGGTGTACTTCTCAATCTCTCGCGTTCTCTTAGGATCCATTTCCTGAAGATACGACGTTAAAATAAGCGCACGGGCATTATCATCAGTACAATAACCTTCGTAAAAATTGGGTACGCTATAGAGCGCATGCTGAAGAATCCCTGTGCTGTCAGTCATTCGAACAATATGATCAATTTTAATGTCAGGAAGAACGCGGTTTTCCAAAGCCGGCTGGGAAATATACTTATTTTTTCTTTCTGTCAAAGGCACGCTATCCTGAGCATATAGAAACACACTTTTATATCTATCTACAATTGTTGCCCATATCATCGCTCTCCCCAAACAGAATGCATTCTTCTGTATCATACCTATTTTGTTTTCATCACCTAAAAGCTGTATCATTGCATCAGAAATTGCACCGGAATCTTTAAACGGTACCAATATACCATTTCCGTCTGAAAGAAGCTCTGACGCATGCCAATATGGTGTAGAAACAACCACATTTCCTGCGCCGAATGCATACGCAAGCGTGCCCGATACAATCTGTTGTTCATTAAGATATGGTGTGATATAAATATCAGTCAGAACGAGGAACTCCTTAAGATCTTCCAATGGAACAAATCGGTTGTGAAAACGAATATATTCTTCAACACCAAGCTCAGCGGCGAGTTGTTGCAAACCGATACGGTAATTCTCTCCCTCGTTTCTGAGAATATTCGGGTGCGTTTGTCCAACGACAATATAGAGAACCGACGGAAATTTTTTAACAATTTCCGGCAATGCCCGTATGACATATTCAATCCCCTTGTTCGGTGAAAGAAGTCCGAATGTTAACATAACCGTTTTTCCGTTAACCGCAAACTGTTCTTTATAATCATTTGATCCGATACTTTCAACATCGGGTATACCATGAGGAATAATCTGTATCTTTTTTTCAGATATTCCGTATCGCGTATTCAAGAGCTCGGCTGATTTCTGCGTCATTGCGATAATACCATGTGAAAGATTCGCAATCTCTAATAATACACGTTCTTGTTGTGTTGTCGGCGATAGAAGAATAGTATGAAATGTTGTTATTATAGGTACATGAATAGAACGAAGTAATGTAAGAATATAACTTCCCGAAGGCCCGCCAAATATGCCGTATTCATGTTCAAGGCACACAGCGTCCGCACCAGACATGTTGATATATTCAGCAGCAAGCTTATACGAATCTATTGACTGTTCTGCGATCTCAAAACACACTCGTTCAGGATATTTATACTCATTGGGAGTATCTGTAATTGCTACAACTTGGCACGTCGTGCCGGGATTTTTTAACGCAAATGACTCGCATAAATCCGTTGTAAACGTCGCAATTCCGCATTTTCGAGGAGAATAGTTCCCAATAAAAATAATTTTGCCCAATTCAGTTGCTACTTCCTGCATCTGCCTGATTCCTCTCCACTGATTAAAGACCAGCTATTGTATAGTTCAGTTCCATAAGAAGTTAATGCGCATCATTGCATAACACAGTATTTAATGTTCGCCATTACAAGTTATTGTTTACTCAATGGTTGATATTCTTTTCCGTCATCGAATAGTTCTCAAATTTTTTCTTTAGTTCTACACAAAAAGAAAAGAAGTTTCATCGAAAGGAACTCTAAACTATTACATGAGATCTTCGTTCACAAAAAGACAAAAAGTGTCTTATGTCAACGACTGCTCATCGTATAATGATACTCTAAAATATATATTTAGCAACCTTTTTTTAGTTTTTTTGTTTTTCGGCAGAAATAATACGTTTTTTTCCAACCTTAAAACTCTTCAGAGCAAAATATACTGTATGAGAAAAATTACTGCAAATGACAATCTCCTGTGTATAGTTTCAAAACCGCGACACAGTGTTGCACTATGAAAGAAAAAGCCATTACTATTTGAAAGTTGTAAAAATATTCACCAACAAAGAAAAGGTGCTTTTGCACCTCTTCTTTGTCTATCTCGGATCGTGTTTGGGCTATTTGAGCATGATCATTTTCTTGGTAAAGCGCTTACCGTTTACTTCAAGCACCGCATAGTATACACCGCTCGGCATATCCTTACCGTGAGAATCTTTACCGTTCCAATGCACACTGTGAGAGCCGGATTCCTTAAAACCGTTCACCAGTTCGATTACTTTTTTACCCTTTGTGTTGAACACGCTGAGCACTACAGTACCGTGTTCCGGTACTTCATACGCGATATCAGTCTCGGGATTGAAGGGATTGGGGGCATTGGAGAGCATTTCTTTTTTTGGAATTATCGGTGGAACTCCATCAATCTTTTCATCCCCTTTTGATGTTTCCACAATATTGGAAGGTGCTGTTGTTATCACACCATCTTGGATCGCCCACCCAAATGCTCGATGAGTTATACGATACCAGCTTTTACTGCTATTATTGGCAAATACAACCGTCGTCTTAAATTGTTCTCCAACATCCTTGTTCTTTTTATGTTTTACAAAATACCACTCCCGCACACTGCCAGATTTTATAACTTCTGCAACGTCACCCTGACTATTTAATAATCTGATTGAATCCCCCGCTTCTAAACTAATTTGAGGAAAATACAAAGCGGTATAAGCATATTTTTGGTTCTTATCATTAATCCAGTATTTGTGATATAAGTTATCACGGTTCGGATAAATAACTATATCCTTTCTCGTTCCGACAAACGTATTTTCTCCACCTCCATAGTACCACTCCCATACAAAATCATTACCAATCCAACAGGGCAGAAACATAATGTGTACAGTATACTTACGATAATCTTTTGTAGGCTCTGTTCTTAATGGTGTTTCTCGATAAAGAATCCGTAAGGTTCGTTTTTCCCCTTTTCTCATCAAGCGCATAATGTAATTAGATCGATACGCTTTTGGATGATCAGACTCAAATGCAACAGAACTTGATTTATACAAACCAAGCATCTCATTATGTATGAGATCAGATCCACCGTTCGTATACAAAATTTCGAATTGAAGATAATTATCATCTTCTTCACGTTTATCGAGGCATATAAACACATTACAATCTTCATTAATTTCATGAATTGAGTAGTAATCACCCAAATAGTATTGATCACCATAGGCTCTGTAATAATTATCTATAAAATTAGTATATGATCCGCCACAACTTGGGACATCTAAAAAAGGAGAATCTGGAAGATGGGTTTCAAGAAGTGCTATTATTTTGTAAGGCACTTGACTTTTCGACAATACCCTGATGTAATATGGACCTCTTTTTTCGTCTGACGTAAGCCCAACTGAACAACCCAATCGTTCAAAATAGTCATATTGTATGCACCGAAAATCGCCATCTAAAAGCTCTAAACGAATCTTTGCGTATTTCTCTTCCGGCCTGCGAAGAAAGATTATGATTTCTTTTTGCCTACCAATTTGATTGGTATCTAACCGAGGAAGTCTATACAGTTTTGAATATTTATAAATGCTCCCGTCGTCATATTCCGGATCCCTTGCTACATCAGAAATCTCTTTTTCAAGTTCTAATTCCGGTATGAAGACAAAAGGTATTATTTTTATTGGGTTGATAGTTTCTGCTTCTAAATACCCTCTGTTTAAAAACAATAGTACAACCATTACACCAAAGAAAATCGCCTTTTTTTTCATATTCGTCCTTTCTTTCTTGTTTCTTCTTTGCGCTCTTTACTCTGTATCAATACTCTTTGCAGATGCCTTGACATTACTTAACTACGGCGTGTGTGGGCTATTTAAGCATGATCATTTTCTTGGTAAAGCGCTTACCGTTTACTTCAAGCACCGCATAGTATACACCGCTCGGCATATCCTTACCGTGAGAATCTTTACCGTTCCAATGCACACTGTGAGAGCCGGATTCCTTAAAACCGTTCACCAATTCGATAACTTTTTTACCCTTTGTATTGAATACATTGAGAACGACCGTGCCGTGTTCCGGTACTTCATACGCGATATCAGTCTCGGGGTTGAAGGGATTGGGGGCATTTGACAGAGTCTCTTTTTGCTTTTCGATATGAGGGATAGTTTGATTCTGCACCGGTAAGCTTGTGATTACATTTGCATAACTCGATTTGTTTGTTTCCACGCAATAACCCAGCGAAAAATATATATCATATTTACGAAATATCGCTCTTGAAAAAGTCATATCACTTCGTGCGACTCGAACATAATATTCTCCCTCAGGCACCGCCACCTCCAACCAACCGCTGTAATCATTCCATAACGCAAGTGTATCACCTTTCTCAGACAAAACCCTAAAGACCAAATTATCTTCATCTCTACTGGTTGGTGATGATATATATATTTTTAATGTAATTTTTTCATTGTCCCCATATCGAATGTTTCGTATTTTTATTTTATACCAATCAACATCACTTTTTGAATTGATCAAAGAACTTTTAATCATACACTCCCATTCCGATAATTCTACCCAGTCGAACAGATGTTCTTTATATCCGTTCGGTTCGTAATGATCAAGTTCTGTTGTAAGGGTAAAATTACTTGGTGTTTGTTGACTTTTGGGGTTTTTCGTTTCCGTAACCCTAATATAATATCTTCCTAAAGATACTTGTTGTATAAGTCGTTCTCCAAGATAACCTTGATTCAAATCGGTTTTAAAGATCTTCATGCTTTTTTTAATTTCTTCAAAATTTTTATAATACATTCTCACTTTAAAATGCTTACTCTCCGATTCAAGTTTTATGCACATTAATCCCAAATTTTTTTCATCGATATCAATGTAATAAAGTGTTTCAAAAACATCGCCATTATCATTCCTCGCTTTTTCGGTAATTTCTGTTCCTATTTTCAATTCAGGAATATACGTAAATTTTTTAATATCGAGTTTCAAATCGATCGGACTGTCTTCAGCCATTTCAAATTCGGCATACACATCAACAAATCCCAAAAACAGAGTCACTAAAAGCAATGTTAAAAACGCACCTTTCTTATACATTTCCACTCCTTTCATTGGTATTTCCCTTTGACAGTTTCGTATACCATCGGCATAATGGTACCCTTTCTTTTTCAAGAATACCAATAATCCCGCGAATAAAATACATGAAACCGATGAAAGGATTAAAATTTGTGATATACGAACAACTATGAGTAGTATGTTGCACCATGTATATAAAAAAAGGAGGTGCTTACGCACCTCCCTTTGTATCTGAGATCGGGACAGGTGGCTATTTAAGCATGACCATTTTCTTGGTAAACCGTTCGCCATTCACTTCAAGCACCGCATAGTATATACCGCTTGGCATATCTTTGCCGTGTGAATCCTTTCCATTCCAGTGAACAGAATGCGAACCTGCATCTCTGTGCCCATTTACCAATTCAATAATTTTCTTACCGCGTGTATTGTAGACTGAAAGCACAACAGCACCGTTAACGGGAACTTCAAACGCAATGTCTGTTTCCGGGTTAAACGGGTCGGGCATATTCTTGAGCATGCCGGTTGTCTTTTTCAATCCGGGAATACCTACATCAGACGGTAAAGAGATAATATCGCCGGACCATACAAGCGAATTCAATGCAAGCGGGCCAGTGCTGTAATAACCGGTCTGGCTGATATCATACCCGTATTTCACTACGGAGCTGTCGGTCGTTACTTTTACGATTATCGTATCACCGTCAACGGTAGCCCAAAATGCTGATTTTGTACCGGTATACTTCGCCTTTTGCACGTTGTTTTTGTCATAGATGTATACAAAATCATAATTCGTTTCAAAAATAAATTTTGAAAAATAAACGCCTACTTTTGTTGCACCTGTTTTTTTATACGTATAGGTATTCGTCCAGTTGTTGGTGTAATTATGCGGTGTTGATACGGTCGGGCTGAGAGTCTGATAATACCATTGTCCGGTAATATCATCCGGGACAAAAGATGCGCTAATGCGATATTTCGAAGTCGTACTAAAAGCACTGTTATATCCGTTTACTTTTACATAGTATGTCCCGGCAGTCGTTAATGCTTTTGTAATAGTTTCAGGATTATTCGAAGTATACGCGCGAGCAAGTTCGGTTGTTCCGTTGGTATCATACAGGAACATATCATAATCTTTCGGAAGATTAGCTAATGTAATGGTCACTGTTCCTGCACCGGATACGGTAAATTTGTAATAATCTACATCCGTTGATGAATAGATGTAGGAATCGTAATTGGTGCCGAACGTGATCGCATATGCCGATGCAACGGTTCCGTTCGGTTCAAATGGATCGTCACCCGGAGGAGTGCTTCCGCCGACACCGACAGCGGTCCATGCGTTCCCAACCTGTGTGACTTCATTACTTGTCGCACCGTACAAATCGGTAGCAGCAGCGATAGTGTAGGTACGAGCTTGCGCATAGGTTGTTGACGTCGTAAATTTAACGGTCATAGAACGATACCAGATCTGCAACGCGGCAGCTTTGCCGATACCGGTTACGGTCACATTGGCAGTGCCGTTATTCCATGTGCCGCCATCTGCTAAAAGCTGAAAGAATTTTGCACCGATCGAACAGTTGATATGCACGCCACCGTTATCCTGCGTGCCTGTATATCGTTCAGCATAATATCTCGGCAATGCCTGTCCCCAGGAGCTTTGCGGATTTATAATATTGCGTAATCCGGTTGTTGTCCCTATCATGATATCTTCACCCATGTACCAATCCTGATCGGGATCGATCATTGCACCCATGATATCAGAGTTGGCTTCATTCAATGCACCGGATTCGTTTTGATAGGTAAGGTTTGATGTAGACGAACAAAATGCATGTGAAAATTCATGCCCGACGATATCCACTGAGCCAAGATAGTTACAATCTTTTGTGCCATTACCGTCAAGGTCGCCACCGTCGCCGAATACAAACTGACGATAGGTCGGGGTCCAATATGCATTCGCATAATTGCTGCTGTACTCGATGGTTGATGTTAAAGAGGCGCTGTTGTTATCATACGAGGTGCGGTTAAAATTTGTTTTATAAAAATTAACTGCGCGTTCCAACGAATACATCATCTGAGCAGCCTTCACCAATCGTGTTGATGTGGCATTTAAAGGGACCAGTGTTCCCGGTAAACTTGTCCCATTGTTCGCAGTCATAACACGAATATATCCTGTTGACGAAATAGTCTCAATATCCTTAAATCCCTCAGAACTTACATAAATACTTTGTGTACCGTTAAATGATGTCTGCATAGAGGTACTGTAATTCTGAACATTATTAAACCGGTTAAGGACACGTCCAGTCTGGGCATCAACATAGGTGACCCATGCAAAATCCCAACCGGAAACGGTTGTTTTATAAGCAAGTACAAAATTTTTCGGTTCTTTTTCATAGATAACCAATTCAGGATCATCTACCATGGTGATAGCACCCTTTACCAAATTAATAGCCGTATCTTTTGCATCAAACGGATTGACCGATGCAATGGTGTTCATCTGAAGTTCAGGAAGAATCTTACCGCTGAAAGCGATTGCTTGATTCAGTGCAACCGTAACATAAAAATCAGCGCCTTCGATAGGAATACCTTTGTACAATTGTTGCATACGCACATGACGATCTCCCGTCAATGCATCATCGACAACGGTCATTTCCCGTACGTTTTCCGCAAGATTAGAAACTGCAAAGGTCGTTTCATATCTGTTTAAAAAAGCCTTCACGGGATCGGGATGTTGCGCGGTAGGCACTGCCAACACTCCGCTCATCACGGTAGGCGTATCGCCATCACTGGACAATACCATTTCAACCTTGATAGCTTCATCTGCAGGCAACTTTTCCCCAAAAGCTGCGACACTGCTCCACGAGACACATAATAACATGAGCACAAGTACACTTACGCACATTTTCCTCAAAACCATGATTCCCCTCCTTTTCTGATTACCCTCTCCACCACACACAATTTTGTCAAACATTGATTTTACAGAATACTATTCCGAAAAACCGTATGAAGAATAGCGATTTCCTAACATTATTCAATATGAAATAGACGACATGTACCATTCGTCGTATAACATGAAATATTTGAGGGATAACGTGTTGTTAAAAAAAACCTTGCCATATCTTTTCTCGGGGTTATAATCAAGTTCATGAAAAAAATATTCGTACTCATATTACTGATGTGGGGCATGACCTTATCGCTTATACCTGCAGAGCTTGAAGTGACACGACAGTTGGTCGAGCGCGCAGGGACTTATTACGCAGGTCGATATTATGACGAAGCGATCGCGATTCTCGAGCGACTCCATAGAAAAGATCCTGATTCGGGCTTGGTAAAAATATTTCTTGCGCATTGCTACTTTTCAAAGGGATATGAAGCTTTCTGGCCATGGAAAAAAGATGAATGGGCCTATAAAGGAATTACACTCATGAATGACGCGGTCACCAAAAATCCGCATAGTATTTTTATACGCTTGGAACATTTTAAAGGTTTGACCTGGTTGCCTTCTCATTATAAAACAGCGGAACTCGGGTTTCGCGATATGCCGATTCTTTTGGAACAAATAGATTTTTTAGACTTTGAGTCTCTAAAAACCGAATTTGATTTGTGGGATGCATTTATGCAATTTAAACCATATAAGCCGAACGAACAGTGGTTAAAAGTTTTTTTAAAGCAAATGATTTATTGTCATGCAGGTGACAAATATTATGCCATGGGAAATAATGAGTCTGCACGTATTATGATGGAAGAGGCCGAAAAATTAGGCACCGATTTGTTTTATGGTATTTATGCATCGTCATGGTTGGTACAACATGGTTATAAAGACACGAAAACCAATTAAAATTTTTAACGATCGCCTCAAAAAAATTCTGTTTCATGGGGCGTTGCTTCAAATTATATCCATCATCATCACGGTCATCGATTTTCACGGCTCATTGTCGCTTCCCGACCTGTTGTCAACCGTTCGGTCTATTCCGATTTATTTTGTTTTTACCAATATTATCGGTATCCTGATTTTTATACTCCAATATGTGTATAAGAAAACATTCCCGAATTTCATTCACACAAAATTCTTGCATTTAATTGCTCAAACGATCATTATCACTGTCGCGTGTATAGCCGGTACCTTTATTTCTTTCGAGGTCTTTCTTTATTTTTATTGGTCGGAGTGGACACCGGTAATTCAAGGCTATGTCATCCGAGATAATCTGTTAATAACCTACACGATCTTTATTCTGTTGGGAATGTATTGGATGCATAAGGCTTCTATAGAAAAAAAATCAAAAGAAATTGACGCATTGAAACAACTTCATATCGAATCAAAACTTGCCGCATTACAGGCAAAAATGAATCCTCATTTTTTATTCAACACGCTCAATTCTATTATTGAGTTAGGTTACACGAATCCAGCAAAGCTGGAAGTCATAGTCACCAAATTATCCAATATTTTCAGAAAAACACTTGCCATTCCTGATAATACCCTTATCCCGCTTGATACCGAATTGGGACTTGTGACCGATTATCTGGAAATTGAATCGATGCGTTTAGGCTCCCGGCTTGAACACTCCATTGAAGCAGACCCTGCATTACTAAATTTTCCGATTATTCCGCTCACCATTGAAACTCTTGTCGAAAATGCCATCATTCATGGGATCGCACCCAAGGACAAAGGCGGGTACATAAAAATTCGCGTTTTCAAGAATGCAGATACCGTTACCATTTCAATTTGCGATAATGGGATAGGACTGGAAAATGGTCCGAAAAAATCGGGATTCGGAACCGGAAGTATTGCAACTCGTCTTCGTTTCTATTATGGTGAAACTGCAACATTTACCCTGAAAGCACGTCCCGAGGGAGGGACATGTGCGATAATGGAGGTGCCGTATGAGTACGCTACTGAGAACGCTTATCGTTGAAGACGAAGAGCTTTCTTTGCAACGACTGGTAACCTTATTGCACTCTTTTGAAACAATCGAAGTTATCGCGACCGCAAAAAGCGGTCATGAGGCCGTTGAATTGATTAACTCCCTACATCCTGATGTCGTTTTCTTGGATATTGAATTACCCGGGTATAATGGCTTTCAAGTATTACAACACATCGTGGCATTGCCCAAAATCGTTTTTGTCACGGCCTATGATCAATATGCAGTTGAGGCCTTCGAAAAGAATTGTATCGACTATATCCTCAAACCATTCTCCCGTGAGCGTTTGGAAAAAACACTTGTAAAACTTACGTCGTCTCCTCAATCGAATAATGCTCAGCTTCTTGAAAGCATTGCACATTTACTTGAACGCCACAAAAGGAAAAACCATTTTGCGATCAAAGAAGGCGATGATATTTTGATCATTCCGGTTGAAGATATTTATTATTTTATGGCAGAAGAAAAATATGTTTTTTTGTGTACCTACGACCGTGAACATTACTATAATCTTACGTTAAAAGAACTTGAGGAAACATTGGACCCGGAACGATTTTGCAGAATTCATAAAAGTTATATCGTCGCCATCGAAAAAATTCACAAATTACACAAAATATTTCTTAATGAATACCAGGTCATATTAAAGGATAAAAAACAAACCCCGATCAAAGTCAGCCGAAATTATTTGCCTAT
>CAYRFE010000006.1:0-112547 GCA_964423645.1 uncultured bacterium | reverse complement strand
TTTTTACAGCCTTGACTTTTTTGTTACTTTTTGTGTCAAGACAAAAAGTAAGGCAAGATTTTCTATTATTTTTCGGACACAAAATTTTGTGTCCCTACAACGCGATCACTCGATGCCCGTGTAAGGCAATTCATGAATTGCCTCTACGTTGTAAACTGCAATTAATCTCTCCCATACACATTCTCACCATCCACCCAAAATTCGCGAATCTGCTGTTTATCGCTGCGATAGATGATATCCGAGAGCAGATCATGCGGTGAAGAATACACGTCTTCCCAATGATGCGTAAGCATAAGAAACGTCGCATCTTTACCGACATCGATCGTGCCAATACGCTCGGATAATCCTAGTATCTGTGCATTTGCGCATGTCGCGGTATAAAATGCCTCCGCAGGAGTGATCACCGGATATTCGGCAACAAACAGCGCATAGTATTTGGACGCCTCGATCATACTTTTCATTTCATCGAACATGGAAAGCGAATAACCCGCACCGATATCGGTACCAAGACCGACAGCAACGCCGTGTTCCCGCGCCTTTTTGACACCCAAAATACCGCTTTTTAAGAATGAGTTTGAGGTAGGACAATGAATGATCGACGCCTTCGCGTGTACAATACGATCAAGTTCGTTGTCGGAAAGGTAGATGCCGTGCCCGAGCAGCGTGCGTTCGTGCAACAGACCACTTTGGGCATACACATCCGTATAGTCTTTAAAACCGGCGAATAATCCGCCCGTCATATCTATTTCCTTAAGATTTTCGGAAAGATGTGTCTGCACAAACAGACCGTGTCGATCGGAAACTGCGGCAATTTGTTTCAAATAATCAAACGTGCATGATATGGCAAACCGCGGTGTGGCAACGATCTGTATACGCTCTTTCGGACTGTGAAACGCTGCAATAATCTCTTTTAATCCTGCAATCCCCATTTCTCCCGGCTCGGTGAGGTCTTCGGGCGCATTACGCTCCATCAACACTTTTCCGATATACATCCATCCGGGAAACGTTGCCGCCTCTTCGCACGCTATACGGGTGACCGCATTCGAAGAGGTTGCGTAACTTACTGATGCAATAGTGCCGAAACGCACCAGATCACGATAATACGCTTGAAATACCGAACGAGCAAGCGCATGATCCCTGTTCAAGCGCAGTTCTTCAGGGAAGGTGAAGGTCGAGAGCCATTCAAGAAGTGTCGCGGCATTCATCCCCATGATGCGATACTGCGACATATGATTGTGCAGATCACAAAACGGCGGTATGACAAGCATATCGGTACGATCGAGGAAATCCTTTGTCGGGAATGTATCGGCTATTGCCTCGATCTTTCCGTTGTGAACAGTAATGAACACATCCTTGCGATAGGCAATATCAGTATGTGATATCGGTGTGAGAATGTTGGTTTTAAGTGTGGTCATGTGTTCTCCTTATATGAAATAAGTATAAACGAATAGTTAATGAGCTTCAATCGAATTTCTTCTAGTATTCAAGATCAATATTTTCCGAAACGTATCCTTAAATCAAAATCTAGCAGCACAAACAGCATCATATGCCAATATTATCGAAATAATACTAACTCATTTTTTCATTATTTACCTCTCCTGATAAGTATTACTGCATAACCCTCTGAAAAAGGCTCTGCCTTTTCAATATGACCATACAGTTTGTTTTTGGTATTATTTTTGCAATTAGTTATTGTATATTTAGATATTTCCAATATTTTTTCTCCGGTTTTATCAAGATATATAAACGTGTCCATAGAATACAACTCCGATAACGGAATCTCGTATTCTCGAGATATTTTGCGTAGATCTGTAATATTGACAACTAATCCCAGGCCATCTCTAAACATAAATGCTTCAGAATATTGCGGTGGAATAATAACTTCACCTGTTTTTAGGGCGTATCCGCTCTTTCCTTCTGACCCTACAACCATTATTCCTTCGCTTAACGCTGAGCTTATTCCTATTGATTTGCCCTCATAATATTTAATATCGTTGTGGGTAAATACCGGTTGACCAGTTTTATCTAAAAATGATCTTATGTACAAACCTGGGCCTACCTTTTTCAGCACACAAAGCCATCCCTCACGAAACTCTGTTCCCGAGTAGCCCATATCCTTCAGTGGTATTACTACTTCCTCTTTTATATTCATAAAATATCCATCTAACTGTTTACCAATGCCTTTAACCGCCACATATGCTAATCCTTCATAAAACGGATACGCTACAGGATACTTCGGTTGGATTATATATTTATTTTTCTTGTCAATATAACCATAATACCCTTCATTTCCCGATATCATTATTCTTACACACGCAATTCCGTCATTAAATGATTCTACCCGTTCATACATTTGCGGAATGACCATTTTACCTTTTGTATTGATATAACCCCACATCGGCTGTTTCGGTTCTTTAAGATTCATGACAGCTGCCAAGCCTTCGCTAAAGGGTAATACATCATCATATTGCGGTTGGATCACTACTTTCCCTGTAGTATCAATGAATCCCCATTTGTAAGTTATTTCAACATTCAATTTCCCCTCATCGAGAGCCTTGTTCGTTGTAAACTCATCTACTATCTTACCATCAACTAAGGTAAATTTTACTGCAGCGAGCCCATCTGAATATTGTTGTACATCTCTATACTGTGGTTTGATTACAACCTCACCATTTTTATTTATAAAACCTTTTAAATAAATAAATGGCGAACCCATCCCCCAATCGGCAAATAACATTGTTGATACACTTAAACATAGCGAAATAAAAACAAATGAAAAATACTTTCTCATCCTGCCCTCCCAATATCAAATCACACTTGTGTGCATCTCACTCCCCCGTATCATCGGGGAAATACCACCGTGCGACCGCATCGTAATCCCAATATCGTTTTTCGACCGTGCGCATTTTCTCGGCGATCGTTTTGGTCTCATAGAATATCTCTTTATCACGCACGATCGAACCGATACGAAATCCCGCTTCTCCGTGCTGTTGTTTTCCGAGCATTTTCCCGCCGCCGCGATACTCCAGATCCAACTCTGCGATCCTGAATCCGTCATCCACCGACGAAAATTCATTCAATCGTGCCAAAGTCTCTTTCGGTATATAGTTACTCACCAACAGCACACAATAACTTTGAATATCACTGCGCCCTACTCGCCCGCGCAGTTGATGCAGTTGCGCAAGACCAAACCGCTCGGGATGTTCGATCACCAACACGGATGCATGCGGTGAATCAACACCGACCTCTATGACCGTGGTCGCGACGAGTACGTGAATTTCTTTCCGAAGGAATCGTTCCATAACATCATTTTTATCCTGCGCGGTCATCTTTCCGTGCAATAATGCAACATCATCTTTACCGAAATTATCAGCAAACTCAGTATACATGGTCTGCGCTGATTTGAGATCGACGGTGTCTGAGTCTTCGACAAGCGGATAGACCGCATATACCTGGTGTCCTGCGGTTATTTCTTTTTTTATAAACTCATACAATTGAAACCGGGATTTCTCGAATCGAACGACGGTTTTGATTATCTTACGACCGGCCGGAAGTTGATCGATGATCGAAATATCAGTGTCCCCGAAATACACTAATGCGGTCGTTCGCGGAATAGGAGTGGCGGTCATGACCAGATAGTGGACATTTTCGCCTTTATCCTGAAGCTTTTTG
The DNA here is from genome assembly GCA_964423645.1 of uncultured bacterium. Taxonomy (GTDB): domain Bacteria; phylum Macinerneyibacteriota; class Macinerneyibacteria; order Macinerneyibacteriales; family CAYRFE01; genus CAYRFE01. The sequence goes on along the minus strand of CAYRFE010000006.1, from coordinate 108,875 downwards.
CGTTGCTCAACACCAAACTTATGCTGCTCGTCGACAACCACCAATCCGAGTTTTGCAAATGCGACCTGTTCGACGATCAACGCGTGTGTACCGATCAACACATCACACGTACCGCCGATAAGTGCTTCCCGGATCTCTTCTTTTTCTTTTTTCTTTGTGGCACCGATCAAAAGCCGCACATTCACCCCAAGCGGAGTTAACAACGTGTGGATCTTTATAAAATGTTGCTGCGCAAGTATTGACGTCGGCGCCATGAGTGCGGCTTGTTTTCCGTTATACCATGCCGCAAACATTGCATACGCCGCTACCACGGTTTTTCCGCTTCCCACATCACCCTGAATGAGTCGATACATCATCATACCCGAACAAATATCCTTTTGTATATCGGCGATGACCCGTTCCTGCGCATCAGTAAGCGTAAACGGTAACTTTTCACGAAAAGCAGTTTCCTTTTCATTTTCAACGATATATGCGGATACTCGTATGATCTCACGTCTGCTTCGACGTTCTGCCATAAGATAATTAAATGATAAAAATTCATCAAATACCAAACGACGCCGTGCGTGATGCAACAATTCATCGTTTTCAGGAAAATGTATCTGACGTAATGCGTCGACAATACTTATCACACGGTGTCGTTCACAAAATTCATGCGGATAAAAATCAGTTTTCGGTAAAAAAGTGTCCAATGCGTTTCGAAGTATCGCCCGCACATGATTTTGATTCAACCCTTCGGTAAGTCCGTAGACGGGCAATAACGTAGCAGTTGTTTCTGTTCCTTTTTCGTAAGGCGTGATCTCAGGATGAGCGATCTGTAATGAATTATTATAAAAATCAGCCTTGCCGAACATAAAATAATTTTCTTCGTGATGAATACGAGCGGTAAGATATTTCGGAGCGTTGAACCATGTAAGTTCAATTGTACCGGTATTATCGTATGCAAGCGCGGACGTGATTGAACGACCTGAGCGTGTTCGATGTGTCGAGAAACCGCCGATCTTCACAATAAATGTTTGGAAGATCCCCGGACGTACTCCGCTGATAGTACTGATCGTACGTCTGTCCTCGTAATCGTAAGGAAGATATAACAACAGATGTGCAACGGTACGAATACCCAACTTTCCCAAAAGCAAGGCGAGTTTCGGCCCTACACCTTTTACAAACTGTACTTCAGTAGTAAGTAATCGTTTAAATGCACTGTCCATGAACTATTCGAGAGAATAAGAAAACACCACTAAACCTTTCGGCCACACATAATAAACAAAGTTTTCACGAACAAAAAATTGCATAGGTAGCGACACCGGCAGTGTATTTAAAAATTCTCGTTCAATTTCGGTTGTAAAATAGAACTTTGTATTCCCATCCTCATGTATATATTCAATATGCCCGTTTCCGACTGCTATTCGGTTCGGCACAACAGCAGGTTCGATTTGTAATTCTTTCGGTTGTATTGATGCCGGTTTTTTAAGCGACGCAAACTCTCGTACTGTGTCGGAAGAAAATACCCGCAACGCGTCATCTTTGATCTCCATACGATCCGGAGAGGTCCACCGATTCGGCAATTGGTTAATCAGAAATGATGAAAGTACTTCCCCTTTATAGGTAACAAATGTGAGCGTATCATTATCTCTGCGTTCGTATACGGCCACATTCTCACCTGCAAAACAAACCGACATGCCGTATCCGTTTGTTATTTTGCGTTCGACCATCGCCTTTTTTTCAAAGGTAAGCAGGATAACCGATCCAAGATTGATGAGCGCCATTTTGCTCTCATCAGAAAACAGCGCAAAATACGTCACATTATCATACATACCAATTTGCTCGCTTTTCCCGTCCGCAATAAGTAATTTTTTCACGATTCCGGCATTCAACCAGCTTCCTTTTTTTATAAAATCACGGTACTCGATATAATATAGGGTAGCCCCGTCATTACTCCACCTGAAGTGCCCTGCATTACCGACCTCTTGTGAGATAAGTATGTGATGTCCGTTATATACGGTCAGTGTTTTCCCGTCATAATGATACACATGTAAAGAGGAGTCGTGCACGCCTACAGAACCTTCAAGCACTTCGATGCGCTCGATCGTTGCTTTTTTCACGGTTTTTATGTCAGAAGGAAGCACGTCCATCTCTTTTTTCTTTTCAGGACAGCTACTGCACGAGCTGAATATCATACTGATAATACCTACGACCAATACGTAACGCAGGATCATAAAACGATCTCCCGTTCACTGTCAAAGGTGCTGAATGAGGAGACGATCTCCTCTTTCGTTTGAAGTGACATAATTTTAATGTCATGATGATGATACTCATGCGCATAACTCAAATACACTTTTCTTCCCATTTGTGCCTGCAGATCCTCGATCGCACGACGATAATCGGTGATCATGGAATAGAATATTTCCTGATTGAGAACGACAAGAAATTCCGTCTCTTTGGAAAGCCAAAAAGCACGTTTGAGTTCACGAATAATTTTGAACGCTTGCGTGGAACCGGAAAAGATCATTCCTGTCCCGTCACAATACGGACAAGAACGAGTGATCTGACTTTTCAAACTTTTTCGCACACGTTTACGACTCATTTCCACGAGGCCGAGATTGGAAATCGGAAATATATCGGTCTGAGCTTTATCCCGTTTCAAGTTCTCTTTTAGTGTAGCGAACACTTTTTCACGATGATCCTCTTTTTCCATATCGATAAAATCGATAATGATGATACCGCCGATATCACGCAGGCGCAGTTGCCGAGGAATTTCTTCCGCCGCTTCCATATTGGTCAGAAACACTGTCTCTTCCTGACTTTTACGCCCGACAAAATGACGGGTGTTAATATCGATTGCCACAAGCGCTTCCGCCTCATCGAACACCAAACTACCGCCCGATTTCAACGGTACAACCCTACTGACCCCTCGCTCAAGAGATTCCTCGATGCCGTAAGTATCAAAAATAGGAATATGTTGTGTATATAATTCAATTTTGGTAGTAATGTGCTTGACATTTTTGAACATTTTTTTAATTTTATCATGCACCGCTTTATCATCAACGATGATGGCGTCAATATCTTCTGCCAACGTGTCACGAACAATTTTTTCTGACGGCTCAAGATCACGGTACAACATACATGGCGCTTGAGCCTTATGATATTTCTGTTGAATATCTTTCCACATATTCAGAAGCACTTTGATCTCATTGACAAGATCCTTTTCACTCCTGCCTTCACATGCCGTACGTAGTATCATACCCATATTATCGGGCACATGTTTTTTCGCCAGTTCATATAAAAATTTGCGCTTTGATTTATCCAATATTTTTCGTGATACGCCAAGTGCCTGTGAATTCGGCATCAGCACCACAAAATTTCCGGGAATCGATATATTCGTGGTCGAACGCGGACCTTTCGTTCCGATCGCCTCTTTGATGACCTGAACCATTATTTTTTGTCCCGATTTTATAATTTCTTCGATTTTCCTCGGACCTTTTGAAGGCGTGACGACATTACTGAAACTGTCTACTTCATCCGCATCCACACCCACATTTTCGATATCATTAATGTTCAAAAACGCATTCTTGTCTCTCCCGATATCAATGAATGCCGATTGAATACCCGGCAATACATTCTGTACGATACCGAAGTAAATATCACCATTTAAACTTTTTTCGATATTGATATTCACAAAAAACTCCACGAGTTTATTGTTCTCTATCAACGCGACTCGTTCTTCACCTTTTTCAACATTGATAATGATTTCTTTTTTCATTGCCATCACGTAATACTCTCCCTTACCGTATCATGTGTATCATAATGTGAATAATCTTCACCCAAATACAGCATGATTTTTTTTATTGACGTTTTTGTGTTATCAAAACACACCATTATATAATCCTCTTGCTGCTTAACAGCTTCTATTCCGTTAATATACTGCTTCTTCCCGTTTTTGTCAATGAAACTCATTTCTTCTTGTTGAAGTCTGAGCACGCAATCTGAACTTCCCTTGAAACGAATGGTTTCTTTCGTGAGATTTTTACCCTTCACCGTCTCGATCCCGTGAATCGTTATTCCTTCGGGGAAAAATGACGAGATATCAGCAGCGGTCAACGATATGCTGTCAAAACATTCAATATCAAAGTAATCGTTCACGGTTCGAACACCGACAGGCGCAGGATTACAAAACGATAATTTAGGATGCGGTGAAAATCCTTCCGTAAACGCTATCGGTAATCGGGCGCGTCTCAGTGAAAATTCAATACAATTTATAATATCTTTTTGTGATATATATTTCATCACTCCGTCACGGGAAAAGCGGATACGGTACAGTATTTTTTTCGATGTTGGAATGTGCGTCTGTGTCTCTTGTAAAGACATCGGTGCGGATGCATGTATCGCAATATCGCCATCACACGCACCGCATGCGGCACAACCGTTGAGACAATCTACCGTGAGTTCTCCGCGATAGGATTTCTCTCGTTCACTTTTTAAAAATTCATCCGTAATTAACGGGTCAACGATCGACCACGGCAGCGGTATTTCAGGATCTCGTGCGTCAAGCCAAGAATCGGTAATGTTATGTGTGGCAATCAACTCGCGCCACACATCTTTTTTTACATACTCATCCCATCCATCTAAGCACACGCCATTGTTTAACGCATCAAGAAGCAAGGGAAATAATCTTCGATCACCGCGAGAAAAAAGCCCTTCCAAAAATGTAATAAATTCGTCCCGCCAGCTTACGCGGACGGACCGTTTCACTTTTGATTTTATATAGCGACACACGTCACGATATGCTTCCCCGCTCATTTGTTTTTCCCACTGAAAAGGCGTATGAGATTTCGGCGTAAACAAAGAAAGGGTCACATTAATTTTTTTCCCCGGTAATGCAATTTTATTCAACATTTCAATAATACCGTCATAATCAGCGTGCGTCTCCGTAGGTAATCCTATCATGAAATATAATTTGATGGTCGACCATCCGCGTGCAAACGCACGGGAAATCACGTCGTATATTTCAGCATCGGAAATGTTCTTATTGATGACATCTCGTAAACGTTGCGTTCCGGCTTCAGGCGCAAGTGTCAACCCCGTTTTTTTAATGTCTTGAATACCCTGCAGTACATCATCATTGAGTTTATCGATGCGTGATGAAGGCAAAGATAATGATATTTTCTCGCCGTCAGTAAATGCTTTCACGGATTGCATAAGATCAGAGACACATGAATAATCGATACTGCTGAGCGATAGAAGGGATACCTCATTATAACCGCTCGCCACAAGCATCGTGTGTGCAGAAGTACGTAATGATTCTGCATCACGTTCACGGTACGGACGATAGTACAGTCCTGCATGACAAAATCTGCACCCGCGGGCGCATCCTCTCATTATCTCAAGACTTACCCGATTATGCACGATATCGATCGTGGGAACGATAACATCTCCGGGAAGTGCACACGCAGATAAATCTTCAACTACTCTGCGAACTCGTACCGGCACATCGGCAGTGCGAGTAAATCCGTTAAAAACGCCTTTATTATCAAAACGATATTCATAAAATCGCGGCACGTACACCCCGGGAAGGCGGGCAAGCGCTTGAAGTATGGCCTCTCGCGATTGTTTATTTTTTCTTCCTTCGCGAATACCGTTCAACAGTGTGATAATGCCCGTCTCCGCTTCACCGATAAAAAATGCATCTATTGCCGGTGCAATGACTTCGGGATTGGATACGACCGGACCACCCGCGATAATGAACGGTTCGTCTTCTTTACGTTCTATACTTGTCACGGTTATATTCCCGCGTTGTAACATCAAAAGAATGGTCGGAAAACTCATTTCATATTGTACGGAAAAACCGACCGCGTCAAATTCGTTCAACGGCCGTCTCAGCTCATGAGAAAACAAGGGAATATCCGCATCTTTCATAAGACGCATCATATCCGGATAAGGAAAATACCCTCGGTCACACATCATCGCAGGAGTATCATTGATATAGGAATAGAGCATACGAACTCCGAGATGCGACATCCCGATCTCATATGTGTCGGGAAAACACAAGCACATATTCACACCCTCTTCAGGAGAAGAAAAGAACGGTTTGTAGCGAGCACCGAATTCATGCCCGAGATAGCGCAGCGGTTTTTCAACCTGTAATACATGTTGTTCGAGAAACGCATCAATCTTGTTCATATGATTCCAATAATTTTTTGAGTTCCTTTTTCACAAAATGCAGGGTGTCTTCAATAAGCATCTGGTCCATCGGTAATTTCAACTGGTGATTTCTCAATTTTTTTTTCGCTCCTTCAATCGTGTACTTTTCCTCATACAACAAATATTTGATCTTAAATAACAACTGAATACCCTGAACAGAATAAATACGCTGACCACTGGGCATTTTCGGTGTAGCAATTTTAAATTCGGTCTCCCAAAAACGAAGCACTGAAGGTCGCACGGAAAGAAGTTGTGCCGCCTCGCCTATTTTATAATACTGTTTTTTAAACCTTATTTTCTTCACCTTTGATCAGCCTTCGTACATTACTGCGATGCATTACGATAACCAATGCACACAACACCGCAATAAAGTAATTAATTGTCTGTTCATGGGGTGAAGTATAATACAAAAATGAAAAGATCGCAATATACACTGCCGTAATAATCGTCGCAAGTGATACATAGCGCGAAAATTTCATCACGATGAACCACAACACAAAACCGGTGGCAGCGGGTAACCACGCCAACGCGAACAATACACCCAGCCCCGTCGCCGCACCTTTTCCGCCTTTAAATTTGAGCCATAGCGGAAATAAATGACCGAGAATCACACACAATGCTCCGACGATGGTAATCCACGGGGTCATGTCAGGGAAAAGCAGCTTAGGCACAAAAGCACTCACAAATCCCTTTGCCATATCTAAAAGAAAAATAATAACCGCCCACACGATACCTGCCGCGCGATATGCGTTGGTCGCTCCGACATTACCACTACCGATGGTACGGATATCTACACCTTCCACGGCCTTCACTACGACAAGTGCGAACGGTATAGAACCTAAAAGATATGCGACAAGAGCAACTATTGCATATTCCATCATTATTCTCCTTTGTTCACTCGTTGTTCATTATTCTTTATTTGAACTTCCTCGGAACTCGATCTTAATATCGCATCCGGTAAACCCGAATTTTTCACGAATTGCGTTTTTCAACTGACGTTCATAGGAAAAATGCACCAGATCCGGATTATTCGAAAACAACAAAAACTTCGGCGGCAATACCTCCACCTGTGTTCCGTATTTAAACAAAACGCGTTTTCTTTTCTTGATCGGATGCGGTTTGGTGATTTGATAGTCCTCAAGAAAACGGTTAAACTCACCCGTGCCGATACGACGGTTGTTGATATCATAGATCTCTTTTGCGGTATCAATCACTTTAAAAAGATTTTTACGTTCTTTTGCCGATATAAATAACACCGGTGCATATGCAAGGAACGGCGCAAGAAAGCGAATCCTATCCTCTACTTTACGATACGTTGTTTCATCCTTTTCAACGATATCCCATTTATTAACGGCAATAATAATCCCGATCCCGCGCTCATGTGCATATCCGAGAATTTTCCCGTCCTGCTCTGCAAGCTCTTCACGACCGTCCATGAGAAAAACAACAACGTGTGCGGTATCAACACTTTTTAATGCATGCATGACCATATGATGTTCAAGATATTCTTCGACTTTACTTTTTTTGCGAATTCCCGCTGTATCAACAATGTTATACTTTTGTTTGTTACGGATAAATTCCGCATCAATCGCATCGCGAGTTGTCCCGGCGATATCGCTTACGACACTGCGTTCCTCACCTAAAAATGCATTGAGCAACGTTGATTTTCCGACATTGGGACGGCCGATAATAGCCACACGGATCGTATCTTCTTCGTCCGGCATCACCGCATCTTTCTTAGGGAGCATATCAAGTATTGTACTGACAAGATCGTTCATCCCCGTACCGTATTTTGCGGATATCGGTTTGATAGTTTCGAATCCTAATTCAAATAAATCATAAAAATTTTCAAAATCATCTTTTTTCTCGCTTTTATTTTTAACGACAATAACATTTTTTTTCTTTTTTCGTAATATTTGAGCGATTTCATAATCATCGGGCAATAATCCGCTTTCAGAATCTACTAAAAAGAGAATTACATCTCCTTCTTCCATACCGATCTCTGCATTTTTTTTGATTGTTTGCAAAAAAGGTGTATCTCCGCCGCTTACAAGACCCGCCGTATCGATAACACCGAACAATACATCATCCCACAGCGCATGTCCGTACAGACGATCTCGTGTGACGCCGGGCATATCGTGTACAAGAGCTTTATCCTGCTTCACCAGTCGGTTGAAAAGTGTTGATTTCCCCACATTCGGACGACCGATTATGGTCACATAAGGCATTTTTTTCATATTCGCACTCCATTTAAAAGACCTTCGGCATTGGTCGGAACAAAAATGATTCTGCCCTCCCCGTATGATTCGATGTCTTCCCGTGTTATATCATCAAGACACACATTATCATCATTCAATACTACATCAGGTACGAGTATACGTCCATACATATTGGTGTTGTTATCGATCGTTTTTTTTATATCCCCGCCACTCAAAAGTCCCGTAACCGTCACCGTCGCTCCAAAGAGTGTGTTCTCGACAGGGATGAGGTGGATATCACACCCGTAATCTTGCAGATGACGTATAAAAGGCGCGAGTAACCGTGCACCGTCAATGCCTGTTACCACACCGATAGCTCCTTCATATAAAGGTTCAGCGAGCAAATCATCTTTGAGCATATCAAATTCTTCTTGAAACAATGCAAACATCCCCACTCCGTTATCGAGTAATTCTTCTCGAATATCCTCCGGTAACGGAAGTTCTGCAAGCAAGTAAAATTCATCCGTCGCATAGACACACGGATCACCGAAACGCGCACGACATTTTTCCTGAAATACCTCAACCGCAGCGATCACTGCGCGAGCCTCATCCCGAGTATACACACGCAACGGTTCAAGCGACTCGCGAAACGCGGTCAGCCCTACGGGAACAACTGTCACCGTCTCAATATCAGGAAACCGGGAAGTAAGATACTCCAAGCTTTCCTCTAAATACGCTCCGTCGTTCACGCCGGGCATGAGCACCAATTGGGTATGCATGCGAATTCTCGATTCACGCAACCGCTCTATGGCATCCCGTATATCGAATTCCTTTTTGGGACGAATGATTTGCGAATATAGCGTAGTATCGACCGTATGCACCGACACATAAAGCGGCGTAAGGCGTAATCTTTTTATTCGTTCGAAGTCAGCTTCGGTAAAATTAGAAAGTGTGACATATGCTCCATATAAAAACGATGTGCGATAATCATCGTCTTTTATGTAAAGTGATGAACGACATCCCTTCTTCATCTGCGATACAAAACAAAATACGCAGTCGTTAATACAATTGCGAATCTCAAAATCCTCCACCTGAAATCCCAAAGGATATTCCTCGTCTTGACGAGGATTCACAGTGATCAATCCTTTATCTTTCACCTCAAGCGCGATCGTCGTATCCTGATAAAATAAAAGATCAAGCATATCAACTCCGGGGAAATGGTTGACCTTAAGAATAATATCCCCCTCACGAATACCTTTTGTATACGCACCGCTTTTGACATCTACATGCATCACTCGAATCACTGCAGACTACATCCTTTCAAGTACGCGAATGCCCAATAACGAGAGCCCTGTTCGAATCGTGTATGCTGTTTTCTCCGCCAAGATCAAGCGTGATGTCCGTATCGGATCAGTTTCTTTTAATATCGGCAACGCGTTGTAAAATGTATTAAATATCTGCGCAAGATCAAAAAGATAATCTGCGATCAGATTTGGTTTATACCCTTCTGCGGCCTTCACAGTAAAATGCGGAAAACTCGTCAATGAAAGCGCAAGTGCCTTTTCACTCGGATTATCGGTAAATATCTGACCGGATGATGAATAATCGATCCCCATTTCCTCTGCTTTACGAAGTATCGAACGAATCCTTGCATACACATATTGTAAATATGGCGCAGTATTTCCCTCAAAACTCAACATTTTATCCCATTCAAATGTCACGACGCTCGTGCGATTTTGGCTCAGGTCTGCATACTTCACCGCTCCGATTCCTACCGCTTCAGCGACTTGATCCTTTTCTTCTGCAGGTAGATCAGGATTTTTCTCCTCTACGATTGCCCGCGCTCTATTGACCGCTTCGTTGAGTAGATCGTCAAGACGAATAACGTTACCTTTTCGCGTTGAAAAAACTTCATCGGCGAACCGCATCATGCCGAACCATACATGGTCTGCATTGACATCCCATCCGAGACGTTTCGCGATCGCAAACACTTGCTTAAAATGCGGTTGCTGCCGTTCGTCGGTCACATATACCAAACGATTGACATCATAGGTCTTATAACGATACTCAATGCATGCCAGATCAGATGTAGCATATAAAAACGCACCGTCCTGTTTACGAATGATACAGGGATGCAGATTTTCTTTTTCCTCAAAAAACACGACCAGTGCGCCCTGATCTTCGACCGCAATCTTTTTTTCTGTCAATGTATCGACAATATGGGGCATCATTTCGTGATAAAATGATTCACCGTTATGCGTATCAAACGTAATATCAAGTCTGTCATACATGCGCCCGTATTCTTTCATCGATACGTCGATAAATTCCTGCCACAAACGCATGTTTTCAGCGTCACCGTCCTGCAGTTTTTTCACTTCACGACGCGCATCCTCAATAAGCTGCGGATTCGCTTCAGAACGTTTCTCAAACTCCACGTAAATACGTTCAAGTTCTTCAACGGGTGACGTTTCGTACGCTGCTCTATCGAGCCAATTACGGTAGGCAATGATCAGCTTCCCGTATTGCGTGCCCCAATCCCCGATATGATTGTCGGCAACGGTGCGATACCCAAGCCAATTATAGATGCGTTTTATACTGTCGCCGATGACGGTACTGCGTAAATGCCCTATATGCATACGTTTTGCGATATTCGGAGAAGAATAATCAATGACCACATCACCGTGACGATCTAAAAAATCAAACTCATACCCTTCATCACCTATGGAAGAAACACACGAACTCAAAAAAGAATTATGGAGAAACAAGTTGATGAAACCCGGACCTGCAATGTCCGCACGACTGATGGCATCACTCTGTAATGCATCGATAATTTTTTCTGCGGCAATCCGCGGTTGTATTTTTAACTGTTTCGCCGCGACCATCGCAAAATTGGTTTGAAAATCCCCAAACTCGGGGTTATTCGTTTTCTGTACAAATACCGCTGATGTGTCCGCTTCAGGAAATGCAGTGCTCACTGCCGTTTTAATATGCGCTTCAAGTATTTTTTCAATCATTTTCATAGGTATACCGACTATTCCTTTCAATTACATTTCTGTGGCTTGATACTACACGAAAAATCGATTATTTCAAGTAGTAACACACATTTAGCGAATTAAGTTACAAGCTGCGAAAATTTAATAACTTGAAAATTGAACACCGCAACGTGTATATAACATTTTCATATTTCAATTATTCTCTTCTGTGAATAATAAAACAACTCTATTAATAATTTTCCCTAAAAGGCGCATATCCCTCCCTAAAATCTCCATATACCATATTTGAATTTACCTCAAAAACAATTTTACCAGAGTAATCAATATACCCTTTTTTTAATAAACTATTTTCTTCCCAAACCACATGCGCATACCCCTCAGAAAACGATCTTGCCATAATAAATCTTGGTTTTATTTCATAATTACCTTTTTTATTAATAAATCCAAATAAACAACTATTACTATCTTGTACAAGAGCAAGCCCCTCTGAGAATGGTTCAGCCTCTATATAGTTTTGCTTTATTATTATTTCTCCTTTTTTATTCGTATAACCCCATTTCCTAATACTGCCACCTTCTTCAGTTACAGGTGCTAAGCCCTCAGAAAATCGTTTTGTTTCAGAAAATTTCCTGGCAAAAATAAAATCGCCCCCTTTATTGATAAAGCAATATCCCAATACTCCCTCTTTGGGGCTTATATAAACCTTCGCTACACCCTCATAAAAGGGTTCTGCATCTCCATAAATACATGGAATTACAATTAGGCCCATCAGATTCATGTATCCGTACAAATCAGAATCATTATCTCTTACAACACAGAGACCATCTGAAATATTGCTAAGAATTTTGTATTTAGTTGTAGACTTTATTATCCATCTACCTGTTTTGTCAATAATACCATCTTCTATTGGTCGATTTTGCTCATTAACAACATGTACGTAGGCATAGCCTTCATTAAAATTTATTTTTCCCTCAGGCATATAAAAACTTGGTTTAATAACAATATTCCCCCAATAGTCAGAGTACCCCATATTATTTCTATAACCAAATCCAAATTCATTAGTAAAAGTAATTGGCAATACTCCCTCAGAAAATCCATACCCGCGGATTGAATTAATCATTTTTGATTTCGTTGTCATAACATTACCATTTGTATCAATAAAGTATAAAGATATTTCTTTCGTATAGCATATTTCAAATAAGGCACTCAAAGCAAAAATACAAAAAACAACTATCTTCATATTAATTACCCGTTCTTTTTTGTTGTCCCCAAAAACAATAAAACGCCCACATCCAAATTATCCAAATCAGATATACCTATTAACTCTCAAGCACCCTCATCGCCAATGCTTTCCTCTTTTTTAAATCGTGCGATACAATGCCGAATCGAGCTGTTCAATCTGTGGCTTGATACTACACTAAAAATCGATTATTTCAAGTATTAACACATAAATAGGGAACAGGTTGGTTTTTATTATTATATACATATAACATAATTACCAAAACTCTAATTATTAGATTTTTGCGTGAACATTTTTTTCATTAGAACATAAATTCTAGAACAACAAGTAAGATAACAGCAAGTTTTAATCTCTATTTATATTACTTTGATCAAAATGTACATATCCCATCATCTCAAATGTGGTATAATTATTTAAGAAACCACTCCTTGTTGGAATACCATTTATCCAAGAAATATCTCGAATACGCTTGCCCTGTTTATTAATAATAAACTTTCCGCCATTTAATATTCCTATTGCCAATCCCTCGTTAATAAATGTCAAATATGTATACGTATTTGGCTTGATAATCCATTTCCCATCAAATCCCAAAATTCCGGCATACTCAACGCCACTTTTATCACTTTTTTTATAAACCATAATCTGATTATTAAATACATAATATCGAGAATTATTATCCTTAAAATCATAGATATTTTTCCCTCTTGAGTTTATCAGATACATATTCTTACCGATACAAACCTTTGAAATACTATCAGTAAAGGGCTCTATCCTATCATAAATAAATGGAGTCATTACCTCTCCAGACATATCGAGATAACTATATTTCATATGTCCATTAATAATTTTTCCAATCACCGCATAACCAGAACTGAAGCTTTGAGCATAATCATACTGTAATGGAATAACCAAACTTCCAGTATAATCCATAAAGCCATATTTTTTATCATTAGCTCCCTCACATACCGGCACTAGACCATTGCTATAAACACCCTTTAATGTAATCCCCGTCGCAATTTCACTCAACACCTTATTATCAGGCATATAAAATTTAATAGTCGTTAAGCTTGAATCATCCTTTTTATCGTAAACAATAAAATAAGTTTGATCTCTGGAGTCTATTGATACAAAACACGTAGTGGGATTTAATACTATTTTTCCTGTATAATCTATGATTGCATTATAAGAAATATTCATCTTTTTCAATCCAACAATACAATAATTACCAATAAATTTCTCAATACGTATAAATTCGTACCCCTCGCCATCGATTATAACGTTTGGTGGATAAAGCACATTTCCCTTGTGATCTGTAAATGTTGGATATATGTGATAAGAACCATCTTTTTTAATAGTAAGCATTATTGGAATATGATCTCCAGAATAATCAATAATTGGGGCATAGAAAAAATTGCTATCATTAAAAATCATTTTATCATTTTCATATATTATTTCACCGCTTGAGTTCAAAATAGCGAGGTGTTGAAATTTAACAATAGGTCTGCCATTAGTATTAGCCACAATGAAGGTTATAAGAAATAAAATCAAAATAATTTTTAATTCATTGCCCAAAAGTGAGATTATTTTCCTTTTCAATATCATTTCTTTGGGCTCCATTCCTTTGCTAATTTTTTTGCTTTTTCTATTTGTGATAGTGTCATATCACTACTTATCATATCTTTCTGCTCAAGAGCTATAATTCTTAATGTCATAATCTCCGCTCGTTCAGATGCAAGATCAAGCCACATATACGCATAAATCAAATCCTTTACAACTCCCTCTCCGTTTTGGTATAACAGACCAAGATTATACTGCGCATATGCATAACCCTGATCAGCTGCTTTTCTGTACCATCGCACTGCTTCCTGCAAATTTTTGTCTACACCTTCCCCATAATGGTAACATCCCGCAAGATTGATTTGGGCTTCAACTTGTCCTAATTTGGCAGAAATAGTATACCACTTCACTGCTTCCTGCATATCCTTTGTTACGCCATCTCCGTTAGCGTAACAAACTCCAAGTTGATACTGAGCGTAAGCATCTCCCTTTTCCGCTCTGCCTTTCAATTCTTCAAATGAATCCGCAAGACAAAGGACGGGCACGAGACACATCAACAGAACTATTATAGTTTTGCGCATAACTCCTCCTGGTTATTGTCATATATTTTGCTTCATGTATCCATGCTACCCCAAATAGAAGCAATGTCAAGAACTTAAAGAGAATTAGATTGTAAAACACTTCGATCGTATCAATTAGTAATTAAAATGAAAAAAGTCACGTATCCTCTTTTTTCTTCTCTTCTTCAAATCGTGCGATACAATATCGAATCGAGCTGTGCAATCTGTAGTTTTATATTACACGAAAAATCGATTATTTCAAGTAGTAACAAATCCGTAACCTTCCTCGCTTACAAATAACAGCAAACTGCATTTCAAGATACTTATTTTTTATTCAAATACCATTCAAAGTATTCAGGCAATTTACCAGTTAAATAATATGGTAGATTAATAAGGTGATACTTTTTCCCTTGTGGGGTTGCTGCAATTGTCTCGGATAACTCACCTGCATACAATCGAATAGCAAAATCATGCGGAGCCCGGTCCATATACTGATGTAACGAACGAAGCGTTCCCGTTTTGCCTGATTTTACTTCTATAGGGATAAGACGGTTGTTATATTGATACACATAATCTACTTCCGCGCCGGCATTGTGTTTTTCTCGCACCCAAAATAATAGTTTTTTATTATTATTCATATCCAAAGCAGTTAATTCCTGCCCGACAATATGTTCTGCGATAGTGCCTTGATACATATCATTCAAATCATCAAATTTGTAAAACTGACCTTGTATACCGAGTGCATAATTTATCAACCCTGTATCCAAAAGCTGTAAGCGAGGTGATTTTTTCAAATCAGCCGATACAGGCGGTTGCACTGCTGAGATCGGATAGACTAGCGACAAAAACAAAGTTCGCTCTAACGTTCTAAATGCCTCACCAACTTCACGTGATCGGTAGGCAGAATTACCGAAACGCTCGAATTTAATACGTCTTCCCGCTTCTTGAGGAGATGTTTCAAGTAAATGTTTTAAAATATGCGTCATAGTGTGATGCCGTGAATACTTCCCGATGTCATCAATATAGGAGGTCATCAACGATTGATACACCGTTTGCACTTGTGTAATATCACGATTTTCTCGGTATCGTTTTATAATCTCCGGCATCCCACCTAATTGGACATATAAATGAAACAACTGTAATAACACTGTATGCGCCAACATATCACAGGGAAGTTTATCATAAAATGAAAGTGCTTGATCCTCTTGTAAAGCCACTAGAAACTCTCGAAATGACAAGGGAAACAGATACAGATACTGCACGCGCCCCACAGGAAAAGCTTTATTGTGTTGTTCCAACATTATATCAAGCAATGAACCCGCACCGATAACATGAAACTCAGGAGTCTCTTCGTAAAAGTAACGCATCATTGCTATTGCTTCCTGAGAATTTTGAATCTCATCTATAAATAACAACGTGGAACCCTGTTGTATGGGCACGCGCAGTAATAAATGTGAAGCTTGAATAATTTGTCGAGGCGATAATCCGCGCGTAAATAAATCACGCATGTCCTTTTTTTCGAGATTCAGATATAGATAGTTATCAAACTCACGGGAGAACAATTCTACAGCAGTAGTTTTACCCGTTTGGCGTGCGCCGCGAAGTATGAGAGGTTTTCTTCCATTTGAATTTTTCCATTGCTTCAGATTATCAATTATCGCTCTATAAAACACTTCTCCACCTCGTTTGTAATATTGTCTACCCAATATTAGACATATTATGTAATAATGTCAAGGGTATTTACGTTCTCAGCTTTTCTCACGTATTACTCAAAAGTGTTTTATCGTACTAAGCACCACAGAATTATTTTGAAAGTGTTATTAAAGGGAAAAATTAAAAGTCTCTCCAATTCTCACTCATGATTAATGCTTTCCTCTTTTTCAAATCGTGCGATACAATATCGAATCGACACATAGGTCACAATCGACATTGCTACACTCCAGAGAAGTATCCTGTAAATAAAACGTTTTTCAGGCAACACGACACCGCCATCTACTATAAAAGAATCATACATCGTTCTCATCATTGCATAAAAATCCATTAATGTGAGCATAAAAAATAGCAGTGTAACGGTAAACACAAGAATAAATCGCCAAAACTCATTAAAATACAAATGTAACGACCCCGGAATGAAGAAGTTTAGAAGGATAAAACGTTTTTTTCTAGTCATACACTCTTTCAAAGCACATCAGTTGTGGACCACGGAGAAATGCAAATCGAGGCCTTTGCAAAATTCAAGTGCTCATGATTATTTGTAGTTTGAAAATAGGGGTGTGGGGACGAAGTCCCCACTATATAAAAAGTTAAACCTCTCTCGATTTTGCCGAGAGGGGTTTGGGGAGAGCACAAATCAAAGTTATTATAGTTTTGCAACAGTCTCAAACTATATCTCCGTGATTCGATACGATCATCACTGTAGAATAAATTTATGATACTTTTTCTTTCCCACGCGAAGAATAAGCCCGTTCTCGGTAAAGTCTTTATCAGATGCCACAAATTTAAAATCACTCACCGCGACATCGTTCACACTCACGCCACCCTGCTGTACCAATCTTTTTGCTTCTCCGCGTGACGGAGCAAGCTCTGCACGCACCAAAAGTGATACAATATCAAGCGAACCGCTTTTCAGTTCATCTGCAGACACTGCAGTTTCAGGTATGCCGTCAAGTGATGTCTGTGCGCCGCTGAACATTGCACGTGCTGCATCCAGTGCCTTTTGCGCTTCGACTTCACCGTGAGTGATCTTTGTCGCTTCAAAGGCAAGGATCTCTTTCGCTTTATTGATGTCGCCGTCTTTCCACGTTTCCATGTCACGGATCTGCTCCATCGGCAGGAAGGTAAAATATTTCAGCATTTTTATCACATCGCGATCATCGGTATTACGCCAGTATTGGAAATACCCGAAGGGCGATAATTTTTCCGCATCAAGCCACACCGAACCGCCTTCGGTCTTACCCATTTTTTTCCCTTCAGAGTTGGTGAGTAACGGATAGGTCATGGCATGTACTTCGGTGGCTTCCAATCGACGTATCAGATCTTCACCGGCAAGTATATTGCCCCATTGATCATTACCGCCCATTTGCAGCACGCAGTTTTTTGTCCTGAAAAGCGTTAAAAAGTCATACGCCTGCATGATCTGATAATTGAATTCAATGAACGACAACCCGGTCTCAATACGAATTTTATATGCTTCAGCAGCCAACATCCTGTTTACGCTGAAATGGCGACCGATGTCACGCAAAAACTCAACATAATTCAAATTCATCAACCAATCGGCATTATCCATTAAAAGCGTTTTACCGCCGTCGATATCGAGGTAGCGTTTCATCTGCGAAGCGATCGAGCGCTTATTTGCTTCTATCTGCTCTTTAGTGAGCATTTTACGGATTTCTGTTTTACCGCTCGGATCGCCGACCATCGCGGTGCCGCCACCCAATAATGCGATCGGCGTATGCCCTGCTCGTTCTATATGCATGAGCGCCATGATAGGAAATAAATGTCCTACATGGAGTGAATCTCCTGTCGGGTCAAACCCTGTGTAACACACGATGGGTTTGTCAAATAACGCCTCAACTTTTTTTTCGTCGGTACACTGCTCTATAAAACCTCGTTCTTTTAATGTTGCAAATACATTCATATTGTTTCCTCCGTTAAGTATTTTTATATTGTTTCATCCTGAACCTAAAGACGAAAACAGTATCGATAATGTCCGATAAATTGCTTTTCGAGACAACAAAGCGGAATGACATGAAAATCAGCAGAAGAGCTGCAAATAACCAACCGGCAATCGCAAAGAACAATGTCCTTTTTCATCGATTGCATACAAATACTCACCTATTTCCTTTGTTTTCATGTGCACATCATAGCACAGCAAAAATGTTTTGTAAACAATAAGATAGCTTTGCAAAATTACTATTTTTATAAGTTGTGCCCACCCCAAACCCCTCCCGTGAAAATTTTGGAGGGGCTTAACTTGTTATATAGTGAGGACTTCGTCTCCACACCCCTACTTAAGATATATAGAAAAATAAATATTTTCGAATTTCGCAAAGATCTCAAGTATTTATAACAAGCCTTAAAAAATCATCGTGAAGCAATGCAAGTGTTTTTTCGTTAAGCAGCGCATACTGTTTGAGTGTAGCGAGTTTATGCGCTGTAGGAAAAATACGCAGAATTGTAGATGATTTTTTACAGCCTTGACTTTTTTGTTACTTTTTGTGTCAAGACAAAAAGTAAGGCAGGATTTCTCCTCACGAATACGTTTGTCGAAATAATAAGTCCCATAACGCTCACTACCCCGTCATCCTTCGGATGCCACCCATTTAAGGGGAATGAAATCTAAGTAGACAGCTTTGCAAAATTACTATTTTTGTGAGTTGTGCCCACCCCAAACCCCTCCCGTGAAAAATCGGGAGGGGCTTAACTTGTTATATAGTGGGGACTTCGTCCCCACACCCCTATTTAAGATATATAGAAAAATAAATATTTTCGAATTTCGCAAAGATCTCAAGTATTTATAACAGGCCTTAAAAAATCATCGTGTAGCAATTCAAGAACTTTTTCGTTAAAAAACAAATACTGTCTGAGCGAAGCGAGTTTATTTGTTTTAGAAAAAGTGCGCAGAATTGTAGATGATTTTTTACAGCCTTGACCTTTTTGTTACTTTTTGTGTCAAGACAAAAAGTAAGGCATGTTTTTCATATAACAGTAGGGACACAAGATTTTGTGTCCCTACAATGTAATCTCTCGATACCCAAGAATATATTGCAGCTCCCCCTCTTTAAAAAAAGAGGGGGATATATTTAACGTTATTAAGGAATTACGATGGTTGCCGGATCAAAATCCGGTTTCGGAAATTTCATTTTCAATGATTCCAGTGTCTCGATTATAATGTCGGATACAGCAATATTACGAAACCACTTTTTATTGGCGGGTATTACATACCACGGGGCATGATCGGTACTGCATTTACCGATCGCATCTTCATACGCCTTCATATAATCATCCCACTTCATGCGTTCTTTCAGATCCTCGGGATTCATTTTCCAGTTTTTGGTCGGATCATCAAGTCGTTCCTGTAAACGCTCTTTTTGTTCATCGGCACTGATATGAATAAAGAATTTGAGTACCGTGACATTGTTCTCGGTAAGCATTTTTTCAAAATTATTGATCTGCTCATAGCGTTTCGACCAAACCTGCTTTGGCACCAATTCATGCACACGCACAATCAAGACATCCTCATAATGTGAGCGGTTAAATATGCCGATCTCACCGCGAGCAGGTATTTCATGATGAATCCTCCATAAATAATCATGATCCAATTCAACTGATGTCGGCGCTTTAAACGATGTGACCTTGCACACCTGAGGATTAACACCATACATGACATGACGAACGGTACCGTCTTTTCCGGATGCATCCATACCCTGTAAGATGACCAGTAACGCATGTTTATTTTCCGCATATAAACGATATTGAAGTTCTCCCAGTTTTTTTTGATTTTTTTCTAATATTACCAAGCCGGCTTCTTTATCTTTGATATCTGCAGTAAAGTCCGGATCCCACTTACTGATGTTGAATTTTTTTCCCGATTCAACACGAAGAATCTCACTCATTTTCTTTTTGCCCATCACTAACCTCCTCTGGTAAATATTCGCCACATTGTTCGATTTTTTTCACTACAAATAATTAAACTCAGTATACATTATATTTCACATAAATTCCACCATGTTTTTTATTTTTAAAATAATCCTCGACACTTGAGTTCTATTGATGTATACTCAGCCCTGCAGATAGTATACCGATAACAAGCCGCTGTGCTTTTTAGCTCAACGGTCGATGGATTGCTAAGAATTCTTGCCCGGTCAGAAGCAATAATCCTTTTTTTCCATTAGAATGATTGAAGTGATTGTTACGAATCTTTTTCATACGTTTCACATTCCCGTTATGGGAATCGGGTTTACGATAGATACACCCGTTAAAGTAGCTCACTATGGTATTTCATCCGTTATCTCACTTGTTGATGACGGCCTTATTGAAAAAATGCGTGAAATGTTATGTAAAAAACATTCATTTGCATTTGAACCGATCCCAATGTCCGATGTCGATTATCGGGCAAAAAGAATCACCCTTTATCTCAATTGTATACATAGTATTGTTGAAAAGAACTGCCAACGTGTTCTCGACTCGATCCTTGGTGACGGCAAAGAAATTCGTCGTTATTTTTCCATGTTACCTGATTCTTCACCGATTAAAAAAGAATTCTTTGAAAAAATAAAAACCACCATTGACATACAAACACTTCACACATGGATCAAAAACACAATTCGATTTGGTTCAATTGATGTCAATATAATGACAAAACTCGACAGAACTCATTATCACGACGGTCAACCTCGCGCGGTTGAGTTTAATGATGCACATTCTGCGCTTCGCGGTTTTGTTCTCAGTACCCTCAATTCATCCATTGTCTTTTCGGCCGGACTTAATCCTCGCCTTTTTACTTATGCAGAGGAATTTAACGATTTTTATCCTCAGCCAGACAATACATTGAAGAAAAAAATAATTTTAAAGGTCAGTGATTACCGCTCTGCCATGATACAAGGTAAAATGTTTGCACGCAAGGGATTGTGGGTATCAGAGTATCGCATTGAATCCGGTGTGAATTGCGGAGGGCATGCGTTCACATCTGACGGGCATCTTATGGGACCGATCTGTGATGAGTTTAAGAATAACCGTCAGACCTTAATTGAGAGCACACATGATGTTTTCACCAATGCATTGCGTACGAAAGGCAAATATATACCGCAAGAAATGCTCCCCCTCACGATATCCGCTCAAGGCGGTGTCGGTACTGCAGAAGAACATAATTTCCTCATGGAGCGATATACTGTTGATTCGGTCGGTTGGGGTTCGCCGTTTCTTTTGGTACCTGATGTTGTTAATATTGATGATAAAACACTTGATCTTCTCATTCATGCGCAGGAAGATGATTTGTTCATGAGCAAGACCTCGCCTCTCGGTATTCCCTTTAATATCGTCAAAAACACCTCCAAAGATATCGAAAAAGCATCCTTTATAAAGGACGGTACTCCGGGAAGTATTTGCACCAAGCAATGTGGTGCGCTGAATACGGAATTCTCGGAAATACCACTGTGTACCGCATCTCGTCTCTATCAAAAAAACAAAATCGCCGAACTTGATTCTTCAGGCCTTATTAACGACGAATATGACACTGCATACAATGCGATCGTTGATAAAACATGTATCTGTGTCGGGCTTGGCACATCAGCCTTGCTTGTCAATGACCTTGATACGACTGCGGAAGGAACAGGCGTCTCGGTGTGTCCCGGACCGAACATTGCATATTTCTCACAAAAAGTTTCGTTAGATACCATGGTTGATCATATCTATGGCAGAACATCACTTGTTACTTCTCAGGAACGACCGTTTTTTCTTATGAAGGAATTATCAATGTACAGTGAAATCCTTAAGAATAACGTCTCAGATGCAGGCAATGACACAACGTCAAAAACATGGGATGCGCTATGTGCGTTTAGAAACAATATTCTATCCGGCATTACATACTATGAATCATTGCTGCCAACACTCACTTTGTCTTCTGAATCACTGCGGAATTCGATATCAGAGACAATCGAACACATTAAACACGATATCATGCAATTACAACTTTGCCTGACACCTTGACCGCATATCGTATACATTCCGCAAATATATAACTATTCGCATACGGTACTCTGTACAATACCCGCTGCATGACCGTGTATACTTGTATACACAAGAAAGAGGATTTGATCTATGAACACTGAATTAGAAACAAAACAACACGAGGCATTAGGATTCCAATCATTGAACATCAACCCGAACATTTTACGGGCAGTTCAAGAAGAAGGCTACACCATACCAACGCCCATTCAAGCACAGGCAATTCCGATAATTTTAAACGGAACTGACCTTCTCGGGTGCGCTCAAACCGGAACCGGGAAAACAGCAGCATTCGCACTTCCGATATTACAGTTATTGGGTGAAAATAAACCGCAAGGCAAGCGAAAAATTCGCAGTCTTATTCTCACCCCTACCAGAGAACTCGCCGTTCAAATAGCTGACAGTTTCAAAACATACGGACGACACACCGGGCTTTCATGCACCGTCGTTTTTGGAGGTGTGAACCAAAACCCGCAAATCTCGGCATTGCATCGCGGTATTGATATTTTGATAGCAACCCCGGGGCGATTATTGGATCTTATGAATCAAGGTCATCTTTCATTGAGAGACGTTGAAATTTTTGTTCTCGATGAAGCAGATCGCATGCTTGACATGGGTTTTATCAATGATATTAAAAAAATACTGGCGGTTCTTCCGCAAAAAAGGCAATCACTTTTCTTTTCTGCGACGATGCCGATGGAGATCAAAACATTTTCCAATACCATTTTACATTACCCCGCACACGTATCGGTCACTCCGGTATCATCGACAGTCGACACAATTTCACAATTCGTCTACTTTGTGGATAAAGAGCGCAAAAACGATCTATTACTCGATTGTTTGAGAAATAACTCCATCAAGACCGCTCTTGTTTTCACACGCACTAAGCACGGAGCAGATAAAGTCGTTCGCACCTTGCAAAAAGCAAATATTACCGCAGAAGCAATACATGGTAATAAGGCACAAAACGCACGTCAACGTGCATTAGCTAATTTCAAAGCACAAACGACACGCGTATTAGTTGCCACGGATATCGCCGCACGAGGAATTGATGTCGATGACTTACAATTTGTTATAAACTATGAGATGCCGAATATCGCCGAGACATACGTTCACCGTATCGGTAGAACCGGAAGAGCCGGTGCAAATGGCACTGCATACTCATTCTGTAATGCTGAAGAACGTCCGTACCTTCGCAGTATTGAGACGTTGATCATGAAAAAAATCCCTGTCGTAGAGAACCACCCCTTCCCTGCACTCAACACATTTGTTGAAAAAACTGCAGAACGTCTCCCCGGAAAAACCACCAATACAGTATGGCATTCAAAACCAAAACATTCCCGTTACGGAATCGGTAAAAAGAAAGCATAAGCACGTATGACACGACAGCCCTTCTAAAATAGTTGGGCTGTGTTCTTTTTATAGATTAAGACCTTTGCAAAACTACCATTTTTAGAATTTGTGCCCACCCCATATCCCTTTTTCGAGAGCAAAAAAATGTGAAAATTTTGAATTTTGCAAAGATATCAGGTTGCAAATGTAAAGTAGAATCAGTTTTTTTGAAACGTTATGTCTTATCAACCTGCACACTCAATATAGTATGAATACAATAGTGCAGGAACGTGGTTTCTGCTACAAAAAAAACCCCGCCCTGAATAAAAGGGCGGAGTTCACAGTTACAAAGATCAGAATACCCCGTCGGGGTTCTTCATTTAATACTTTTCACACAAAACTTCAAAGTAAGATTTCGGATGTACGCACGCCGGACATAGTTCGGGCGGTTCATTTCCCTCAAAAATAAATCCACAATTGCGACACTTCCAGAAGACCTTCCCGCCTTTTTTAAAAACGGTATGCTCTTTCAACTCTTGCGCGAGCAAACGGTACCGCTCTTCATGATGTTTTTCAACTTTTGCGATATTTCTCCACGTAGCAGCAATTTCCGGGAATCCTTCTTTATCTGCCATATCAGCAAATGCAGGATATAGCTTTGTGTGCTCTTCATTCTCTCCGTCAGCAGCAGCTATCAAATTATCATAGGTAGTTCTGATCACTCCGGCTGGAAACATTGCCGTGATCTCCACCATACCACCCTCAAGAAATTTGAAAAAACGTTTCGCGTGTTCTTTCTCATTATCAGCGGTCTCGGTGAAAATTGAGGCTATTTGTTCATACCCTTCTTTTTTAGCAACCGATGCAAAAAAAGTATATCTGTTCCGTGCCTGTGACTCACCCGCAAATGATCCGAGCAAATTCTTTTCGGTATTTGTTCCTTTAACAGATTTTCCCATTCGTTATTCCCCTTTCACATTTTATGTTGTTGTTTGAGCAGGCGGCGTATATACACGAGTACCGAGTTCTTTATCGAGCATATATAACGCTTCTCCGCTCTTTCCCATGATCTTCAATTTTGCCACTATTTCACTTGCATTCATTTCTTCTTCAACTTGTTCGGTGACATACCATTGCAGGAATGTATCAGACGCATAATCCGACTCTTTACGTGCAAGCGTGACAAGATTATTGATACATTCAGTGATATGCTGTTCATGTTTATATCCCGCCTCGAATGCATCGAGGGGAGATTTCCAATCTTTTTGCGGTTTCGCAATAGCTTCAAGTTCAACTCTTCCGCCTCTGTCATTGATAAAATTAAAAAACTTCGTTGCATGAAAAACTTCTTCTTGTGTTTGGACTCTCATCCACTGTGCCATACCTTTTAGTCCTTCCGACTCAAAATACGCGATCATTGATGCATAAAGATATGCCGAAAAAAGTTCTTCATTTATTTGCTTATTTATTGCTGTCTCTAATTTTTTACCTATCATAATTATCGCCTACACTCATTAGCTTTTCCAAGCGCCGTGGATATTACAATATTCACGTGCTGCATAGGTAGACGCCTTCACGGTAAATACAGCCTCAGGCTCATCACCCGGTTTTAGAAATTTCGTATAAATAATGCCGTCCGCAATAAGTTCTATCCACTCGATATAATGTTTTTCTTCCATAGGATGCTTTGCGTTTTGTCCAACTTTGACCGTAACTTTTTCACCATTGATCTCAATATACGGCACGTGTTTTTCCTGTGTCGTATCAGCTGTCTTCTCATCAAGAAGTTTCATTGGTTGTCCGCAACACACAAGTTCTCCGGGACCTTCATGAAGCACTTCAACAATATTTCCGCACAACTCACACTTATACAATTCCAAACGCTTTGTCATACATCCTCCTTTTTGATAATTTTTTCTTTTAAACTCGTGAGTATCGACACATGACGCCGTTCCTCTTGAGCAATGGTATCGATCGCGTCATAGTGAGACGAATCAACCAGT
The DNA here is from genome assembly GCA_964423645.1 of uncultured bacterium. Classification (GTDB taxonomy): domain Bacteria; phylum Macinerneyibacteriota; class Macinerneyibacteria; order Macinerneyibacteriales; family CAYRFE01; genus CAYRFE01. The sequence continues at coordinate 83,072 of CAYRFE010000006.1, read as the reverse complement.
CGTTTAAGTTCGTAATAATACAAAACACTATCAAGTTCACGGCGTATCGCAAAATCAAGAGCATCGCCGACAGATGAAATTAAATCCATTTCCATGCGAAAACGACCGGTATCGAAGATCATCCTTTTGATAAATGAATCCATAAACGTATCTTCATCATGAACAAAAGTCTTCTCGGAAAGACTTTGTATAAGCGATAAGAAATACGATCTATGACCTTCTTCTTCATGCGCCAAACGCTCAAAAAGAGTCTTCAGTTCAATATTCGAAGCAAACTTCTCAGCCTGTTCTTTATAGAATAATTCACCGTTCGTCTCGATTGCAACCGCCTGTCGTATGATATCTGCGATACCTGCCGTGCTCATCAATGTCAATCGTCCGCTTCTTCGAACATGTCTTTGCTGACGCCACACACCGGGCAAACCCAATCCTCAGGAATCTGCTCAAAGGCAGTTCCCGGAGCTATTCCACTGTCGGCATCACCTTTTGCAGGATCATACACATAACCGCATACTGTGCATCTGTACTTTTTCATAATTACCTCCTTACGATAATTGCGTTTCTATTTTTACCCGTATCTCATCAAGAGCACTTTGGTCAGGAACATACATATATTTCATCGAATCAAGTATATCCCATTTTAATCCCCGAAGAATCTCATCGATTTGCCCGATACTTTGCCCACCCCACCCGTACGATCCGAATGCGAGTCCTTTTCTTCCCTTTGGAGCAAGGCCTCGAAGATACGCTAAAAACCCTGCGACTGTCGGTAACATATTGTTATTCAATGTCGGAGATCCGATACATATGTACTCAGCGGTGAGAACCTCTGTCATGATATCAGAAATATGCGAGAAACGCAAATTAAACAAGCGCGTCGCATATCCTTTTTCCTCAAAAGCGGCAAGGATCGATTGTGCCATCTTTTCTGTCGAATTCCACATAGAATCATAAATGATCAATGCCTTTTTTTCTGTCTCGTTGAAAGCCCATTTTTGATACCAGGACAGCACGTCCGGTATATGTGACCGCCAGATTATACCGTGGCTTGGTGCGATCATTCGAATATCCAATCCCTGCACTGCGGCAAACTCTTGTTTCACTTGTTCACCATACGGTAACACAATATTCGCATAATATTTCGCCGCCTCTTCTTTAATGATCTCGAGTGAATACTCATCATCAAACCGCTCTGAAGAAGCGATATGTTGCCCGAAAGAATCATTAGAGAATAAAATATTTTCCTCGGGACAAAACGCCACCATATTATCAGGCCAATGAACCATCGGAGTCAATACAAACTGAAGCGTTCGCGAACCGATTGAAAAAGAATCACCCGATTTCACTACTTTAAAATTCCAATTTTTTTTATAATGCTGACGAAGACCTTTTTCACCATTCGGGCTTGTAATGATCTGTGCATTCGGACACCATTCCATAACTGCGGGCAATCCGCCCGAATGATCCATTTCCACATGATTCGAGACAACGTAATCAATCTTCGCAGGATCGATAATGGAAGCGATGCGTTGTTTAAGTTCATCGACAAGGTAATACTTTACGGTATCAATAAGTGTAATTTTTTCATCAATTATAAGATAAGCATTGTAGGTTGATCCGCGTTGGGTAAGATACCCATGAAAATTTCTAAGATTCCAATCAATTCCGCCTACCCAATAAACACCCTTCTTGAGTTCAACAGCTTTCATATGTACCCCCAACTTCTTTATAGAATGATGAAATAAAATACTCTTGCCGCATTCCTTTATCATAGTAAGGCCACTTTCACATTTCGTCAAGTAAAAAATACGTTTGCTCTTTAGTAACCTTTTTATTGCTCGCATATTATATTCTTATTACAATGCTTTTTTTTCTTTCGTTCCGTATACATTTTCTTTCAAATATACTTGATAAAAAGACCCTCTCTGCTATACTTATATTATACATTACGCGTGAAAGGAGAACCATTTATGAAATTTTTTGTTTTATTCATTGTCATGGTAGTATTGAATATGAACCTCACCGTTGCACAATCAACAAAGACTGGTAAAATCAAAGGTACGGTTATTGACGTCCAAACAAACAAACCGATCGCAGGAGCGACCGTTATGATAGAAAACATCCGCCTTGGCGCATCAACTGATGCAAAAGGTGAATATTATATCTTACAGGTTCCGCCGGGAGCCTATACGATAAAATGTTTAGTAATCGGTTATACAACAATCACGCAAGAAAATATTTTAATTTCTTCTGATACAACCACAACCGTTGACTTTAAGATGTCAACAAAAATTGCAGGTTCCGAAGACATAACGATCAACGCAAAAAAACCTATTGTTCAAAAAGACAAAACTTCATCTGAAACAACATTTGACAGTTCAAAGATTTCAGATAAAACCAAAACAGAAAAAAACAGTACGACAACAAAACCGCGTGATACTGATCATGTCACCTCGGATAGCTCCCATGATTCATCATCACCGACAACGCATACCACACCCATTGTTGACACATCCCGTGTCCCAAAAGCAGGTGAGCATGATGATAATGAAGAATTCCCTGCCTTTTTGGATTTTTTCAATCGTTTTTCTTCATTATCGACCGATCTTAATCCGATAAAAGAAGATATAGCCGGGCGTATCATAGTATCGGTAGTTGATGTGAAAGGAAATCCAATTAAAGGCGCACTGCTTACCGTGAATGCCAAACATTTCCGTACTGCAAATGACGGCGAAATAATTCTTTTTCCATCGGATATCGGGTTACGAAAGAAAAAGAATCTCAAAGCCTTTGTCACCGTCGGTGATATGACAAAAGATTTTATTATTACATCCGAAACAGCTGTTCGACAGGAAGTGAGATTTGACACGGTCAGACAAGAATTGCAAAAAGTGCCGGTTGATATTGTATTTACACTCGACACTACCGGTAGTATGGGTGACGAAATTGATATTTTGCGGGATACGATTTACTCAATTTACACTCGGATCAAAAAACTTGACAATACCAATATAGATCTTCGTTTCGGTGTTGTATTATACCGCGACAAGGGAGATATTTATCTTACAAAGCAATTTGCACTCACATCTGATATTACGGCTTTTCAAGATTTTTTATTCAATGTGCGAGCCGGCGGTGGCGGAGATACCCCGGAAGATCTGATCGCGGGACTTGACGAGACGGTGAACCGAATGAATTGGCGTGACGACGCGATTAAACTCAGTTTTATTGTCACCGATGCACCCGGGCATATGTATGATGTTGAGCAGTTCCGTTCCATTCTCACTTCCGCACGAAAAAGTAACATTAAAATTTACGCAATCGGAGCAAGCGGTCTGGACACGATCGGAGAGATTCAATTACGAATCACCGCGCAAAACACAAAAGCAAGCTTTATATTCCTTACATACGGAGAAACGGGCGAAAGCAGCGGTCGTGATGACGGAAAGGTCAGTCATCATACCGGCACCAATTTCACCTCACGCAATCTTGACGATATCGTTGTTGACAATGTATCCCGCCAGATCCGTTTTCTTGTGCCTGCATCATCTCTTACCGCCCTTCATCAGAATTATAACTTCAAGGCCGAAGAAGAACGTATTACATTGAGGACGGAAAATGCATTTCAACAAATCATTCGTCAACTTCACAGCAAAATTAATCAAAAAACAAGTATATTGGTTCTTGAACCCGACAGCGATTCTCCGACGCTGAAAGAAATGTCAATATTTGTTCAAAGTTATCTTGAAAAAACGATCGTTGAAAAAAATGAACTGACCCTTGTTGATCGTTCAAAGCTTGGTAAAGTCCTTGAAGAAATCCAACTGAAGCTCATGGGATTGACCGAGGGGGAAGATTTCAGCAAATTAGCACATGCAAAAACCATTCTCACCGCACGACTGTATTATATAGGTGACTCAAAAGTATTGTTCTTACGGCTGATAAGCACCGATACATCCGAAGTATTGGCGGCATCAATGGTACGGATTTAAACATATTTTTGACCATATACGCATTGAGGGGGCGTCGGCCCTCTCTTTTTGTCAGTATTACCAACAAACCTTTTCTTGACGAAACAACAGATGCACCTTACAATAAAGGCATGAAACAACTCACTTTGGCGGTTCTTTTTTTGCTATTGCATGTATGCGCAACGGCCGCAGAACTTACCGATAAGCATGTAAAAATCATAACTTCCTTTTCGGATAAATATCTTGCAAGTACGACGCTGAAACACCCGGTTGCACTTTTTTCAGAGCAAAAAATTCTTTCTCGGTTATTTTCCTCACCCCCTTTTTCCGCACAAGGAATAATAGATGTGTATTTCATTATTGATGAAAAAACGGTTTATTTTTTCTGCACATACAATGAACGTTATTTTTCCTTAAAAATAAAATTCAACGAAATCGTACATACATTATCCGACCCGGGGCGCATTCGCCTTGTGGATACCGGATATCACACCCCGCAAACAATCTTTACCTATCTCGCACATCGAACGTATATGGAATCAAATTTGATAAAATTACACGATTATTTTTACCGAGCATTTTACCCGAAACGACCTCATCCGGCAATCAATTATCCTGCACTTACCAAAGAAACGGTGATTCGTACTGAAGAAGCTGTCGCTTTTATGAAAATGTATGACCAAACGCTGTACTCACTATACGCAAGTTCCGTAAAAGAACACGCAGATGCACGACTCAAATGATGTACCAAGACGTATCCTTACGCTGCTATAACTCATTTCTTCTCAATGCTCAAGCTGAATTTTTTTACGAATGTGTTACAAATGATGATTTCATACTCGCGCTACAATGGGCGCACAACAATTCAATTCCCGTAAAAATTCTCGGCGGAGGCACCAATATTCTACTCCGAAACCCATTTATTCACGGTCTGGTTATTCACGTCAATCGCCTTGGGTTTTCGTATGATAAAGAAACATTCTCATTCGGGGCAGGAGTTGACTCCGCAATGGTTGCGTTGTATGCACTGAACAAGTCGTATGAGGGAGCGGAGTTTTTGTACGGACTCCCCGGAACGATCGGCGGAGCGGTATTCATGAATGCACGTGCCTTTGATCGATCGATATCCGATATTATTCTATCTGCGACCGTTATCGATTACCAAGGAGTTGTTTTCACTGTTTCGAAAGAAGAAATGGCATTTGCATATAAAGATTCAATATTCCAACACAAACAATGGATAATTCTTGATGTCACTTTCCATTTAACTAAAAGCAACAAGCCATCAATTTCCAAGAAAATGGATGATAACATATTGGGAAGACGTTCACGCGGACATTTTGACTACCCTTCTTGCGGTTCGGTTTTTAAAAATCCGTATGACGTGGGTATTCCGGCGGGGAAATTAATCGAAACTGCAGGGTTAAAGGGCGCTTCTGACGGTGATGCGGCAATATTTGATAAACATGCAAACTTCATCATCAATAAAGGAAATGCCTGTGGAGAGAATATTGAGAATCTCATCACTGCAATAAGAAATGGCGTAAAAAATGTGCACGGGGTCGATTTGATACCGGAAGTTCAAATATGGGAATAATCAAATGATCTACCGCGGAAAGCTACGGACAATCCTCTGTCTTTGAATCTTTTCCAACCATCCCCTTCTATGATAATTGAGATAGTTGACAGGCATCCGAGAAATCTTATTTCTTCTCTTTTTTCATAAAATACTGATACAAATAACACTTGATATTGCCGTTATACAGTTTTCTATTTTTATCCGCTTTCCTACCGAAAGCCTTTTCGAATTCTTCATATGCTGTGATCACTGCATATTCCCAATTATCCAATGTCGCAAACATATTTCCCATGGTGCGGTACACGGCGGATAACTCTTCATTTCCGCCATCTAAACGCTCGCCATAGGGCGGATTACACACGATCACACCGCCACGCCCTGAATGAGCAAATTCTATCATGTCTTTTTGCTCAAAATCAATCATTGCGCCAACTCCTGCACGATTCGCATTATGTTTTGCGTGACGAATAGAATCTGCATCGATATCAGATCCTACAAGCATTCCGTCAAACGGTACAATACGTTCATGTGCCGCTTTTCGTTCATCAGCAAACGCTTGGTTCCATTCATCCCCCCAAGACTCAGCCGCAAAATTGCGTGTAAGCCCCGGTGCAATATTAGCTGCGATCATCGCCGCTTCGATAGGTATCGTACCGGATCCGCACATCGGATCAGCAAACGGATACTGCGGTTTCCAGCGAGTGAACATAATGATTGCGGCAGCAAGGGTTTCTTTGAGAGGCGCAAGCGACGTATACGGACGATAGCCGCGTTTGTGCAAACCTTCTCCGCTTGTATCTAATAAAATTGCCGCTATATCCCGGTTAATGACTACTTCAATTCGATAACGATTCCCTGTTTCAGGAAAAACTCCTGTTGTATAATGCATACTCATGGATTCGATGATCGCTTTTTTCACAATCGACTGACATGCCGGCACCGAATGTAATACTGAGCGAACCGATCTCCCGGTTACATGAATAAACGCATCTTCCGGCAAATAGTCACTCCATGAGATGGCCTTCACTCCTTCGAACAAACTATCGAATGACGATGCGGTAAATTCTGCCAAAACAATGTAAACACGATCCGCGGTACGTAAACCAAGATTAAGCCTTGCGATGTCTTTGGCATCACCGTTGCATTCTGCATATCCATTTTCTAACTGGGCAGTATAACCGAATTGTTCAAGCTCATACTTCAACAAAGATTCCAGACCGAACGTGCATGATGCACGCAGTGTCGCCATTACAGTAACCGCGCCATTTCTTCGGCGACTGCTTCTTTTGAAACAACCCCTGTATCTTTCATGCCTTCTTTTGTGATTATATAACAATGATTGGTATCCGTTCTAAAACCTGCGCCCTTTTCTGTAAGGTCATTGGCAACGATCATATACATCCCCTTATCGGTTAATTTCTTTTTTGCGTATTCAAGGACATTATCCGTTTCGGCAGCAAAACCGATTATTTTAACCGAATAGTGTTGAGAAACCTCTTTTATTATATCTTTCGTGCGTACAAATTCAATTATAACGGGTGCATCGCTCTTCTTGACTTTTTTATCATATACAAGCTTTGGCGTATAATCCGACACCGCTGCGGTCATCACCAAATGATCATACCCTGCATCGAGTTTTGCAGTAATGGCATGATACATTTCATCAACGCTTTTTACAAACTCTTGCGGAATAATATTGCTTTTTTCGGAATATATCCCGCTAACCAACGAAACTTCTGCGCCAAGCTTCCAAAACGTTTCAGCGACTGCCACACCCATTTTTCCTGATGAATGATTGGTCACATATCGAACCGGATCAATCGGTTCAATAGTCGCACCCGAAGAAACCACTACTTTTTTCCCATGAAGCGGCTTTTCCATGAGAGCTCGCTCGGTATATTTTAAAATAACACTTTCAGCCGGTAAACGTCCTTTGGCACTGATTCCGCATGCAAGATCGCCTGTATCAGGCTCGAGCACATCGTATCCGAAGTCCTTCAGTAATGTAATGTTTCGCTGTGTCGCAGGATTTTCCCACATCTTCACATTCATAGCGGGACAAATCAATTTGGGGGTATTTTTTTTCAATGATAAAAACGTGGTTGATAATATATCGTCAGCAATACCGTTGGCCATTTTTCCGAGAATATTCGCCGTCGCAGGAGCGCACACAAATACATCTGTAATATCAGGAAGGTTGATATGCTCCATATTGGTCTCATAGCCGGTCACTCGTTTGAAAGTGTCAAGAACTACAGAATTTTCCGTAAGTGTTTCAAAAGTAAGCGGTGACACAAATTTTGTCGCATTTTCTGTCATGACGACTATTACATTCCAACCTCTTTTTTTATATAAACGTACGAGATTTGCAATCTTATATACAGCGATACCACCCGTAATACCAACCAGAATCGTTCTTTTCTTCATATTATTCTCCCCGTCTGCATGAGTATACTGCAGGTTTTGTGAAACATCAAGAACGATACGTCATTTCCTCCTTTTCAATGCAATGTTTTGTATTGATACCTGCTGATTATTTCGCTATACTAAGAATTATGAGGAATACTTTTTGTCGCAAACTCGTAATAGGTATTTTTTCGGTAAGTTGTAGTATAATGGTCAATACATATTCATTATGTGCAAGACCGACAGAGACAATCATACCGATGATGAAAGTAGGATTTTTCATAATAGCCCCACATATATTTCAAGACGAATTTTCATTAATTCCTCGCGGAGCGGCTGTCGATCATCTGATTGCAGCCGCGCGAGAAATGAATGTAGCGATCGAATGGATCGGGCCTCTTCCGCTCACACGTCTCCAGAAAATGCTTTCAGATGGTGAGTTGGATGCATCGCTTATGATCAATAAAAATAAAGAACGAGAAACATATCTTTTTTTTCCTGCCCGTGAGATTACCGCAGTGCAATCTATTTTTATGCTTCGTGTAGAATCCTCTGTCGCAAAAATCACTTCTGTACATGACATTCAGGATTTTCGAGTAGGATTCATCAGTGCAGCGAATGAAACACCCTTTTTTCATGCCAATAAAAAAAACTTCCACGTTGAATATGTCAGCGGCAGCGGATGGAACGAACAAAACATTCAAAAACTTCTCAACAACAGGATCGATGCAATTTATGATCTTAATGAATTTTCGCTATTATTTCAAGCGACAGTGATGAGAGTACGTGAACGCGTGAAGGTTTTGCCATTGCCTGAATTACCGGGAAAAGTGTACGTTGTTTTTTCAAAAAAGTCACTGTACGGTGCACTTTTTTTCAAAAAATATGATGCACTGCGATTATCGTATGACTATCGTGAAAAAATAATTCGTGAATTTTCCTATTTAGCCTTCTGACAATACAATTAATGTAATGATATACGCAAAACTACATTCGTTTTTTATAGCGGTTTGATACACAACACGGTGATATCGTCATTACGCTCACGTGTCCCGCCAAAACTTCTCATTGACTCAAGAATACCTTTCACTATTTCCGCTGACGGTTCACCTGCATGAGCTTGAAGCTCCTGAACAAGACGTTTATCACTGTATAATTCACCTTTTTCATTCATTCGTTCGGTCACGCCGTCGGTATACAGAAAAAAGCAATCTCCTTTTTGGTAATGCACTACTTTTTGTTCAATAAAATCGGGTAATAGAATGGTCTTGACCAAGTTTAAACCCATCCCCATTGACCGCAACATGGTCGCTTCTCCGGTAATGGCCGAGATAAATACCGGTTCATTATGCCCGCATCGCATATACACAAATTCATTCCGTGCCGTATGAAATATTCCGATGATCATGGTAATAAAGAAATTTCGCTTTTTAGTTTTCATCAAATAATCGTTGATATGTGCAACGATTCGTGCAGTATCATTATAAAAGGAAAACGCTGAAGAAATGACACCTTTCAATTCTGCCATAAAAAATGCGGCCGATACACCTTTTCCGGCGACATCTCCGATGACAACCCCCAAACGATCGTCCATTTGAATATAATCATAATAGTCTCCTCCAACTTCAGAGGCGGGAATATATGCGGCTTTTATATCAAATTTATCATGTAAAACAGTTCTTTTCGGTAAAAGATCTATTTGAACTTGTCGTGCGATCTCCATTTCACGCTTCATTTTTTGATTCTCTATTGCTTCGGTAACATCCTGAAAAGAGACAATGTAATTGACAATTGCATCGTGTTCATTTTTATTATAAAACTTCATCAAATCCTGTTCGCGAAAGACAAACGGTACTACTTTCATTTGTAAAAATCGTTTTTTGAACCAGAACCGAAACGTTGATATTTCAAATTTCTCATATGCGAGATCAACCATTTCACGAATTTTTACAATGACCTTGTCATCAAATACATCCGTAAGCAAAATCATGTGCTTTTCACGATAGGGACAGCTTTTCCTGTCGCATGAGTAACAAATTCCCATTCCGGTACAGATCATACCTTGACCTTCTTCAAGATCAAGAAGCAACCTTCCTGTAGAATTTATATTTGCACGTAAATGTTTGTCCATAGTCATAAGTCCAAACGGTAGTCCTTCATAAATTGCGGCATTAATATTAATGAATGAATTAAGCTCTTTTAAAGATGTAAAACGAATCACATATTGATTCACCAATAATCCGAGTAATATAATATCCTGTTCAGATAGAGCATTCGGTGATGAAAAATTTATATTGATCACATCATGAAGGGAAAAAAACACTTCTTTTGCAGTAAAATTTGGACGTGCGCGATAAAAAAAACGAATCGGAATAAAAATAGACGTCTGCGCGCCATAGTGTGTATACAGATTAGTAAATTGGGGATCGTGTGCGCAGTCCAAGGAATAATGAATATCGTTCTCATTTTCGAGCATATCAACATATGCGCGCATCCATTCATCAATATTAAAATTATCTTTTTCCACTCCGTAAGGCATACACTTGTCATGATCCATATCAAGCAGAATCATGCTGTCGATACCGAATAATTCTTTTAAAACAGTGTATACGTCATTAAAAAAATTATATGCCTCATCATTGAGGTACATTTTAAAATGAGAAAATAGTTCTAGTTTCATGAATTATTTAAGCGCTTTTTTAAAAAACTCTTTAAACCGATCATCCGCTATGCGCAACCGACGCGCCATTTCAACGGTAAATGATTTATAAATCTGGTGTTTTATTTCGGCATCGTCACCGATAATCCTCTCAAAGTCTGACTTTAAAAGTAACAGGGTCTCTACTTCTGTGACCGCACGGGCAGATGCATAACGAAGACCGTCGTCAATATGCTCAACCTCGCCGAAAAAATCACCGTCTTTCAATATCATTACATTTTGTGTCGGTTTATCACGAACCATTTTAAAAAGCTCAACTTCACCCTTCTGAATAAAATAAAAGGCATCGGCAATGTCATTTTCCTCAAAAATAATGGTGCCTTTATCGTATAACTTAAGTAATAATCTTTTTTCAATAAGTTTTGCCTGCGAAGGATTTAATAACGAGAATAAGTAATATTTTTCTATCATACGAACCCCTAAATAGTCATTTCCATGAGATAGAAAGAATTCAATTTGTCACTTGTCGCGCGAATTCTTTTTCCTATTTTCACAATAATATTATGCAAAATAATGGTTGAAATATCAACCGGTTCATCAAGCATTTGTATGAAATCATTTTTTGAAAGTCGGAGTAATTTTGCACCCTTTTTTGCAACAACGGTCGCGCTTCGCGGGCGGCCGTCTAAAACCGCCATTTCACCAAGAATGTCATACGGTTCTAGGATAGCAACTTCTTCCTGTCCGATTCCTTCGATATTCACGACAATTGATAATGCTCCCTCTTCAATAATAAACAGCGCGTCTCCCTCATCGCCTTCATTCATAACAATAGTTCCGGGCGACACTTCAACTGATTCGAATTTATCCAAAATCTTCGGAAAGAACGCTAACGGCACATCCGCAAATATAGCGGTCTGTTTTAATACGTCAATTTTTCCCATATTTTCCCCTCATGCTCTTTGAGTGTAGCCAACATCGTATAATCTGTCAAATCAAATTTGAGAGGAGAAACCGAAATATAGTGTTGCGCCAAGGCACCGTCATCACTCTCAGGATCCATATCCTGCATAAACTCACCGGAAAACCAATAGTATTTTCTGCCCATTGTATCAATACGCTCATCAAGTATTGTTTTATAAAAACTGGTACCCTGCCGCGTAAAACGGATACCTTGTATTTCGTCTTTGAGAACATCGGGATAGTTGATATTCATAATGATCTTTCTGTTGAAAAAATCGCTCGTTCGCCAATAATCAATGTATGAAAGTAAAAATTGTGCAATATCATCAAGACATGATGCATTCGTTTCTGTTGAAATAGCTATAGCCGGTATATCGACAAAATACCCTTCCGCAGCAGCTGAAACCGTACCTGAATACAAAATATTCGTCGCAGTATTGAATCCTTTATTGATACCCGAAATGATACAATCATAATTCGGATGAGGAATCGTTACGGAAAACGCCGTCTTCACGCAATCGGCCGGAGTACCTTCGACAGCATATCCTTCAAAGCCTTGTGAACGATTGATCTGCGTAATGCGAACAGGTTTATAAATGCTTATTGAATGACTCACTGCCGATTGTTCAAAAAGCGGAGCAACAACGGTCACATTGTGCTCCGCCGAAAGATATTTCCAAAGAACAAAAATACCGTCTGAATAAATACCGTCGTCATTTACCAACAAAATATTCATTGTGACATCAGTGTTTTATCGGTGATTTTGCATCCAATTGTTGATTCCATTTCACCCATGCATTCTGTTCATCGGCAGCTTTGGGATCAATCGGATCCATACGAACGATATTACCGTTTTTATCGATACGTATCTGCATCATCTCGCGAACGATGACCGTCCACTGCTCCAAAGTGACTTCTTTTGGTCCTTCAACTTCAGTCGGACCGCTCACTTCGGTCGGCGTATCATGGTTCGGAGAAGTTTGTGTTTTTTTCTGAACGTTTGAACTTACTTCGACATTCCCTTTGTACACTTTAACCATCGTGGAGCCGTCATCTGCAGAATTTATCCGAAAAATAGTCCCGACAATCGATGATGATACAGCGGTCGAATCCACGTTGAATACATCATCTTCGCTCTGCTTATTTACATTTCCCCATACTTCACCGCTTTCGACTTGAATATTGGTGACAACTTTATCTTTAGATTCTTCATACAGCTTGACCATATTGACAGTCGTTTTAGGTGCCAAACGGATCACTGTTCCACGCGTCAAAGAAATCTCAGCGAAAGAATCAGGTAATGTTCGCACTACTTCTTTTGAAGCAACATTTGTTTTTAATTGTGCCGAGAGCCAATCGTCGCTTGTAGCCGAACGCTTTTCTGCGCTTCCCTGAAGTGCGCTTATAATTCCGCTTCCCTCCTGAGCAACTACCATCCCCGTTATACAGAACAGTAAGAACGCGAACACAATTATACAGTTTTTCATAGTCGTTCCTCCTCCTAAACTTACGAGTAAGCATAGCACACCATGCTGTTTTTTACAAGCATGATTATATGATTTATGTCGTGAAAAAGGGCGGCAAACTCTGCCGCCCGCGTGGACTACTCCTAAAAAGAATATGACAAAACGATACCCATTGAATTGGAAGATGACCACTCTGCAAATTTACGAAGATCATCCATCTGCGCAGAGAGTCCGCCTGCCATTAACGCATTTGCGGTCCCCGTAGCAGTCGGAGCACCGACAATCGGCGTCAATTCGTCAACAATACTGTCATGAACAAATTCATCGGTCATCGTTTCATCCGGTTTACCTAATAATTCATAGTAAAACAATGAAAGTTTCAATTTTTCTTTGATCTGGACAGCATATTCAAAATGCATTGCACCATCGAGTTTCGCGATAGCATACGCCACACTACTTTCTCCGCCAACATCTGCAAATAATGAATTATGGGTCAATGCACCGACTAATCCTTTGGGCAGACCGTTAATTCCGTCAAATTTTTCTGTCTCGGCTATAGTATAATCACCGGCTACAGTATTCTTCACACCAAACAAATTAAATTCAAATTTACCGCCATACGTCATAAACGCCCCGCAAACTTCACGTATCGGCAAGCCGACCGTTGAAGCTGTAGGAACATTATCACCTTTTACGATCTGATACCCTACGAACGGAGTAAAACCCTTGTAGGTATATGACACCAAACTGTTGAACAGAATATGTTCATATTGCGGATCGTATTCATGAATGGTATTACCGTCATCAGTTTCCGTGAGTTTTGTTCCGCCGGATTCACCGGAGATTATTTGATAACCGGCATTTAAACCTATATTCCATCTTTTAAACTCAAGCCAAAGCGTTTTATTTAATGCACTCTCAGAACGCATACCTGTACCGATACGAGAAATATCTCCATTTCCTTTTACTATTGCAAAACCAATCCCGGTGCCCTCATCAATATGGAAGTCAATATTGACCATCGGCAGTTGCGACGCAGCAGCGGCGGTATAAAAAATGAAGTCTTCATCAATATCCCCTGCAAAATAATACCCGTATGCCGCATTGGCCGTAGCTTTTATTGTTTGGATGCCGACTGAAATACCGAATGGACGCCCGCCTCGCATTTCAAAGGGTCTGTACATTACGAAGAAATTATCCAAGCCGACTATTTCTCTGTCCCCTTCTCCCTCGTAATAATCCGTATCAGGGTCATTGGCATCTATTTCCAAAGTAACAACACCGAACCACTCGCTTTTTCCGGGTGTCCCGATAGATAAATTAACCGATCCGCGCGTGCGAAAATTCTGCGAACTGCGATAATTCGCTCCTGCACGGTTATAAAGACCAAATTCAGGATTATCCAGCGGAGTCGTAAAACTGTCTTGTATTTTTGAGACAACTTTGAATGTTCCCGAAAGCTTGAATTCCGACAGGAAGTCATTCTTGATAACTTCTGATAAACCGTCCTTATTTTCCTCCTGAGCACACACATTCGATCCCCAAAAAATCATAAACACTACTGTTGTCGCAAAAAAATACTTCATAAAATGAACCTCCTTCATTGTGCAACAGAGTGGATTATCCTAGATAATTACATATTGTCAAGATAAAAAAAGAAGCACATAAGAAATGTGCTTCTTTTCGTGCGACTTTATACGAACAAACAGTTTTTTCAATCAGATATCACAATCATCGGCCTCACCACTCCGGCACGGATCTGCGTACGACCCGAGAGACTTGCTGATTTTCCCAACGAGTCTTTGAAAAATTCTTTTGTTGTTTGTTTCATCTCCAAGTCCCCAAATCCTTCAGTAATTATAAGTGTAAAGGGAATTTCTTCATTACCCGTAAATCCCGCACCGATTTCTTTACCGTAAAAATCAGCCCAGGCCGATGCATGCATCGAAGGTGCAATTATTCCCCGAACATTATGCTTCACCGCGTCGCGCATGTTCGCACTCGTCACACTTTCATACATAACGATTACCATATCACTGCTTCTCACATCAATATCTTCTCCAATTTTCAGTTCCATGAGTTCGCCGCTGTGTTCAGATCCTACACCAAAGACACCGTATGCGATCGCTCCATGCCCTTCTATCTTGACGCTGAAACCGGGCTCGACACACACAACCGTACCCTTGACAAAAGAATACAACGGAACAGGCTTATTATCATATTGCAAAGTGATCGTTCCCTCGATTGTATCAATTTTTTTAACGGTACCGGTCACCGGTGATGTGATCCTCGGTAATTCTGCAGATAATTTAATAAGTTGCATACCACGCTCAAGGAAATCGCCTTCCTGACAATTAAGGATCGATTTAATATGTGCAGGCTTATGACCAGTCTGTTCAGCAATATTCATGACTACCGGTTTATCCGAATAATCTTGAATTTCACGCACCATAATCACACCTTTGTCAATTCGAACAACAGAACCTCTTACCGGTGAATGAAACCACTCTTCACCGAACATCATCCCCTTTAAGTGAAATATTTTTTGACCTACGTCTATAATATCATCTTTTTTAATTACAAGATTTGTCTTGATAACATCTTCGGATACTTTTCTGTCATACCCAATCATACGACGAATATCAATTATGTATACTCGAGGCGGAGTACAACGGTTTTCACCGATAACGGTATTTGGCGTTACATCTTCACCTTGTTTGACGAAAATCTCTCCTTGATAGGGCAATTCCCGCACAAATGTATAATTTCCGCGTTGAATGCGTAATTCATCTGAATGAACTATGGCACATGGGCCTTCAGCTACTCGAATTTTCATCGGCAACGCATACTCTTGAAGTGATTTGCCGTTAAAGAACTCGCCGCGACCGCGACAATCAATAAGGACCGGTGTGTGAGCATCAAACGACAGCGTGGTTATATTTTTCTTAATTGCTACACCTCCCAATGCATGCACGGTCACACTCCCGCCTTGACCAAGGAGCAACACTTCACCACCTTTTACCGTATAGGTAATATCACCCGCTACAACAGATAATGTATCTTTTCCTTGCTTAATCTTCCCGATGGGGGCAACGATCCAACCAAGATCTTCGAGTGTGTCCTCCTCAAATACGCGTAATGCCGTTTCATTATCAACCGTTGATAATAAACCCAAATGAGGTGATTTGAAAAAATGATCCCGCATACATTGGACAACTCCATGCGGGCGCACACTATCAGCGATCATACTCAAAACTTCGTGTGTATGTGAATGTCGGATAACTCCACCTGCCGCGATAATCATATCGATATCACTCATTTGGAACAATTTCTCTTCATCTTTGACATAAAATACTTCTTCAAAAGGATCATAATCGGTTTTCAAACGTCTTTTTTCCAAAAAACCGAGTCTATGCTGTTTAAAACACATCGATTGATGCTGTTTCCAAGCAAGTTCAACGGCAGATGTTGCTACCGCTTGCTCAATAACAATGTCAGTCACATGGTCGGGGACATACCACGGATTCAACATTTTATTGCAAATATAATTTTTCACATCGACATCTTGAAGGGTATGCGGCAAGCGTTTCATGATCGAGTCAATGCCCGAATCAGACATTACTTGAGCAATGGAATAACTCATGCCGGTGTTTGCCGCGACCGTCCTACTGTATTCTCCGTAAATATTTGAAAAAAAATCTGTCGTTGCACCGCCGATATCAAACATAACAACATTTTTACGGGTATGTTCTCCATATAAGATCAATATTTTTTCCACCCCGGCAGGCGTAGGTATCATATCGGTTTTCACCCATTTTTTGATATCCCTATATCCCGGAGCCTGTTCCATCACATGCTCCATGAACGCATCATGAACCGCGGCTTTCGATGGTTCAGTATTTAAAATATTTAATGCCGGCCGGATATTCTCTGTTTGCGTGACATCAAAATGCTGTTTCAAAATTGACTCAATGTAGGGAAAGGCATCCTTATTGCCACTATATATCAAGGGTATTTTTTTGGTCTGATCGAATTTTGATATCGGATGAGAAAGACTTAATATCTCGGCAAGCCTCACAATACTTGCAATATTTCCTCCGTCAGTTCCGCCTGCCATAAGAATCATGTCAGGGTGTAACGCACGGATCTGTCGCATTTTATGGATGACCGTGAGTCCGTCATCAACCGTAAATGTCTGCAAAATAATCCCGCCTGCGCCGAAAACAGTCATCTCGGCGGCTTTCCCCGTATCTGTCGAAGAAATACCGAAGGCCATGACTTGAAGACCGCCACCGGCAGAACTTGTCGCAAAAAACGGGACTTTCGGTTTACCGCTGTCAGTGACCAAGGTTTTTCCGGTTGCTTCTTCGAGTTTTCTGAACGCCCGTATCAAACCGATTTTCACGTCTTCATCTGGTTTTTCAACCGTAGTGGGCGATTCTGCATCGCCTGCTAAATGAAACACACCGTTTTCGCGCTCCAATAGCACGACCTTTGTCGTTGTGCTACCCACATCAGCGATGAGCACTTGATGTATCGCATCTAATATACCCGACCCGCTCAACCAAAATAACTCATCAAGTGTTTTTCCGAGCGCAACCGCGATATCAAGACAAAGCTTCAGCGACGGATTAAAACGCCCCGCCTCTATAAGATTAATAGTTTGTCGTGTCGAATTCGTCATTGCCGCCAATTCGGCCTGTGTTAACTGTTTATCAACTCTTGCTTGTTTAACTTTTTCACCGTACAACATCACAACCTCCTTAATACGCCAATCCCCATATAATTGTCGCATATATGTTACAATTTAGTATACCTCTCGTTCTCCGAGTTGTCAAGCAGAAAAAGGCGTAATGTCACATATAATTAACTTTCATTTTTTTGAGACAAAAAAGACATCTCTTCAGAATGATCGAAAAATATACTCGCTTGTCTTACTTCGTCCATTTTTACGGAAAAATAAGTGGGATTATTTGAATTTCTCTAAGGTCTCGATTGAGTTATTTAAAATACTTCTGGGGGGAATAAACTACACGGCAGCAAGCTACAGGGTAACTCAAAAATAATACTTTCGCTGTGCGACCACCTCTTCCTTTTATTTTGAGAATGGTTTAAGTTCTTATATGATTTTGACTTACCATTTGAATATCAGAACTATCATAGTAAAGCCGAAACAAGTTTCGGGGACATTGCCCCATTGAGATTAAATAACACTCCTTATGATATTCTCAGTCACATTTCTCGAAGTAATAGGCGACAAATTCAAAATCATCTGACGGATTATCAAAATAATCTCTATGATCCACACGAAATTCATCTGCATTTGAATTTGTTTCGCCCAACCATAAGCGCTCCGGTATATGATCCCATCGGCAAAGTTCCATAGCAACTATACGGATTGTCGTTCTTTTCACAAATTTACTGTCAAATACATCGTAGTATTCACCTACAACAAGCGGATCATCAAAATCATCCACGATGACATTGACCTCTTCAACACGGCTTACGCTCGCTGTCTTCTCACCACGGATAATCTGAACGACCAGCGAATCCGACACAAATGTCATACGTTTATGCTTATTCATATGCTTCCTCCGTTTAGAAAATCAGTATACAGATAGAACGAATGCATAGCAAGAATAAGATTCAGATAAAAAATAAATTATATCGTCGCAAACGATACGTGAACAGGATGTAATCATTCAGGGAGTGAGTGAAATTTCAATAATCGTAACCATGAAGAAATTTCCTTGCCTTTTTATCCGCAGACTTACGCAGATGATCGCAGATTGAATTCCCCTTCTCACTGAAGGAGTATCGACGGGGTGGCAAACGTTATGAGGGGTTGTCATTTCGACGAATATATGCAAGAGAAAAATTCTTGTATTTGAATTACAAAATCTAGATCCTAACTACATGCTTTTTTCTATAATATTTTACAACTTCAGCAAAAACCATAAATATAAAACTTTTCACCACGCAAATAATAATAATTATTTCAAAGCTTATATCTTCATTATCTTTCACCAAATCAACAAATGATAAAATAACTCCTTTTGTTCGGAATACTGCAACAGCAATGTATGAAAAAGCAAAAACATGCGCAAAATAAACATATCCAAAAAAAGCTAACATTATAACACGTCCTAAAAAACGCGGAAATTTTATTTTCCACTTTGAGTCATCAGTAAAATGCGGTATCTTAAGAATAAAATAAAGAATAATATAAAATACAGATATATATCCCGCTGTAAACAACACTACATCTTTCGTCATGCATTTCTCCAATCTTTCTTTTTCAGTTACCTGCAAACCTAAAATTGCCACCACAGTGTATCCACAAACTACAATAGTGATACGTAATTTCCATAAAGTTATACTATATCGATTCGCTTTTAGCAACAGTTTTCAATTTTTCAATCGTATTTATCAATTTTTGTGTATAAATTCTTGACGAAAGCCTTTCTGTGTACTACAATCTCACGACAACAAAGAAGGAGTGATACATATGGAAAAAGTATCGGTTAAAACCCTGTTCCGCGAATGGGAATCATTCCTCGGAAAAGACGTCATGCTTTCCGGATGGATCAGAACGATCCGTGATTCCAAGACTTTCGGCTTTATCGAACTCAACGACGGCTCATTTTTAAAAAACACACAGATCGTGTTTGACGATACATTGAATAATTTTAATGATATTTGTAAATTTACCCTCGGATCATCGATCGCCATCAACGGAAAAGTGGTAAAAAGCGAAGGACAAAAACAGGCGTTTGAAATAAAAGCAACCTCTATCACGCTGGTCGGTCATTGTGACCACGAGTTTCCGTTGCAGAAAAAACGTCACAGCTTTGAATATCTCCGCACGATCGCTCATTTGCGTCCTCGCACGAACACATTTACCGCAGTATTTCGCGTGCGCAGTTTGCTGGCTCATGCGATACATTGTTTCTTCCAAGACCGCGGCTTTGTGTATGTGCATACACCGATCATCACGGGCAGCGATTGCGAAGGTGCAGGCGAAATGTTCCGCGTCACCACACTGGACATGGACAAACTACCGCACACCGACGACGGGAAAATTGATTACAGCAAAGACTTTTTCGGCAAAGAAACAAGCCTGACTGTATCAGGGCAGCTTGCAGTGGAAAACTACTGTATGGCATTCAGAAATGTATATACTTTCGGGCCGACCTTCCGTGCCGAGAACTCCAACACCCCGAAGCATGCGTCGGAATTCTGGATGATCGAGCCGGAGATCGCATTTGCCGACCTGAAAGACGATATGATACTGGCTGAGGACATGGTAAAATATATGATCCGCTATGTCCTTGAGCATGCACCGGAAGAAATGGAGTTTTTCAACGCGTTCATCGACACCACATTACTTGAACGCTTGAACCATGTGCTCAACTCTGATTTCGGGCGTGTGACCTATACCGAAGCGGTTGAATTATTACAAAAATCTGGGAAAAGCTTCGAATTCCCGGTTAAATGGGGAATTGACTTGCAGACCGAGCATGAAAAATACATCGTTGAGGAAGTATTCAAAAAACCGGTATTCGTCACCGATTACCCGAAAGATATCAAGGCGTTCTATATGCGTATGAATGATGATGGTAAGACCGTCGCCGCTACCGACCTGTTGGTGGCAGGCCCGGGCGAACTTATCGGCGGAAGCCAGCGTGAAGAGCGATATGATGTGTTGCTGAAACGCATCGAAGAAATGGGACTCCACAAAAAAGATTACGAATGGTATCTCGATCTTCGCAGATTCGGCGGCGTACCGCATGCAGGATTCGGACTCGGTTTCGAACGTGCTGTGATGTACATCACCGGTATGCAGAACATCCGCGACGTCCTCCCCTTCCCGCGCACACCAAGAAACGCTGATTTTTAAGTAATAACTCTTTTACGAGACGCATGAAAATGCGTCTCGGGTTTATCTTAACTCTAATAGTGTAACGTTGATAACGTTGTATGGCTGTATAATAAAATTATTATTAGTATTTATCTTTGGCGTCCATGTTTTAACCAATTTTTCTCCTTTTGCTATATCCTCGGCGGACATTGTATCATCAATCATGGGTATTGTTTCATCATCGCCGAATCTTAAACCCAAGATTAACCATTTATATGCAATGACGTAATTCTTTTTTACTCCTTTGCCTAGTAAATAATATGTACCTAACATCGACTGAGAATCTTTATCACCTTGATTTGCTGCTAATTCAAGCCAGTATAATGCTTTATCTAAATCTCTTAATGCATAATGGCTAAACATTTCATACTGGGCAGGTACGCTCCCGGATGCAGCTGCCTTTTCAAACCAAAATATTGCCTTATCATAGTTGGATTGATTCTGATTATTACCATACCATTTAAAGATATAATACTTCCCAATATCATATTGTGCTATAAAATAACCTTTCTGGGCTGCTGATGTTTTTAATTCTAGTGCACGTTGCTCATTACTTGAAAGACAAAATGCTGATTGTACATCGTATAAATTGCCCAAACTATATTCTGCATAACTCAAACCTTGGTGCGATGATAATGTTAACCACTTAACTATATTCTTGCTATCAGCGTTCAATTGATTATATAAAATCTTAAAATTCTCTAAATCGTCAGTAGAAAACCATATGCTTTTAAAAGCAAATAGATACTGTGCCATCGCATCATTGCATTCTGCAGCTTTGCGCATCCATTTCTCTGCTTGTTTTTGGTCTTTTTCAGCACCTTCGCCTTTTATATAACATAATCCCAAATCATACTGTGCGATGATATTCCCTTTTTTCGCTGCTTTTTCAAAACACTTCACTGCTTCGGTATCGTTCTTCTCAACTTCAATGCCGTAATGAAAACTCCATCCCATACAATACCATGCCTCAGGATTTTTTGTGAGAGAATCATTCTGTATTGTAGCAATGCTTTTTGAAAAGTAGTCTTTCGCCTTTCTTTCGTCTTTTTGCACAAAATACCCGTAGTGATACATTCTTCCGAGATAGTGCATTGCATATGCATTGCCTTTTTCGGATGCTTTCACAAACCACGGGTATGCTTTCTCATGCCGTGCAGGATTTTCTTCAAGAAAATAGTAAAACTTCCCCAATTCAAACTGTGCTTGCACGTCGCCTTGTTCAGCTCTTAGCGTGAGTGATTGTTGAAGCTCTTGCTTGGTTGGGTGCTTTTGAGCGCAATTCCCGCATATAACGAGCACTACAATCGTCACAACAATTCGATATAGATTCTTTTCCGCTGTATTCACAATTCATCCCCTCCGATGAGAAAAATATCAGTACGGGATTGTGCAAGTTCATGCATTTGTCGGGTAAAACCGGTCATAGAAAAAAACACAAACGATTCGTTTCGCATATCTTTATTCCACAACACTTCTTTCTTTTTTTCAATCATATCATACCATACGTCGGTATCCATCGGTGCTGCGGTGTATTTACACTCCCCGAAAATGATATCTTTTGTGTCATCATTCAATGCAACAATATCAATCTCAGTATTTTTATTCCACCATCGTCCGACGCGTGAAAAACTTAAAAACCCTTTTTCTTCTAACGCCCACATTGCCGCCCTACAGATATCTTCAAACACGAATGCGACGTGTCGTTCTACAAACGTTTTCCTAAGCGTGTCCATCACATATGCTGTGTTATTTTGCTCAAGTCGTGATTTCTGCGGGTATACAAAAGTGAACCAAAACGCTATAAAATTATCAGTGATACGATAAAGTCCCATCTTACTTTTTTCGGGATTATTTTCCGTTACAGGCACTTGACGCTCGATAATATCAAGATCAATAAGCGTTTTGAGATATTTCGGAAGATTTGTTTGGTTAACTGCAATATCAGCGCTGATTGTACTAATTTTGTGATTACCCGCAGCAATACTGCGAATAATAGAAAAATAGCTGCCTATCTCATGCACCTCATGTTGCAATAAATAATGCGGTTCGTCGTATAAATAGCTCTGCCGTGATACTACCAGTTTTTCTACTGCTGTGAATACATCGCTTTCTCCGTCGAACATTTCTATATATCGAGGTACACCGCCGGTAACTGCATAAAACTCGATACGTTGGCGTGAAGAAAAAGATGGGAAAAACGCATGATATTCCTTAAACGCAATTTGCTTAAGCTTTATTTGCCCCGTACGACGACCATACAGCGGACTGCCGTATGTCAAAAGTTGCCCGGTCATCATTGTTATCAATGAACCGCACAGAATAACCATACAATTTTCGTTTTTAAGCAGCGTGTCCCATACTTTTTGGAACACACTCGGAAATGCCGCATTTCCTTTTGATAAATACTGAAACTCGTCAATCACTATCACCAATCGTTCGTTTTTACATGCTCTGAGTAATGCCTTAAAAAGCAAATCCCACTCATTCACAACCGAAGCAGCAAGTATATCGTCAGTAGTAAATTCCGCAACTGCGCGTTGAAACGCCTTAATATTTTGTGATTCACTTTCTTCAGTAGCAAGAAAGTATACTCCGCGTTTACCACGCAAAAACTCATTGATAAGACAGGTTTTCCCTATTCTGCGCCTGCCGTATACTACTACAAGAGAAGATTCACTTTTCTGATATTCGCTCTGTAAAAAACAAAGCTCATTCTGACGATTAACAAATCTCATTCTTACACCTCGTTGTTATTATACTACATAGTATAATAATGTAAAGTATAATTATTGATACCGGATATTATAAATCCTCATACGGGAACAACAACGTCTCGCGAATTGATGTCGCATCAAACAGCACCATGAGTAAACGCTGTATACCGAGCGCACCACCGGAACTCGGTGGCATCCCCGTTTTCAATGCTTCGATAAAGGTTTTATCGATATCATACACCGGTTTTCCCGCTTTCATACGGGCATGTTGCTCTGCTTCAAAACGCAGATACTGCTGTTCAGCATCGCATAGCTCTTCAAAACAATTTGCGAGTTCTATCCCGCAAATATATAATTCAAAACGATTCGCAACACGCGGATCATCTTTTTTAAGCGACGCAAGCGCGGCAAGTTTTGCGGGATATTCGCACAACACGGTCGGACGCTCCCATCCCAAGCGCGGTTCTACCTGCTCGACAAGTATCTGGAAAAAACGTTCTTCCCAGCCGGGTATATCGTTATACACGCCAAGCGCATCCAACGGCATTGCGGCATATCGCTCAAACGCATCGGCAACCGTAAGTTTTTCATACGCATCGAGTAACACAGTCTGCCCCTGATAAGTAAGCATATCTTTCTTTGCACATGCTTTGATCAGCCCGAAACAATCGTCCATGAGCGTTTCATACGGTGCATACTGACGGTACCACTCCAGCATGAGAAACTCGGGATTGTGTCGATTGCCATTCTCATTATTGCGAAACACAGGGCATATTTGAAAGATGTTCTGATACAGATCCGCAGCAAGCAGTTTTTTCATATAATATTCCGGTGAAGTTTGCAGATACAACTTTTTATCACGTCCGAACACGGTCTCAAACGAATCGATATTCGGCTCCATCGCTGCATACGGTGCTGCAACCGGCGTATAGACTTCCAAAAAATTCATTTTTAGGAAAAAACTTCGCATCTGATTCACCGCAAGCTGCATCTCGATCATCTGCGACTTGAATCCTGTGTCATATACCATTTTTTTCCAATTCTCATGCCCGCCGACCATCGTACCGTGTTGCAATACACGCGTACGTTCGGCGATAATGACACCGTCCCACTCGGTGCCTTCACATTCACACAGATCATACATATCGGCACCCACAATGCCTTTTATTGGATAATACCGTGTGCCTGATAATAAATATTGCTCATTTTCGATGATTATTAACCGTCCGCGAATCAGCATACCTGCACTCGCATTCTATCGTATGCATACACAACTTTCATACCGTTCTGTTCAAAATTCTTAAACGGAACCACATATCGCTGACTGAAATGCGTAAGAATAAGCATCCGAACCCCCGCTTCCTGCGCTATAACGCATGCTTCTTTGTGCGTAGAGTGCTGTCCTCTTCGAGCATAGTCGGTATCTTCGTCGGTATAGGTGCCGTCAAAAAGGGCCGCATCAGCGTTGCGTGCAAGCTCCTTGGCATTTTCACACGGTTCGGAATCAAGGATATACGCAAGCACACACCCACGTCGTGCCTCACCCAACACATCTGCTGGATGAATAGTTTTTCCGTTCCATTCGATACTGTTGCCTTTTTGCAGTTGCCCAAACAGAGGTCCCGCAGGGATTCCAAGCGAAACGGCATGTTCCAGATCAAATTTCCCGGGTTTATCATCCTCACGTATACGAAATCCGTATGTAAGCACACCATGTTTCAACGGTAATGCGGTCACATGCACTTCGCCAAGATCGTATTCGATCCCGGTCTGCATCTCAACAACGTGTAGCGGATAATCTACCACCGCACTCACAAGACGAAGCATTTCCTCAACATATTCCTTAATACCCGGTGGACCATAGACCGACAACGGAATATCTCGCCCGTTCAAACCGAGCGTAGTGAGTAATCCCGGCAAACCGAACACATGGTCGCCGTGCAAATGTGATATAAAAATTGCTTGGATCTTTGAATGACGCAGGCCAACCTTTTGAATCTGATGCTGTGTCGCTTCCCCGCAATCAAAAAGAAAAATATCCCCGTCACGAACTATTGCCGTGGACGAGTGGTTACGCAGAATATTCGGTATTGCAGAACCTGTTCCTAACGTTACAATTTCAATCATGTGTCTTTCTCGTTCCTTTTTGTTGTAGTTTACTTTCTTCGCTGCTTTTTATGGTGTTTATTATACGCAAAAATCGATATATGGCAATGTTTATCTTTTGCACGATCCGTAGATGTTTTTTTTCACATCGGAAGGTTCGAAATGACTAATATTTTCATCCGCTGATTAACGCAGATTCTCGCTGATTTAATTCCCCTTCACACTGAAGGGGTGGCATCTGAAAGATGACGGGGTAGTGAACGTTTATAGGAGTATGTTTTTGTAGAGGGCGATTCCATATCGCCCCGAGTATCGCCATTTCGACGAAGCGTCACGGTGACAAAAAATCCTGTTATTTGAATAGCAAGAACTCTCACGCAGTAGGTTCGAGATGACAACCTCAACTATCCTCGGGTGACGCAATG
The DNA here is from genome assembly GCA_964423645.1 of uncultured bacterium. Classification (GTDB taxonomy): domain Bacteria; phylum Macinerneyibacteriota; class Macinerneyibacteria; order Macinerneyibacteriales; family CAYRFE01; genus CAYRFE01. Next base: position 56,859 of record CAYRFE010000006.1, on the reverse strand, counting down.
CAATGTATCATCGTAAAGTATAATGATGCTATCAAACTCCCCCAACCCCCTCTTTACTAAAGAGGGGGCAGAATGTACTCATTCGGGGGAGTTCGTGTCATTTCGACGAAGCGTCCCGGTGACGAAAAATCCTGCGCTACTACTTCCCGTTATATTTTGCTAAAAAGTCACGTTTAAAATCGTCAAAGGTATGCGATTCGATAGCCGCACGCACTTTTTCCATCAAAGACAGATAAAAATGAACATTATGATACGTATTCAAGCGCAACGCAAGTATCTCGCCCGCTTTATAGAGATGTCGTAAATACGCACGTGAAAAGTTCTTACAGACGTAGCAGTCACACGATTCATCGATAGGCAGAAAATCTTCAATAAATTGAGCATTTTTGATCGACATAGGACCGTATTGAGTGAATACTTGAGCATTTCGTCCGTTTCGTGTCGGCATCACGCAATCAAACATATCGATACCCATCGACACACCGGTAAGCAGATCTTCAGGTGTACCCACCCCCATCAGATAACGAGGTTTATCGGAAGGCATAAGCTCTGCGGAATAATCAAGTATTTCATACATCAGCGGTTTCGGCTCACCGACACTCATTCCGCCGAGTGCATATCCCGGAAAATCAAGTTCGATCAATTGTTCTGCGCTCAGTTTGCGCAGCTCCGGATACATACCACCCTGGATAATACCGAAAAGCGCTTGATCATGCGGCCGTGTATGCGCAAGCTGTGATCGTTTCTCCCAACGGGTTGTCCGCTTCACCGATTCCGCGACATACCCGTATTCCGCAGGATACGGAGCACATTCGTCAAATACCATAATAATATCAGCGCCAAGCGCATTCTGCACTTCCAATGACAACTCAGGGGTAAAATAATGCTTCGAGCCGTCGATATGCGATGAAAAATACACACCGTCTTCAGTTATTTTATTTAAACCCGCCTGCGAAAACACCTGAAAACCGCCGCTATCGGTAAGAAATGGTTTCTTCCAACCGGTGAATCCGTGTAATCCGCCGGCTTTGCGTACCAACTCATGACCGGGTCGCAGATACATATGATATGTATTTGCCAGTATGATCTGTGCGCCAATATCGTCCAATTCATGCGGCGTCATGGTCTTTACCGTGCCTTGCGTTCCAACCGGCATAAATATCGGCGTTTCTACGACTCCGTGAGTGAGCTGAATACGCCCGCGACGTGCCCTTCCGTCCGTGGTCAGTAATTGAAAAATATCATTCATTTTTGCACTTCCATAATTTCACATTCCAACACACCATATACCGGTTCAATGACAAGAGGTCGACATGTTACAATTTTTCCCAACACAATCATCCGATGGTCGGGAATACAATCCTTGAAATACACTACCCCGCGCACACCATAATCGGTAAGTTCTATCCTAAATTTATCAATATCGTCTGCGACGACTATCGCCGTAAATTCTTTTTGCGTCAACTTTTTTATATAGCGCAATGCTTTGATCCTATATGACAACATTTCGGCACGCTCGGCATCATTTTCTTTTTCGGATAAATACTGTGCCGCCTTTTGCAGATATTTCTTATCGACATTCATGCCCTTAAGCAAACGATGCGCTATCAGATCAGGATATCGCCGTATCGGAGACGTAAAATGCGTATACGAGTCTGAATGTAACCCGAAATGTCCGCTGTTTTTCTCGCTGTATTCGGCGCGTTTTAATGATTTTACAAGTTCTTTCTTCAGAAACGCCCCTGCGGGATCGTCATGCAATGATTCGAATACTTTTTGAAATTTTTGCGCCGACATTTTCGTGACGATAATACCGAATTCTTCCAAAAGCTCCTGATATGCGACCATTTTTTCATCAGACGGTTTGTCATGCACACGATATATACCGATCCCACCGTCATTTCTTTTTTCCAATATCGCAGCCACAGTCTCATTGGCAGCGATCATAAATTCTTCGATAAGCCGATGCGCCCATGTCCTTTCACGCCGGTACACAGAAATCGGTTCTTTTTTTTCATTCAACACAACACCGAACTCGGGCATGTCCAGATCAAGTGCCCCTGCTTTCGTACGAAGTGCGTTCACTTTTTTCGCACATTCGGTAAGTTCACGCAATGCGACTTGCCATTCATGCGGTGCATCTGCAGTGCCGTCGATTATTGCCGCGGCCTCGTCATAGGAAAGAAATTTGGTGATACGCACCTTTGCGGGAAACACATCACACGCAATTTTTTTCCCTTCCGCATCATAGTCCATTACGGCAGTCATCGTGAGTTTATCAGAACCTTCACGCAAACTACAGACATCCTTCGTGAGTGTGTAGGGTAACATCGGTAAAAAAGTGCCGGTCAAATAGGTTGAAAATCCTCGCTCATATGACAAACCGTCGAGGACGCCCCCTTCTTCAACATAAAACGCCACATCAGCGATATGCACATACACACGCCACCCGTCGGTAGTTTTTACCACGGATACCGCATCGTCATGATCGCGTGCATCCGCAGGGTCTATAGTAAACGTCATCAAACTCGTCAAGTCCTTGCGAATCAACAACTCGTCTGTCGTGCGTATCAAAAGATCATCATAAAATTCTTTTTCCAATTCGGGATATTCATACGGCAGACGATATTTACTGATAACAATATCATCATCTATTGCGGGATCGTCAAAATCCCCAAGCACTGCGACGACCGTTGCTTTCAGCGGCGAATAACTTGTAAGGCGTGCGCGAACAACTTTTCCTTCTGCATCTTTAAATTCTTTACGTCCTTGACACGGCATCGTAGGGAATACATCTTCAAACGGTAACAATTGCCCTTTTGCAAAGATACCGGCAATATCGGTCACCGAACGTTCGACAACCTGCACGATACGCCCTTCACGTTTGCCGCGATAAAAATCTTCTTCAACACGAACGGTATCACCATGCAACGCTCCACCGAGTTTCATCCCGGGCACAAAAATATCTTCCATGCCGCGTTCAAATAGTATGACAAAACCGAAACCTCTGTCGGTCATTTGTAGTTTCCCTATCAATGAGGTTGACTTCCCGCCGGCAAGTTTATAACGACCTGTTTTTAATCTTATGATACTTCCGGCTTTAACGAGTCGATCAATTTCAATTTTCACTTCGTAGGTAAATTTTTGACGCACATGCAATTGTTTTACTACATCATGTACCGTATATGATTTCGTTCGATGAGAGGAAAAAAACTCAAGCACGGGATGTGTTTTCATGGTATACTATTTCCTTTGTTATAATTCATGAGATGAGTATAGCATACAGTGAGGAAATTTTGTAAAATTCATTCACAATAACAAAAATACATTTGAGTTTAGTTTTCCGTATGCTTTTAGCTAAGTATTAACATTTCGCTTTACTTTTTATGAATAGTTTTAAGCATTCAACAGTTTAAAATTCATCGGGGTTTGTTTAATCCAACTATTCACTCATTACAATACTTTTAAAATTCTATTGACAGTTCTAAATAATTATGTTACTTATCTCTTCAAAAAAGGATGGATTATTATGAAAAACATAATTTTTATGATCGTTATTACTATATTGTTGCAAGCTTGTGCTACCTCCTCGCCTCAAACTAAATCAAAACATCTCATCGGTGAATCTAGAGCAGCTTTAGAAGAAATGAATATCGGTTTGAAGTATCAAAAATCTAATGATATTCAAAACGCAATAATACATTTTAAAAAAGCAGCAAATATGGGGTTAGCTCATGCACAAATAATGCTTGGTATTATATATTCTCAAATGGATAATCATATTGAAGCCACAAAATGGTTTCTAATGGCTGCTACAAACGACGATGCGCAAGCGCAATATGAAATCGGCAAGCGATATTATTTTGGTATTGGAATTGATAAAAATGAAAGTGAAGCAATATCATGGTTATCTAAAAGTGTTGAACAAAATAATCCGAACGCGCAGTATATGGTAGGTTCTTTAAAATTACAAAAATACACAAAAGATTCAAAAAGCGAACTACCTGAGAATATGAAAGATAAAACAGAATGCTATGATCTCATTTTAAAAGCTGCCGAACAGGGACATCCTGATGCACAAATGGGAATGGTAATTTTTTATTCAGCTTCAAACGATTATATTGAGATTTACAAATGGCTTACGATAGCTTCCCAGAAAAGTAAATACGCCTTAAGATGGCGTGATGCTTGGGATAATGAAGGGAAAATTACTCAGGAACAAAAAGATACTGCAGTCAAACTTGCAAAAATATGGCTGGAGGAACACCCGGTTGATCCGCATCAAATATTTGATACACGCTTTTAATTATAAAAAAAGGAACGGTTATTTCCGTCCCTTACACAGTTTTATTTATACATAGGAAGATAAAAACGTAGTCAACGCTCTTATTAAGTGCTGATGTAACTACTTCTGCGACACCTTAAACGACTCACTGTCTTTTGCTTTACTCAATCGTTTGAACATCCGCGAAAAACGGATGGACGAAAGGATCGATCGTCCGCTGTTCTCTTCAACGGAAAAATAAATGAATCGTGCGATTCCGATCACTCGGTCAAACGGTACGGGGCCAAAGAAACGACTGTCGTGAGAATGGTCGCGGTTATCCCCCATCATAAAATACATACCTTCCGGTACAACAAAAGGACCAAAATTATCCCTACGTTCCAATATTGAACCTTTCGGTGCAACAATACTATCTTTATGGCGAATATACTCTGCATCAACGGGCTGACCATTGACGTATAGTTGCTTATTGCGAACCTCAACCGTTTGCCCGCCCACTGCTACGCAACGTTTTATCATACGCATGTTTGGATCTTCAAGACTCCAAAATGCAACTATATCTCCTTGTTGAGGCTTACGAATACCGGGCACGCGAATATTGGTGAGTGGAATTTTACCTCCGAAGGTACATTTGTCGATTTGAAGAAAATCACCGATTAAAAGCGTGTCCTCCATGGATCCGCTCGGTATTTTATAACCGGACATCACAAATGGTTGGAATAATAAAAGAAACACCGCCAACGCCCAGATAATAGCACCTGCCCACTCGCGTAATTCTTTATTGACACGTTCTTGCATTGTCATTTTCTGAGATTCGGGTGTATTTACTTCTTTCTCGCCGACTTTACGTTTATCGAAACCCATTCTGCACCATCCTTTATTTGTGATACTTCCCGCCGAATAGAATCGTTTGCACACGGTATAATTGTTCATATAAAAGCATCGCGGCACATTCATGAGTAAATGTCATTTTGCTCAGCGACAATAATCCGTCTGCTTTTGAGCGAATACGCTCATCAAGTCCGTAAAAATTCCCTATATAAAATGTCACATCCCGCCCGTTTTGTATGCTTTTCTTCATAAAATCGGCAAAATCTTCCGTTGAATATTCTTTCCCCGCTGCATCAAGTACAATTTTCACACCGGTATCCGCGAGCATCTCACGCTCAAGGTTACGTAATTCCTGTTCTTGTCGCGCGGAATCGTCACCCGCTTTTACTTCTTTTAATATTTTTCTCGTAATTGGTAATTTTTTCATTAATAACGTTTCATAATACTCAATTTGCTCGCGAAAGAGTGTGTTTTTGGGTAATCCAAACATACACACGGATATCTTCACTTCACATCCACCAATACCGCTCGTGACCAAAGTTCATCAAGCCCGTAGAACGGTCGTTTTGAACGATGAAAAATATGCACCATACAATCGCCGTAATCCAGTGCGATCCATTCGCCATTTTCATATCCCTCTTTGTGAAACGGTCGTCCTTCTTTGAGTTCAATTTCATCAGCAGCCGCTTGGGCTTGCCGAATCGTTTCAACCGATGTAATAATAAGATAATCGGTAACAGGGCTCAATCCTCTCACATCAAGAATGCGAATCTCTTCCGCTTTTTTATCTGCCAGAGCTGTTGCGATCGTTTGTAGACTTTTCATCAAAAATAATCCTCCCGCTATATCGTGAATCTTGAAACACCTCATTATCCAACAAATCACTTCCCAATATCACTATCGCATCGATACCTTCTCGTTCAGCACGTTCGCTGTAAATCGTATAACACTCATCGGTATGAAGAAATGATTGCAAAATCTTCAACTCAGGATTGCTACCGCGTAAATCGATAATCACTGTTTTTTTGAATTTTTTACTGTCTGCATTACTAAAATCGACCACATCAAATCCATGGTATCGAAATATCTTGGTCATTTTAAATGCAAAACCCTCTATCGGAGTACCATTCTGTAACTCGATACGAATTTTACCTTTAGGATAGTCGCGATAAAAATTCTTCCATCGTGTATGTCGTACAAAAAACCCGACTGTAATCAGTACGATAAAAACTGTCGCGGCAATGATCATATATTTTTTGTTACTCACTGAAAAAGCCTTTCTTTATCTATAATTTCCCACACTCGTTGCGGAACAAACCAACGATAGGGTCTTTCTGCAATAATCCGTTCGCGTATGTCAGTCGAGGATATATCCAAAAGCGGCATATCACAATAAAGGAACGATTCCTGCCATTTTTTTCGCACATCATCCAGGCCGGTACCCGGACGCGGATACACGGCTACTTGTGCACTGCTTAAAATTTCTTTATAGGCTTTCCATGTTTCAAAATGCAGAGCAGAATCCGCGCCGACACACAAAACGACATCATTGTTACGTTTAAAATAACGAATCGTATCGATTGTATACGAAACTTCAGCTCTATCTATTTCATAACTGCTCACTTTTATCATGGTATTTTTTGTAGCTTCATGTAAAAGATGAAGGCGTACCGTTGCAGATAACAAATTCAAATCCTGCTTATGCGGAGGAATAAAGGCCGGTATAAGATACATTTCGTCAAGAGAAAGCATCGACAATGCTTCCTCTGCAATTGCTAAATGTCCAATATGAACCGGATTAAATGAGCCTCCCAGAATACCGATTTTCATTATTTTTCGAGCAGTTTCTTTTCCAGCTTTGCCACATATTTCGCAAGCTTTTCATCAAGTGGCTTATATTGCTCCATCATTGCAAGCATCGCACGTGTTTTTTCCGTATCCTTCTGTTTAAAATAGTTCATCCCTTTTAAATAGTAGAAATAAGCCATTTCCGGGGTATCGCTGAAATTTGAAAGCGCTTCATCAAGTAACGCGATCGATGTATCATATTGCTTCGACCGATAATAAAATCGCGCGATATAATATTGTTTCTGGGCTAATAATGATCGACAATGACGTATCTTTACACGCGCATCATCAGTAAACGGGCTCCCGAGCTGCGCTACTTTTTCATAGTAGTAAATAGCTTTTTTCGTCGCGGTCTGATCCCTTTGAGGGTTCAACTTTTGTTTAAAATATACTTCTCCGATTTTATAATATGCATCGTCTAAATACTCACTATCAGAGTATTTATCGATAACACGCTGATATGCAAAAATTGCTTCTTCATATTCTTTCCGATAAGTATATGCCTCACCTGTCCAATACTGAACTTTTGCCGCATGCTTACTTGCCGGGTAATCCGATAAAAAATATTTTGAATCATCAAGAAACCGCACATATTTACCCTTTTCATACAAACCGCTTACTTTCGTATACGAATCCTGTTCGCTTAATGCAAGGCGAACCGTTTTTTTTGAACACGTGACTGCAGTTATAATGAAAACCGCAAAAAGCACGATCGGAATAATTTTTCTCATAGATATCAAGTTATCTCCCTCCAAGTTTTTCTATCTGCTTCAATGCATACATAGTTACTGAATGTTTACGATACGGATCACTGCGGACAATTAACTCATACATACGAAGTGCATTCTCGGTATCACCTTTTTCGAGATATGCGTCTCCGGCAATTCTACGTGCATTATCAAGAAGAAGAACCGGTTTGCCTACTTCCAATACCGACACAGCCCTTGCGAGCGCTTCATCATAATCTTTCTTTACGAATGCAACTTCAGCAAGTTGAAAATTCATACGTCCCACTTCATTCTCAACTTCATCTTTTCGTTTGTGATTCGGAAACTTTTCCAACAACTTATTATATGCGATAAGCGCATTTTTATATTCCTGCATACTGTTGTAACATTTTGCGATACGATACTTAACCTCCTGCTCAACCTGCGGCGAAATATCTTTATTGTTATCGACGATCAGGTAAAACGCCAATGCCTTCTTATAGTCAAACAATTTGTCGTAATATTTGTTCCCCATCAGAAGTGCATAATCATCACTTATCGAATATTCAGGCATATACGCGAGTATCTTGGTAAAACATGCATACATATTTTCCAGGCGATTCGTTTTTTCCAATTCTTGTGCAAACGCATAGTATGCATCCGCAATACGCTCTTTATATGCATCTTTACCGAAGAAAAATGCTTTCGCCATATAAACATCAAACTGGTCATACCGCATTTTTTGCTTATGCACCATAGCCATCCAATAATATGCCTCAGGATTCTCTTCTTCGATCAAAATGGCTTTTTGAAGATACCCCACCGCTTCATCCACTCTACCGGATTTAAGGGCTTTTTTACCTTTTTCAACCGCAGAGTTATACCGTCCGGCACATGACATCACCATCATGGCAACGCATACAACACACACTGTATAAAATAGTTTCTTACCCATACAAAACCCCTTTTGTTTCAGCCCTATTGTACTAAGAATAACAATCTTGTCAAGACAAGACGGTTGTATTCCGCACATTCAGACAAATAAATTTAACTATTCGGCTTCGCATCCTCTGTCCACGTACATCCGAATTCATTCACCAGCTTATTATCAATAGTATCTGCCATTTTCGCAAACTGAATAAAATTTTCGCGTATCGCTTTTCCATGAATCGGATTACGAACATCAGGCATTGCAGTACGATACGATATAAATACCACACCGTTATACACACCCAAATAAAATGGATCGCAAGGATTGGACAGTATAAATTTGTATACCTCAATCGGACTTTGAGTCGGTAATTTAACCAAAGGACTTGTGGCAAACAAATAATTGTTGTTGTAAATAAAAATACGGATCATTGAACTTCCATTGTGGAATTCCCAAAAATCACTTCCGGCACGCGCAACAATAGGATCGATACCCAACTCGGATATGATACTCTCTGCATAAGCACCGATCTCACTCGGTACGTATTCTTTGAACAATGCCTCTGCATCCAATTTCGCGCCACAATTTTCGCAATAATCATCTTTTTTCACAATAAGATAATTACATGACGGACAGTTGACACCGTAATTTTGCGGCGGATTCGTTTTGAAATTATCCAATTCATCCGCGATCATATCTGATGGCAACGCGAAACCCATGTTATCCGCTTCATTAAATTTACATGTTGTGATACCGATAATCGCACCGGTATGGTCAACCATCGGCCCGCCGCTATTGCCGGGATTCACTGCAGCATCTGTTTGAATATAATACTGACCTTGAAGTAATTGACGCGGGGCTGAAATTATTCCTTCAGTGATAGTGAAAGGCATTCCATACGGGTACCCGAGCACCATGACTTTATCCAAATTCTTCGTGGTCATCGTCCTACAGATAGGAAATTCAATATCAGAGATCGGTTGCGCAGGTTTGAGAAACGCGAGATCTTTCATCGGGTTCACTTGCAACACTGTTGCGGTGATTTTATTGCGATCATGTAACTCTATTGCAACCGACTTATTCCCTGCGACTACATGATAATTGGTGATTACCACATCTGCAGATTTAATATAAAACCCTGATCCCGACCCTGTAGGGCAATTTATTTTCACAACATTTTGAAAATTTTCTTGTATAGCCATCATTACCCTCCTTTAATCCCGTGCATCCATGAGTTTTATAACGGTCTTCAACAGTATTTCTGCTGTGTCTTCCCATGATTTACCCGAACTTTTCTCTAATGCATTATTCAGTTGAATCTCATACTTTGCATGTATCATATAGCGATATAACAAATTATATATATCATACAAGAGAAAGCTTGCAGCACCGAGATAATTTTTTGCGGCAACATCTTTCTGAGCTTGCTCGACATCTTTTCCCAGTATCTCTTTAATATTGCTGAGATCCGCACGTCTTTTTGGTGGGATTAAAAATGTGGTTACATACATGGATTCATCAAATAAAGCACGAGACACGTTTTTCATATAGTCAAAACCTTTTGCAAGTGCCAAAAGATTTTCATCTGCAGAAATATTTTGATTATAAACCAGTATTCTTTCGATATCACTGCGTAACATACCCTGAGGTTGTAAACAATAATCAAGTTTCATCAAACCGATAAAAATACAATCAATAGCGGTGTTTGTCCATCTTTTTGATTGATAATAATCATAATATGATTTGGTCTCATCCAATATTGCATGATATTTTTTCCATAACGCATCCAATTCCGCAATTGAATAACGACGAACCTGCATATCCTGGACGCGCTCTGCACCGAGTTGAGTAATAAATTGGTCATCATAATAGTCAGCATTGTTACATATCTCAAACAACACATCCCACACTTTATACGGGAATGACAGTTCTATTGGCGCTTTGTAATAAAAATACAACTCATTGTTTTCAAGACGAATCTGACTCAGGACTAATGTGGAAAAATTGATCTCTGCGATTTGACGCAAAAGAACCACCGTCCTTTTTTCCGGTACACGCAAAAAAGGCGCTTTGATTTCATAAAAACCATCTTTCACCGTCATTTCAATGATCATTGAGCCGTGCGGAATACAAAAATGTTCATTGTTTTTTTTGAGAATATCGTTCATGAGCTTCGGATTCATATATTTTAGCACGGTAAACAACGACTCTGTATGTTTTCCCTGCTCTTCGGCTTTCATGGCAACATCCCATAAACCTGCATCATCCTGAACTCCAAGCACGCCAAGTACGGGCTTTTCATAGCCGGGTGATTTTTCCATGTATTCTTCCTCCTTTATTCGTAGAAAACTGACATGTCAGTATAGCAAAATTATTGAATTTTACAAGCAAAGAACCGGTGAATTTAAAAAATAATCCAGTTTGAATTATTTAAAAGCATTTTATATGTTTATATTGCACGATTCCGTAATATCTGATAAAATAGCACAACTTTTAAGGAGGAAACATGAAAACTTTTATCATTAATTTTACGTTAATAGTATTAATACCCCTTACTGTTTTTGCAAAAACCTCAAATCCATTGAATGCACAAAAAATAACCGAAAACTTCTACTTGATACAAGGCGGCGACTCAAATAGTGCAGCGCTCATTACATCAAGCGGAGTCGTCGTGGTTGATTTTGGCAATCTTCCTTCTACAGGCGAGCATATGATCAACCTGATACGCGGCATAACCAAACAAAAAATAACCCATGTCATACTTACTCATTATCATGACGACCATACCGCCGGACTTTCTGCATTGCCGTCTGATGTCATCATAATAGGTCATGAAAATATCAAAAAAGCGTTTACACAAATTGCATATCCCCGCTGGAAAGATCTTTCGGAAGTACAATATCCCGAATACATCAAGAATCTTCGTATCAAGCTGGATAAAGTTAAAACCGAGGCGAATCTCGAACATCCGAAAACGGAAAAAGAGTTAAACGAGACTTTAATATATTTCGAAGATTACAAAAAAATACGATTTATCCCACCGACAATTGAATTCTCAAAACAACTGCGTTTTACCGTCGGAAACGAAACGATCGAATTGTATCACCCCGGTCAGGCACATACACAAACCGATTGCGTAGTATATTTCCCGAATCAAAAAATCCTTTGCATTGGAGATCTTATTTTTAACGAAGCATTTCCCTTTATCGATAAACGATCGCGTGTCAATACTGCCGGTTGGATACATGCCCTTTCCTCAGCATACCTTGAATATGATTGCACGTATGTAATCCCCGGTCATGGCCCCATGGGCAACAAAGAAATCATTGAGCATCAACGTCAACTTTTGGTTGATTTGCGAAACGAAGTCAAAACGGTGTTTTTACAAGGCAAATCGCTTGAAGATGCCAAGATACTTGTTCGAATGGATAAATACAAAGATTTACAATGGTTTGCAGGGTTACCCCGTGCCATTGAAGCAATTTATGATGAATTGGAAATTGAAAAGAACAAATAAACATACCCTTGGAATGGTATAGATCATGTAATAGTGCTCTCAGACATTGTCGCAATACTAAATGTGAACTCAATTAAAAATACCGGTTGAGACCTTTGCGAAACTACCTTTTTTTGATTTTGTGCCCACCCAAAACCCTCCCGTGAAAATCGGGAGGCGGGCAGAAGATATTCTGCCCCGACAAATATTCCCAATGTAGCGGGTGCATACCATGCACCCGACTTCGTCCCCACGCCCCTTATAATAACAAAACTATTATAACAAAGCCGAAGCAAGCTTCGGGGAATTTGACCCATTGAGATTAAAACGGCAACGTCTTGCGAATCACCCAAAATGCATTCGGTTCTTCACCGGGATGACGTGCATCCCATGCCATACCGCCGCCGATATAAAATTGCCCCATAAGAACATAATTCGCTTCAAGTCCGTATACTGCAGTTTGCTCGACTTTTCCCCATCCCGGGAAATCTCCGTCCCATGCGGCGGCAGATTCAAAAAATGCATGTCCTGAGATCGCGCCCAACAACGGAATCCGCCATTCAAGCGTATTGAACAAAAGCCGAGACCCGTTTATTGATTGTTTCCCTCCGCGAACATACATTTTGCGATTACCCGCATCAGAAAAAAATACCCCGGGATTGAAGTAAAACCGATCATTTACACCAAAACGTTTTTGTTCTGCCGGAGGCTTCGCCTCAAGCATTGCAGACCCGTAAAAATAAAGTGATGAATTCACTACCGGCATCAAATAGTACAACTCGCCGTATGCGCTCTGATTGTAGCCGTCTGAGCCGAAGATATCATCTTGTATAATATAAGTAAGTTCCAAGCCATGTGCATCAGCGGGCGCATACCGATGGGGGCGAAGGAATGTATACTTCCATGAAAACACCAACCCCGCTTCGGTAGCTGAATCAGGTTCTCCCATGTTTCCCGCAACGATTGCGTCATTTTCATAAAAATCACTCCGATTCAAAACGGTATACTCATCGTAGATATAGCCGACACTGAAAAGGTGATTGGAATAAAACGACCGCCCCGCATTATAGGGGATTGAAAACTCGATCGAAGCCTTCGTATGATGTTCAAACAATGTTGTGTCGGCATAGGTCAGCGCACTTTCCGTTGAGCTCAATGCCACATCTGTGGTAAAAGGTAATGTGCGATTTGTGTAACTCACGGAATAACGTGTCGCTGCAATATTGCTCAGGCTCGGGATCAACGTCGCTGAGAATTGATGACGTGACAGCATATCCGACCACATCGTCAATACGCCCGGCATAAATTTAGTATCCGCATAACCGGGCATCGGCACTACTCCAATATTAAACATATGTTTGAAAGGATTATACTTGCCCGTAATTTTCCCCGGAACCGTTCTTTGAGGATCATAGACTACCTCATGATCAGGTGTCACAAACCGCCAATCCGAATATTCGGCTTTAATACTTCCTGAAAACAACACGGGCACACGGTTTGTATTCACGGTTATAATATCATTCTTTCCTCTGGTCTGTTGTGTTATACATAACAGTTTTCCGCTATCATCCCACGCTACCGGCAAAATGCTTCCTGTATGATTGGTGATCCTGCGTTTTTCACCTGATTGAATAGTAAATTCAAATAAATTCTGCACATCGTGTTCGTGTGATGTATAGATCAGAGCGGTTCCGTCATTTGTGACAATCGGATTGCGAACCGGTGTTTTTTCTTCTGTCAAATACATCCATTCAGCGCTTTCAAATGAAAACATGCCTAATCCGTACGCCTGTTTTTTTGCATTGAAATATGCTACATAAAGTGTCTTTCCGTCTCCTGACAGCGTGAGATCATAGATACGCATCTCTTCGGTAAAGGCAGTGAGCTTGGTCAGTTTTAAATCAGCGAGCGAAAGCGTATAGAGATTAGACGCTGCGCCGTCATTTTTAACAACTGCAAGGGTATTCGTATCAATGAAAATCGGTTCTGAAACACGCTCTGAATCGGTAAGCTGTCGTTCTTTGCCTGACTTAATGTCATATAAATAAACATCTGAGACAATCGATGCGTTGTCGGCATAATGGTTTCGTGCAAATGCAACCGAGGTCCCGTTCCGATTTACGGAAAAATTATCCAAAATACCGCTTTCGGCAATTTTTATCGGCTTATTATCCCCGTATTGTATGAATAAAGATTTTGCGGGCTCATCCATAGTGTGAATTGCGGTGAATACATATGCATCGGATGCAGGAATACGTTTCATATTGAATATAAACGCACTCGTTATTTCACGTTTGAGTTCGCCCAACGTCCTTGTCGGCTCGGCAAGCCCTTCGCGCCAATTGTAGTAAACGTTCATGTCTTTAAGCCATTGTTTGTTGAAATCGGAATAGCTCTCGCCGACAACTTCTTTAAATGCGGTGTCAAAAGAAAAAGTTTTAAGTTTGGTTCTATGCTCAAAAATCGAGGCGATCTCAGCATCGGTAAAACGACTTTTCAGCATACGAATACGCGAAAACCCTTTCCCATACAATAATCCGCCGTTATCGATAAATGCACCTGACTCGCTGAAATTATCGTCTCGTACCGCAAATGTCATGTATTTGTCCCCACGCATGGTACCCCACGGTTCACCGGAATAAAGCTGTGCCATACCCTCATGCACATCGCGAGGTATCATACCCGGTGATATCGGCAGAATTGCAGAAGTCCAGTCTTTTGTCTTTTCCATGAGGAGCGCATGCACCATTTCATGTGCGACCACTTTTCTGAGCCACCCGTCGGTGCCGGTAAAGTGTTTAGGATATTCTGAAGGGTTGACCCATATAAAAAAATACCCGAACGGCACCGTTGCGCCGTTTGAAATATCATCCATATCGGAGATAAAAATAAAATAGCGTTCTTTGAACCGTATGTTCAAACTTATCGACAAATCCTCATATACTTGCTCTGCACATGAGCCCGTAATCGGCGCAAGTGTTTCCAATCCCTGGTGGTAAACAATCCCAAAATTCTCGGTATGATATACCTGCCATTTCAGCTCAGGATGATTCCGCTTGTTGTTCATTGAATAGGAGAATTGCGCACCTGCGGTAACGATGATAACCAAAATAACGCTAATTAACATAACGAAACGTTTTATTGCACGCATATTCTGATGCCTCCTTAAAGTGGTAAAAACCTCACGAAGAGTATATAGTGCAAAATGAATATTTTCAAGAATATAGATAGTCAATTGGTAATAATCCGCAAAAAATTATCAATGCATTAATAGATAATCATAAACATCCTTTTTGTTGTAAATCTTGGCAAAATGAAGAGCATTTTTACCGTCAAATAACTTTGCATTTTTATCAGCACCCTTTGCAAGTAATAATTTCACTACTTCCAAATGACCAAGTGCCGCGGCAGCCATTAATGCGGTAAAATCATTTTTGTTTTTTGTATTAATATTAGCACCGTTTTCTAAAAACAAATTAACCATTTCAATATTCCCATATGCTGCTGCGTAGAGAAGAGCTGTATTGCCGCTATAACATCTTGCGTCAACTTTAGCACCTTTTTCAATCAAAAGTGTAGCAATTTTGTAACGTTCAATAGAGGTCAGAGTATTTTGTGAAGATCGCCCAATAGGTGTCTTTGCATCTAACTGCAGATGACCGGTCATTAAATTTCTTACATATTCAGCGTCTCCTTGTAATGATAATAACATGAGGGCTGTCAAATTATCATAATTTTTGGCATTAATATTTGCGCCTTGTTCTATCAGAAAGTAGATTAAATCACTATGCTGGTTAAAAATCGCAAGTAATAGCGCTGTATTACCTAATAGATTTTTATCATCAAGTTGTGCGTTTTTTGCTATAAGCAATTTTACTATTCCCAATCTACCTTCTCTCGCGGCATAAATTAGGGCTGTGTCACCTGCATTATCTTTAATATTGATATTGCATTTGTGATTTAATAGCATATCGATTGCTTCTATATTATTTTTTAATATTGCATACATAAGCGCAGTAACACCATCTTTGTCGCGCAGATTCATATCTGCTCCATTTTCAATCAACAACTGAACAATATCATTATCTCTCTTTAAAACTGAAAACATGAGGGTTGTGTTACCATTATTTGTCTGAGTATTTATTTTTGCTCCCTTTGTAATTAGCAACTCAACTAACTCGCAATTGTGATTGTTCGACGCAATCATAAGCGCAGTAACCCCATGCTTGTTTTTATAATTGATATCAATACCAAATTCTAATAATAGTTTTACAATATCATTTGCGGTTCCAGCAGATATTGCTATCATCAATGCATTGTTCCCATTTTTATTTTTACTATTTACTTTCGCACCTTTTATCAAAATCATTTTAACAATCTCAATTGACGCATTTTCGCCTACTGATAACATGAGACATGTATTTTCGTTTTCATCTTTTGAATTCACATCGGCCCCATTATTAATAAATAATGCTGTTTTATTAATATCTCTTGAATTAATTGCAAGAATTAACTCCTCTGAATTTGGATAAACATATCCAAAAATTAAAATACCCACAATTATCATCACTGTTGCTTTTTTTTGCATAAAAATTCCGCTCCCATCATAATTGTTTTTTTATTTCCTCTTAACAGAAATATATCTTAATATTTATAATTAATAAAGGCTAATTTTTTACATACTTAAAGCAATGCGAAACTATCACAATTCCCCTTTTTACAATATACCGATGTTCTGTGAAAAACCAATCACATGACTTAAACAATCTTCCTACGAAAAAACAAAGTAATGCATTTTCCAACTTGACGCTCTGCCTTTTTATGAGTAGTGTTTTTTCAAGGAGATTATGCAATGACAAATATAGATCTTAAAAAAATTCTTTCGCAAATATCAGAAGAGGTTCGCCCTTTTTTCGGGAAAGGCAACGTCGCCGACTACATTCCCGCACTTGCGTCCGTTGACCCGAAAAAATTCGGCATTGCAGTAACCACAGTGCACGGTGATGAATTTGTCATAGGTGATGCAGATGAACCTTTTTCTGTGCAAAGTATTTCGAAAGTATTCATGCTTACGCTTGCCTTACAACACTACGGCGAAAAACTTTGGGATAGATTAGGAAAAGAACCATCGGGCAATAGATTCAATTCACTGGTTCAACTTGAATATGAACACGGTCGTCCGCGTAATCCTTTCATAAACGCAGGTGCACTTGTCGTGACCGATGCAGTCATGGACGAATCCGACAATGCCCTGAAAGAACTGTTACACTTTGTGCGGACATTGGCCGACAGAGCGGATATTGACATTGATATGAATGTCGCTGAATCGGAACGTGAGCACGGGTATCGCAACACCGCATTAGCGAACTTTTTGAAAAGTTATAATAATCTTCACAATGATCCCGATAAAGTTTTAGACACTTATTTTCAACAATGCGCACTTCGTATGAGTTGCAGGGATCTCAGCAGATCATTCTTGCATCTTGCAAATGGCGGTTTTTCTCCGATAACCAAAGAGCAGGTTGTGCACTATCGAGTCGCAAAACGAATCAACGCCATCATGCAAACCTGCGGATTATACGATTCGGTAGGTGATTTTGCCTATCTTGTGGGATTACCCGGAAAAAGCGGTGTCGGCGGCGGTATCGTAGCGGTCATGCCCGGAGAACTGTCGGTCGCCGTTTGGTCACCGGAATTGAATGAATCGGGTAACTCCGTGTGCGGCATGAAAGCATTGGAGCTTTTTACGACCTATACTGAACGGTCGATTTTTTAATCAAGATTTTTTCGAACATTTCCCTCAGATTTTTCGTATACTCTATATGAAAGGCATAATGATGGAATATAGCGAAACCACCGAAAACCGGAGCACGACAAATTCGATCGAATTACTCGTGCACAGATGGAAAACCCCGCTGTATACATTATGCTACCGATTGACTCGAAAACAGGAAGAAGCGGACGATCTGTTTCAGGAAACATGGATCCGTATCATGGAAAAGATCGACCAGCATAAATCCGATTGTGAGTTTCTGCCATGGGCAAAGACGATCTGTATCAACTTATTTCGCGACCGATGCCGTGTACTCAATCGTATATCTGCAGTATTTACGTCATTCTCGACACATGAGCAGTACAATTATCATTATGAGAATGCGGCGGATACTTATCACTCAACTGATGATGATCTCGACAAGGATGCATTACAAAAATGCATGCGCCGTCTTTCACCGTTGCTGCGAGGCGTTTTGGTTCTCAGTTATTACGAAGATTATTCATATGAAGAAATTGCAAACGTACTGCATATTCCGCAAGGCACCGTCAAATCACGCATCAACAGAGCCAAAGAAATGCTAAAAAAATATATGGAGGACTTTTATGAGAAAAACAGTTGATATCGACACACTCTTACAACGAGATAAACTGCAGAGCATTGCCCCCTCTTCTGCATGTGTGACAACCACTCTCTCACGGATACAATCAACCGCCAAATACCCGCTTATTATTATCCCCTTAAGCGTCATGTCTGTGGCAACTTCTCTTTTAATTGTTGCAACTTTTATCTATTTCATTCAAAAATTGCCGTTTATATACATCGGTGCAATATATTGTGTGTATATGTTCTTGGGTTTGTGCACAGCCCTCGCATATGCGCTTGGTCAGGATACAAATCACAAAAAAGGAGGTGCCGTATGAATACGGTATTTAAAATTTGTTTCTGGTTGTGTATGGTAGTGGTCAATTTGTTGGTGATCGGATTACTCACCCCTGTTTTCTTGTATAGCAGTGGCGACAATAGGATATTCGGGATGATCATTGCGTCCATTGGCTTGTTTTTCCATTTTGTGTATATGATTCTTGTACCGATCATTATCGCAAAAGATGCCAAATCACGCGGCATGGATTATTGGATGTGGGCATTTATCGCAACGTTTGCACCGAACTTTATCGGTATTATCGTATATTTCATTGTTCGCGCAAAAAAACCGCTGCAGAAAAGTTTTTGCGCCGCATGCGGCAAACCGTTACAAGATGAGTTTACGTTATGCCCCTATTGCGGCAACACACAATACTCATGCAAGAACTGCGGTAAACATCTCGAGCACGATTGGAAAGTGTGTCCCTACTGCGGTACACAGCAATAACTGTATCTGATCTCGTGAGGAACGGTCTTGCCCGTTCCTCCATCCAAAATCCCCACCACAGGCAGTGAGAACAAATTCATAATTTCCAATTTTGCTTTATTTTCCAAACAGGGGTGTGGGGACGAAGTCCCCATTATATAACAATTTAAGCCCCTCCCGACGGTCATCGAGTGATTGCGCTAGCAATCGTACCGAGATGTGGGAGGGGTTCGGGGTGGGCACAAATCAAAAAATAGTAATTTTGCAAAGCTCACAAATGACAGTTTTGTAAAGGTCGCTCTTCATAATTTTGCTTGAAATAATGGATTGAGCAGATATACTGCTAGAGGCACGTTGTAGTGTGTCGTTACAACCTTCTTGAAGTGAGGTGGCTATGGCAGTCATTAGTTTATTTCTTATTAGCTTGGGCATAAACGGTATTTTTTTTATTTTCGCCGCTATTCTGAAAACCGATGTCTTTACCGATATCACCTATAGTCTGACATTCATTACATTATCATTAGCATTGTTGTTGACCGCTCACGATCTGAGTCTTTGGCAAATCCTTATCGCATGTGGCGTAATTCTATGGGGAATACGTCTTGGAACATACCTTTTCACCCGAATATTGCTGATTAAAGTTGATCACAGGTTTGACGACAAACGCAATAGTGTCATAAAATTCGGTTCTTTCTGGATATTACAAGCTATAACGGTCGCAGTTGTCATGTTGCCGGTATATGGTTTAATTACAGTCGATGGTAAAAACGCTCCCCCGACAGGGCTTCTCATACTCGCGGGCTTATTGTTTCTTATCGGACTAGTAATTGAAACAATAGCCGATGCACAGAAATTTGCTTTTAAAAAAACAGCCTCCGGCAAAGGACGCTGGATGGAATCAGGTATTTGGAGATATTCACGGCATCCCAACTATTTCGGCGAAATGCTGGTATGGTGGTCGATCGCATTGCCCGGAATAACCGTTTTTTACGGTTTTCAATGGTTCTATTTTATCGGACCTATTTTTATTACTATGCTCCTGCTCTTTGTAAGCGGTATTCCGCTGTTGGAAAAAGAGGCCGATAGAAAGTGGGGAACAAACGCAGATTACCTGCAATGGAAACACTCCACCTCATTGTTGATACCTTTCTTTCCAAGAAAAACACATAAACAATGATCCTTATCGCAGTTATTTTGACCTCCGCTTTTCTGATAGGTTCCTTTCCCACAGGTTGGATTGCGTACCGTATAGCGCGAGGTGCGGATATTCGTAAGGTTGGCAGCGGCTCGACCGGCGCCACCAATACATTTCGACA
The DNA here is from genome assembly GCA_964423645.1 of uncultured bacterium. Lineage (GTDB taxonomy): Bacteria > Macinerneyibacteriota > Macinerneyibacteria > Macinerneyibacteriales > CAYRFE01 > CAYRFE01. The sequence continues at coordinate 36,321 of CAYRFE010000006.1, read as the reverse complement.
ATTGGGATGGAAATGGGGCATATTCGTCATGTTAGTCGACTTTCTTAAGGGTCTGCTTCCTGTTCTTGCGGTACTACATCTTTTCCCCGAAAATTGGATTATGTATGAGAGAGAACCACTGGCAGCCGGTACAGGCGTCTGTGCTGTGCTTGGTCATGTATTCCCACCCTGGATCAGCTTTCGCGGCGGTAAAGGCGTTGCCACAGGGGCTGGTTTTCTGGTAGCCCTCTTTCCTCCGGTTTTACCGGTAGGATTAGGTGTTTTTACTCTTGTAGTGGTACTAACAAGGAAAGTCAGCCTTGCATCGCTTTCTGCTGCATTTGGTGCACCGCTTTCCTACCTGCTTTTTTCAATTATAGACCCCGCAAATGCCACGTTACCGAGAACACTGATTTTTTGTCTCCTGCCGATACTGATATGTCTCACACACCGGAAAAATATACTGCGGTTGATTTCCGGAAAAGAACGGTCGATTATATAATGGACAACATACGCCCGTCAGTTTTAATAAATCTGATGCGAGAAATTCACACGATACTTTACGGGAGTAAAATTCGATGAACGCTGTGTTGGCACTCAATGGCTACGATCTCTATCACAGCTTCATATCGGGCTATCAACAGATAGCACAAGAAAAAAACAGCATTAACAGTATCAATGTATTCCCGGTGGCTGACGGTGACACAGGAAATAACATGGTATCGACACTCCACACATCTATTCGCATACGAAAGGTATCACGATCGATCTCGCAAACCATGAACAATATTGCCGATCAAGCGCTTTACGGTGCACGCGGCAATTCCGGTATTATTTTAGCCCAATTCTTGAACGGATTGGCCATGGCCTGCGAACAAAAAGAAACACTGACAACAAAAGAGTTCGCTGCAGCACTAAAGCACGCGTCAGAGTTGACGTGGAGCTCTATTGAGGATCCGCGAGAAGGCACATTACTGACTGTGCTAAAAGTTTGGTCAAACGAAATTCATCTACTGAGTACTCAGCTGAATGACTTTAGAGAACTTTTTCTGAAATCGATGGCGCAAGCTCGTCTTGCACTCAGCGAAACCACGAATCAAATGGAAGTCCTGCGCAAAGCAAATGTTGTGGATGCCGGCGCACGAGGGTTTGTTTCATTTCTGGAGGGAATTGCTCGGATGATTCACACAGGTCTGATTCCGCATGTTCAGCTTGATGATATTATTTTTTCAGAAGAAACGGATGAGACGCACGATTTCCCGGCTGCCTTCGGAGATATCAAATATCGGTTTTGCACCGAAGCACTTATCATACATCATGATTACAAAGCGGAAGAGTTGCGTGCCTGTTTGATGCCACTGGGAGATTCACTGATCGTAAGTCGAGGGCGTGAACGCAGTCGAATTCATATTCACACCAACGAGCCTGCTCGCCTTTTTTTATTACTGAAAAATTACGGCACTATCATCGACCAAAAAGTCGACGACATGATCGTGCAATACCAAACCGCCCACAATCCGTTGTCTGCGACCGCCATAGTCACCGACTCGATAGCAGATATTCCACACACCCTACTTGACCGTTATCAAATACATGTCATTTCACAAAAGATTCTTTGGGGTACTGATGAATACCTTGACCGTCTTACCATTACCGGAGAAACATTTTATCCTTATCTTGAACAATGCGTTGAATATCCTACAAGTTCCACGCCTGAACCGAAACGCGTTGCGCAGTATTTTGCATGGTTAGCATCGCATTATCGATCAACACTCGTCATCCCCGTCTCGCGGCAGATGAGTGCGACCTGGAAAGTAATGGAGACAGAAGCGGCAAAACTTCGTAAACACGGATACCCGATAACAATAATTGATAGTCGACTTAACTCGGTTGCACAGGGCCTTGTGGTCATCGAAGCAGCTAAAGATGCCGCGGCACACTTGACCGCGGAGGAAATCATCGCACGCACTGAGGATCGTATTAAACGAACGAGGATTTACGTGAGCGTTGCCACATTCAAATATATGGTACGTGGCGGTCGTATCAGTAAAGTGAAAGGGCTTATAGGAAAACTCAGCAATCTAAAACCTATCGTCAGTATTGACAGCGAAGGAAAAGGCATTGCCTATGGTGCGTCCTTTTCAGTCAATGGTAGTCGTAAAAAAATAATGAACCATTTACTCACACAAAAAGACAACATAGAACGCTACGCGGTCGTGCATGCCGCGTCTGCCGATATCGCATTGCAGTATGCCGATGAACTTACGCAAGCCCTGGGTAAAGCTCCCGACTACATCATGGAAATATCTCCGGCAGTGGGTATACATGCCGGCATCGGAGCTGTGGCAGTAGCGTGTATCTATAATAAACCATATCATACTACATAAGTTAAATAGGTATACTCAAAGAAATTCACTCTTTTTATTTGGTAGCGGCATTTTTTTCACTCGACCAACCTTGATAAGATACACTAAAAAGTATATAATAACGCGCTGATTGGTATGTATCTTCCTTGCATACGGTCTGAAAACACCGTTGAATGAGGATCGGCAACACTACAGAAAGGATTTAATGCAAAATTCAAATTCAGGAATTCTTTCATCTCCCGAACTGATCGTTCTTCAGTCAAAAGATTGTAACGGATATAAAAAAGCGTTACATCAACTTCTCTCACTCACCTACCGTTTTGACGAATTTGATGATTTCTATTTTTTCGAACATCCTATTACATTGGTTCGCCAAGAAAACACCGGTATCATACCGTACGAAAATTACATACTTGAATCATTCGTCGTAGATGCGGATGCATTTGATGAATTACATCCCGACCTGCATCATCTGATACACAATCTGGCGCTGAGCGATCTTACCACTGATGAGGGTTGGCTTTTCCGCTCGTTAATAATTGCCTACGCATTACATAATAAAGATCATATCCGTTTTTATATTGAATACCTGCGATCAATCGACACGGAAGGCGAATCGGAAGAATTTGACGATATCGAATCGCTCGTCCAAAAATACGGATGGTGTAAAGAAACATTGCATCTCATAATCGGCCGTCTAATCGACTATACCGGTCAATTCGGCATTATACAGTTTTCGGAGCATGCATCTGACGACCTCGGAAAATGGTTGAGTGATACAAAGAATTATGACGTTTTTTATTCAATCTTCATCAAAATTCTCGTATCGTCGTCGTATAACGACGAACATGCCAAATACAGAACCAGAGAAGCCGCAAACGCATTATACGGCAAAGGAAGCGTTGAGGCCGACAAATGGTTTGAAACAACGATGTCGTTGTATCATGAACAAATAGACACTATCTACACGCTCAATTCCGAATGCAATGATATTCTTACAGAAAAGGTTTCCTATGATCAAGCAGATGCTTTGTATGAAAAAATACGCTCTCTCGGCAACAAAGAGCTTGATACCAAATTTTCCGCGATCTGCTACAGTCGTGCAAATATCGAATTGGCGAAGGTTTGCGGCGATAAAATAAAACCGCTTACCGATAAAACGACAGCTCTCTTTCAAAAAGCCGAGGAATGGATACTCCTGTCGATGCAGTATTCCTATGTAGACGACGAATACAATTTCCCCTATATGAGTCGTGCAAAAAAGATCCGCCAAATGGTCATACTCTATCAAAACTGGGGACGGGCTTATTTAAAGTCAGGTGACAGTGTAGCGGAAATAGAATCCAAAGAAAAATTCTATACTGAAGGGTTGACCTTACTGGAAAAAGGATTTATCTATGATCACGCCGATGAATATTGTGCAATGAACTATTCTTTCATTCTTTATATGATATTTGCTTCACTCGGCTCAACAATTCTTAAAGAAAAATTCGCAAAACAACTGGAATATCTTGATAACATTCTTACATCGTTACCTGAAGACCCGAAATATTTCGGGTTGTACTGCAATGCAAATGTCCTATTTGGGGGAATGCATGAAACGGAAAAATGTTATGACTGTCTTGAAAAAGCATTTAAAGCAAATCAAACGCTTAAGCAAGTAAAACTCAGTGATTTTAATGATAAAGAGATCGATTATTTGCGGGAAGAACCTCGGTTTAAAGCGCTTGTAAAAAAATATTTTAAATAAAATAAAGAAAGGGAATTTATGAACGTCGAAAAACAATTACTGCAATGGGAAACCGAAGGTGCCATTTTCAGATTATCCGAGACTCCCGGTAAAATCCGTAGCACAACTCCGCAGGGGTGGGATACAGAGAAAAAAGTTGCCTACTTTAAAGAGATCAGACCGCAGATCATGGATTTCCTCCTAAATGAATCAGCCAACTACAGTTTTACCGTACGTCATGAGGCCGTGGATTTTCCGATGGTGCCCGAACCGATGCCCCGGGATGTATACGATGCCTGCATAAAAAAGAACCTTATCGACTCGTCTGTTCCTATTACTGATTGTATGCTTCTCAATGACGACGTGTATACCGATAAAAAGAAAAAGAAGCTGGCGGACAATATCGCCGACTATTGCGCCACCCATAGCCTGTATTCCGAACGATTCAAAGCGATCCTCGACAGGCACAACTGTGTGTATGAATCGGCAAAGCCGTTTGTCCTTTACAGCGCGAAATTCAAAACCGCTGTCACGTATTGGGAGCTCATTCCCCCGACGGTCGATTGCATCGATCGCGAAAAGACCGCATTCCTGCGTAAAGATATCGATGCCATTGACACCGATCTCGGCAAACCGATCGATATTCGCGACAATCGCTTCATAATCGATGATGCAAAACGCGGCTCACATTCTTTTTTCCGTCTGCCCGAACATCCACGGATTCATCTGCTACATGGGAAAAATATTATAGAAGATATACGCACAAGCGAAATGAACGGAAAATATCTGCGGTCTTCCGTGAAGCGAATTTCCGTGTTTTTAAAATATTATGTCAGCGTTTTCTCCGATGCGCTTTACAATGACGGCTTTTGGCCGGTAAAACTGGTGATCGATGAATTCGGTATCGTAGACACCTGTACGTATAATGATCCGCCCCTACAGATCGCAATACGCTACGGAAATATTCCTGCCGTCAAACTTATCCTTGAAAACGGCATAAGTGAGGAAATGCTCATTAATCAGGGGTCAAAATTGCTCAATCAATACATGGACGACACCGGGTATAAATTTAGTGAGGACGAATATCAAGGATTTCTGTTATTATTTAATGCACTCAAACGACTGTCGGTACCGATGAAGGCCGGTACGCTGTTTCAATTTGCCATAGGCAAATATGACACGCGGTACATGCATGATCTGCTTGAATTGGATCCTGATGTAAACATGACTGCAAAATACGGTGAAACCAGAGCGCTGCATACCGCTGCAGAATTCGGCGATCGCAGCCTTGTCGAAAAACTCCTCGCTCGCGGTGCAAAGGTATCGCCGAAATGTAAATATGATTCTCCGGTCATGAAGGCTTTTAAAAACGATCATTTCGACATAGTTGAATTGTTGCTGGAAAATGGTGCAACGATAGACACTGCCGATGGTAAAAGTCTTTTTTTAATTGCAGTCGAATTGGGTGCATGCAATTTTGACATTATAAAGAAGGCTTTAAAATTTGACAACAACATCCAAGCCGTCAACAAAAACGGAGAAAACGCTTTCGCATTTGCGGCTCATGAATTCAGAGATGTGTCGGCAACAGATAATCACGAAAAAGCGTATGCCCTTGTAAAATTTCTCATTGAACTTGGTGTAGAGACCGCAAGGGTTTCCAATAACGGGGAAGCGCCGATCAACTGGGCGGTGAGTTCCGGATCAATACCTGCCGTTGAACTTTTACTTGCAAAAGGCATCGCTTTTCCTGAAGATGGCCAGAAATTGTTTGAAAATGCTGTGTATTCCAGAAACCTTAACATGGTGCATTATATTCTCACTCACTTCCTACATCTTGATTTTAAAAACAATAACAACATCATGGAGATTATTAATCAAGCAGGCGCAAATATGCCTGTGTATCGATTCCTCTTTGAAAAAGGGCTGAATAAAAATTTACGTGTAAAAGGCTATGGCGATACGCCATATACAGTTCTTGGCTATTGTTTGTCAAATAGCGAATCCTTTTATAATGAAAAAGCATATTTTCTTCTTGAGAAGAGCTTCTATACTGATGATGAGAATTGGGATGAAAATCTATTGGCGGCTGTTACTACAGCCAAACCTGTTGACGTGATAACCAAGCTGCTTGAAATGGGAGCAAATCCTTATGTTACCAATACTGACGGAGAATCAACACTGCAAATAGCAAAGAAAGCCGGCAATAAAGATATTGTTGAAATTCTCAACGCTGCTGCGCAAAACTACGATCCGGACGTTGCCATCGCAACGACAATTCTCCGAAAAATGGACGAATGCGAAAAGAAGATTACCACCTGTCTGACCGATCCGGCAATGCCCGAAACACTACGCACATTCTTTAACGAACGATTGACCGTTATTAAAAACATATCGCATGATGAGTATGAAGAGGAATTGCAAAACGAACTCAAAGAACTGTTTACGGCGTTTTATGCGGAGAAGAACTGCAAAAAGAAAAAACCATACTATATCAATGGCGAATGGCCTTATGAAGGTTACGAGGTGTTGGTCGGCGGAGCCTGCGAAGACGGTTGTACCGAACTCGATCTCGGCGGGTTTATGAACGGCCCCGATTATTCCGAGATCTGGGCTATGATAGAAAATGCACCCAAGGTCGAAGGCTATACCACCGATGTCGCGTATTATATAAAAGACCTTGCAGACGTACGACTTTTCAAAACCTTCAACGAAGCGGCAACGGCATTGAAAGCCGAGGGTTTCTTCAAAGCATTCAACAGCGCTAAAAGCTTCACTTTCACGCTCAATGAGCATGATGACACTCCGTTCACCGTATTCACCTATGACCCCCAAAATGATAAGGCAACTCCGGAAAAAAAACCGACTGCACAAACCTCAAAACCTGCCGTTGAAGAACATGGCACCGTTTCCGTGGCCGGAAAAAAGGTTTGCCTTACCGGTAAAGCGCCGATCAGCCGTGCGGATGTGGCAAAGATTCTTACCGAGATGGGCGCTGAGGTGCAGGATTCGGTGAACAAATCTACCGACATGCTTATCTGCGGTGAGGAAGACACCGAAAGCAGCAAGGCTCAGAAAGCTCGGTCACAGGGTGTGACGATCGTAACGTATAATCAGGTCATTGATTTTAAACAACACGATTAATTGAGAGAGAGATAATAGAACAGTACCTCATGACTGCAGATCATCAGGCAGGCTGGAAACGGTTTCAAATATTCCCGCGGAAAACCTCACGTTCATTTCGATATAAGGGCAGGAATTGATCCTGCCCCTACGATAAAACCTTTTTCATCTCTCATACATGATGCAAAGAGAATATCTCGATTAATTCCCGGAGGCATGGGGGCGAAGACCCATTATAAAATAAAAAAACCCTCCCGATAATCACGGGAGAGGTATGGTGTAGGCACCAATAAATATGTTATTTCTTCTCTTTTTTCATGAAATACTGATACATATAGCATTTGATGTTGCCATTGTATAATTTCCTGTTTTTATCCGATTTCCTGCCAAATGCCTTTTCGAATTCTTTGTAGGCGGTTATCACGGCATATTCCCAATTGTCAAGCTGACCGAATATATTGCCCATGTTTTTATAAAACACCGTAAGCTCGTCATTACCGCCGTCCATACGCTCTCCGTACGGCGCAATAACACCGCCACGTTCGGTATGCTACCTGAAAGCAATAGCTTATAATCTAAAAAAGGCAGCATTGATGTGCGGTTAAGAGGCGAATTCCGCCCTTTTCCTAGAACACACTGCACGCAAGATAGGAGAAAAAAGGTGAAAAAAGATGAGTAAAACTCGTATAATTTCATAATATAACGTCAAAATAAATTTAAAAAGACTAAAGCGTGGAAATATGTGATTTTTGCAAAGGTCGTAGTACAAAGTGATACTATATTCCAAACAAGGGCTGATATCTTCAGCCCTTGTTTCATTTCTTGATTTTTTAATAATAAGACAAATATTTTTGCTTCAGTTTGTAGCAGAGCGAACTACGCGAAATCCAATTTTTACACTTTTAGTATTCGGATGATAACAATACCGATCAAATACTCGTAAGTAATTAGCCATATTACCCCAATATCCTCCTCTTACAACTTTATCAAATCCTTTAGAAGAACCTACTGGATTATTTGTCGGTGATATCGAATAAAAATTTTTATCATACCAATCCCAACACCATTCATAAACATTACCGGTCATATCATACAATTCCAAACTATTTGGCGGCTTTAAACCTACAGGATGAGGGCGAAATTCACTGTTGCCGTATGTTCGCCCCATACTGTCGCCACCATACCATCCGACGTAATCAAGATCATTACTCCCGCTGTATGCATACATTACTCCATTAACGCCACCTTTTGCGGCAAATTCCCATTCTGCTTCGGTCGGAAGTCTGTACCCATTTGCCGAAAAATTACATTCAACATGACTTGAATTAATAGAGTAGACCTGTTCATAACCTTCTTTAAGACTCAACCAGTTGCAATATTGAATAGCATCATACCAAGATACATTGATCATTGGTTGTTTCCCTTTACCATAACCCCCATCATCAATAGGATACCACTTATTCCAAAACAATTCATAATCATTAAACGTAACTTCATATTGAGCAATCCAAAAGGAATTAACCGCAACTTTGTGAAGGGGTTTAGTGTCGGTATACGCAGATTCCATTCCGTCACCCATATCAAAAACTCCACCTTGCACAAAAACCATTTTATTGCCTGCGAAGACATGCACAGAAAACATAATACTGATATATATATTCAATACAATAAAAAAACGCATATTTCCTCCGTACATACATCTTAAGGTATACTAACTGTCGTCTCTTCGCTTCTCGATCTCGGTTGTCGATATATCTCATCGATAATGGATGGTTTATCTTTGTCTTTTTTTTGTATTGAAGAAGTCCAATTCGATGATGATTGAATGTTCTGTTCGGTGATTAAATTAACCCGTTTTGTTAGATGATCATAATTTTTAAAAACAATTCGTGATGTGAATTCTTTCGGTTCCTGCATAACAACAATTGTAAGGATTAAATGATTGACCTCTTTTATAACAAATGCAACACCTTCTATAAGAAATGCATTTCCCTCATTTAAATTACATTCATATACAGTTTTTTCATATGGCTTGACAAGAATGTTTTTATGTTCATCACGCATTTTTTTATTTAATGTAACAAAAACCAAATTACTCTCCTTATTGTATTCCGTAAATTGCATTTCCCATATTCTTTCATCGTGAATATTATTGCTTGCTTCATATACCATTCCGGTTTCCCAGTACAAAACTTCGTTTCCCATTGTTGCGGTTGTTTCTACTCCCGGCTCATACGATCTAAAAAGATACGGAATTTGTACGGAAGCACACGACGTAAGCACTGTTAAAATTACTATTGAACTCAAAATCCACTTAATCATAAAAAACCTCCTATATTTAATACCCAAAACCGCACACCTTGTATCCCAATGCCAAAGTAATAGAATTATTTTTCGTAGTCAAGTAAAATCTTATAAATATTTTTATTTTTATTTTCATATCGTAAGCATACCACGTGCACTATTGTGATGATACGATTTAATATTTTTACATCCTCTTCCTAATATGAATAAATATGTAGCGGAATTAACGATATAACAAAATAGCGAAAAAATATATAAAAAGTTTTGCTCAGATAGTATTGTTTTCATAACCGTCCTTTTGATATCTGTATCATAATGTGCATACATGACTTCTTATTCGTTCCCCTATTCATCATTCAGTACGTGTCGCTCTAAACAATTACCCTTCCTTCACAGCATAATAGCAAAACTTTTAAAAATTTCATGATCATAATGATGAACTGCTTTTATATATGATAAACGTCTTTGGTTGAAGAAAATATTATTTTTATCAACGCTTCCCTCTATTTAAACTTCGAGACCCTTGCGAAACTGCAATAATTTTAATTTGTGCTCTCTCCAAACCCCTCTCGTTGAAATCGAAAGAGGCTTAAATTGTTATATGGTGGAAACGTTGCCCCCACACCCCGGTTCTCACGCAGTACTTAAACGAGAGAATTTGAATTTTGCAAACGTCTCTCTTCGGGAGAAATTGACTCATGTACATTAAAACAATCCGCTGATCACTCCATCATCATCAATATCGATTCGTTGAGCAGACGGCACTTCGGGTAAACCCGGCATACGCATAATATCTCCGCTGATAACGACTAAAAATCCGGGACCGGCATTGACCAATACATGTTCGATATCCATTTCAAAGCCTTCGGGGCGTCCTAAAAGCTTTGGATTATCAGACAGCGAATATTGTGTTTTCGCCATACATATTGCAAGTTTATCATATCCGTTCTTTTTTATCTGTTGAATATCAGCACGAGCGGCCTTTGAAAACAACACACGCCCTGCACCATATATGTCTTTAGCTATTTTTTCAATTTTTTCCTCAACAGTATCGTTGAGGTCGTATAGAAAACGAATATTCGATTCTTTCTTTTTAATTGAATTCACGACAGCGTGTGCCAATTCAACCGCTCCTTCGCCCCCCTTACCCCATACATCAGCAACGTGTATCCCGCCGTATTTCTTAGCGACTTTACACGTCTGTACGGCAGTGATCTCTTCATCGGTGTCTGCACTGAAGCGATTGATGGCTATGATCGGATTCATTCCGAATTTTACGGCATTTTCAATATGCTTTTCAAGATTAACAAGTCCGCGTGCCACAGCTTCAGGATTAGGCTCCTTTAATTTGTCTTTTGCAACACCGCCATGCATTTTTAATGCACGTACAGTCGCTACCAGCACCAATGCCTCCGGACGCAAACCTGCATATCGACATTTGATGTCAAAAAACTTTTCTCCGCCTAAATCGAGTCCAAAGCCTGCTTCCGTGACCGCATAATCAGCGTATGATAATGCCATTTTTGTCGCAAGTACTGAATTGGTCCCTTGTGCAATATTAGCAAACGGCCCCCCATGAATGAACGCCGGCACTCCTTCTATCGATTGTACCAAATTGGGTTTCATCGCATCTTTAAGTAGCGCTGCAACTGCCCCTGTTATTTTCAAATCATTCACGGTGATAGGACTTCTGTCATAATCATAGCCTATTAAAATACGCCCGATCCTAAATTTTAGGTCAGAATATGATTCGGCCATACACAACGTGGCCATGATCTCAGAAGCTGCGGTAATGTCAAAACCGCCCTCACGCGGAAAACTGCTTGCAGGCCCGCCTAATCCGAGTATTATACGCCGAAGTGCACGATCATTCATATCCATGACCCGCGGCCATACGATACGACGAGGATCCAGCGGTAATGATCGATGATGAAGCGTATTATCAACTACCGCAGCGATAAGATTATGTGCGGTCGTAACTGCATGAATATCCCCTGTAAAGTGCAGATTAATATCTTCCATCGGCAAAACCTGGGAATAGCCTCCACCCGTTGCACCGCCCTTCACGCCCATTACCGGACCAAGTGACGGCTCGCGCAACGCGATAGCGATCTTCTTCCCGATCTTCGCTATACCTTGAGCAAGTCCTATCGTGACAGTGGTTTTCCCCTCACCGGCAAACGTCGGGGTAAGTGCCGAAACAAGTATAAGATGCCCCTTTGGAGTTTTGTCACGAAGAGCTTTCAGATTTATTTTCGCTTTGAATTGTCCGTAATTTTCGATATGATCGGGATTTAACGCCAACGTATCCGCAATTTCTCGAATCGTTACCATTTTCGCTTTTTGAGCAATGGTAATATCATCCATTCGTATCACCTTCCTGGTTATAATTGTATAAGATCGATTGCAATGTTTGCTGATTCTGGGTCATAAAATAGTCTTCAATTGAATGTTCGTCTTCATAGTGAATACTTTTCGCGATCAATTCTTTACATTTTGAATACTCAACTTCGCGAATAATTTTTTTTATTTCAAGTAACCGTCCGGGTGCAACAGAAAAGCAATCGAGATCAAATCCGATAAGCATCATGGTGAATTCAGGTTTACCTGCCATTTCGCCGCACATTGTGACATCAATTTTTCTATTATGGGCATTATTAATAATCATTTTCAACAATCGTAAAATTGCCGGATTAAACGGATTATATAAATATGATACTCGCTCATTCACACGATCAACTGCCAATGTATATTGAATAAGATCATTGGTACCGATACTAAAAAAATCACTTTCTTTGGCCAAAATATCGGAAATAATTGCCGCCGACGGCACTTCCATCATGATCCCGATTTCAATGGTCTCATCAAATGCGACGCCTCTGTCACGAAGTTCGTCTTTGGCCTCTTCAACCACTGCTTTTGCTTTACGTAATTCTTCCACGCTCGAGATCATCGGGAACATGATCTTTAAATTTTTCAATTTTGATGCTCGAAGAATGGCACGTAATTGAGTTTTAAAAAAATCTTTGAACTCCAAACAAAGCCGAATTCCACGCATCCCTAAAAAAGGATTCATTTCTTTGGGAAGTTGAAAATGAGAGATAAATTTATCTCCGCCGATGTCTGCAGTGCGAATCACGACCTCACGCGGATAGACAAGATTTGAAACATATTTGTATAATTCGAATTGTTCTTCTTCTGTAGGAAGAGTCTCACGCATAAACATATATTCGGTACGAAAAAGCCCCACGCCATCAGCCCCGTATTGGTTCACGAGATCGGCTTCTTTGACCAGTTCCATATTTAACTCAAGACGAATACGCTTGCCGTCTTTAGTAATTGCCTCTTCAGTGCGAAGCCTTTCCAAACTTTTTGTATAATTGATGTATCGTGCGCGCTGTTCTTTGTAACGATGAATCGTTGTTTCATCAGGATTAACGATAACTGTCCCCGAATGTGCATCAATCACGGCGATCGAATCAGCGGTTATCACACCGGTTATCCCCTCAACACCAACCACTGCGGGGATATCCAACGAGCGCGCCATGATCGCCACATGAGATGTCGTACCCCCGACCTCGGTGATTATTCCCTTTATCATCGTACGATCGATATCGGCCATATCTGAGGGTGAAATTGTATGTGCAATAAGAATCACATCATGATCTTTTTCAACAACCGGGGTGGTTTGAATCCCAAGATAGTTTTTTAATACTCGCTTGCCGACATCAAGCAAATCATTGGCCCGTTCTCGCAAATACACATCGTCCATTGATTCAAAAACCCGTATCAAACCGGTAAGCACTTCATTAAATGCATAATCTATGGAAACTTGCTCTTGCCGTGCCTTTTTTATTGATTTGTCAATAAGATTGGGATCATTGAGTAATAACATATGCGCATCGAAAATCGCAGATTCTTCAACCCCTATAGTATTTTTTACTTTATTTTTCAGAACTGCCAATTCTTGGCGCGTCTTCTCGATTGCTTTTTCAAAGGTTATAAGTTGTTGTTCCAATTCGTCGTCGTTTACATCAATTCTTTGAACCGAAATGCCGGTTCCTTTCAAAAGCAAAATTTTGCCGATCGCAATGCCTGATGATGCCGAAATACCTTGGAATTGTTTCAATTATTCGCCCTCTCCGAATCGATCACTGATAAGCTTTTCAAGTGATTCATACGCTTCTATTTCATCATCTCCATCAACTCGAACCGTCATAACATCACCTTTCGCAACTGCGAGCATCATCACTCCAAGAATACTTTTCGCATTCACTTCTTGTCCGTTGAATTCAATAAACACCTCGGAATCATACGAGGAGGCCTTTTGAACCAATAACGCAGCGGCACGAGCATGAAGCCCCAATTTGTTGACGATTTCAACATTTTTTTCAATCATACTACACTCCCGATTAATAATAAGATAAGAAACAATGACACAATCACAATGTTTGGGATCTTTTTTACGACGTACACGGCAAGTAAGGACATTATAAACACCCAAAGCACCGATTTCCTCCCTTGCGCAGCAGGTAATAATGCTGCCCCGCGAATCATGGAAACCAACGCAACCCCCCAAAATACTCCGATACATATTATAGCCGATTTCTGGATAATATCTACCACTTTTTGCAACTCAAATTTTTTCAAGGTCACGATAAAATTCTTACCCTCTTTATAACCGATCACGAATCCTAAGTATCGAATGCCGATTTGAATGGTATTATATAAAATAAAAAGAACTGCGATACCGGTCATTGCGATCATTGGTGACTCCGTCAAATACAACCACATGACGGTAATCATAATCGCAGCAGGTTTCAAGGCCGCCCAAAAAAAACTGTCACCCAATGCCGCAAGCGGAGCCATCATGACCATCTTCACTCGATCGACCAAGAGACCTCCACCATTCGTGTGCGCATTGTCTTTTTCAAGCCGCAGTGTCGCGCCGACAATGAACGGGGCCATATAGGGGTGCGTATTAAAATAGCTGTTATAGCGAACTATAACCGCACGCATATGATCTTTTCCATAAATCTTTTCTAAATAAGGGGCAAGGGTCAAAAAAAAGCCGTATGCCATCAATGAGTTATAATTCCAACTCACTTGAATAAGAAATAAGCGTATAAATATGCCTATAAAATCCAATTTAAAATTCCTCCGAGTATTCCGCCGAGTGCGCCATAATAAAAAAATCGAGCTCTTCCTTTTTCCATAAATCGGTCAAGTAAAAATAGCACCGATATTACCGGCAATGCATCCCAAAAAAACTGCATCGTCGGTCGATAAAACATTTCGATCGAACCACAAACCGTAATACACATTCCTGTTATCTTCGATGCACCGAAGCCCAATACGGCAATATTCACAACATAGAGAAAATATGTCCCGATGATCGACAGGAATCCTCCCCGATAGAACTTCCATCGCTGAAGCGATTTTGCGTAACTGTAAAAACTCCATCGCGAAAGCGGCTCATTGGCTGTTCGAATAAGTATTTCCAATGCTCTACCCCAATAAGCGGCGATCATTGCACAAAAAAACAACAATACTAATGCGGTCACTGATGAATTGCCTAATAGCACATATCCTGACCAGAACACGGCGGCAGCAAACCCTGCCGAAGGAGGAATAGATGCCCCGACAGCAAGTCTTCCCAAAAAAACAAGTTCAAGATTAACCGCGGTTTTTAATGCAATCTGCGGATCCCTGGTAATACACGATAATAACGGTATCATCACCACCGGTTGCGATAACAAAAACTGCCCGATATAGGTCGTATCGAGAAGCAAGAATGATGATGCCAAAACTGAAATAATAAATTCATTCATAATAACGGTAAAAAATCTCCTCGTTTATCGGTGGGTACAATTCTCCAATCGATCAGTATTCCTCGAGATGCAAGTTCCTTCACGATAGTCTTCTCCTCTTCATTAAGAAAGACCGCTTTTGTAATTTGAGTCTTCCCTTTGACAAATCTCATACCACCGATATTAACTTCAGTCAACGGAATTCCTCCGTCAAGAAGTGTAATGAACAACTCGGGGCTTTTTACAAGGATGATACTTCGTAACGCCGGGTCATGCACAAACGGCAAAAGTCCCGCTTTCGCCTCTTCGAGACCGAAGATTGATAACTCCAATTCATAGGGAGCACTCATTTCGAGCAAACTGCGTTCAAACATGTCTGATGCGATATGATCATCGATTACCGCCAAATGGTTTGCATCAAGTGCGTTCTTCCACCCCACCGCAACTTGACCATGCACCAGTCTATCATCGACACGGGCTAATACTATCATTTTCGTTTCCTCTGTTCAGCGACCACTCGTAAATCAACGACCGCATCACGAGACTGGGTTATAAGGGTTGCACAAATATCTTCGGCATTACTTTTCCGAAGTGTGTAGAATACTATCAACATAGGTAAGTTGATACCGGCGTAAATGTGAACACGCGGATTATTTAACATCCGCAATGACGTATTCGCGCAACTGCCACCCATAATGTCAGAAAATAAAAAAATATGATCCTCTGCATATTTATCGACGTACTTTACCAATGAACCGTATAACTCATCAATACTGTCACACTGCCCGAATGAAAATGAATCGATACAATCCACCGGTCCGACAATTAATTCCAACGTATCCTTCAATGCGAGACCCATTTTTCCGTGTGTAATAATCAATCCTCTGTTCATGCCTTACCGCCTAATTTTTCATATATCCGTTCAAGTTTTTTCATTCTGCTTGATATACCACCCTTGGAAATCGGCTTTGAGAACATTTGTCCTAATTCCTCAAACGATAATGTCGGATGCTCCATTCGTACATGTATCATTTCTTTCAACGAATCAGGTAAATTTTCCACACCTATCTGCGCATCGATCACATCGATCACTTCTTTATAATGCTCAAAGCTTTCTACTTGACGGCTTACATTCGCCATGGAATAATTTGTGAGAAGAACTGTTTTATTTTTATTTTCATTATATTCAGCATGTGCTGATAAAATATCTTTCATTGTCACACATCTCAGATATTCAAAAAGATCCTGCAAATGACACGCTCCCCTGATAATTAAGCGCCATTGATATTCATAACTTTTAACTCCCGCATGTCGGAGAAGTATATGGGTAACACGGTACAATTCATCTTTCACGCGTATTTCAAGTTGATAACCTTCCTGAAAAGCCATCAAATATCCTTTTAACAATACAATTTCAAGTAACGCATGCCGTCTGCAACACGGTTTGGTAAATTCAATCTCAGGAAGCCACTCTCCCTTGTCAGAAAGGATTCCCAGTTGTGATAAGGCCTCGCGTTCAACGGTAAAATTCACCCAATACTTTGATGAATTAAATGTGATCTCTCGGTCGATCATTTGGCCGCGAAAACGGGCGTAAAGATCAATGAGCCTGCGTAAAACCCCGGCATCATCATGCCGAAATTCAAGAAAATATTTGCCATCCCGTCGATGAAGCGATCCGTACAAACGAAAAGCAATTGTCAGTACCGTTTGCAAACAACACTCATTCTCAACGGGAAGATTTTTAAGTGCATCTTTCAATGCATCATTTGTTTTTATCATCAGTTTGTGATTTTTCCTTGATACGGTTTAATAACTGATTGGTCAATTTCATGGGAGCATCATATCCCAATTTCTTGGCAAATTCATTTTTTGCTACAACCTCAATAATGGTGCAAATGTTTTTCCCGGGTGTGATCGGAATAGTATACATAGGTACCTCAACACCTAAAATCCTGTATTGCTCTCTGTCTAAACCAAGGCGTTCGACATGGCGTTGTTTGTCGAACATGACCAAATTGACTACCATATCGATACGTTTGTGTTCACTCACCGCGCTCAATCCGAAAAATTCCTTAATATTAATTATTCCTACACCGCGGATCTCTAGATAATGGCGCATAAATGATGATGAAAAACCGAACAATTCATTGTTTTTCTTTTTTACGAAGACAACATCATCAGCGACCAGTCGATAGCCTCTACGTATCAATTCAAGAGCACATTCGCTTTTACCGATACCGCTTTTTCCGATAATAAGCACTCCCATCTCGGCAATATCGATCAATACACCATGCAAGGTGGTTTCCTCGGCAAAAAGAAGATCTATAAGATCAACAAAAGAACGGAACACATCAAGATAGGAAAGCTGACAAATGAAAACCGGTATGTGGTTCTCGTTACAAAATCGCTCAAGCAAATCTCCGCTCTCGGGGTATCGTTCAAGAAACACTGCTTCAATACCGAATTCTATGAACCGATGAAAAATTACGGTGCGGGTTGCATCATCCATTGAACGTATAAATGCAAGTTCCTGCTTTGAAAAAAACAAAATCACATTCTTCGGAAAATGCTCCCAAAAATTAGCGAGTGCAACACTCGGCGAATGAATATCGGGGTACGACAGCGGTTTATCAAGCCAACTGTCTTCCCCCTTATACTCCACGTCCATATGATTGACCGTCAAAAGCGACAACAAATCACGAACGCGGACAATACGTCTGCTCATATTTTATAATTTCGGATCTATAAGGCCGAAATTGCCATCCCTCCGTTTGAAAATTACATTTACACGTTGATTAGCTTCATTAATAAAAACAAGGAAATCATTATTAAGCATATCCAGCTGAATTGCCGCTTCATCAGCGGACATCGGTTTTTTTACAAAACGATCAATGACGGTAATATGGTATCCTTCTTCAGTTTCGATAATATCATGCAATATACTTGTTTCAACACTAAAACTTTCTCCCGTGCCTTTGCTTTCTTTGCGCCTGGAGACCATTTTTTCCTTCAATTTGCGAACTTTACGCATAACGACATCACATGCAGCATCCACTGATTTGTAAAGATCTTCACTTTCTTCGGTAACATGAACCGTTGTTGAAGTTGTTTGAATATTGATATCGATAATATGTCGATCCTTTTCAACGATACATGTGACATGAGCGGACATGATTGCCGCCTCAAAGTGATTTTCGAGTTTCCCCAGCTTCTCCTTGATGTAATCCTTCAAAGCCTCGGTGATCTTCATGTTTTTTCCGGTTACGCTGATTTTCATGCTCATACATTCTCCTTTCGTTTTATCAGGTCATACGCATCGTGTGCGAAATACGAACTCCTTACAAGCGGACCTGCCACAACTGTTAATCCTAACGTGCGACCATATTCTTTATAACGGTCATAAACATCCAGCTCAATATATGAGTGCACAGGCACATGGGCATCGGTCGGTTGAATATACTGCCCTATTGTAACAATTGAACAGCCCGATTTTTTTAAATCACGCATGACACCGTGTATTTCCTCTTCAGTCTCCCCTAATCCGACCATAATTCCACTTTTTATGATACAATCAGAATCACATTCGTGAGCATATGAAAGAACCTCACACGACATTCGGTATGATGCCATCGGCCTTACCGTTTCATATAAGCGGGGAACGGTCTCTACATTATGATTGAATACATCCGGTTTTTCGTCAATGATGAGCTTCACTGCATCCTTCTTTCCCATAAAGTCCGGGGTCAGCACCTCTATCTTTATAGTATAATCATATTGCCGAATAAGTGCAATAGTTTTCCTAAAAATTTCAGCTCCTCCATCGGGAAGATCATCACGCGTCACTGAGGTCAACACAACATAACGCAATTTCATGCGTTTCACGGCCTCAAGAATACGCTCAGGTTCATGCAAATCATATTCAGGCGGTGTCCCTTTATCAATGGCACAAAACCGACAATTGCGTGTACAGATATTACCCAAAATTAAAAACGTTGCAGTGCCTGACGAAAAACACTCGCCTCGATTAGGACATCGCGCTTCATTACACACGGTGTGTAAATGGAGGTCATGAATATGATCATCGACTTTGTGTGAGCCGCGTTTTGTTTTAAGTAAATTTAAAAACCACTGCGGATATTTCGCATTTTTATACACTGTGAATCGCCTTTCCCAATGCATTTTCAGTTGCTTCAACAACAGCCTCGCTGAGTGTCGGGTGTGCATGCACTACATCTGCCAATGCGTCCAAAGTCATTTTCTGCTCAATAGCGATCGCACCTTCATGTATCATATCAGATGCATGCGGTCCGAAAATTTCCATACCGACCACAATACCGTCGGCATCTGCGATAATTTTCACATACCCTTCATCCTCACCCATACCGAGCGCTTTTCCGTTCGCGGCAAACGGGAATTGGCCAACCTTTGCATTTTCGACTGCGTCCTGGGATTTTCCGACCACTGCAATTTCAGGTGTGGTAAATATGGCCCACGGGATCGCATCATAATTAATGTGCGCCGCATGCCCCGCAATATGCTCTACAGCGACAATACCTTCTTTTGAGGCAACATGCGCAAGCTGAGCACTCGGTACAATATCACCTATTGCATAAATATTCGACACGGTGGTTTGCATATGTGCGTTAATTTTAACACACTGGCCTTCTTTTTCTATACCGAGCTTTTCACAATCCACACCGTGAAACACGGGTTTACGACCGATTGCAACGAGCATTTTGTCGGCAAGAAGTTCCGTACCGTCACTTAAAGTAAGTTTCCCGAATTCCACTTTCTCAACCTTTTTCTCGGTTAAAACATCAATATTCATTTTTTTCAAGGTAGTTTTTAAGCGCATGGCAAGTCGTTTATCCACCATTGGCAGTACGTTTTTCTGCATCTCGACAACAGTTACTTTCGCTCCCAAATGTGCCCAAATACATGCGAATTCAACACCTATAACGCCGCCGCCTACCACTACCAAACGTTCAGGAACTGTCGATAAATCCAAAATAGCGGTGCTGTCCAGTGTAAAACCCTCTACGTGAAACATCGAAGGAATAAGAGGTTCCGAGCCGGTCGCCAGTATTATATGCTTCGCCTCAATAGTTTCATCTCCTACCACAACGGTATGCGCATCTTGAACAACTCCCGTGCCACGATATATCGTAATATTGCGTTTCTTAAATATATATTCTATGCCCGACACAAGTTTGGCAACAACTTCATTTTTTCTTTGAACCATTGCAGGAAGATCTAATGCAACGGAACCAACTTTTATACCGAACATATCGGCGCGATGTATGTTTTTCAGTACTTCAGTCATCGCGACATATGTTTTTGTAGGAATACATCCGACATTCAGGCATGTCCCCCCCATGGCATTCTTTTCTACCAATGCAACATCCAAACCAAGTTGTGCACCACGAATCGCGGCGACATACCCTCCCGGACCTCCGCCGATAATTACCACATCTTTCATATACGTCTCTCCTTCCGCGGTGGAATTTTTAAAATTCCGCGATACTTATTGACGGCTCTGCGGCTTATAATAAAGCCTGCTTTTGCCAATACATCCATAATTTCTTCATCAGTAAGGGGATTGTTCTTATCTTCTTTTGCAACAATATCCTGAAGTGTGTCGAGTACGCTTAATCGAGACACCTGTTTTTGAGATTCGTTATGTGCGGACTCATTCTTTTTTGTTGAAATAGATTGTGCGAAGAATACTGCCAACGGGAAAATGCCGTACTCAGTCTGAATATATTTATTTTGCACCGCACGTACAATGGTTGATGCATTGAAACCCAATTCTTCTGCCACTTTACCCCGAGTCAGCGGCTTTATCCACTTTGGCCCAAACTCAAAAAAATCATGTTGAAAATCAATAAGATATTCCGCCATGCGTGTGATCGTCATTCGGCGCTTTTCAAGTGCTTCACGCATAGTTTTATAACGATTAAAGTAGGTCATAAGAAATGTCCTGTCATTTTTCGTAATTGTTTTCCCCTCAATTAATTGCATGTAATAGGTGTTAAGTGTAAATAATGCATCATATTTATCATTCAGTTCGATCGTGAATGTACCATCACCGGCCCGTCGAACAATTATATCGGGGCTTATATACTGCACTGCATCTTCTTGAGCATAACCGGGATGTTTTGATAACGTACTGAAAAGATGACGTAATTGAGTCTCGCGATGCGTGTCAAATTGCTCTTTTTGAAATAACAATTCCCAATTTCCTTCCAATAAAGGTTTACGGTAAATGTCCAGAAGATTTAAAATATCGTCTTCTTCTACGCCTTTCGCACGCAACTGAATTTTGTATGACTCGATCTCATCAAATGCACCGACTCCCGGCGGAGCAATCACGCAAAATTCTTGCCGGATAGATTCAAACTCTTCACTTGAGAGTTCATGCGTTGCCAGTATTTCCTGGGCATCCTCCAAAAAGCCTTCTTCGTTCACATGCTCAAGAATGTCAACCAGGATAGCGGCTTTCTTTTCATTAAAATGAGACAGTGATATCTCTTCTAAAAATATTTTTCGCCAATGACGTTCACCCGTATATTGTTGAATAAGAAAATCATGCGTGTCATGATCTTTTTGAATGGTTGCATGGCTTTGATAATGATTACTCCAGTTCTCATCAAAACCCGAAAACTCTTCATGCTCTTCAGGTAAACTTTCCGCAGTCTCATTATTTGGCTCAAGAAGAGGATTAATATTCATTTCCTGACGTAAATACTCTTCGATCTGCAACTCATTCTTCACCAAAAGCTCTAACCCGAGCTTTTGCTTCAATGTCAACTTTTGTTGCAATGACTGTTTGAGTGATAATTCATTTCTCATGATTACAAATGAAACTTCTCCCCAAGATATACTTTTTTCGCGATATCATTATGAATCAATTCATTCGGAGTTCCGCTGACGAGTATCCTTCCCTCACTCATAATATATGATCGGTCAGTGATCATCAGTGTCTCACGAACATTATGATCGGTTATAAGTATACCGAAGCCCATGTCGCGTAATTGATGAATCAAATCCTGAATATCACCGACCGCTATGGGATCTATTCCTGCAAATGGTTCATCTAACAACAAAAATGCGGGATCGGTAATCAACGCACGAGCGATCTCAACACGACGACGTTCCCCTCCGGAAAGCATATAGCCTTTATTTTTTCGAATCTGCTGCACTTTGAATAAATCCAGCAAACGGTCGCATTCACTATGAATGATTTTTTTGTCGTTATACACTGTCTCAAGAACTGCTATCAGATTTTCTTCAACGGTAAGGTCGCGAAATATAGATGCTTCCTGCGGCAGATAACTCAAGCCTTTGCGGCATCTCATATACATCGCTTCATGAGTAATGTCTTCATTATCGATAAAAACATGACCGCCGTCAGGTTTGATAATACCGACAATCATATAAAATGATGTGGTTTTCCCCGCTCCGTTGGGACCAAGAAATCCCACGACCTCTCCGGAATGTATCTCGACCGACACGTCCGACACGACAGGGCGTTTATTGTAAATTTTCTTAAGGTTTTCAGCTTTTAGAAGGTTTGTTTTTTTCATCAGATGGTTCCCTTTTTTTTCGACTTCCCGAAACATTCCCTTTTACGAAAACGGTTTTTACCGTTTTACCCTCAAAATCTGCACGCATCGTATGACCGTTCATCGTTTGAATATATTCTTTTTCATACATGATTACCCGAACATCCCGCAAAAGGTCCGCATAAAGCGGTTCATTTTTATTTGAGAAATAAATGGTCATATATTCGCTGTAGAGCTGTACATCCTGATTTTCTCTGCGAAAAAAAAGATCGGCATGCAGATTGATCTCGGCACGATCTATATCACCATTATTATCTAAAAAAATCATCATGTTATCACCGCCGGCATAGTTATCGTCAAAAATAATATACGGAATACCATCCAAAAAGATGGTCTGTAAAGTATCGTTATAATAGAAATAATCTGCAATACCGGAATAATTCTCTTGAGAAAAATAGACATCGCCTGTCACCTCAATATCCGCGGTCTCCGTACGAATAAGTGCGCGAGTGCCTGTAATCGTGGCATTTTTTTGTGTGATGATCACATTTCCGGTAAATATTGCCGCATCTTGTGCACTTCTATATTCACAATTATCAGCCGTTACCGACGCATCACGTCTTAAAACTTTTACCGATCCATGCAAAACAACAATTTCCTCTTTTTCATAAATAATCACCGTATCCGCACGATATTCATCTGCATCATGTCGAATGATAACATCACCTGAAAGAGTGATGATCGAACCTGTTTTTATAAGTTTTGCTCGGCTTTCTTTCGCCTGCACGATCTCCCACTTGCCGGAAAAGTCGACAGCGTCAATCGGTAAGACCAACAGTACAACCATAAGAAGAAGAAAACTGCTCACATACTTCATTACTTTGACCCGCGGATATTTTTTATTTGAATTTCATTAAGAGTGAGATCGGTCTCCATGCTGTCACCGAACATTGTGCTTCCGTCTCGTTCGATTTTAACGGGCTTTAAACTATAGATACGTTGTTTCTGTGCCATATAGATCAATTCTTCCGTATACACAATAATGTTCTCTTTTACATTTTTCAGCACAACATTCCCCGTTAAAACTACATCTTTAGTTCGAATATCAAATCTGCCTTTATCGGATGCTATCGTGTTCTCAATCGCATTATTAATATTATAAAAAGCAACGCGTACAACATCCCCATTGACAAACGTATCGTCAGTTTCGTTTATAACAAGTGTGTCGGCATCAACCACATATTCTTTTCGACCTTGTGTCGTCACGGTCATTGTCATGCCTTTTTTGAATATTTTCCCCGGAACAAGATTATTATTCTCATGTGCGGTCTTTTTTGAGCAGGAAATACTGCCTGAAACCAGCACACTTATCAAAAACATCACTATAATTTGCACTGTTTTTTGCATGTGCTCAGTATAGACGATATACCCGTTGCTTTCAACCTATTTCGAATTTTAGATACATATTTTTCTATATTGACTGATTTTATCACACAAATATGCTTCCTATTTCCTTTCTCCGTCAGAGATCGATATCAGTATTTTTTACTTTCGAAAATTCTTTTTCATACTTTTGAAACATTTTGAATCGCTCGTGCGTCTTATAACAATAACGAAAGGTTGGTGGCTTACATGAGATACCTCGGAATTATGATTTTGAGTGTTGTAATGATCACTCTTTGGGGATGCGGAAAAGTTGACACAATTACAAATCTGGACAACCCGAAAAAAGGAAAAGAAGAAGCAGAGATTATCACCGCGTGGATTCCCGATAAACTTACGAATCAGAACCCGATGCTGAACATGGGTGTATACAAAAATGAAGTTTTTATTATTTCATCACGAAATGATGCATTTAATATCATATTTACAAATGCGTATGGTGAAAAGAAGCATGAAATACTTCTCAAAAAAGGCAAAGGACCGGGAGAACTGCTCGATCCATTCCAATGCTATATTCGCAATGATATTATCTACATCTATGAGTTTGATCGTTTACTGCTGAGTATGTTTGATCTAAACGGTAAACATATCGATGACATTCAATTCGATGAAAAATCATCACTCCCGTTTTTTACCGATATCCATGAAAAAACACTCTATTTTAACGATCCGCTGAAATATCGTGTCGCTACAATGGACATTTCGAATGCCGCTGATTTGAAAATCATCAAAACTGTTGAATATGAAAATAAAATCGCGTCACTCGAAGAGCTATTTAAGGGAAAGCCGCGAATTGTTATTCCTCAATACGATACAAACTCAAAATCATTATTTCTCACCCAAACAGATAACGGATTTTCAGTAAGCAGATATTCCGCCGATCTGGTGATGCAACAAGAAATCGTAAAAATTTCCGGAAGCATCATGAATATCGGAGCATACATTGACTCCAAATACTTATATGTTCCCGAAGTCATAGATTTCGAAAAATTGCAAAAGACTCAAAAATCGGAAATTGATTTTCGCATTGCGGTAATCGATAAAATGAAAGGGACCCATATCAAAACACTTGTCAGCAAAAAATTGCCTACCGTGAAAGGTTTTATCACTCTTCTTGGTGAGGTTGACGGTAACTTGATAATTAATATTATGTTCTTTCAACCTGATAAAACACTTTGTGCCTTCACGAGCAACGAAATAATGAAAAACATGGAAAGTGAGCAGTGGATGTTGGTTATCAAAAAACCCGCCCTGTAAAAAAGATATCGGGCAGGGATCTACCCTGCCCTTCCAAATCCGGAAAAACCATATTTACTGCAATGAACTGACCTGCAGCAAGCTATGGGGTATCCCTAGAAATCCTACTATAAGACCTTTGCAAAACTATCGTTTTTTGAATGTGTGCCCACCCCAAAACGCTCCCGTGAAAATCGGGAGAGGGTTAATTTGTTATATAATGGTGACTTCATCCCCATACTCCTTCAAATGTCACATCTATTATAGCAAAACTGACCCAATTTTCGGGAAATATGCCCCATAGAGATTAAAATCCCTTTCAGTAAAGTGAGTATTCGCGAATTCTTTCTTCGCGTGGGTGTATTCCCGAACCTAGGGTTCGCATATTCGGCATTCTTTGCGCAGTATGTACCCTCGGAGTGTGCTTGCAGTTTCAAATGTAGCATTCATATCGCAACGATCAACTTCGCTCACGCGATAGTTGGTCTTACACCCGGGGTATGGGAAGAAATTCTATTTCGCGACGTTATCATGATTGTACTCATACGAATGACATACTCGTTTCGAGTAGAATAGGTCCGTTCGTTTTTTTCCATCTTCCCCACTTTTTTATCATCAGACAATTTCATGATCTTTGGTTTCTTATCGAAATCTTTTCTTTCTTTAGAAGCGATATCATACTTTAGTTTGTTTGATTATCAGATTGGTCGATGATATACTGACCCCATAAAACCTGTGAGGAGGAATTGTGATGAAAAAAATATTAGTATTTGATCTTATCGTATCCTTAGTGTGGTTCGCAGTATTTCCAAAGTATATCAATCCGCTTACCATTGAGAAGATCGCTGAAAAGATGTATGTAATAAAAGGTGCTGATTCAAATAGCACGGTTTTAGTGACCGACAATTCTGTGATTGTTGTTGATTTCGGAAATTTACCGTCAATAGGAACCCATATGATAAATAGTATAAAAACTGTCACAAAAAAGCCTATTACCCATGTCATTCTTACTCATTTTCATGATGATCACACATCAGGCTTGTCGTCTTTACCGGCAAACACGATCATCATCGGTCATGAACAGATTAAACATGCCTTTGATACTATTGTTATTCCAAGATGGAAAACTACTGTCGAAAAAACATTTCCCGATTATATGGCAAAAAAAAAGGCTGCCTTGAAAGAATTGAAAAAACAAAACAGTCCGGATCTGGAAAAGGCAGAAAAAGAATATGCCGAGGATCTGGCTTATGTTGAAGATTACAACAATATCAAATTTATCAAACCGACTATAGAGTATTCGAAATCAATATCGTTAATTATTGACGGCGAGATCATAGAAATTAAACATCTCGGACGTGCTCATACTTTCACGGATAGCATTGTATATTTCCCGCGTCAAAAAGTACTCTGTACCGGTGATGTGGTATTTAATGAAGCATTCCCATATATTGACAGCGATACAGATGTCACGGGTTGGATAACGTCTCTTAAGGAAATGAATACAACTACTGATTGCACGATTGTTGTGCCCGGACACGGACCGGTAGGCGGGAAAGAAATCATTGAGAAGCAACTCCATTTGTTAACTGACCTTATGGTCGAAGTCAAAACAGCATTTGATCAAGGAAAAACACTTGACGAGACAAAAAAAGTTGTTGCCATGACTTCGTATAGTTCTTTACAATGGTTTTCCGGTCTTGGCAGAGCTGTTACGATGATTTATGATGAATTAAATGGGGATAAAAAATAAGGATTCAAAGATTCCGGAGGTACTGATGCCAATAAAAGGAGGTCTACTGATTGGGGGAAATTGTCTGTTTCCGAGTGAATTCATCGATTCGAAATTCGCACAATCATTTATAACTCTCCTTCCCGTAGCAGGAAATACGCAGAATATCGGTGGCGTAATATATTTCAGTGTTAATAACCTGGATCTGATTTTTCACGGAACACAATAAAACCTGTGAGAAAGAATTGTGATGAAAAAAATATTAGTATTCAACCCCGTGTGTAAAAATCGGGAGGATTACCGGTGAACCCGCCGGGTTATATTCTGTAGCAACCGGTGATATTGTGGAATTATCTATTGAAAAATAAAGGGAGGACTCGATGAAAAACATGATTCATTTGTTTATTATGGGCTTTGTTGCGCTTGTTACGATTATAGCGTGTAATAAAAAATCGCAGTCTACAGTTCCGATGACATTTGACCACAACCGCATGATCGTTGAAGGCAAGATACAAAAGAAGGACGGTTCATGGCGTACGGTTCGCATCTGGGTGGATTCCGGCAATCCGACGTTCTTTATCAGCGCACCACTTGCGCATGACCTCGGTTACGATCTGACCGCAAACGAGAGCGATCCCCAAGGGCCGAAAAATATCCCCGTTGAAGCTCCCAAGCAGTTTAAGATCGGCAATTTTGTGATCGACACAACGGGTGTGCCGGCAGTAGTGATGTATGGTCCTTTCTGGATGTTCAGCACGTTCAACTTTGATATCAACCTGCCGTCAACGATATTGCAGAAATATCATATCGTTTGTGATTATCCCGATAAGAAATTTACCATAGCAAAACCGGGTTCTGTCACCCCTCGGGGAACGCCGGTATCAATGAGCGTAAAGCCGGAGACCGGTATCATTCAGATCGATGCCGTGATCGACGGCGAGGCATTCAGTTTTGCGCTTGATGCAGGTTCATCATACAGCTTTATGTCGGAAGAACGTGTGGCAGAACTTATTAAGAAACACGCGGATTGGCAGAATGTCACCGGCACGTTGTCGTATGCAAATATGTGGGGATGGTGGCGTCCCGAAGAGGATAAAATCCCTGTTATCCGCATTCCATCGCTTGAATGGGGTGGTGTGAAGATAGACGGCGCGGGTATTACCGGCATTGCGAAGTACCCTCAGAAAGACGGCATATCGTTAGGCGAGTGGTATTCCAGAAAAACACAAAAACCTGTAGACGGATTCCTCGGCACGAATGTATTGAAAGCATTTCGTATTGAGATCGATTATATAAAAAATCTTGTTTATTTTGAAAAAGGCGCACCGTTCGATACGACAGAACTTGATACGGTCGGTGTGTCATTGCGACAGCTTCCGGAAGGTACGTATGAGGTGATCGGTGTAGTGAAAAAAGACGGAAAAGCCGTTATTAGCGGTATAGAACAAGGCGATCTGCTCGTTAAAATAGGAACCTTTGAAACGAAAGGGAAAACGATGGGGCAGGTCGGCGATGCGCTGCGGGGAAAACCGGGTGACATACGTTCTTTACTGCTGGAACGGAAAGGAAAACAATTCACACTTGAAGTAAAAATCGAACATTTATTATGATCCGACGATCATTTTGAAAATGAGTGAAAAAAAATGAAATGCCCTGCAGCAAGCTACGGGATATCCCTAGAGATCATACTATAAGACCTTTGCAAAACAACCATTTTTGAATTTGTACCCACCCCAAACCCCTCCCGTAAAAATCGGGAGGGGCTTAATTTCTAATATAATGGGGACTACGTCCCCACACCTCTTTTTTGAAAAAAAGATACTTTGAAAATTTTGAATTTTGCAAAGCTCTTGTATTATATTTGATTGCCCGCCGCATACTAAGACGGAGTGTATGCTGAGCGTAGTACAATTACTCATTGTGACCTCAATCGAAGTGCGGTCGCCCTTTGGTTACAAATTGTCATTCTCCGGTATGACCGGACAATCCGGGAAAAATCACTACATACTAATGAATTACTGCTTGCGCTGAAATGACACACAAAGGATGGTAAATAGTGTATATTTCGTTATTATCTCAAAAAAGAGCACAAACACGTTTTGAAACACATTAATACCTGTATGAATTACGTTTTTGCAAAACATTGCTCTTGACAAAACCAGTAATCGCTGTAATCTAGTGATGAATCTTACTGTTAACGAAAAATAATGTGCTTATTGGTTTATCGGTTTATTAGCTGAAAGGGGTTCGTATGCCGTCTCAGAGCAATAGAGAAAATATTCGTGCTGTCGGATTATCACTTTTCTTTTCGGGTATAGGCTTTCTCGTCATTTTCATTCTGAAGAAAGCGGCACATGTGGAAATGAGCAAACTTCATTCATCCCTCATTGCATTTATCATAACTTCTCTTGCCATAACACTGCTTTTCCCTCACGTTATTAAAATCCCTTTCGGTAAAGTGAGTATTCGCGAATTCTTTCTTCGCTTGGGCGTATTCCCAAAACGATGGTACGCATATGCCGCACTCGGCGTTCTTTGCGCAGTATGTACACTCGGCGGTATGCTGGCAGGTTCAGTGCTTACGGGAAAATATAGCTTTGATATCACAACGATAAGCCTTTCACACGCGGTATTCAGCCTTACGCCGGGGATTTGGGAAGAAATTCTGTTTCGCGGTGTTATTATGATCGTGCTTATGCGCATGACACAATCGTTGCCAAAAGCGTTCTGGATTCAGATCGCCATCTTTGCTCTTGTACACATAAAAGGTCTTGAACTGCTGTCTTTTGTGGATGCCGTATCAGTGGGCATTATCGCCATTGCCTTCACCTATAGTGCCGTAAAGACCGGATCATTACTTCCCGGAATAATCTTCCACTTTCTTCACGACACATTTTTGTTTGCCGTACAATTACCCGACGGAGTCTATGAAGGATTCCGAGATAACGCGTATTTTTACGCCGCATTGTGGGTAGGTGTGTTGCTCTCGCTACGAATAATCAAACGCATGAGCGAGCGATTTGATATTAAAAATCCCGGCACTCCTTATACCACCGATTCTCCCATCGCTGCACCAAAACATCAAAAAACACCTCGTGAAAAACAACAATTTCGTGAAAACATTTCTAAACGTCTTTTAATATTCAACAGTATTACTTATTCTGCGGTCATACTGCTGGATTATAAAGAATCCGACCCTGTTGTATTACTTTGTTTAGGATTGTATATCATTGCCGGTATCTTCATATTCATACGGTGGAACCGCTTCAAACATTCATTTTCATATATTACCCATATCTTGAATGCTTTTATTTCATTTACTTCAGCATATGACTCGTTTACAAAGGGCTCGCACCGTGTACACTATGCGTTTATGGGAATAGGAATTGCATATCTTATCTTAGCAGTAGTGTTTTATTTCAAAACGAAAAAAACCACTGAGATCGAAGGGAGCAACGTCAATGATTAACGAACGTTTTTTCCGCTATGCCAGCCATACCAAATGGATATTTTTTATGTGGGCATTATTTGGAATACTTATTGAAATTATTACTCCGACCGCAAAATTTGTCTCAACAGTAGGCTTTTCGATTTTTCTCATGGGAATTTTTCTCGGACTCGACAGTTTATATACATCTGCCAGATTACTAGAGAAAAGTAAAAATACTACAAAAAGTAATTTCAAAATAAGCGTTCTTTTTCTATTGGCGGTCATCGTTATTACTGTGGGAAACAGTATATTTCTTTTTTCCGCGCAACATGTGAATCCTGCGCTCAAACCGCATGTTATTGAACAACTGCATAACGTCGCATACGGCACTCTTTCGCTTGCATTAGGCATGTTATGTACCCTCAAAAAACTATTTGACGCATACCGTGAAGCGCACAGCAATGAGTAGTATGATTGAGAATACTCTGCTTCTTTTCGACATCAACGGCACGCTTATCACTCGAGATGAACGTACGGATATTCCCTACTCCAATGCTATGAACACCGTGCTGGGCACAACAAATGCCATGTCGGGCGTCGATACTTCGGCTCGTTCCGACAAGGATGTTTTTATTGAGGTGCTCCAGCGCCACGGGAAAAAGTTTGATGATCTGTTATGGGACACATTTCTTACGCGCTATCGCACGCAACTTGAGCATTTTTACGACACGGATGTTTGGCGAGCCAACGCCGATGCCGTTCCGTTCGTGCGCGCATTGCATCAGAAAGGGTATACGCTCGCGTTGATCTCAGGTGAATTGGCGATAGGAGCAGAATTCAAACTGAAAAAAATCGGTATATGGGATTGTTTTATCGCAGGCGGATTCGGCGAAGACGGGTTACGTCGTTTTGACATTGCCGACACCTCGCTTCGAAAAGTAAAGAAAGCGTCCGAAAAGGACTTCTCGTCGCTGTATGTGCTTGGCGATACAATTTTGGATATTCAGACTGCACGGCACCTGAACGCAAAAAGCATTGCAATTACCACAGGATCTCATTCGCGCGAGAAATTGATGGCGGAAAAACCGGATTATTGTATTGATAAATTTGAGGAAATCCATTCTCTTTTCCTTTAATCGAACGAATGATCCAAAACCTACCGCATAGCGTTTCTGCTAATTTAACATAACTAAAACCTTTGTAAAATTACCATTTTTTTTGTGCCCACTCCAAACCCCTCCCGTGAAATTCGAGAGTCGGGCAGAACGTACTTCTGCCCATTATACCGAATACTTCATTTTTCAATTGTTGAGACCTTTGCAAAAGTCAAATTCTTTCGTTTATTTGTAGTTTGAAAACAGGGGTGTGGGGACGAAGTCCCCACTATATAACAAGTTAAGCCCCTCTCGAGTTTTACGAGAGGGGTTTGGGGAGAGCACAAATTAAAATTATGGTAGTTTTGCAAAGGTCTCTTGTTACTCTTGTTCTTTCAATTTAAGATATTTATTTTGTTCCTCTTTTACTTCAAACACAGCCTTTTGGTATTTTTTTGATGTTGGCACGAGTTCAAACGCATCCATTAACACGGAATGCGCCTGTTGATAAAAACCTGAATATAATAGAACCATGCCGTAATTATATAATGCTTTTGCTTTTATTTTTGGTTTTTGATACTCTGCTTCTGCCATAGTTTTGAGAAGCGTCAAGCCTTTATCAAATTCATGCATGCGAAAATATGCCAATACTCGTTCAACGTCGGGGAGCAATGCATCTTTTTCTAATTTCACTGCAATAGTAACATTATACGGTGCTATTATACGGGATAATTGAGACAAGACATCATTTACGCAATTGTCAAACAATACCTCATAATCCACTCTCGGCGGTTCTTTCATATCAGCATTCGTGCTCTCACTACGTTCTGCCGTAAGTATTCGGCTTAGCAACACCGATGAGGTAGTTACATCAATGATATATACCGACACAGATACAGAATATGTAACATTACGAACGATTTTTTGATGCTCTTTACCCTTATCATCTGTATAGACTTTACCTTTTTCGATCTCATCTTTTACGTCGTCGGTAATAATTCTACAAAACACAAACGCTGATGCCCCCGTTAATTTCCCGATTTCAATAGCGTTTTCTTCAACAATACCGTGTAGTGTAAGCTCATGCTCTTTTAAAAGACGCTGAAGGTGATCTCGATCGACAATTGAGTCAAAATATGAGTTGGACACCAACATCGTTCGTAAACTATGCTGCAGTTTAATCGCATGCGGTCTCACCCTTCCGGTGATATCGCCGAGGGCTATTTTTTTATGGTGTTTCATCGATACCTCTGCGGGACGACGAACAATCATATTAACCTTCGTTGTGGCACAACCGACCATACACAGCACAAGAACCATACAAAAATGAATTTTTCTCATTAAATCATCCCTTTCGAAAATATTTTTTCGAACTAAGTATAGACATCGTGATCAAAAACTTCAAGACAGATTTGTAAAAAATATTGGTTTTATAATAAAATACTTCGCCAAACCACTTTTTTTAAAATTGTCTCAAGCACTGCTGAGAGGTATATAACTTCTCCCGAGGGACTTATCTGCTTCGTAAATTTCATGTCAGTGCAAGCTCGCTGTATACACTACGCCACTTCTCATATCAAAACAATTATGATTAAGGTGACGCAAGCTTCGGTGAATGTGAACTTTTGAAAATTCACACATGATATTTTTCAGTGTCTCTACTTTAAAAACGGGAGCACGGAGCAGCAGTGAAGGTGAAATTGTGCTCCCGTCGGCTTGAGGAAACCATTACTACAAAATCGGTATCGTATAGGTCATTTTCACAAAATATGTTGTTTCATCAGTGTCGGAAAGAGGAATTTCCTCGATATCCTGCTCTTGCGTACTTCGCGTACCTCCGACATACAGTGAAATATTTGCTGACGGATTGTAGACGAATAACGGATAAAAATTGACACGTGTCCTTGTAAATTCATATGGTGTAATACTAAGATCGGAAATTTGTAAAATACCGCGTATCCAGAAATTTTTATGAAATTGAAGTTTTGTTCGAACTTCATATGCATTCGCAGTATAAATTTTATCCAGACTTTCGTATTGTGCACGTAGTTGAATATTTATATTTTTATTTGGCCGGATAGTTACACTTCCGTTATAGCGCTCAAAGGGTTTGACCATTGGTTCGCCGATAACATAGCTTATATTATCACCAAAATCTCCCCCGAAATTGACACCCAAATAATTCAACGTATTACTGTTGATATTGAAGGAATAACGATGAACGCGATTGTCGGTATCCATATAATTGATACTTTCATTACTCACGAAGAATATGGTACGAATATTTCGGGCAAACCCCATATTCAAACGTTGATAAAACTGCCAATCAAGCATATCATCGTGGTGATAATCGTATTTCACATTTTGAGACACGTCAAAGTCGACAGAATTAAGAAAACCCTTATCGTCTTGTGCGCGATACGACCAGCGATTCGTATTGCTGTACATTCGATAATCTGTCTCATGGATAAACCCAAGATCCGCAACAAAATCATGCGACAACCCCTCTGTGTACACATCAAAATGCCAAATATCATCATCATACGATGAGAACAACGCATATGCTGTACCTTTTTGAGTATCAGAAGAAGCAACATCATTATATGAACCTGCAAATTGGGCTGTCAGTATAATGCCGCTCGTCGGGCGAAAATCTTGATCCACACTAATCACCGTATTATAGAGTGACTCATATTTTCGCATTGCGACTGCTCCGCGTATACGCATTCTATTATCTGCTAATTGTGCCGCAACACTTGAAAATGCGTATAATGTATCGTCCATTTCAGATTCAAAACTTTCATCGAGAGCAGATAATCCGAAAAATGATATGTTACCGGTTTTTCCTGAAATCTTAGCTCCATACAAAGGGTTTACAATTTGTCGAGTATAAAAAATCTGCAACGGGGCATTAAATGCATTTGTTTGTTCGATGAAGAAAGGTCTTTTTTCTTCGTAATATGCCTCATGACGATTATTGACCGTAATATTCTCTGCATCTGCTTCGATAATACTAAAATCAGGATTGACGGTGAGCACTGTAGTAATATTTGAATTAGGCTCAAAAAAAACATTTAATTCAGGCTCATAATTATCATCATGTTCTTCAAATCGCTGTACATTATCTTTCATGACAGTGTTATTTGCAATAAATGAAGGCATAATCTTTAAACTCATTTGAGAGGGAAGATCGTTGAATTGAATTTCGTAATAATTTTCAAAAAAGTTCGATACTCCCCTGTCTATGGGAAACATCGCAATTTCTTCGCCTTTATCAACGATATTGCGGGTAAAATAGGCACGCCACACCGCATTATCACCACTCAGATATTTTATACTGCGAAACGGTATCGCGAACTCGACATAATATCCGTATTCTGTCGGCGTTCCCTTCGTGATGTAAAACATGTCAACAGACGTATCAACCCCACCGCCATTATAAATACCGTCAAATTGTTCCCCGAAAGGATTTGCACTGAAACAATATGCTTTTTGTTTGGTATTGAACGTATCGAAGAAGAAATTGATCCTGTCGGAATCACCGATATTATCACGATTGGAATGAAACGCACGCATACGATTCATATCACTCATATGACACTGTGCCGCGATATACATATTTTCTTCATCGTGGAACATTCTCACCACGGTCATCTCTGACGGTTCAATATTATTGCCGGGAGCAGTTTGATAAAAAGTACTGATACATAGAGAATTCCGCCATTCTTCTTCTGAAAACCTACCATCAATCGTTGGTTTTGTTTCTGATCTCGGAACAACAAGACGCTCTGCGGCAAAGGCATGCAACGACATACACAATAACAATAATCCGATTACTATCTTCATATATCCCTCCTGTTTTTCTCATGTGAGTATACGTATCAATTTACCTCATTTCTATCAAACTTAAGTATTATAGAGGTGTGTTTGATCGCAAACTTTAGTTTGAACAAGGTATTTTCAACGAACAAGCCCAGGTATGTCAAGAGAAAAGTGTGCAAAAATAAAAAATATTTATTGACTTAATTTTCAAAAGATTTACAATGTTCATTAACAGGAGGTAACACAATGCAAGTTATTCATCTAATAATAATAGGATCTATTCTTTTAATCATCGAAATTTATTTTCTTTTCTTTAAACCTAATTTAAAAAAACATTCTATTTTTGCAATAATCACAACTTTAATAGTTTTTTCTATTACATCAATATTATTGAATAAACATATCAAACATGAAAAATGGGAACAACGTTATAATGAAGCAGTTGAAGAACTAAATTCTAATAGCTAATTTATTCTTTCATATGCTTTATAAGACATAAAAAAAGCTTTTTCTAAATCTTCATAACTTTTAAAATACGTCCAATTCTTTAAATTTCTTTTTATTTCTTTAAAAAATCTTTCAATATATGATATTGTTCTTATAAATTGCCAATCCTCTTTTTTCATTTTGAAAAATCTCAACTGTTTATTTATTCTTGTTTTAACATAATCCAATAATTTATCGT